>NZ_JBSXNV010000039.1:0-582573 GCF_056857795.1 Aliiroseovarius sp. B-4
CTCAAAAATCCTATCCGCTGACCCGTGCCGCCGCTTCCGCAACCGCCAGTCCAGCGACCCAACCGCGCCTCAGCGCCGCCGGTGAAGGGGGTTCTAGGCCCAACGCAAAAGAGTCGCAACCCCTTTTTTGAGAAAAACGCATCTTTTTGTATTTTTCTGATTTTCGGTGTGTTTTTAACGTGTTGGCGTAATTTTCAACATCAGTGCCAGCTTCAGAATTTAAGATTATTACTCGATCGGGATCAATCCTTCCTATTGCCCTATTTCACCTTCAATTCCGACGCTGAATCTGAATGTCGCTCAAGACTACCGAGACTTTTCTTGCGCATCCGATCCGGATGATTGAACAGTTGCACCCAAATAACACCAAAAGAGGCCCAAATTGTCAGACACCACTCAAGTCACCCTCGCCGACATTGCTGCAATTGCTAAGACCGCTGAAACGCGGATAGATCTCACAACACGACTGATCGAATTGCTTGATCTACCGACGATCCTTGAGCTTGGAGTATGGCATGGTGAATTCGCGAAAGATATTCTTGAGCGAAATCCCTCTATAAAGACCTATTATATGCTTGATCCGTGGCGCACGCTTGATAACTGGAACAAGCCCTTCAACATAAGCGCACCGGAGTTCGAGGAAGCATATGAAACCTCACTTAAGAACACCAATTTCGCCGCACAGAAGCGGGTCATACTTCGGGGAACGACATTGGAAATGATAGACCAGATCAATGATGAATCGCTTGATCTGATCTATATCGACGGGGATCATACACTCAGGGGTATCTGCATCGATTTGATCTCAGTTTGGCCCAAACTGAAACCCGGAGGAATAATTGTAGGTGATGATTTCTCTCCGACGATTTGGCAACATAGCAGCGAGTACGAGCCAACTTTTGTGTATCCCTTTGCGCAGTACTTCGCAGAAGCGCAGAATGCACCAATGGTTGCGGCACATCGGGCACAGTTTATTATGATCAAACCCAATGGCCAAAATCATGGTCATCGATTTTTGGATGTCACAGGAATGTATCACACGCCGAATGTGCTGGATCAGATAGAGAAGAAGCCCACAACGGTGAAACCATCCAAGATAAGCGCGCTTCTAACGAAGTTTGGGCTACGCTGACTTTAAGTTGGAAGGGGCTGCTTTGGTTTCTGGACCCGGGCACGTGTCAAAACCTGCCAGACCCGCCAACCCAACAGCGTGACAATAACTGCCATATACATTAGCGCATCAGCTTCCCATGTCTTACCGACCATGATGAAGTGCACGCCGCCCAGCAGAACCGTGGGATAGACCAACCGGTGCAGCTTGCGCCATTTCGGGCCGAGCTTGCGCACCGACCAGTTGTTTGACGTGATCGCAAGCGGTGTCATCAACAGGAATGCCCCCATCCCAACAGTGATATACGGCCGTTTTACAATATCTTTCCAGATCTCGGACAGAATCTGAACATCCAGCACCAACCACACAAGAAGATGGACTGACACGAAATAGAAGGTCAGAACGCCGATTGCGCGCCTGAAACGGATCAGGTTGATGCCAGCAACGGCGCGTAACGGTGTCACGAGCAACCCAAGGATCAGGGCTTTCAGCGCCAGCCGGCCCAGCTCTTGCTCAAGTGCTTTGACAGGCTCTGGTCCCATACTGCCTGTTGCCGCAAGATACAGCAGCCAGGCCGGCCAAAGAGCACCTGCAACATAAAGCACCCAAACCGGCACCTTCCGCGACGCGGTGTTGATCCGTTCAACCATGGTCATCAGTGGTTCACCACCAAGTCCATGCCATCATACAGGCTGGCGACCTCTTCTTGGTATCCGTTGAACTTCAACGTCTCCTGCCGCTTGGCAAACAGACCACCCCCAATCGGTTTCTCGTAAGCTTGCGACCAACGCGGGTGGCTGACCTCGGGGTTCACATTGGAATAGAAACCATACTCATTCGGTTGCAACATATTCCAAGTGGTTTGCGGCTCTTTATCTGTCAGAGTCACGCGCACGATCGACTTGATCGACTTGTAGCCGTATTTCCACGGCACCACGAGGCGCAAGGGCGCACCATTCTGCTTCGGCATCGGTTCATCATAGATGCCGGTGGCCATGATCGTCAGCGGGTGCAGTGCTTCGTCCAGCCGCAGACCTTCACGATAGGGCCATTCCAGACTGACGGTTTTCTGCCCGGGCATTTCTTCGGGTCGGAACAGGGTTTCGAAGGCAACGTATTTCGCTGATCCTTGGACCCCGGCCAGATCCAGCAACTGGTTCAATTCGAACCCAACCCAAGGCACAACCATCGACCAGGTTTCAACGCAACGGAACCGATAGATGCGCTCTTCCAACGTGACCTTCTTCAGGATATCCTCAAGCCCATAGGTACCGGGTCGATCCACCATCCCGCCAATCTCGACGGACCATGGATCAATGGTCAGCTGGCTTGCGTATTTGACCGGGTCGGTCTTACCAGTGCCAAATTCATAAAAGTTGTTGTAGGAAGAGATGTCTTCCAAGGTGTTGGGCTCAAGATCGACCGAGTATTTCGATGCGCCCAGCACCGGACCAAGCGCCAGCCCGGCAGCCAGCCCGGCGGCACCGCCCATCAACTGGCGTCGGTTCATATACGCCGCGCGCGGCGTTACGTCGGAATATTTCAGTTTACTCATATAAGCCATTTGGCACACCTCTCATGCTCGTCTACCTTTGACCTAAGACAGCACGCGCGAAAATCCAAAGCACAATGACTCACGTCCGCGCCAGAGGATTGTAACAATCCATCAATCAAGAGGGGGGAAGGCAGGATAGATGTGGTTCATTTGAACCGAACGACCGTTCTGCTGCACCAGACGAACATGATGGCGGCCCATCTGGCGTGGCTGGCTTACGCCAACGGAATGAGCGATGGTTTCCACTTCTTGGATGATGCCCATGCCTTCGGCATCCCGCACCCCGTATTTCGCAGTGCCGATCTGAAAGACAATGTCGCTACACCCCTTCAGGTCATAGTGAGACAAGGCACCGAAACTCATACCTGACAGATTGAAAATGGATTTCGCGCTATAAGTGTGTCGGGCGGTTGGACCGATCAAAAACGGTTCGGTCTGGGAGTGCTGATCGCTGAGAGGCGGGAATGCGCCATTCACAAAGATGGGGGTGCCAGTAACACCCAGATTCCGGGTCGACCCGAAGGCACCGTGTTGCCCAGCCCCGACGCCGAACGCTTGACCCAATCCCGTTGGGCACGGTTGAATGGCAGTTCTTTGCGGTCCATCGCAAAGAAATACTGCCGGAAAAACTCGCCCGGATTGGTGAACAGCGCCCGAAACCGGCTGACCATCGGCTCGTTGCGGCGCACTGCGTCATGGGTTTGCAACCGGTCGATGGCATAAAGCACAACCAGCACCAGAAACCCGATGCCAATCATAAAGAACAACGCCTGCGCTAACAGTTCCACCGCCCAGAACTTGGCCAGAAGATGGCCAGAACATGGATTGCATCTAAACCTCTCCGTGATGCAGATCGAGTCTAGCGCCATGTGCCTGAACGGAAAGACTGCGACTCAATCTGGACGAAGTAGCGTGATTCGGGGTGAAGACGGAATCACCTTCGTCCACGCCACCGACAAGCACAAAACTTCGCGTGATCGCGAAATGCGATTTCTCGGCTGCGAATCGCCTAAAACCTCCCTTTGGATAGGAGCCGTTTTGCCGGGTTCCGACCCTTTGACCCGCCCCTGCGGAACTTCGCCTGTAGGTGGAGGTCAATCTCGCAGGTTAGCGCCTAAACAGAGCATCGCTGCGCATTTCAGATGAACCCTACCATCGGGCGTGATTTCTATCTCTCTGCACCCGACGTTGGGTGCGATCAATAAACTTGGAGTATATCGCATGAAAACCACATCTCTTGCCGCCGCTCTTCTGATTGCCGGGTCGACTTCAGCTTTTGCCAACATCGACGCTTTGGATGCAAACGAGGACGGGCAGGTCACGATGGAAGAACTGGTCGCAGTTTATCCTGACGTGACCGCCGAGGACTTCTCGACGGCCGACGCGGACGCAAGCGGCACTCTGGACGCTGACGAACTTGCAGCAGCCCAGGAAGCTGGCTCGATCCCAAGCGAGATGTAAGGGCTCTCTGCCTCTTCCCCACTCACGGCAAAGCCCCGTCGGTTCTCACCGGCGGGGCTTTCATTTGTTTTAACGGACGGGATTAGTGAACGACCGCGTCTTCCGGCGGATGTTGGTTCGAGCTTGCAACTCGATCCCCGATTATCAGGCCATCCACCCCGGCAGAAACCGGGATCGTGTCACCATCCATCACATCCCCGGCCAGGATCATTTCCGCCAACTGGTCCTGAAGCGCACGTTGAATAACGCGCTTCAAAGGGCGGGCGCCAAACACCGGGTCGTAGCCTTCATCGGCCAGCCATTTGCGCGCGCCATCGTCCAGTTCAAGGGCTATGTTGCGACGGGCCAGACGGCGGGTCAGACGCTCCAACTGGATATCGACGATGCCGCCCATGTCATTCCGGCTAAGCCGATCAAAGATGATCGTTTCATCCAGACGGTTCAGGAATTCGGGGCGGAAGTGGGCCCGCACCGCATCCATCACGTCACGCTTGGCATCTGACGCATCCGCTCCATCGGGAAGCTGGCTCAGCGCCTGCGCCCCAAGGTTCGAGGTCAGAACGATCAGTGTCTGCTTGAAATCCACGGTGCGCCCTTGACCATCGGTCAGAACACCATCATCCAGAACCTGCAACAGCACGTTGAACACATCGGGGTGCGCCTTTTCGACTTCGTCAAACAGCACCACCTGATAGGGCCGACGTCGCACCGCTTCGGTCAGCACCCCACCTTCGTCATAGCCGACATAGCCCGGAGGCGCGCCGATCAGACGGGCGACGGAATGCTTCTCCATGAACTCGGACATGTCCACACGAACCATCGCGTTGTCGTCGTCAAATAGGTATTCAGCCACGGCCTTTGTCAGTTCCGTCTTACCGACACCGGTCGGCCCAAGGAACAGGAAAGATCCAAGCGGACGGTTTTCGTCGTTCAGCCCGGCACGCGCACGGCGCACGGCGTTCGCCACGGCTTTCACGGCCGACGTTTGACCGATCACACGCTTGTGCAGCTCGTCTTCCATTCTGAGCAGCTTCTCACGCTCGCCTTCCAGCATTTTCGAGGTTGGGATACCCGTCCAACGCTCGACCACACTCGCGATCTGCTCGGGCCGCACCGCCTCTTCGACCATCATATCGCTCTCGGCGCTTTCGGCTTCTTCCAACTTCTTCTGAAGGCTTGGAATAACGCCATAGGACAGCTCACCGGCCTTGGCCAGATTGCCTTCGCGCTTGGCGGAATCCAGTTCTGCACGGGCGCGATCCAACTGCTCTTTCAAGCCGCGCGCACCTTCAAGCTGATCGCGTTCGGCCTGCCATTTGGCGGTCATCGAGGACGATTTTTCCTGAAGATCCGACAACTCGGCTTCAAGTTTCTCAAGACGGTCTTTCGACGCCTTGTCGTCTTCAAGTTTCAGGGCCTCGGCTTCGATCTGCATCTGCATGATCTGACGGTCCAGCGCATCAAGTTCTTCGGGTTTCGAATCCACTTCCATCCGCAAACGGCTGGCAGCTTCATCCACAAGGTCGATGGCTTTGTCCGGCAAGAACCGGTCGGTGATATAGCGATGGCTCAGCGTCGCGGCCGCGACCAACGCATTATCGGAAATCCGCACACCATGATGCAACTCATACTTTTCCTTGATGCCCCGCAGGATCGAGATCGTGTCTTCCACGGTCGGTTCTTCCACCATCACCGGCTGGAACCGACGGGCCAAAGCAGCATCCTTCTCGACATACTTGCGGTATTCATCCAGCGTGGTGGCCCCGACACAGTGAAGTTCACCGCGCGCCAGCGCAGGCTTGATCAGGTTGGCGGCATCCATCGCGCCATCCGACTTACCGGCCCCAACCAGCGTGTGCATTTCGTCAATGAACAGGATGATTTCACCAGCCGCGGCAGTCACTTCGCCCAGAACCGCTTTCATGCGCTCCTCGAACTCGCCACGGTATTTCGCACCGGCAATCAGCGCGCCCATATCCAGAGCGAGCAGTTTCTTGTTGCGCAGGCTTTCCGGCACGTCGCCATTGATAATGCGCAGGGCCAGCCCCTCGGCAATGGCCGTCTTACCGACACCGGGTTCACCGATCAAAACCGGGTTGTTCTTGGTGCGGCGCGACAGTACCTGCATGGTGCGACGAATTTCTTCGTCACGACCAATGATCGGGTCAATCTTGCCCTCTTCCGCTGCTTCGGTCAGGTCGCGGGCATATTTCGACAAAGCTTCATAGCTGTCTTCGGCACTGGCACTGTCAGCCGTGCGCCCCTGACGCACCGCATTGATCGCAGCGTTCAGTTTCTTGGCATCAACAGCGCCAGCATCCAACGCGTCGCGCGCCTTGGATTTGATCATCGCCAACGCGGTCAACAGCCGTTCGACGGGAACAAAACTGTCCCCGGCCTGCTTGGCCAGTTTCTGCGCCTCGTCCAGAACGCGAGCGGTGGCGTTGTCCATGTAAACCTGGGCGGCATCACCTGTCACCTTCGACAGCTTGCCGATGGCCTCGTCCACGGCGGCGCGGACACGTTCTGGCGACCCACCTGCCTTGCGGATCAGGTTGGCGCTCATCCCTTCTTCATCATCCATCAGGGCTTTCAGCAGATGCTCGGGAACCAGACGTTGATGGTTTTCGCGCATTGCGATGGTCTGTGCGGCCTGTATGAAACCACGCGACCGTTCGGTGAACTTGTTCAAGTCCATATCACTCTCCTTTTAAAGCGCCCGCAGTTGGAATGCCCACCGTTGCAGCACATCCCTTCGGGCCTCGCAATAAAGATGGGAACGGGTCGGAAAAATGCAAGACGACGGATGGGTCGATTGACCCGAAACTGATCATTTTTCAGCCCGTCGCATCGTCATCCAAACAACGATCAATTGCCATTGTCGTTGGCGGCAGTTAGGACGGGCCAACTGCGCAAAAAGGAACTTTCCATGTCTGATGACCGCCTGATCTTTGCCCTTGATGTCCCCAATGCGCTGGAAGGCCTGCAACTCGCCGAGTCACTGGGCGACGTCGTGAGTTTTTACAAAATCGGGCTGGGTATGCTGACGGGCGGCGGGTTGGCGCTGGCCAACGAGCTGAAAAGCGAACAGGGCAAAAAGATCTTTCTGGATATGAAGCTGTTTGACATCGGCAACACTGTCGAAGCTGCCGTGCGCGGGCTGTCGCAGTTCGATCTGGATTTCCTGACCGTGCATGGCGATCCCAACGTGGTGCGCGCCGCACAGGAGGGCAAGGGCGGCAGTGACATGAAGATCCTTGCCGTGACCATCCTGACATCGCTGGATCGCGACGATCTGGATGCTGCGCTGATCAAGCCCGGCAACATTCGGGATCTGGTTCTGGAACGTGCCGCCCGCGCGTTGGACGCCGGTGCGGATGGCGTCATCGCGTCACCACAAGAGGCCAGGTTGATCCGCGCCCTGCCCGAGGCAGACGGCAAACTGATCGTCACCCCGGGCGTGCGCCCGGCTGGCGCTGAGCTGGGTGATCAAAAGCGGATTGCCACCCCGGCGCAGGCCATCGCCGATGGTGTTGACCATATCGTGGTTGGCCGCCCCATACGGAACGCCAAAGACCCGAAAGCAGCGGTCGAAGCAATCATTGCCGAATTGAACTCACCTCAGGCCCGGCAAGCCAACCAAAGCTAGATCGCCCTCTCCGGTCAGCCCGGTCACGCATCGCTCGTACAATCGTGAGCCAATGACAGGACATGCCGCCTTGCGCGGTGCAAACAAAGTTTCGAACATAGGGCCTGATGTGCTTTGCTGCGGCACACATAACAATTGACGCCGGCGACAGCTACTCCGAGGTGCCCCATGCCTGACACACGCCCCAACCCCGACATGTCCACCGTGTTGCGACTTCGGCGTGCGATCGGGGCGATAGGGCTGACGCTGCCGTTTGTGTTGCTTGCCAATGTCTATCTGTTCAACGTGCCAATGCAGCGCTCGATCTCGGCCTTCTTCTTCACCGAACTGCGCGAAGTGTTCGTGTCGGCCTCAGCCGGTGTCGGGTTGTTTCTGGTCGCCTATGAGGGGTATTCACGCAGGCCGAACGAAGTGCTGACCGACCGCATGGTCTCCAGTATTTCAGGCGTCGCGGTGTTCACAACGGCGTTCATCCCGACGCTTTGCTATCGCGAAAATTGCTATCAACCGTTGGCGCTGTTTGATCGGCTCATCCCACCATCAATGGACCAGTTGCAACAGAACATCCATTTTTCGGCTGCAGGCATTTTCCTGATCTTCATGGGCATCACATCCATCCGGCTGTTCACCCGCTGCTCGGTGGAAAATCTTGGTCGGCACAAGAAACGACGCAATCAATGCTATCGCTTCTTTGGCTGGACGATCATTGCGATGGTGATCCTGATCGGCGTGGTCAAGATCTTCCTGCCCGAGCACGGAAGAATTTGGGACGCCGCATGGTCATTCACCTTCTGGGCAGAAAGCGTCGCCTTGTGGTCACTTGGTCTAAGCTGGCTGTTGAAGGGCGGCACGATGGCGGAACAGATACCTTTCCTGTTCGACGCCGAGGCCGCCAGCCCCGGCACCTGACAATCATAACTCGTTGATGTCGATGTCGATGCGTTTCGATTGCCCTTTGCGCACGCCAACAACCCGGCGCAAAACCAGCCATGTTGCCAGCGAAATGGCCGCGAACAGAACCAGCATCCACGGCAGGCCGGGTGCTATTCCAAAAAACAGCAAAAACCCTACAACGGCAGCGCCAACCGCGAATCCAAGGAAGATGAAACCAGGGGCCAGCATTTCAAGAATACCCAGGGCAATTGCCACAGCGACCCAGACCCACCATGTCGCCCAAAACATCATGGCTTTCCTTTCAACAGCTTAAAGGCATCCCCGAACGCCTCCAGCGCATTTGCAGGCAGGATGATGGTCTGTCTGCCCTCGCCCTTTCCGACCGCTGTCAGGGCTTCGACCTGCTTCAAGGCAACCTGATACTGTGCGGCTTCAAGCCCGTTCTCGGCGATGGCCTTGGCGACGACCCCGGTCGCGTATGCCTCGGCATCAGCTGAAATGCGGCGAGCCTTGGCGGTCTGCTCGGCGGCATAAAGCTCTGCATCGGCGGCCAGTTCAACCGCGCGACGCTTGCCTTCCGCTTCGGTGACTTGCGCCCGGCGGGCCCGCTCCGCGTTCAACTGCTGAAGCATGGCCTCGCGCGTGGCATTGTCCAAGTTCACGTCCAAAATTTCGGCGCGCGTCACCTCTATCCCCCAATCGTCGACGGCATCTGCGACCTGCTGCTTGATCTTCGCGATCAGTTGCTGGCGGTTGGATTGGACCTCATCCAACTCCATCTCGCCGATGCCCGACCGGACAATCCCGGCAACCGTGGTTGAAATCGCCGCATCCACATCGCGGATACGATAGACTGTCTTTTCAGGTTCAAGAATACGATAGAACACGCTGGTATCAACCTGAACCAACACGTTGTCCGAGGTGATCGCGTCCTGGCTGGCCGTCGGCAACTGGCGTTCAAGGATTGACACTTTGTGGCGCACACGATCCAGAAACGGCACGATGAAGTTGATCCCCGGCCCCAGAACCGATTGCAGGCGTCCGAACCGTTCGACCACGAATTTCTGGCTTTGCGGCACGATCTTGACGCCCAAAAGGACAACGACGATCAGGAAGGCCGCCAACAACAGCAGCACACTGTTTCCGCCAAGTAAATCTGCGGGGATGTCATTCATGGAAAGAACCTTTCACTGTCCGATAATTAAAATGAAGATGGCGTCATTTAGCCGGATATACAACGTATTGCTCCGCAATTGCGGCAAGTGCAGTTTGCAATCGTGGCTTGAAATGAGCAATCGCTTTCGGGTGCGACAGCCACTTTGACGGCTCCATCAAAGTCCAACACTGCCCTTCATCGCCAAACACCACGTCTTGCATGCACGTTTCTGGCAGGGACGCGGCAAACCACCACGTAAAAGTTCCGGGGACTGTCGGACTTTCGAAAGTTTGTCGCCAGATCAGATCTTCTTCGTTCAGCATTAACCCTAATTCTTCATGGGTTTCGCGCAGCACGCATTGTTCGGGGGTTTCGCCCGCTTCATTCCCGCCACCCGGAAAATCCCACATGTCGGGATACGGGATGTTTGCGAAATCATCGCGCAACAGGGTTGCCACCTGACCGCCAATCAGCAACACAAGCTTCGCGCCACTAAATTCCATGTGCCACCTTTGGTCCGCCAAATGTTTGAGCCACGCCGCTGATAAGTTACCATACCTTATGCCCGCTTTGTGCCGAGATTGCCTGACCCAATTCGATGATGGCCGCCGCTGCCCGTCCTGCCGCAGTCCGCGGGTGCTGTCGCATCCCGAGCTTTTTGACCTGACCATTGCGCATATGGATTGCGATGCGTTTTACGCTTCGGTCGAAAAGCGCGACAATCCCGAATTGGCGGACAAGCCTGTGATTATCGGTGGTGGGAAACGTGGTGTCGTATCAACCGCTTGCTATGTTGCGCGCATTCGCGGGGTGCGGTCTGCCATGCCTATGTTTCAAGCGCTGAAGCTTTGTCCTGATGCCGTGGTGATCAAACCGCGCGGAAGCCACTATGCGGCGGTGTCCAGACAGATCCGCGCAATGATGGATGATCTGTCCCCGTCAATCGAACCGCTGTCGCTGGACGAAGCGTTTCTGGACATGACCGGCACCCAGAAACTGCATGGCGCGCCACCTGCCGTAATGCTGGCAGGCTTGGTCAAACGTATGCAGAACGAATTGGGGCTAAGCGGTTCCATCGGGCTGAGTCACAACAAGTTCTTGGCGAAAGTAGCCTCTGATCTGGACAAACCGCGCGGATTTTCCGTGATCGGCAAGGAAGAAACCGCGCGTTTTCTGCGCGACAAACCCGTCGGCCTGATCTGGGGCGTGGGCGGTGTCAGTCAGGCGGCACTGGAAAAGGCAGGCATTCGCACCTTCGCCGATCTTCTGCGTTGGGAAAAACCCGACCTGATCACGCGGTTTGGCGGGATGGGTGAACGGCTTTGGCATCTGGCGCGAGGCGAAGACAAGCGACGCGTTTCAGCCCATGCGCCAGTCAAATCAATCTCGAACGAAACCACGTTTTTCGAGGACACATCAGACATTGACCTTCTGGACGGCCATCTGTGGCGTTTGTCCGAAAAGGTATCGGACCGTGCCAAAGCGCGTGATCTGGCCGGTCGGGTTGTGACGCTGAAACTGAAACGCGCCGATTTTCGCGCGCTGAGCCGGCAAAGCAATCTGGGGGATGTCACACAGTCCTCGGACCGGATTTATCGAACGGCGCGTACATTGCTGGACACGGTTGTCGACAAGGGGCCGTTTCGGTTGATCGGTGTGGGGCTTAGCCACCTTGGCTCGGCCGAGAATGCCGATCTCAGCGACGATCTGCTTGACCCCTACGCCGCGAAGCGACGCGCGGCGGAACGAGCGACGGACAAAATCCGCGCCCGTTTCGGAGATGGCAGTATCGTCAAGGGTCGCGGTATTCGCTGAGATTACTCGGCAGCCAATGCGGTTTCGCTCCGCCCGATCTCGGCAATTTCGGCGATCACGGACGCCAATCTTGCCCGGATATGTGCAAAATTGGCATTTGGGCGCACCATGCGCTCGTCCAGATAAAGCGACCGATCAATTTCGACCTGAACGACGTGTTGCCCACGTGACGGACGCCCATAATGTTGCGCAATATATGCGCCCGAGAAAGGTGTGTTACGCGCTGTGTCAAACCCTCCACGGACAAATGCGTCTTCGACGCGACCAACGATTTCTGGCGCGGCAGACGCGCCATAACGATCGCCCAGAACGATCTGTGGACAGCGCTTTGCACCTTTGCTCAGGCTGGCGACTGCCTCGTGCGGCATCGAATGGCAATCAATCAATATCGCCTCTCCGAACATCGCGTTGCTGCGATCCAGCAGGGATTGCAGCGCCGTATGATAAGGGTGCCAATGCGTCGCCAGACGTGATTGCGCATCACCCAAGGACATTTTGCCCCGATAGATCGCCCGCCCGCCTGCAACAACGCGCGGAACAACCCCCAGACCCGACGATACCCTTGGATTGTGATCGACCCGACGCAGTCCGTTGATCAGAGCCGGGTCCAATTCTTCAGGCCCGCGGTTAAGGTCGACATAGGCGCGCGGCGTGTTCGACATCAAAAACGGCGCGCCATGATCCGGGACCGCCGCATACAACTGATCAACATAAGCGTCTTCCGATGAGCGGAGGGCCTGTTCATCAAGCGCGCTGTTTCGCATGAAAGCGGGTGGGTAATCTCGACCGCTATGGGGCGACGCAAAGACAACACTGGTTGTGTGCGCCTTCGGCAATGTCAGCGTGTATGGAGGTGTCGACATCCGAAGCCCTTTGTGCCTTTTTCTACAATGTATAATATGGCAAAAAATCTCTCGTCAAAAGCCCTTGCGCACGGGCACGACTCCTTTTATAGAACCGCGAACCGGCGCGGGTATTCCCGCGTCGCGTTTTTTGGATCGGTCACATAGATTGGTCCGGGAAGATTTTCCGGGCGATTAGCTCAGCGGTAGAGCACTTCGTTGACATCGAAGGGGTCACTGGTTCGATCCCAGTATCGCCCACCATGAACCGCCAGACGACCGAAAGGTCCAACGGCATAATGTAGCTTAGGCGCAACCGCAGCGCCGCGTTGAAGGAGAAGGAACATGAAAGTTCGCAACTCGCTCCGCTCGCTGAAAAACCGCCACCGCGATTGCCGCGTGGTGCGCCGTAAAGGCCGCGTTTACGTGATCAACAAAACGCAACGCCGGTTCAAAGCCCGTCAGGGCTGAACACATCAGCAGCGTTATCAAAAAAGCCGCCCGGTGGGCGGCTTTTTTGTGTGGGTGTATGTGCCTGACCTGCCCCGCCTGACAGACGCATTCCCTTACATGTTGATCATCAATCGGGCGAAAGTGATCTGGTCGACAAATCCTGTAACGGCAAGACCCCGACTTTTCTGATACTGGCGCAATGCCTTGCGGGTTTGTGCATCAAACGCACCGTCGACCTGCCCGGTTTTGAACCCTTGCCCGCTTAGCCGTTGTTCGACGATCAGCCTCAGCGGGCCGTTTTTCAACAGCGATGCCTCGGCGGCGGCCAGCGCCTTCTGTTCCGCCTGACGCCTTTGCGCCTGCTTCAACTCTTCTATTCTGTTCGCAGCCGCAGCTGAAAAATAACCATTTGGATGCCTGCGCAGAAATGTATCATAGGCTTGAACCGTATCTTTAGCCTTTGCAATGTTCCAGTTTTCAAGTTCAATCTTGCTGGCCTTACCGTTACCTCCACCCTGTAACTTCGCAAGGGCTTCATTTGCTTCGTCAGAGTGCAATCCATCTGGGTATTTCTTCAGATAAGCCAGCAACCCTTTGGCGCTGCCATCTTTCCCGTTCTTGTTCCAAAACGCGTTATCCTGCCGCGTCTCTTCCGCCGCACGTTCACGCGCAGCCTCTTCCAACTCCGCCGCGCGACGCGATGCCTGTCGCTGCAATGCCTTGATCTGTCGTGCATTCAGATAGCCGGTCGTCTCGTGCCCCTGATCTTTCTGCCAGGCTTCGATCGCGGCGCGCGATCCCCGACCGAATATTCCGTCAATCCCACCCGGACTGTGACCCAGGATGGTCAGGTCACGCTGGACGTTCCGGCGCTCCGATCGTGTCAGACCCAATGCCGCTTCGGCACGTTCGGCGTTTGACAACTCACCACGCGTAAAGGGCGTGTTGTCCGCAACGTCCCCGAACACCTCGATCGCCGGATAATTGGCCCGCAGGGCGCTGCGCATTTTTGCATCGGGCGTCAATGCGATCTTGTCAACGAAGCGCACAAGACCGTCCGCTGGCCCAATCAGAACGCCAACACCTTCCGGGGCTTCGATCGGACCGACGCCTGGCAACAATCCGGCTCCCAGGGGCGTCCCGCTGCCTTGCGGCGCCAACAGAACCAAGGCCCGATCAGGATGGTCGGCCACACTGCGCAGGATTGCACTTAGTGGAACACCTACGCCGCCAATCGACAAATCATCGACATCTTCGGCATAGCGCGTGATCAACCATGTTTCATCGCCATTATTGGCAAATCGGCCCGATAAGAAGATCAGCAAACGCTCCGCATCCTCGGCCTCGGTTCGGAACACCGAGATCGCGTCCCAAGTGTCATCGGCACGCTCTGACTCGCTGTCAAGGAAAGTGAACCCTTCCTGCGTCAGACGGCGTTCCAGCGTCTCTGCGTTTTTGACGCCAACAACATCTTCCAAATACCGATAGTCGCTCTGCGTCACCAGTAAAGCCGCATCCTTGGCCGTTGCAAATCCTGCCAAACCGCTAAGCGCTGCTGCCGCAACTGCTATCTGAAACCGACGGGTCATGCCCACCTCCACCATATTACGAGAACGCCGAAGCGCCAGATTGGTTCATTCTGGGTGAAAATCAGCGACACTCAACGAAAAAACCCGCCAGTTAGATAACCGGCAGGTTTCGGAAAAACGCAGGCACCCGTCATGGCAGTTCAATCTAGTCGTAAACGCGCTTGTCGTCGATCACGATGCCGTCGTTGGGCAGGCTGCCGGGGGCGACGAGTTCAATCTTACCTTTAAGTTTCAGGGTTTCGACCACTGATTTCGCGTAAGACTCGGCATCGCCACCGTCTGCTTCGACCTGCACGGTCATCGCGTCCATCTCGCCTTCGCGGGTGGCGATGACGCGCGCCTTTGAAACTTCTGCGTGCTTGGCCACGAAATCGGCGACCTGCTCGGGGCGCACAAACATGCCCTTGATCTTGGCCGTCTGGTCCGCACGACCCATCCATCCTTTAATGCGCATATTGGTGCGGCCACACGGGCTGGTGCCAGTCAACACCGCCGACAAATCGCCCGTCGCAAAGCGGATCAATGGGTAATCCGGGTTCAGCGTGGTCACGACGACTTCGCCCACCTCACCTGATGCCACCGGATCGCCGGTGCCGGGGCGCACAATCTCGACGATCACGCCTTCATCAACGATCATGCCTTCCATCGCTTCGCTTTCATAAGCGATATTGCCAAGGTCAGCGGTCGCATAGCTTTGCAGACAGGTTACACCACGGTCCGCGTATTCCTGACGCAGACTGGGAAAAAGCGCCCCGCCGCCTACTGCCGCTTTGGTGATCTTGAGTTTGACGCCGTCGGCATCTGCGCGATCCAGAATGATCTTCAGATAGTCCGGGGTGCCCGCATAGGCCGTGGTGCCAATATCTGCCGCGGCGCGCACCTGCAATTCGGTCTGACCGACACCGGCAGGAAGCACGGAAGCACCCACGGCCTGCGCGCCGTTCTCGAATATCATACCGGCTGGGGTCAGGTGATAGCCAAAGCAGTTCTGAACGATATCCCCTTCTCCAATCCCACAAGCATGCAGGAACCTCCCCATGCGCCACCAGTCATGGCTGATGCCGCCGGGTTCATAAATCGGACCAGGCGATTGAAATATATGGGCGGGTTTCTTGACGGCAAATCCACCAAACGGCGGGCTTTTCTTTTGCCATCTGCTCAGGTCGGATTTTCGCAGGACCGGATATTTTGCCAGATCCGACAATGATTTGATCTCTGGCCCATCCAGTTGACAGGCGTTTTTCGCCGCACGGGCACGGTCAATCTGAGCGCGGAGGCCGTCAATCAATGCGCTTGTGCGTTCGTCCGCCGAACGGGTTTCCAGCGCGTCAAAATACTTGGACATGAGTGACCTCTTGTCATCGCCGGATATCCTCCGGACCTGCGTTACGTTTTGTCGGTGTGCGGGAAGGCGTCAGGCCAGCCAACGCTTGCGACGGCGATAGGACCGCACGTCGCGGAAGCTTTTGCGGCCTTCGTCCGACATACCGAGGTAGAATTCTTTGACGTCCGGGTTTTCGCGCAATTCGGCGGCCGGACCATCCATCACCACGCGCCCGTTCTCCAGGATGTATCCGTAATGCGCGTAGCGCAGCGCGACGTTGGTGTTTTGCTCTGCCAGCAGGAAGGTCACGCCTTCTTGCTCGTTCACTTTCTTGACGATCTCAAAGATTTGCTCGACCAACTGCGGTGCAAGACCCATGGATGGTTCGTCAAGCAAGATCATATCGGGGCGCGACATCAGCGCGCGGCCCATTGCCACCATTTGTTGCTCGCCGCCCGAAGTGTAACCCGCCTGGCTTTTACGACGCTCTTTGATGCGTGGGAAATAGTCATAAACCATCTCAAGATCCGCAGCGATCGCGGCCTTGCCATCGGTGCGGGTATAGGCTCCTGTCAGCAGATTTTCCTCGACGGTCAGGTGTTCAAAGCAGTGGCGGCCCTCCATCACCTGAATAACGCCACGTTTGACCAGCGCCGAAGGGTTCAGCTCGGCCACATTTTCATTCTTGTGCAGGATGGTGCCTTTGGTGACTTCCCCCCGCTCGGATTGCAGCAGGTTCGAGATCGCCTTCAATGTGGTCGTCTTGCCAGCGCCGTTGCCACCCAGAATGGCTGTGATGCTGCCTTTGGGCACATTAAGGCTCACGCCCTTCAACACAAGAATCACGTGATTATAGATCACCTCGATATTGTTGACCTCCAGAAGGTTTTCACCGGCGTTTCTTGCGGTCTTTTCTGCGGTCTGTGCGGCGTCCAGCATATCGGTCGTCCTGTTTGTGTTCGTTGTCCGGGGGTCGCCCGGACCAAACGGCCCGAGCGACATATCTTACACGCGGCTTAGTTGCAGCGCTCCTCGATGTTGTTCTCAGCGGCATAAGCAGCCGAATCTTCATCGATCAGCGGTTGGATCACATCCATGTCCGACGGTCCAAAATCCGAAATCAGCGACCACTTGCCAGCAGCCGCGTCCCATTGCTGGATCGCGCCAGTGCCGGGGCCGCCGTGGTTTTCGCAGCTGACCGAGAAGGACGGACCAAAGCCCGGCATCCCAAGTTCAGTCATCCGCTCCTCGGTGATCTCAAGCGCTTCCATACCATCACGCATCATCGACGATGTTATGTCCGGGGTGCCGTGGATCTCCTGAGCCTTCTTAGCCGCTTCAGCCAGCAACATCGCGGCATAGACACCACGGTTATAAAGGGCCTTGCCGATGTTATCGCCGTTACCTGCGGCTTTGCCGGCATCCACAACGTATTCCTTGATGTCGTCAAAGACAGGATAATCCGATCCAACACCGTGGAACGTCACAGCTTTGTAGCCAGTTGCAGCTTCACCAGCGGGGGTCACATCATGGTCACCGCCTGACCACCACACGCCGATGAAATTCTCCATCGGGAAACGAATATTGGCGGCTTCCTGGATGGCAACCTGGTTCATCACGCCCCAGCCCCACATCATTACGAAATCAGGACGCTCCCGACGAATTTGCAGCCACTGGGCTTTTTGTTCCTGACCAGGGTGATCCACAGGAACTGTCATCAATTCGAAGCCGTGCTTTTCTGCAAGGCCTTCCAGCGTGCGGATCGGCTCTTTGCCATAGGCCGAGTTGTGATAGACGAGCGCGATTTTCTTGCCTGTCAAATCGCCGCCGCTCACCTCTTTCAGGTGGTTCACAGCCAGCGAAGCAGCGTTCCAGTAGTTGGCGGGGAAGTTGAACACGTGGCTGAACACTTTCCCGTTTGCAGCCGATGTGCGGCCGTAACCCGGCGTGTAAAGCGGGATGTCATCTGCGGTTACTTTCGGGATCAACTGATAGGTGATGCCTGTCGACAGCGGGTTATACGCCAGCGCGCCCAGACCCTTGGTCGCCTCATAGCATTCCACACCTTTTTCAGTGTTATAGGCTGTTTCGCACTCGGGCGCAGATGTCATCACGCCACCGATACCGCCATCACGTTCGTTCAGCAGGGTGAAGTAATCTGCAAAACCGTCCGCATAGGGGATACCGCCGGCCGCATACGGGCCAGTCCGATAGCTGAGCGACGGGAACACCAATTCTGCGAGGACGGGGGTTGCCGCCATAAGGGCCGTGACACTGGCCGCTGCGAGTTTCGAGTATTTCATTTGCTTCCTCCCTAGATTAGCAAATTTATGTGCCCATTGCGGGTCACGTTGCTTTGCCCCCAGAACCTTCTCCTCGTTGGTCCTCGGGGTGTGATGGATTGCGCGGGTCCTAGTGCGGGAAGGGCCACAGACGCAGTTTTTCTTTCGTCAGTCGCCACAATTGCGCCAGACCATGAGGTTCGACGATCAGAAAGATGACGATCAGGCCACCCACGATCATGAACTCGAAATATGCGGCCAGATCGGTCGGCCAGCCAAGGCCGCCCACCAACACGTTCTTCAGCAAGACCGGCATCAGCACCATGAAGGCCGCACCCGCAAACGATCCGAAGATCGAGCCAAGTCCGCCGATGATGATCATGAACAGGATAAGGAACGACTTGTTGATGCCGAATGCCTCGCCTGCCTCGACTGCTCCAAGATAAACCGAGAAGAACAGCGCGCCAGCAATACCAATAAAGAAAGATGATACCGCAAAGGCCGACATTTTGGCCATCAGGGGGTTCACCCCGATGATCTCGGCGGCGATGTCCATGTCGCGAATGCCCATCCATTTGCGCCCCATCATGCCGCGCGTCAGGTTGCGCGCTACCCATGCCAGCCCGACAACAAAGACAAGGCAGATCATGTATTTTGCCCAAGCCTCGGTGTTGGGTCCGGTCACGATGACACCAAACACTGACCGCTCTGGCGCGTTGATCTGACCCGATGCAGAGTAGTTATAAAACCACGGTACTTTGTTGAAGACCCAGACAAGGAAGAACTGTGCAGCCAGCGTGGCCACCGCCAGATAGAACCCTTTGATCCGCAGGGACGGCAAACCAAATGCCACACCCACGACGGCAGTGATCCCACCGGCCAGCAGAATGTGGATGATGATGCTGACCTCTGGAAAGCCTGTCATCAGCTTGTAGCTCGCATATGCCCCCACAGCCATGAAGCCCCCGGTGCCCAGCGACACCTGCCCGGCATACCCGGTCAGTATGTTCAGCCCCAGCGCCGCAATTGCATAGATCAGGAACGGCGCGAACACGGCATTGACCCAATAGTCATTGATGAAGAACGGGACCACCAGGAAGGCCACGAACATCAGTATGTAGTAACCCATCCGATCCAGCCGGATCGGGAAGGTCTGGTTGTCGTCTCTGTAAGACGTTTTGAAGTCACCTGCTTCGCGGTAAAACATGTATCAGACCCTCTCGATGATTTTTTCGCCAAACAGACCTTGGGGCCTGAAGATCAGGAAAATAAGCGCCAACACATAGGCAAACCAGTTCTGGGTTGCGCCGCCGATCATGGGTCCGATGGCGAATTCGAACAACTGCTCACCCACACCGATGATAAGCCCACCAACGATGGCACCGGGGATCGACGTAAAGCCACCGAGCATCAGAACCGGAAGTGCCTTCAGCGCAATCAGCGACAGGCTGAACTGCACCCCTGACTTGGCCCCCCACATGATGCCCGCGACCAAGGCCACGAAGCCAGCAATCGACCAGACCAGCACCCAGATGAAGCGCAACGAGATGCCAACCGACAAAGCCGCTGAATGGTCATCCGCCACGGCGCGTAGCGCGCGACCCTGCTTGGTATACTGCGAGAAGATCACAAGCGAAGTTACAAGAAGCGCAGCAACGACGGTCGCTACAATGTCCAGATTGTCGATGAAGAAGCCGTAGCCGAACCAATTATAGGTGATTTCGTCGATGGTCATGTTCATACCCTGCGGCAAACCAACATCAAGCGTCTTGATGTCGGCACCCCACATTATATCGCCAAACCCTTCCATGAAATATGCCAGACCGATGGTCGCCATGAACAGGATGATATCAGGCTGTCCGATCAAGTGCTGAAGAATGTATTTTTCCACGATCCATGCAAACAGGATCATCACGCACGCAGCCAGCACGATCGCAATCAGTGACGGGACTTGCCATGGGAAATTTTGAACTTCCGTACCGAAAATCGCGTTGATCAGGTGAGAGAACGGCACCTGTCCTTGTTGGATGCCGACCAATGTGAGCGCTGCAAACAGCGCCATAACACCTTGGGCGTAGTTGAAGATGCCAGAGGCCTTGAAGATCAAGACAAACCCCAGCGCGACCAGCGCATAAAGCACCCCGGCCATCAGGCCGTTCAGGGTGACTTCCATCGCAAAGAGTAGCTGTTCAGGCATAAGTCCCCCCTTAATCGTGTGCCACGCCAAGATAGGCGTCGATCACATCCTGGTTGTTGCGCACTTCGTCCGGCGTGCCGTCCCCGATTTTCTTTCCGTAATCCATCACGACCACGCGGTCGGACAGATCCATGACCACGCCCATATCGTGTTCGATCAGGGCGATGGTGGTGCCAAACTCGTCGTTCATGTCGAGTATAAAGCGGGACATGTCCTCTTTTTCCTCAACGTTCATGCCGGCCATCGGCTCATCGAGCAAAAGAAGCGACGGTTGCGCGGCTAGTGCGCGCGCCAGTTCAACCCGCTTTTTCAGACCATATGGCAAACGTCCCACCGGCGTTTTGCGGATATGCTGGATTTCAAGGAAGTCGATGACCTTCTCGCAAATCTCACGGTTCGCAATCTCTTCCCGTTCGGCCTTGCCCTTCCAGATCGCTTGCTGAAGCAGGTTGGCCTTCATGTGGTTCAGACGGCCGGTCATGATGTTATCCAGCACAGTCATCCCGTCAAACAACGCGATGTTCTGGAACGTCCGCGCCAGACCTTGCCGTGCAACCTGATAAGGTTTCATCGGTGGGCGCTTTGACCCACGGAACCAAACCTCGCCTTCCTGAGGTTTATAAAACCCCGAAATGACGTTCAGCATGGAAGACTTGCCAGCCCCGTTCGGGCCGATGATTGCGCGTATTTCACCTTCGCGGATGTCAAAGCTGATGTCCTTGATCGCCACCACGCCACCAAATCTTAGCGTAATGTTTTTCAGGTCCATCACGACCCCGCCAATCGTGCGGCCGTCCGCGGTGACATAGCTGTCGGCGTTCATGTCGGTCGCTGTCGTCATTCTGCCGCCATCCCCTGAATGTTGCCCACAACAGCCGCGTCGCGGATATTGAGGGTCGCTTTGATCGAGCCCTTCCGACCATCTTCATATGTGACTTCGGTCTCGATGAATTGTTCGGATTTCCCGCTGTAAAGCGCGTCGATCAGCGAAGCGTATTTTTCCTCGACGATCTTGCGACGCACCTTGCGGGTCCGTGTCATTTCGCCGTCATCGGCATCCAATTCCTTGTGCAGGATCAGAAAGCGGTGGATCTGACAACCTGACAGCATCTCGTCTTCGGCCACGGATTTGTTCACGGTTTCCACGTGTTCCTGGATGGTCGACAACACATCCGGGTGTCCGGCCAGTTCCTGATAGGACGCATAAGCGACGTTGTTGCGTTCCGCCCAGTTGCCGACCGCCGTCAGATCGATGTTGATGAACGCCGTGCACATGTCACGGTCATTGCCAAACACCACCGCTTCCAGAATATCAGGATAGAACTTCAGCTTATTCTCTACATATTTCGGCGCGAACAGGCGACCATCGGCCATTTTGCCGACATCCTTAGCGCGGTCGATGATCCGCAAATGACCGTTTGTCTTGTCAAAGAATCCTGCGTCACCCGTGGCCACCCACCCTTCCGGGTCCTTGGTGTCCGCAGTGCTTTCGGGGTTGTTGTAATACTCTACAAAGGTGCCGGGGCTGCGATAGAAAATCTCGCCATTCTCCGCCAGTTTGATTTCAACGCCCGGTGCTGGCACACCCACGGTATCGTTGCGCACTTCGCCATCAGGCTGCACGGTGATGAACACGGTGGCTTCTGTCTGACCGTAAAGCTGTTTCAGGTTGATCCCCATCGAGCGGTAGAACTCGAAAATCTCGGGGCCAATGGCTTCACCGGCAGTATAGCCCACACGAATGCGCCCAAAACCCAGCGTGTCTTTCAAAGGGCCATAGACCAGAACGTCACCGCAGCGATACTTGAAATAATCATGCGCATTGCCGCGATACAGCTTCAGACCAATCGGGTCTTTCGCCTTGAAATGTTTGCGCACATTCTTGCCGTAACGCAGCTTGGCAATGCCCAGCCGGATGACATTTTCGATGACTGTCTCTGTTGCAAAGCCAATGCCCATCGCATAGCGAAAGCCGTGGCGAATCTTCTGCTCCAGGGTTTTTTTCTGGGTCGTGACCTTGCGGCGCGGCATACCGTATTTCTCGCCCGCACCTTTCTTGGCGAAATCCAGAAAATGGTGGAACAACGCGTATTTCAGATCGCCAGCGTCCTCCATCCGGATCATCACGTTGGTCAACTGGGTTTCGAACACGCGGGGCGGTGCGAAGTAATAGGTCGGACCGATTTCGCGCAGATCTGTCATCATCGTTTCCGGGCTTTCCGGGCAGTTCACGCAGAACCCGCACCACATCGCCTGTCCCAGCGAAAAGATGAAGTCACCCACCCACGCCATCGGCAGATAGGCAAGGATGTCTTCATTCACACCCAGATTATCGAACTCTGACGAATTCTTGGCGCTTTCAACGATGTTGCGGTTTGACAGCACCACCCCTTTGGGGCGTCCTGTCGTGCCGGAAGTGTAAAGCATGACGCATTTACTGTCATAGGTCAGTTCGGCTTCGCGGGCTGCCATTTCGCCTTCAAGGCGCGAATGGGCCACGCGGCCTTCTTCCTGAATGTCGCGATACCAGTGCAGATGGCTGTGGTCGTATTTCCGCAAGCCGCGCTTGTCATAATACACGACATGCTCGATATGCTTGATGCTTTCCTGCACCTCGATGACCTTGTCGACCTGCTCCTGATCGCCACAGACCACGAACCGTGCACCGCAATGGTTCAGCACATATTCCATCTCTTCTACGACAGCGTCCTGATACAATGGTACCGGTACCGCGCCGACCTTTTGCGCGGCGACCATTGCCCAGTAATGAGCGGGGCGGTTGCGCCCGATGATGGCGACGTGGTCGCCGCGATCAATCCCAAGCGCCAAAAGGCCAAGGGCAAGTTTCTCGATTTCCTCGGCAGCTTCAGCCCAAGTCCAGCTTTGCCAAATGCCGAATTCTTTTTCACGATAGGCCGGGCGATCCCCATACTTCTTCGCATTCCGCGCAAGCAGCGCAGGAATGGACGCAAAGTCGCCTTGAGCGGCTAGTTCCTGTGACAAATTTTCCTCCCACCGTCGGTACGGGCGACGTTCCCGAGCGCAGAGCGAATCTTGCCCTGCAACCCTGACCTAAAAAACTTCGCCGTCAAAGGTTTCGCCACTTTTTCGCAATTCTAACGAATTGTTACACGGCGGGCTTCGGGCCGAACCACCATCTGAAATGCCTTTTCACAGGTCGTTTCAGGTGCTAGCGAAACAAGGAACAGGAGGCACTGTTGGCAAAAAATTCAACCGAAACCTCGGCCCTGACGCAAGCCGGTCTGAACCTTATTCAACAGGCGCTTTCCATTTATGACCGCAAACTGCAACTGGTCGTAGGGAACCGCCAGTTTCAACAGATGTTCGACCTGCCCGATCACCTTGTCACCCCCGGTGCAGAGTTTTCCGACACCATCCGCTATCTTGCGGAGCGGGGCGACTATGGCGCGGTCGGGGACATAGAATCTTTTGTGACCTCGCGCGTCCAGCAAGCATTGGCGTTCGAACCTCACTATATGGAGCGCACGCGGGCCAACGGTCGGGTGATCTCGGTCGAGGGGCATCCGCTGTCTCAGGGCGGGTGGGTGACGGTCTATACCGACATCACACCGATCAAGCGGCAAGAGGCGCTGTTGCGCGCCCGGTCCGAAGAATTATCCGATCAGGTGCTCGCTTACACAGAGGAACTGACACAGACCAACCGGGCGCTGGCTTCGGCAAACTCGGCGCTGGAGGAAACCAAGCGCGAACTGACCGAAATGGAAAGCCGCACCCGACTGACAGCCGAGATGATGCCTGCCCACATCGCGCGCATCGACCGTGACCGGCGCTACACGTTCTCGAACCGCCGGTTGGGGGATGTGATGCCGGGGCGGCCCAGTGATCTGGTTGGCCTTCATGCAAGCGCGGCCTTGGGCGACGAGTTCTATAACCGCATCTCGCCCTATTTTGCCCGCGCCTTCACTGGCGAACCCAGCGTGTTCGAGCTGGTCGATGATGCATCGGGCCGCCGTATCCGAGTAGCCTTGACGCCTGATCACGATGACGACGAGATCACTGGCGTCTATATCCTGTCGATGGACATCACGCAGGAAGCGCAGGCCCGCGCCGCCTTGACGCAAACCCGGAAACGCGAACTCGCTGCCCAGCTGACATCGGGCGTCGCGCATGATTTTTCGAACCTGCTGACCATCATCCTTGGACTGCAAAGCCGCCTTGCTCAGATGCCGCTGGGCGAAGAGGCGCAAAAGATGGTCGCGGCCACCACCAGAGCGGTGCGCAGGGGCGGAACGCTGCTGGACCGGATCGCCTCGATCTCGGGGCGGCGCGAGTTGCATTTCGAACCCACCCTAGTGCCCGACATGCTGCGTGGCTTGGAAACACTG
Organism: Aliiroseovarius sp. B-4; assembly: GCF_056857795.1. Taxonomy (NCBI): domain Bacteria; kingdom Pseudomonadati; phylum Pseudomonadota; class Alphaproteobacteria; order Rhodobacterales; family Paracoccaceae; genus Aliiroseovarius; species Aliiroseovarius sp. B-4. The sequence goes on from NZ_JBSXNV010000039.1 coordinate 24,696, forward strand.
GCACGGTCCACCTTGCCGGACGGGATCGACTTGAAGATCGACGTGTCCGAACTTGGTGATCCAATCGTTCTGGATGCCGGCGCCGTGCAGGACGGGATATTGAACCTCATCCTAAACGCCACCCACGCAATCGGGGCGGGACCGGGCACAATTCACCTGACCGCGCGCCCGATCCGCGAAACCTGGGTGGAATTTCGCGTCACCGATACCGGCCCCGGCTTCGCGCCCAAGGCCCTGGAACACGCGCTGGACCCGTTTTTCACAACCAAAGGGGGCGAAGGGTCGGGCCTGGGCCTGTCCATGGTCTATGATCAGACAAAGGTGGCCGGCGGACAGTTGAAACTGTCCAACTCGGCCGAAACCGGGGGGGCAGTGGTTTCAATCCGCCTGCCCCTTCGCAAACCGCTGCAACCCATTTCGCCGCGCCTTGTTCTTCTGATCGAAGACAATGAAGATATCCGCACCTCGGTCCGTGACATGCTGACCACCATGGGCCATCAGGTGATCGAGGCGACATCGGCAGAAGAGGCGCTGGGGCTTGTCGATCTGGACGGGCTTGGCCTGATCCTCAGCGATGTGATGCTGGAAGGCGCGCAGACCGGACCGGAGTTTTTGAAGGGGTTGCGCGCGGCAGGGATAAATGTCCCTATGCTGGTCATGACATCCCTTCCCCCGGACGATCCACGCCGCGCCGAGGCCGGTTTTCCGGTTCTGCCCAAGCCTTTTACGCAGGGCGAGCTTGCCACCTTTCTGTCAGACGAGGTTCGAATATGACCCAACCCATGGTTGCCATCCTCGATGACGAACCTGAAATCCGCCGTATGCTTTCTGACGCGCTTGAAGACGCTGGTTTTCGCACCGCCAGTTTCGCCCGCGCCACGGAATTCGAGGCCGCGCTGAACGCCATGTCCCCTGATGTCTGCCTGGTCGACCTTGGTCTGCCGGATCGCGACGGGCTGACGCTGGTGCACCGGCTGGCGCTGGAAAGCGGGGCGTCGGTCATCATCATCTCTGGCCGCACGCAGGTGCAGGATCGGGTAACAGGGTTGGAATTGGGGGCGGATGATTACATCGTCAAACCCTTTGAACCGTCCGAGGTCGTAGCCCGCGTCCGCGCCCGGCTGCGCAGCCCGAAATCAGGTGTGAAATCGTCCCAAACCGCGCGTTTCAACGGCTGGACCGCCCATTTCGACCGCTACATCCTTGAAGATGAAAGCGGCGAAGAAACAGCGTTTTCCCACGCCGAAGGTGAAGTGCTGCGGCTGTTCCTTGACGCCCCCAAGCGCCTGATCTCCCGCGCGCAGATGCAGGAAACGTTGGGCGGCGTTGCTGGAGAAAGCTTCGACCGCGCCATGGACGTCCGCATCTCGCGCCTGCGCACCAAGTTGAAGGAAGACCCAAAAAACCCGCGCCTGATCAAGACGATCTATGGCGCGGGATATATTTTTCTGGGGGATGTGAAGTGGGGGTGAGGCGCTGCGTTTCTGTCTGCCCGCGTTCAGGGGTCGGACAGGGCTTCAAAGCCTCATAGCCGGATCTGATAGGACGTCACACGCCCGCGAAAGTACGGCTCGTAAGCACCGTCTACTACATAACCGACTTCCGCTTCTGCCGGAACGCGACGCCCGCCGATATCGGTATATGAGCTGAACAACCCACGCCATTCGCGCAACACGGTTTTCCCCTCGGAAGTATCGGGGCGTTTCTCGGCATAGACTTCGACGATGTCGCCGACATCGTCAAAGGTGAACTGCACGATTGCCGCCCCATCGGGCAGGGGCAGCCTTGCTTCCACAACTTGCGCGTCCACTTCACGCCAAGAAATGGACGGGTTGGTCAATATTGCATCTGGCGCCCAAGGAAGTTCGGCAACATAACGCATCGCCTCGCCCAGATCAGCATCAGCACCTTCAAATCTGGCCACCCGCACTGCACCAAGCAATCGCGCCTCCAGCAATCCGGCACCATCAACGAAACTGTCCACAACACGCACCACTGGCAAGGGCCAGCCCGTTCCGTCTGCCACCCAAACAAATCCCGGCCTAGTGATCGCGATGTGTTGATGAGCGGTCATTTTGCTCCATTTTTCGCCCTGTCGCAGCTCTAGGTCTTGCGTAAACTCGACGACGCGCGGAACACCGTTTTCTGCCGCATGACCTCGCTGGGCAAAACGGCGCACCACCTCTGGTAGATTATTGTCTGGCCGGACCGCCAAAACCGGTCCAGTCAGCAATCTGCTGATTTGTCGGTTGATTTCAGCCGTGAACCATTGGGCTGAAATCACAAGGAAAGCGGTGGCGGCAACGAGTAATCCGACACCGGTAAGGAAGATAATTTTCATCATACACCTCGAATTTTCACTCAAGGCGACCCTTACCAAAAATACGGGCAGTCCGCTTTGACACACCGCAATCGTGCGCTCGATTTAACCCTGCCCGTTGGCCCTTACTGCGCCGCGATGGAGTTGGTTCTCTCGACCTTCACCGCTGCAAACTTCATTTCCGCAATCTTGCCATAGGGGTCCAGCGCCGGGTTGGTCAGCATGTTGGCCGCCGCTTCGACATAGGCAAACGGCAGGAACACCATGTTTTCGGCCACACCATAATCAGCGCGGACCATCACTTCGATGGATCCGCGGCGGGTGGTCAGGCGCACCATGTCGCCCGGCTCGACCCCCATTTCGCGAAGGGTCTTGGGGTTCATGGAACAGTTCGCCTCCGGCTCGATGGCGTCCAGCACGGTGGCGCGGCGGGTCATGGACCCGGTGTGCCAGTGCTCCAATTGTCGCCCGGTGGTTAACACCATAGGATAGTCGGCGTCGGGCAATTCGGCCGGCGGCAGGATGGCCGCTGGTGTGAAGCGCGCGCGCTTGTTTGCGCGCGGGAAACCGTCGCCGAACACGACGGCCTGTCCCGGATCTTCGGGGGACAGGGATGGATATGTCACCGCATTCTGCGCCTCTAACCGGCTCCACGTGATGTTGTTAAGCGATGGCATCAGGCGGCCCATTTCGGCAAACACTTCGCTGGGGTGGGTATATGTCCAATCCAGCCCCAGACGCTTCGCCAGTTCAACCGTGATCCACCAATCCTCTTTCGCCTCATCCGGGGGCGGGACGGCGGGGCGGCCCATCTGCACCTGCCGGTTTGTGTTGGACACGGTGCCGGTTTTCTCGGCAAACGCAGCGGCGGGCAGGACGACATCGGCATAGCTGGCGGTTTCAGTCAGGAAGATGTCCTGACTGACCAGAAATTCCATCCGCTCCAAAGCCTCGCGCACATGGGTGATGTCGGGATCAGACATGGCCGGGTTTTCGCCCAGGATATACATGCCCTTGATGCGACCATCATGCACGGCGTCCATGATTTCGACCACCGTCAGGCCGGGCTGGTCGGACAAGTTATCCACACCCCATTCGGCGCTGAACTCGGCCAGAACAGCGGGGTCTTTCACCGACTTGTAATCCGGCAGGAACATCGGAATCAGACCGGCATCCGACGCGCCCTGCACGTTGTTCTGCCCCCGCAGCGGGTGCAGGCCCGTGCCCGAACGCCCAACATTGCCAGTCATCAACGCCAGCGAGATCAGGCAGCGGGAATTGTCTGTGCCGTGCACGTGCTGGCTGATACCCATGCCCCAGAAAATCATCCCGGCCTTACCTGCCGCAAAGGTGCGGGCGGTTTCGCGCAGGGTTTCGGCGGGGATGCCGCAAATCTCGGCCATATCCTCGGGCGGGAACGCTTTCAGGTGCTCGCGCATCGCCTCCCAATTCTCGGTATGCTTGGCGATATAGGCGTCGTCGGTCAGACCTTCTTCGGCGATCACATGCATGATCGCGTTCAGCATCGACACATCGCCGCCCGGCTTGAACTGCAACATATGCGTGGCGAACCGGCTAAGCGAAGTGCCGCGCGGGTCCATCACGATCAGCTTGCCACCGCGCTTTGTGAACTGTTTGAAATAAGTCGCCGCGACCGGATGGTTTTCGATCGGGTTCGAGCCGATGACGATGGCAACATCCGCGTTTTCAATCTCGTTGAACGTGGCGGTCACGGCACCCGAGCCGACGTTTTCCAGCAGCGCCGACACCGACGACGCGTGGCACAATCGGGTGCAGTGGTCCACGTTGTTATGACCAAAACCGGTGCGGATCAGCTTTTGAAACAGATAGGCTTCTTCATTGGTGCATTTGGCCGACCCAAACCCGGACACTGCGTCACCGCCATAGGTGTCGCGCAGCTTGGCAAGCCCGTTTGCCGCGTAATCCAGCGCCTCATCCCAAGTTGCCTCGCGGAAATGGGTCAGCGGGTTGGCGGGATCGACGTTCAACCCCTTGGGTGCGCCTTCCTTGCGGATCAGGGGTTTGGTCAGCCGGTGGTCGTGGTTGATATAGTCAAAGCCGAACCGGCCCTTCACGCACAGGCGGCCTTCGTTCGCGGGGCCGTTGATGCCTTCGACATACACGACCTTGTCGTCCTTCACGCGCAGGCTGACCTGGCAACCCACGCCGCAGAAGGGGCAGATGCTTTCGACCTCGCGGTCATAATCCTGCGTGTCCTTGACCTTGGCGGGCATCAGCGCGCCAGTGGGGCAGGCCTGCACACACTCGCCGCAGGCCACGCAAGTTGACGCGCCCATCGGGTCGGCAATGTCAAAGACAGGATAGGCGTCATGCCCGCGCCCGGCCATACCGATCACGTCGTTGACCTGCACTTCGCGGCAGGCACGGACGCACAGGTTACATTGAATACAGGCGTCCAGATTGACGCTCATCGCGACATGACTGTCATCCAGCAACGGGATGCGCCCGGATTCCAGCTTCGGGAAGCGGCTGGATGCCACACCGGTCAGATCGGCCATGTCCAACAAATGTGACGAGGCATCATGCGGGGTGTCAGGCTGGTCGGCCATCAACAGTTCAACCACCATCTTGCGAGCCTGGCGCGCGCGCGCATTGTCGGTGGTGACAACCATTCCTTGGGTCGGTTGCCGGATGCACGAGGCCGCCAACACACGTTCGCCCTCAATCTCGACCACGCAGGCGCGGCAGTTGCCATCGGCACGCAGGTCCGGCACATCCTTGTGGCACAAATGCGGAATCAGGGTGCCCTGCCGCTTTGCCACATCCCAGATGCTTTCGCCTTCGTGGGCGACCACGTCCTGCCCGTCCAAGGTGAATTTGATGCCATCGCTCATGGAAACCTCCGTCTGATGCAGGGCATTATAAACCACGTGTGGCCGTGCGTCAGTCTTACAATCCCGACACCCCACGCCGATTTTGCGCCAGCCCCCCTTTCCGAATTGGATCCAATTCACTAGCAATGAGCCGAAAGGATTCTTCATGACCACAATCACGCTGATCCGCCACGGCCAGGCCAACAACACAGCGACCGACGAAGCAGGCTATGATCGGCTGTCCGATCTGGGCCGCCAGCAGTCTCGTTGGCTGGGGGATTACATGCGCAACACCGGGCAGCGTTACAGAAAGGTTTACACCGGCACGCTGACGCGGCACCGCCAGACAGCACAGGAATGGGGCGCGGATGACTTCACACAGGACGCCCGACTGGACGAGGTGCGCTATTTCGACCTGTCCGAACGGATGCACACCCAGTTCGGCATCCCGCATCCGCGCACCCATGAAGATTTCATCGACCATCTGCCGCTGACCTTCTCGGCCTGGCAGGAAGGCAAAATCGACGACGTGCCAGAGACCTTCCACGATTTTCAAACCCGCGTCAGCGACGTGATTCACGACATCGCCGAACAGGGCGAGGATGCGATCATCTTTACCTCAGGCGGCTTGATCGGCATGGCAACGCGGGTGGTAATGGGCCTTGAAATCGGCGCGTTCACCCGCACGATCCTGCCGATCATGAACAGCTCGGTCCACCGGATGCGCCTGACACCTGCCGGGCTCAGCTTGATCCAGTTCAACGCTGTTCCGCATCTGGAACCCACCGACCGACACCACGCGCAGACCCATTTTTAAGGAGCTTTCACCATGACACATCTGTGGGTTCGCGCCGAACAGCGTCAGAACGAAGACCGCGTGGGGCTGACGCCTGACGGTGCGAAAGCCCTGATTGATGCAGGGCTGCGTTTGACGGTCGAAGAAAGCAGTGCGCGGGCTATTGGCATTGACGGCTACCGCGACGCAGGGTGCGAAATTGCGCCGGAAAACAGTTGGCCCGATGCGCCGAGCGACGCCATCATTTTCGGCCTGAAAGAGCTGCCCGAGGACGGCACCCCCCTTCCCCACTGCCACATCATGTTCGGCCACGCCTTCAAGGGCCAGCATTCTGGCCGTGCGTTGCTGGAGAGGTTCAAGAAAGGGGGTGGCACGCTCTATGACCTCGAATATCTGGTCGACGAAACTGGGCGGCGTGTGGCGGCGTTCGGCTATTGGGCCGGGTTTGCGGGCGCAGCGGTGACACTGAAAGCATGGGCCGCGCAACAACACGGAAAGCTATGCGGTCCCGTTGGAGCCTACAAGAACAAGGACGCGTTGCTGGACGAGCTTCGCGCCGAACTTAATGCCACCAATACCCCCCGCCCGACCGCCATCGTCATCGGCGCGTTGGGTCGCGTTGGCACGGGGGCGTCTGATTTGATGGAGGCGATGGGTGTCACCGTCACCAAATGGGACATGGCGGAAACCGCCAGCGGTGGCCCCTTCCCCGAGATCCTTGACCACAACCTGTTCATCAACTGCATCCTCGCCGGACCCCAAACGCCGGTGTTCGTGGCGCGCAATGCACTGACGGCTAATCGCACGCTGACCGCCATCGGTGACGTGGCCTGCGACCCGGACAGCGACTACAACCCCGTGCCGGTCTATGACCACGCGACCAGTTGGGACGCCCCCGTCCTGCGCGTGGCGGACAACCCCGTGCTGGATGTGATGGCAATCGACAACTTGCCGTCTATGCTGCCCTTGGAAAGTTCCATCGACTACGCCGGACAGCTTCTGCCGTCGCTTCTGACCCTGACCGATCTGACCACGGGGGTCTGGGGTCAAGCCGAGGCGACGTTCCGCACCCATTTGAAGGACATCTGATTTGGAAACCTTGATCGGTAGCGCCGCTGGCGTCATCAGCACCATCTGTTGGTTGCCGCAAACCCTTCGGGCCTGGCGCACGCGGCAAACGGCGGATTTATCCCTGCCAACGAACCTGATGGTCTTCGCCTCGATCGGGTTATGGCTGATCTATGGCCTGATGCTCGACGCGTGGCCTATGGTCATTGCAAACGCAATTGCCTTGGTGATGGTGGGGTCCATCATCACCGCCAAACTGAAATTCGGCTGAAAGGAAGCCCTGACATGACAATCCATTGGTGTGGCACCGGCCTGTCGGCCATCCCCGGCCTGCGTCGCTTGCTAGCGTCCGGTCGCAACGTCGTGGTCTGGAACCGGACCGTCGACAAGGCGCGCGAGGCCGTCGGCGATCTCACCAAAAATATCCGCGCCTTCGATCTGGACGCCGTGACCGCGGCCCTTGCCCCCGGCGATATCGCGGTGTCAATGCTGCCTGGCGATCTGCACGTCCCCTTGGCCGAGCGCTGCCTGCAAAGAGGCGCGCATTTCGTGTCCTCCAGCTATATCTCGCCCGAGATGCGCGCGCTGGATGAAGACTTCCGCGACGCTGGTCTTGCCTGCGTGAACGAGATCGGGTTGGACCCCGGCATCGACCACCTGATGGCCCACTGGCTGGTCGCCGATTATCGCGCGTCAGATGCCTTTGACCCGAATAACAAACTGAGTTTCATCAGCTATTGCGGCGGCGTGCCGAAAATCCCGAACCCGTTTCGCTATAAGTTCAGTTGGTCGCCTTTGGGCGTGCTGAAAGCGCTGCGTTCGCCCTCTCGCTCGATCAAGGACGGCAGACCGCTGGATGTCGCGCGGCCTTGGGACGCGATCAGCACCTATGACGCCCCCCTGCCCGCGCCCGAGAGCTTCGAGGTCTACCCCAACCGCGACTCGATCCCCTTCATGGCGGATTACAAGTTCGACCCCGCGTGGCACGTCGACACCTTCGTGCGCGGCACCCTGCGCCTGAACGGCTGGGCCGAGGCATGGAAAGACGTGTTTGCCGAGGTCGAAACGCTTGAAGGCCCCGAAGGCGACGCCCGCCTGAAAGAGATGTCCGACCAGTTCTGGCGCGACAATGCCTATGACGAGGGGGAACCTGACCGTGTGATCATGTGCGTGGCGTTGAAGGCGGAAAAAGACGGCGAAACGGTCTATGACAAGACCTATGTCATGGACGCTTGGGGCGACGAACGCGGCACCGCCATGGCACGGCTGGTCTCGACCCCCGTCTCTCTCGCCGTCGAGATGATCCGAGACGGCAAAGCCCCCGCGGGCGTGTCCGCAGCGACCGATGATCCCAAGATGATCGAGGCCTGGATGGGGCATGTGAAGGAGCTGGCCCAGCATGTCGAGGTGGTGGAGCATGGGTAACGGAGCGTCTGGTTTGCGGGACTTTGCGGACGCTCAGCGGACTCGGCTCTAGTTGATCGAGCGGGATCAAAAGGATGTCGCAAACGCTGGCGGCGGTCATCATTTCTGATGCAAAAGCATTCGCCGACTGGGGTTTCCTTTGCGTAGCGAATTTTGTACGCGTAGTTGCCGTGGCCATGGTTCGGATTCCGAGCCTAAAGAACGAACGGGCTGCACCGCAATCCCAAGGCACCTGGCATTCCATTCTTCGCATAGTTGCAATAAACCGAAGAAAATCAATTTTATCCAAGAGCTTCCAGACAAATGAAGAAGCCCAGCCGTTACTCGATCCTTGCCCTGTTTCTTGCCGGGTTGTTTGTCTTGGGTGTCCTGATCATGAGGGATACCGAGGAAAAGCAGCAGGTGCGCATCCAGATCAACCCGTCGTTCTGCGGCTTTTTCGAAGTGTTCCTCCTCGATTCCCGCAACCCGGATCTGTACGACGCCTGGCCCGAAAATGCAGATCCCATCGACGCGATCGGACAACGGGCAGCCATCGTCAAGGACACCGGCGAGCCCGGCAAGATGGTGTTTGCCTTTGTTTCGACTGACGCTGCCGATGGCACCCCCAAGAGCCGGATATTCCGTAATCGCCAAATCGGAACTTTCAACGTCTACCAGGACATCGAAACTCTGGCCGATGGCACCCGGGCCTACGTTGAGGGCAGCGGCGCGCAGATTACCTATCTCATGTACGAAATCGCCCCCGACGGCGATTGCACCACTGCCGCGGTTCAACAAGCCTCTCCCCGAGACCTGTTCGAAGCCCTGCTCCGATGAAGGTTTCCTACCCTACGGGCGGGTCATGCCTGTCAAAAATCCGGATCGTCCGGCAGTATCTCTTTTTGCGGGGATAGGATGATCGTCTTTTTGCCGTCCGTCAGCCGATAGGCATATTGGATGGCCGGGCGCTGGAACTTCTGCGTCAGTATGCGAAATCCCGCCCCCTTAAGGGGCAGTTCCTGACCCAGGCAAAATACCTTGTCAGGGTCCCAGATAAAGATGTCGTTTGTTTGCAGTTTTGTTGCGTCAAGCGGCAGACGATCCAGGCCCCAATAAACCTGCTGCCCATCGGTTCCATAGCCGTTGCCAATTTCCCGGAATTTGGTTGCATCAACGCCCGGCAGGGGAACAAGCGCAAGCGCCGAGGAGCTGCTGTAGACGCGGTGCCTGTCACGCCAGTAAATGGTATCCCACCGGTCGAAAAGCCAGCGAAAGGATGCTCCATCGGCACCCTCGACGTGTACGTATTCCCAAATTGCATCGCGATTGTTGCGTGGATAAACCCCTTTCGGATCTCTAGCCGGTGGCGAACCGTCCGCAAGCAGGCGATGCCAGACATGGTTCTTGTCGGCGTGATAGCGGCTTTCCTTTCGAAATGTCAGCGGGTCTGCTCCGGCAAACTCGATATCCCGCTTCGTATGGTTGTGACGCTGGAAAACCTGACCCTGTGCGGTGTAAACGTCGTCGAACAGCAAGAACGGCTCTTGTGCGGTTGCCGCCGCGATCCGGGCGGGGCGCTCTTCTTTCTCGCGCCAAACCAGATAGGATTTCCACGCGGTTTTGAAGGGTTTGCATTGCGTTGTCTTGCGCCGCATCGACGCGGCGGCATCCGGGAACTGCTCCTTCTTGGCAAAGTCCCAGAGTTTGTCGGAGAGCCGCGTGAGAAGATCGGCATCGACTAGATCGCCGGGCCCGCGGACCACCGTGCCATCCTGCACCCGAACGGATTCAAGGGCCTCGGGAAATATCGTGGCCACGGTGCCTCCGGCATCTGCCGATGGATCAATGTTTGCAGCCAGCGCATCAAGGATCGGCCAGATCGGGGCAAGTGCGCTTTTGTCATAAAAATTGAGCATCCAGGCTAGAAACAGGCGCTCTTGGTCTGGATCATGATGAACAATCAGAACGTCCGCATCGTCTCCGCTACCAAGGAGTTCGGATAACGCACGGCCAAATTGTACCTTGCGGTCGTCAAGGGTGATTTCTTGTTTGAACAGGGCTGCCAGTAGTTTCTCGTTCAACGGGCATTCAAACAGTAGACCTGCGGGTTCTGCCATGGTTCTTATACCTCCTGCCAGCATTTATGCGCTGGCCCGTGAACAACCGCAATGGGCTCAAAACTGCCTTTCAACGCCCCGGCAACCCTCACCCTTTCCCAATCGGCACCACATTCTCGGCCTCGTCTGACAGCTCTTCAAAATCGAAATTATCCAGCCGCGCCGCACGTTTTCCGGCGCGTTCCGCCGCCGTGGTGATCCCCTCTACATCGCGTCGTGCCTGATCGAAGTGAGTCTCCAACTTGCCCGCGCGCTCGACAACAAGCTCCACATCCCGGTGAAGGTGCTTCAGCATCTTACGGATCTCGCCTGCCTGTTCGCGCATTCGGGCGTCTTTCAGGATCGCCCGCATGGTGTTCAGGGTCGCCATGCAGGTCGTGGGGGACACGATCCAAACCCGCGCCGCGAACCCTTCGCGGACCAGTTCGGGGAAGTTGGCGTGCAGTTCGGCATAGACGGCCTCGGACGGCAGGAACATCAGGGCACCGTCGGCGGTTTCGCCTTCGATGATATATTTCTCGGCGATGGCCTTGATATGCGCCTTGACTGCGATGCGCATGGCCTTTGCCGCCTCGTTCACCTCGTAAGGCGTGTCCGCGGCGCGCAGGGCTTCATAAGCCTCCAGCGGGAATTTTGAATCGATCACGATCGGCCCCGGCGGGTTGGGCAGGTGGATCAGGCAATCGGCGCGTTTGCCGTTGGATAAGGTCTGTTGCAGGTCATAGCTGTCTTTGGGCAGCGCCTTGGATACGATGTCGTGCAGTTGTATCTCGCCAAATGCGCCGCGCGTCTGTTTGTTGGACAGGATATCCTGAAGGCTCAGCACATCGCCCGACAGCCGCGTGATGTTGTCCTGCGCCTTGTCGATCACCGCCAGCCGTTCCTGCAACTGGGTCAGACTTTGGGTGGTTTTGACCGTGTTGCCTTGCAGGCTTTCCTTCATCCGCTCCTGCAATTCCGACATGGCGCGGGCGGATTTCATCGCGTTGTCATGCAGCCGGTCGTTCATCTGCTGCTGCACATGCGCCAGACGCGTTTCCATCGCCTGCAACACCTGCGCCTGTCCGGTGGACTGAGCATCCGACACCGTGCGCAACCCGCCCGACAGCTGATCCTGGCCCGCGCCCAGCATCTGCACAGCCTGCCCAAGACCGCCCATGTCGCGGGCAAGATCATGGGCCACGCGTGCCGATTGCCCCGCCCGGCGCACCACGACGATAAGCAGGACGAACATCAACACGGCCAGCACTGCCGCGCCGATCACCAGCAGCGTTGACGGGTCCGCGAGGTTGTAGGTTGTATCGCCAATCTGGATCATGTGCGGCCAAACAGCCTTTCGATATCTGCAAGTTTCAGTTCCACATAGGTGGGGCGGCCGTGGTTGCACTGGCCGGAATGAGGCGTGGCCTCCATCTCGCGCAAGAGCGCATTCATTTCCTCGGGCCGCATCCAGCGACCCGACCGGATCGAGCCGTGGCAGGCGACGCGGGACAACACGGCTTCAAGGCGCGCCTGCACCTTGTTGCTGTCGCCAAGGTCGGCCAGTTCGTCCAGCACGTCCTTGATCATCGCAGTGGCGTTGATTTCGCCCAGAATGGCCGGGGTCTCGCGCACAGCGATGGCGTCACCACCGAAGGGTTCGATGACAAGCCCCATCCGGGCAAGGTCATCTGCGACTTCCAACAGCCGCGCCACATCACCCGAGGACAGTTCGACGATTTCAGGGATCAAAAGGGCCTGACGCGCGACGCCGTTTTCGGCCATCTGGCGTTTGAGCTTTTCATAGACCAGACGTTCATGTGCCGCGTGCTGATCCACGATAACCATGCCGGTTTCGGTTTGTGCGATGATGTAGTTCTCATGCACCTGCGCGCGGGCGGCGCCAAGGGGCAGCGCCTTTTGCAGGGCTTCGTTATCCGGCTCGACCACCGGATCAAAGCGGGCTGAGGGCGTGGACATTTCGGCAAAGCCCGGCACGTCAGAGCCGGGGGCTTGCGAGGTGTAGGTCTGCCGGATCGCGCCAGCGCCGGGGCGGTCCATTTGATAAACGCGCGGCGCCGGTTGTTCGGGCCGCATCGCGCCCAAAGTCGCCCCCGCGACAGTCGTTGACGCACGATGCCCCGCGCTTGCCAGCGCATGACGCAGGCCCGACACAATCAAGCCACGCGCAACGCCCGGTTCGCGAAACCGCACCTCGGATTTCGCCGGATGCACGTTTACATCGACCAGATGCGGGTCGCAGGATACGAACAATGCAGCCGCCGGGTGCCGGTCGCGGCTGAGGAAATCGAAATAGGCCGCGCGCAGTGCACCGGTCAGCAGCTTGTCTTTCACGGGGCGACCGTTCACGAACAGAAACTGCGCCACCGCAGCGCCGCGCGAATAGGTTGGAAGCGCCGCGAACCCGGTCAGGCGCAGCCCGTCGCGTTCCGCATCAATCCTGATCGCATTATCCGAAAAATCGCGCCCAAGGATGGACCCGAGCCGCCCGCCCAGCGCATCGAACATATCGCCGGTTTCAGGATCGGCGCGGAAGGTCACGCGGCCCTCACCGCCACCGGACACATCACGCAGGGTGAAGCCCACATGCGGTTCAGCCATCGCAAGGCGCTTGATCACATCGGTAATCGCCTGCGCCTCGGCCCGATCGCTGCGCATAAATTTCAACCTTGCGGGTGTTGCGTAAAAAAGATCACGCAGTTCAACCACAGTTCCAGCCGACAAGGCCGCAGGCTTCACCACGCTGGTTTCACCGCCGGCCACCCGGATCGTGGCAGCATCAAACCCATCGGCCCGCGAGGTGATGGTCAGGCGACCAACCGACCCGAGCGACGGCAATGCCTCGCCCCGGAAGCCGAAGGTATGAATGTCCAGAAGGTCCGAGCCGTCGATCTTCGACGTCGCATGACGCGACAGGGCCAAATGCAGATCATCGGGCGCAATTCCGCAGCCATCGTCAGTGACGCGGATCAGGGTTTTGCCGCCATCGGCATAGGCGATTTCAACCCGTGACGCGCCGGCGTCCAGCGCATTTTCCACCAGTTCCTTGACGGCTGATGCGGGGCGCTCCACAACCTCGCCCGCTGCAATTCTGTTGATTGCAGCATCGTCCAACTGGCGAATGACCGGGCGGCGATCAGAGGCGCGCGCGCGGCTTATATGGGGGCTATCCTCGGGCATACCACAAAACCTAGCATATCTTGCGCCGATTCGACCATTGCGAATTGCCCGGCCCAACACCTACAACCGATCAATTTGAAACAACGCCCTCAGGCTGGCCAACCACCACGAAATGCAATGCATCCGGGTCGTAAAGCCGCGTCGCAACCCGCGTTGCATCCTCTAGCGTGACCGCCATCACTTGATCATTTCGCGTGGCAATGTAATCGACGGGCAGGTCTTCCATCTGCATTGACACCATAATATTGGCGATATTGGCATTGCCATCGAAACGCAGCGGATACGATCCGGTCAGATAAGTTTGCGCGGCAGTCAATTCATCCTGCGTGATGCCATCTTTCGCGATCTTGGCCCATTCACCGCGTGTCACTTCGATCGCTTCGGCCATGGACCCGTTTTGGCTGGAAAACTGCCCCAATATGGTGTCTGACAGATCGGCATTGGCCAGAAACGTCCCGACGCCATAGGTCAGCCCGCGCTTCTCCCGCACCTCTTGCATCAGGCGCGAGCGCGAACCGCGTCCGCCCAGAACTTCATTCACAACGTAAGCAGCAAAGAAATCCGGGTCATCGCGGGCGATGCCAGACTGTCCGAACATTGTGACCGATTGTGGTGTGTCAAAAGGAACGACCGTGGTGCCACCGGACAACGCAAAATCCGCACGCGGTGGCAAAGGTGCACCGGTCGCGGGCAGCCCATCAAACAAGTCATCAAGCAGCTTGCTCAGATCATCCGCCGAGATATCGCCGACGGCAGCCACATAAATGCGATCCAGCGCAAGCGCGTCCTTCAGCGCCGTCACAAGATCGTCCCGCGTCAATCCCGCCACGCTGTCGACCGTACCAACCCGATAGCTGCCATAGGGGTGATCGCCATAGGCCATGCGATCCCATGTTTCGCCCACGATGGCGTTGGGATCGGTCGAGCGAGATGCCAGATGCGACATCACCTGCGCGCGAACACGGTCAATGGCAGCAGCATCAAAACGAGGCTCAGTTAGCGCCATATGCAAAAGCTCTGTCGCCGCCTCGCGATTCTCGGTCAGAAACTGCGCCGAAACCGTCACCGCATCATCATAGGCTCCGAAACGATACGACGCGGCCAGGCTTTCACGTGCTTCGGCAAAGCCGCGCGCGTCCAAGTCCCCGGCCCCTTCTTCCAGAAGGCCGACCATGAAATTGACCGCCCCGCGCTTGCCCGGCCGATCCAGCGAGGTGCCACCGCGAAAGCGGATTTCCAGCGCGGTAAAGGGCAGGCTGTCTTCTTCGACCAGCCAGGCGTTAATTCCGCCGGGCGTCGTGATTTCCTGAATGGCAATCTCGGCGCGGGCGGGAAAGCTCACAACCAACAGCGTGACAAGGGTGACGAACAGACGCTTCATTTCATTTCCTCTCCGCCTTCGGGAACAAGCCAGCCGGTGACGGATCGGCGATCATCGAACACCTTGCGCGCGGCGTCCATCACCTGTTCCGGAGTGACGGCCTGCAACACATCCGGCCACGCCTGCACATCCTCGATCGTCAGGCCCGAAGTGAGCGCACGACCATAGCGCTGCGCCCGCTCCATCGCGCTGTCGAGCGCATAGACTTGATCTGCGCGGATCTGGAACTTGATCCGCTCGAACTGATCAGGGTCGATGCCGGTGTCCAGAAACTTCGCAATCTGCGCGTCCAACGCCGCTTCGGCTTCGGCAAGGCTGGTGCCTTGGGTCGGATAGACCACCAGCGAAAACTCGGTGTCGTCCAGCATAACCGAGCCATAGCCCGCCCCGGCATAGACCGCGATTGGGTTTTCGAACTGAAGCGCACGCCCCAACACAGATGTGGCCCCGCTTCCGCCAAGAATTTCGGCCAGATACACAAGGGCTGCGGCTTCTTCCTGCGCGCCTGCATCACGTTCGGGCGCGACGTACTGGCGATAGACATAGGGTTGCGAGACCCTTGGGTCTTCGAAGCGTATCCGACGCTCGGCCAGTTGCGGCGGCTCGGCGCGTCGCTCGCGCGCCATCAGATCAGGCGTAGGCTTCAGCGGACCATAGTGTTTCTGTGCCAAAACCTTGACCTCATCCGGCGTCACATCGCCTGCGACAATCAAGACCGCATTGTTCGGTGCATAGAAACGTTCGTAAAATGCCAAGGCATCCTCGCGCGACAATTGGGCCGCTTCGTGGCGCCAACCGATGATCGGGGTGCCATAGGGATGGTTCAGATACGCTGCCGCGTTCATTTGTTCATAGAACAGGGACGACGGGTCGTTGTCAGTGCGTTGGGCCCGCTCTTCAAGAATGACATTTCGTTCGGTCGCGATGTCATCCTGGGTCAGTCGCAGATTGCGCATCCGGTCGGCTTCCATCTGCATCATCAGACCCAGACGATCCGCTGCGACCCGCTGGAAATACGCGGTATAGTCCTGCGATGTGAATGCGTTGTCAGACCCACCATTTTCGGCAACCACGCGGCTCAGCTCTCCGGCCTCCATCGTGTCGGTGGCCTTGAACAACAGATGCTCCAGGAAATGCGCAATGCCTGACACGCCGGGTTGTTCGTCCGCAGCCCCCGCCCGATACCACAGCATATGGACGACGACCGGCGCACGGTGATCTTCGATCACAACGACCTGAAGCCCGTTGTCCAGAGTGAAATCCGTGACGCCTTCTTTGGCGGAAATTGGGGTGCCTAACCCAACGGCCAGAAAAGCCGCAATCAAAAAACGCATCAGAGACTCCTGTCTGTTCCTAACCAAGTTACGCGCTGACGCGCGGGCTTCAAGGCGCGCAAACAGAGTTGTGATCGTCGTCGATCAGATGAAGAAAAACGGGGGCACTGGCCCCAAGTTACTGTGCCGCCACCGGGTCGGGCGGGGCAGCCGGTGTCCAGATGCCCAAGCGACGCAAGCGTTCAAGTTCGCGGTGCTGGTTCAGTTCCTGCGCCTCATACGCGCTGTAATATACATTCACGTTAAACAGCCGCTCAAGCAGCTTGCCGCGGTTTTCCTGACGCCATTTCAGGTCTTCTGCGGCCAGTTGACTGCGAATGCTCGCGGACACACCATATCGGCTTGCAGCTGTTACAAGCGCACCCTCACCACCGCGCAGACCCGTATTACGCAACTGACCACCAAGTGCCGCCACGGCATCTGCGTTCGGTGTGGGGTCCGTGACGTTCGTGCCGCCCGGTGTCGGGGCAGGCAGCGCCTGATAGCTGGGCGGCTCCTGTAACGGCTTGGTCGGCAGGATCGAAAACTCGTCCGGTCCGGCCTGCGTGGACTTGATGTTCATCAGCTTGGGATCGCCACCAGAACAGGCTGTCAGAAGAATACCGGCGCAAAGAGCGGTCAAAAGTTTGACGGATGAAAATCGCATGTGACGCAAAACCCTCGTTTCCTATCGCTTCTTAGCCCATCTGGAAACGCGCGTCACGGGGTCTTCTTCGATGATGAGAAGAGAACCAGGCCAATCGCCCCCGCGAAGACAAAAATGTCCGCCACGTTGAACGAAAACGGGTTCTGGATGCCGCAGCAGGACATGTTCAGAAAGTCCACGACGGCACCGTAAACAATGCGATCCGCCGCATTTCCCAGTGCGCCGCCTATCAATAGGCCTGCGGATATGTTGGCCAACCGCCCCAAACGCTCATTGCGCACCCATATGAAGACCCATATCGAAATCACCAGGCTGAGCACCACAAGCACCCATCGCATCGTCGCGGCGTCGGACCCGAACAGGCCGAAATTGACGCCTGTGTTCCACGCCATCTGATACACCAGATAAGGTGGCCAGATCGGGATCACGCCGACGCGGTCCAGTTCAAGTATGTAAAGAGAGTGAGACTTGCTGCCTTGATCAACGGCGAAGGCCAGAATGGCAGCTATCAGTAACGCGCGCATGGTCACATCAATGCCGGAAGTGGCGCATGCCGGTGAACACCATGGCAAGACCGGCTTCGTTCGCCGCGTCGATCACCTCGTTGTCACGCATCGAACCGCCTGGCTGGATCACGCAAGTGGCCCCTGCGGCTGCGGCTTCAAGCAACCCGTCGGGGAAGGGGAAGAACGCATCCGATGCCACGGCCGAGCCTTTGGCAAGACTTTCAGTCAGGCCCAACTCGTCCGCCATGCGTTGCGCCTTGGCGGCGGCAACATTGGCGCTGTCCAGACGGCTCATCTGACCGGCACCCACACCGACGGTCGCAAGACTTTTCACATAGACGATGGCATTCGATTTGACGTGTTTGCCGACTTTCCAAGCGAACAACAAATCACGCAGTTGATCTTCGGTCGGCGCTTTGTCGGTCACGACTTTCAGATCATTCAACCCGATATATCCCACATCTTTATCCTGAACGAGCAGACCTCCTGAAACCTGTTTATACGCTGTCAACGGCGTGCGAGGGTCCGGCAAGCCGTCCGTCAAAAGCAAACGCAGATTTTTCTTACCGGCAAAAATCTTGCGCGCGTCGTCCGAGGCTCCGGGGGCAATCACGACCTCGGTGAATATCTCCGTGATCTTCAAGGCGGTTTCGGCATCCAGCGGCTGATTCAGCGCCACGATCCCTCCAAAGGCGGAGGTGCGGTCGCAATCGAAGGCTTTTTGATACGCCTCAGCCAGAGTCGCGCCTTGGGCAACACCGCAGGGGTTGGCGTGTTTGATAATCGCTACGGCAGGGCTGTCGGCGGGGTCGAATTCTGCCACCAGTTCGAACGCGGCATCCGTGTCGTTTATGTTGTTGTAGCTGAGCTCCTTGCCCTGCAATTGCTGCGCGGTGGCAACGCCTGGACGGTTCGTGCCATCGGTATAGAACGCCGCCTTCTGGTGACTGTTCTCGCCGTAGCGCAGGGTCTGCTTCAATGTGCCCGCAAAGGCGCGGCGATATGGGGTTTGCAGGTCCAGCGCGCGCGCCATCCAATTGGATACAGCCGCGTCATAGGCTGCCGTGCGGGCATAAGCTTTCTGAGCCAGCTTCTTTCGGAACTTCGGGCAGGTCGACCCATCGTGCTGGTCCAGATCGCCTAGCAGCCTGGGGTAATCTTCGACATCCACCACCACATTGACAAACGCATGGTTCTTGGCAGCAGCGCGGATCATTGCGGGACCACCAATGTCGATATTTTCGATACAGGTATCATAGTCGGCGCCTTTGGCGACGGTTTCTTCGAACGGGTAAAGGTTCACCACCAACAGGTCGATGGCCCAGATGCCGTGTTCTTCCATCGCCGCGACGTGTTCTTCATTGTCACGCAAGGCCAAAAGGCCGCCATGCACCATCGGGTGCAAGGTTTTGACGCGACCATCCATCATCTCGGGAAAATCGGTGACATCGGCCACGTCTTTCACGGCCACGCCTGCATCGCGCAGTGCCTTGGCCGAGCCGCCGGTGGACAGGATTTCAATCCCGCGCGCTTCCAGCGCAGTGCCCAGATCAATCAGGCCGGTTTTGTCAGATACGGAAATCAGCGCACGGCGCACAGGATGAAAGTCGGTCATGGCTCTTGGCCCCTTTGGCTCTTAACTTGACAGCTCCGCCGTATCACCGCGTTCAAGGTCACGTAAAACCGATGGGGTTTCCTGCGCCTTTGCCAGCGTCCAGCGGATGCGTGTCGCATAATCCATTGCGACACCAGATAGAACCACTTGTTTCGTTTTCCGTGGCTTCAAACGTGTCTTTTCCAGATAAACGCTGCTTTCCAGCGTCAATTCGCCACGACCTTCGAAGCGGAACACCCAGATTTCGCCAGACCGCAGCGCCATGGATACGGCTGTGCCGCCCAGGTCGAGCGCCGCATCCACATCCGGATGCAGGTGAAACCGAATGCTGAACGGAACGCCCTGAAGTGCGACCTGATCCATCGCGCGATCAAAGCGGGCTTGATCGGCATCTGTCACGGCGGCGAGCGTATCTTCGCCCATCACACCGCGGCCATCCTGATCCATCTCGATTCGCCGCATATGGGTCAGCCCGTGGCTTTTGACATAGCCATCATGCGCCGCCACCACGCCGGTCAGCGCGCCTTCGGTCAAATGCTGCAAGTGAACCTGAGATGGAGTTGATGTCAGAAACACCTTAGCCCCGCCGCCATGATGTTTTGCTGCTCCCAGACGCGATGAAGACAGTCCCGCCAACCCCAGCACCGAATGCGAGGGCGTGGCGCGGCCCGCCTTGTGCCATTCGGCCCCGAAATGCGCGCCCGATCCACAATTCACGATCAGGGGGCGCCGACCCGAGGTCAGTTCCAGCGCAAGGGTCGAGGCATGGGCGTTGGCAGACGCCAGCCCGGTGGGCGGGGTGGCTGTATCGACGATCAGACTCGTGCGCCCCGCGCTTACACGCGTATAGCCCATCGACCGCCCAGAGGCCGCGCGACCGCGCACCCCCGATGTCGCCAGTGCGTGATCCAGCCGTCCTTCAAGCCCGCGCCCGCCGCCGTGAAACCGCGCCAGTCCACCATCGGCATGGCGAAGGGCGCGAAGGGTCGGCGCAATCCGCTCGATTGCGTCCATGTGAGCCTTCGCAGATTGACGGCCGCTTTCCGATAGCGCCAGTGCAGCCCAGTTCAGCAGCGTGAATACATCCAGAAGCTCTTCGGGGTTACGGGTCGGGATGCCACCTTCCGCGTCGATCTGATCAGCGCATTCCCGCGCAAGGGCTTTGACCGCGGGGGCCACATGCCGCTCCATGCCTTCCAGGGCGAGGCCCGCATATATCAGACCGGTCAGCGCCTCGAACCGCGGCAGTCCCGGAGATGCCGCGCCCCAACGCCGGGCCAAAAAGATCGTTTGCTGCCCCAAGGATCGGAAAAAGGCACGGCTTTGGTCCGAATCCATCCCCGCCATCAGGAATATTGCGTGGTTGATCCAGCGGATCAGTCGCCGCCCGGTCAGGTCCGGTGTCCAGCCATCGCCATCGCCTCGGCCAAACTGGTCAATCCAGCCCATGACCCAGGTCCGCGCCAGCTTGCGCGCGTCGCTGTCGCCCACGCTGGCCAGGTCATCCAGCCAGACAAAACCTTGCGTTTCTTCAGAAAATCCCAGACTCGGAGGAATGATGTCCCACAACCCGGCATCGGGTGCATTTACAAGATGTCCGGCGAACAGATAATTGCCAGCGATCAGTTGCTTGCCGCGCGCGTACGCGCCAATCGTGCGTGGCTCTGGTTGCGACACGAACCCGGTGGCCGGGCGCGCTCGTGCTGCCCGCTTCGCTTGCCAGCGATTCGCAAAACGGGTTCTAAACCCGGAAAAACCGTCTTGGTGCACCACGGGGACGCCTCGCCTCAATCATCCAACTATGTTGAACTTACGCCCCTCTGACGGGGGTCTTTGGGAAAGCATACAGACCCGCATGACGAGAGTCATCGGTGAATTGCCGCATTGTCGGTCAGGTTTTGCGAAAGGCTGTGATGAAAAATCCGTCCATCCCGCCAAGATCGGCGTTGAAATGCGGAAAAATCCGCAACCCTTCAGGACCGATCCAACTTCCGTCAACGCCTGGAAGGCGCAGAGCGTCGAGATCAAGCTGCACATTCGCATGGCGTCCCAGCGCATCGCGCACCTGCTCTTCGCCTTCGTCGATCAGCAGGCTACAGGTGCAAAACACCAGCCGCCCGCCGGGTTTCAACAGCCCAATGGCGCGATCAATCATGTATTCCTGCAACTCGAACAGGCCAGGAAAGTCGCTGCCATCCTTGGCATGGGGCAAATCGGGATGTCTGCGGATCGTGCCTGTCGCTGTGCAAGGCGCATCCAGCAAGATGGAATCAAATTGCGGTTCGTCGAATTCCAGCGCATCGCCTACCACGAGTTCGGCCTTCAGTCCGGTGCGCGACAGGTTTTCAGCCACGCGCTTCATCCGAACCTCGGACACATCCAGCGCAGTCACATTCGCACCCATCGCGGCCAGTTGCATGGTCTTGCCACCCGGCGCGGCGCACATGTCCAGCACCCGCGCCCCGGACACTGGCGTCAGCACCTTTGCAGGCAAAGCGGCAGACGCATCCTGCACCCACCAATCACCGGCATCATACCCAGCGAGCCCCGTCACCTGCCCGGCATCCTGCAACCGCACCGACCCAGTGGGCAACAAGGTTCCGCCCAGCCGTTTCGCCAATTCCTCAGCGTCTCCCTTCGCGGTCAGATCAAGTGGAGGTGCGAGCACCTGTACTGCCTCCATCGCTTCGACCCGTGCTTTACCATAATCGGCAATCAGCGGCTTACGCAGCCATTTCGGCAGCCGCGGGATCGGCAAACCATCCCACTTGGCAGTCTCTTCGGTGACCTTACGCAGAATCGCGTTGACCAAACCGGACTGCCGTTCCGTCTGGCGGTTCGCACGGGTCAAAGCCACAAGCGAGTTCACGATGCCATGCGCAGCCCCGCCCGTGCATATCTCGGCCACACCCAGCCGCAGAATATTCAGAACCCGTGCGGAAGGGCGCTTTTTCAGATGTGGCCCCAACATGCGATCCGCCCGATCCATGTTGCGCAGCGCCAACAAAGTCAACCGCTGGGTGCGCGCGCGGTCTTCGGGCGCAACCTTGGCCAGCCGTTTCGGCAATGCTTCGGACAGCAAACGATGCTCGTCCAGAACATCCCCCAAAAGATCGACCGCGATATGTCGCGGGTCCACAACCTTGCCCATCGGCACCCCTTTGCATTTCACCTTCGCGCGACCTATATCATGGCACAGAAAGCCACAAGGATCAGGCCCATGCCCGACACGCCGTCAAAGCCCGAAACCGAGCAGCGCGACCTACCGCCCGCGGCCAAGCGTGCCTTGGCCGAAGCCGCGGAACGCCGCAAGAAGGCAGAGGCAGAGGCCAAAACTCGCCCGACAGAACTCGGAGGCCGCGACGGCCCCGAACCGGTCCGCTATGGCGATTGGGAAAAGAAGGGCATCGCGATCGACTTCTGATCGGGTCGACCCAGCGGTTTACAGCCCAAGCACGTCCATCATGTCGTATTCACCGGGCTTCTTGCCCTGCCCCCAAAGTGCGGCCTTCACAGCCCCACGGGCGAAAATGGCGCGGTCTGTGGCGACATGGCGCAGCACAATACGCTCGCCCGGGGCTGCAAACATCACGTCATGTTCCCCCACGATATCGCCGCCACGCACAGCGTGAAACCCGATGTCACCACGTTTGCGCGCGCCGGTCATACCGTCACGACCCCGGTCTGAAACCTCTTCCAGATCGACGCCCCGCCCTTCGGCCGCGGCCTCGCCCAGCATCAACGCGGTGCCTGATGGGGCATCGACCTTGTGATGATGATGCGCCTCGACAATCTCGATGTCGAAATCTTCGTCCAGCGCCTCGGCCACCTTGCGGGTCAGTTGCACCAGAAGGTTCACGCCAAGGCTCATATTGCCTGCGCGCACGATGGTCGCATGTCGCCCGGCAAGCGCCAGTTTCGCCAGATCGTCATCGCTCAGACCCGTGGTGCCAATCACGTGCACCGCGCGGGCCTGCGCTGCGATTTCAGCCATGGCAACCGTTGCCGCAGGAGCGGTGAAATCAATGACCGCCTGCGCCTTTGCCATTGTCTCCAGCGGGTCATCGGACACGGTGACGCCCAGCGCTTGACCGCCCATGCAAACGCCAACATCCTTGCCGATCCAATCATGCCCCGAACGCTCCAACGCGCCGACCAACCGCGCGCCCTTGATCGTGCCAATCTCGCGGATCAGCATCTGGCCCATCCGGCCTGACGCGCCCATCACAACAATGCCCGGCAAATCGCTCATCTTTGTCTCCTTCGCTTCATCGCTGTCTAGCGCGCTTGCCCTATCTTGGCAAAGCCCTGTTGCGAAGGCGCGCAATCGGGCATAAATGGCCCCTATGGCAAAGAACCGATTTCATGACACAGCCGGCCCGACGCAGCGACAGCTGCGCATCGCCGAACTGATCCGCCGGACCCTGTCCGAAGCATTGATGCGTGGTGATGTGCACGACCCCGACCTTGGGCGCATGTCGATCACAATTGGCGAGGTGCGTGTGACCTCGGACCTTAGCATCGCCACCGTCTTTGCGCTGCCCCTGGGGGGCAAGGATGGCGATCTGGCGATCAAGGCGCTGGCCCGCAACAAGGGCGAGCTGCGCCGCATTCTGGGCAAAGCGCTTAAGATCAAGCACACGCCCGACCTGCGTTTTATGGTGGACGAGACCTTTGACCAGATGGACCACACCCACCGCCTGCTGTCACAGGAAGCCGTTCAGCGCGACCTGAAAACGAAAGATGACGACGGAGCGGAGGACGCCTGATGGGACGCCGCAAGAAGGGGCGGGACATTCACGGCTGGCTGGTCGTGGACAAACCCGCCGGTGTCAGTTCGAACGCCGTGGTCAACAAGGTGCGCTGGGCAATGGATGCCAAGAAGGCAGGACATGCAGGCACGCTGGACCCCGAAGCCACCGGCGTCTTGGCGGTCGCTTTGGGCGAGGCCACCAAAACCGTGCCCTACATTACTGACGCGCTGAAAGCCTATGTGTTTACCGTCCGACTTGGTCAGGCGACCAACACGGATGACACCGAAGGCGAGGTAATCGCCGAGAGCGACGCGCGCCCCACCGATGAAGACATTCAAGCTGCATTGGGCAAGTTCACCGGAAAGATCATGCAGGTGCCGCCGAAGTTTTCCGCCGTGAAAATCGACGGCGAACGCGCCTATAAACTCGCCCGCGACGGCGAAGACGTGGACATCGCCGCTCGTCCCCTCTGGGTCGAAGAACTAGTGATGCTGGACCGTCCAGACGCCGATAATGTCACGCTCGAAATGACCTGCGGCAAGGGCGGCTACGTCCGCTCCATCGCGCGTGATCTAGGCGAGGTGCTGGGTTGCCACGGCCATGTCCGCGAATTGCGCCGCATCTGGTCCGGCCCGTTTGACGTCGAAGAGGGCGTTAGTCTTGATTTGGTCGATAAACTGGCGAAAACTGGCGAACTCGACGCTTATTTGCACCCTTTAGAAGAAGGGTTGCAAGACCTGCCCGAACTGAAAGCAACCGACCAAGGAGCAACCCGCCTGCGCCACGGCAATCCGGGCATGGTGATCACCTCGGACGTTGAATATGGTGACGAGGCATGGGCGTCCCATGACGGAAAAGCTGTTGCCGTTGGTATCTATCGCGCGGGCGAATTGCACCCGTCACGGGTGTTCAACCAATAGCAGTCCGCTTTCAGTCGATGATGTCGCGCACGACCGGCTGCCGATCCGGGCATTCGCCGATCTCATAGGCTGACAGGATCTGCGCCTGCGCTATTTCCGCAGCTTGTTCGCTGCGCGCATGAACCGTGACAATAGGGTCGCCTTTGTCGACCATGACCCCCAAAGGCAAAAGGCCGGTCAAACCAACCGCAGGATCGATCGTATCGCTGGACACGCGGCGCCCACCGCCCAGTTCGACCACGGCCAATCCAACATCGCGCGTTGCAATGGCACTTATATAACCCGCACGTGGCGCGAGCACTTCTCGCTGAATGGGCGCAACCGGCAGGTACGTCACGTGGTTTTCGACAAAATCAGAGGGGCCGCCCAGGGCGGCGACCATCTTGCCAAATCGCTCAGCCGCACGCCCATCATCAAGCGCCGCTTGTGCCAGATCACGCGCACGGGTGCGATCTGTTTCAACCCCTGCCGTTACCAACATTTCGCCACACAGACCGATCACAACCTCGGTCAACCGGGCCTCTCGCCGTGCACCGGTCAGAAAATCAACTGCATTGATGACCTCGACCGCGTTCCCTGCCGCATCCGCCAACGGTTGGTTCATATCGGTCAAAAGCGCATGACATGGCAATCCAGCGGCGCGGGCAACCTCGGTGATCGACACCGCAAGCTCGTGGGCCTTGTCAAAATCCGACATGAAGGCACCATTGCCGAACTTCACATCCATCACCAACGAACCAAGCCCAGCCGCCAGCTTCTTTGACAGGATCGAGGCGGTAATCAGCGGGATGCTTTCAACCGTCGCCGTCACGTCACGGATGCCATAAAACCGCTTGTCCGCCGGGGCCAAATGCGCAGTCTGTCCAATAATGGCGCAGCCAACCCCATTCACAACCTCCGAAAACAAGGTGTTATCAGGTGTTGCGCCATATCCGGGGATCGATTCCATCTTGTCCAGTGTCCCGCCGGTATGACCAAGCCCGCGCCCAGAAATCATCGGCACATAGGCACCGCACGCCGCCACAATCGGTGCAAGCATCAGGCTGACATTGTCGCCAACCCCCCCGGTGGAATGCTTGTCCACAACAGGCCCCGGCAGGTCGGACCAATTAAAAACATCCCCGCTGTCGCGCATCGCCATGGTCAGGGCAGCAGCCTCGTCCCGCGCCATCCCGTTCAAAAGGACTGCCATGGCAAACGCGGCGATCTGCGCGTCGCTGGCGCTGCCGTTGGAGATGCCGCGCACCATCTGGGCAATATCGTCAGAACTCAGAACCCGTGCATCGCGTTTCTTGCGGATGATCTCGGCTATCAGCATGATGTGACCTTTCTTTGCCCAGCCAGTGAACGACCAAACGCGCGGCGGCGCAAGGGCTTGCCAATAAGGCGCGCCACGTTCAAAACGCGTCTATGATTACGCGTGAGTTCCAGAAGGGCGATGCCCAGTCCTTCGCGGTCTATTCAGACTGCGAGAAATACCGTTACCTGCTGACCCGAGTTTGGGATCCGGCAGGTCGCAAGGCGCTGTTCATCATGCTGAACCCGTCCACCGCAACCGAGGTGCAGAACGATCCGACGGTCGAACGCTGCGAACGGCGGGCACGCACGTTGGGATTCGGGGCGTTTCGCGTCACCAACATTTTCGCGTGGCGCGACACCGATCCGCGCAACATGCGTGCAGCAACAGACCCGGTTGGCCCGGCAAATGACGCGGCCATCGTGGACAGTTGTCCTTGGGCAGATCAGATTATCTGTGGATGGGGCACGCATGGTGCACATCTGGACCGTGGTGCACAGGTTGAGGCCTTGTTGCGCCAGACCGGTCAGCCTGCTTTTCATCTTGGTCAGACGAAGGATGGGCATCCAAAGCACCCGCTTTACATCGCCTATGCCCAACAACCCCAAAAATGGTTTTGATCCGTCAAAGTCAGCCGACCACGTTGGGTACGACTTCTACATAGACATCATGCATCGTTGCGCCCGGTGCACCCCTAAGGATGGCAACAACCTCGCCATTTACGGTCACTATACCATCTTCACCAGTTGCCGATGGGTGAACATCATATTCCAAATCCCTGGCATCTTGGGTCGGATCCAGCGACACGCGCAGGAAATCCTGTCCGGGGACGAAATCCATCACTTCGGCATGGCTCTGTCCTGCGTCAGCATCAGAATAGACCCAGAACACATCTTCGCCGTCACCGCCGGTGGCGATGTCGCTGCGATCCATGATCAGCGTATCGTCACCTGAACCGCCATCCAACGTGTCCTGATCGCCATCAATATGCCAACCGAAGTCGTGAAGCTCAGCACCGCCGCGCTCCATCGCGTGGCCAAGGTGATTGATGATGTCATCCCCTTCCCCGCCCGTCAGTGTATCGGCGCCGTGCCCGCCAAATAGGGCATCGTCACCCGCACCGCCGATCAAAATATCGTCGTCTGTTACGGGGGTATCCTCTTCATCAGGCGTCTCATGCACACCGCCGAACAGTTGATCGTCCCCGTCACCCCCGACCAGCATGTCATCGCCTGCCCCTCCATCCAGAAAACTATCGCGACTTCTCGCGGCGTCCAGTGTGTCGTCCCCGTTGCCACCGAACCCGGCCAAAACGCCCTCGCCCGAAGTAATCACGTCATCGCCATCATTTCCGAACAGATAGGCAGCATCATCACCGGATGTCAGCGTGTCGTTGCCGGCAGCACCATCAACCACTGGCACCTCAGTCCCTTCATCATTGCTCAGGATTGGGGTGCCATGAAATTCGTCGATTGTTCCCCTGCCAGTGCCGTCGATACCATCATCCGGCAAAACCGCGTGATCATCGGCATCGTTCAGCGACAGTTCATCCAGCTCATCAAGGAAATGCCCCATATCCTCGCGACCATAATGCTGATCCGTTTCGGTCGCCAACAAACGATCCAGCAGCGTGGCATCTTGATGAGGGGTGGCACCATCGCCCAACCCGTTATTCGGCGCAAGAACTGTATCGTCTGCACCGATATCCTGACCTGGAATTACCTGATCGCCGGTGTTGGGCAACAAAACCCCTGCTGTATTTTCACCGCCGGACATATCCCCATCGTCGACCGCGATGAAATCGCCTTGTCCCGCAGGCGGCACAGGTTCGGTGCCGCGCCCGACATCTTCATCCTCTTCTTCATCATCCGAGAAGCCTTCGGTGAAACTGTCAGCCATTAAGGCGACCGGTAGCAGACCCAGAAACAGCAACGAAAACAACATTTAACAGCTCGCTTTCCAAAAAGCGCGAAACGGTAGAACTCGCGACATAACGCCGGTTGGCACAGACAACCGCTTGCGATTGTAGCCTTCTGAACGCAAACTCATAGAAAATAGTAGTTACAAACTTAAATTAACGATTGGCTAACAAATGGTTAACAAGCCTGAAGACACCCGGGCGAACGTCAGAAGCAAACTCGCCGAGCGCGAAAAAGCACTGTCATTCGAAGTCCGTGCGCTGCGCGCCGAGGTGGAGCGGATGAACAATCATCGCTTCATCAAGCTGCACGATTCCTTGTGGAAACTTGGCCTGTTTCAACTCTATCGCGGCCTTGCCTTCGGACTGGGATCAGTGCTGGGTGCGTCGCTTCTGGTCTCGATCCTGCTGTATGTTCTGGCCTCAATCGACTTCATCCCGGTGCTGGGCGATTGGGCCCAGCAGATCATTGACGAGATGAAAAAATAATCTGCAAACGACCTCCGGTATTTTTTCTTTGCGTTTTCTAGGGAATCTTCCTATACGCCCCCATCTGTTCACGTCTGTGGGCAGACCTCTCCACGGGCCTTGCTGGACGACATCCCGGCCTGCGCCATCAACCTTAACCTATGAAGGAGACCCCGATGTCGATTACGCCTGAAGAAAAATCCCGCCTGATCAAAGAGTTCGGCACCAAAGACGGTGACACAGGTTCGCCCGAGGTGCAGGTTGCAATCCTGTCCTCGCGCATCGCGACCCTGACCGAGCACTTCAAAACCCATAAGAAAGACAACCACGGTCGCCGTGGTCTTCTTAAAATGGTTGCTCAGCGTCGTAAACTTCTGGACTACGCCCGCGCGAAAGATGAGGCCCGGTATCAGGACCTGATCAAACGCCTTGGCCTGCGTCGCTAAGCGTTGCTTCAGAAACCGGACGAAGGGGCTGTTTTGCAGCCCCTTTTTCTTTGGCACCTTTGGCAAAAACCGTCTTTACGTCGCGTCCCGCTTGATCGACCTGCATTGGATTGCTCATGCTGTCAGGATCAAGGGAGGACACCATGAAAGCCACGTTTGCAATTCTTGTCAACATGGGCAGCCTGCACAGGCTGTTTCCGTTTTGGTTTGCTGGCATTGCCGCGCTGATTTATTGGTTCACGCCGTGGCTCCTTCTGGCCGTGGTTTATGGCGTCATTGCCCAGTTCTTTGTCGAATATGCGATGCATCGCTTTCTACTGCATCGTGAACCGCCTACCGATCAGGGCGTTTTCAACGATCTGTATCGCAGCCATATCGGTCACCATGAATTTCCCGGCGACCCA
Organism: Aliiroseovarius sp. B-4; assembly: GCF_056857795.1. Classification (NCBI taxonomy): domain Bacteria; kingdom Pseudomonadati; phylum Pseudomonadota; class Alphaproteobacteria; order Rhodobacterales; family Paracoccaceae; genus Aliiroseovarius; species Aliiroseovarius sp. B-4. The sequence goes on from NZ_JBSXNV010000039.1 coordinate 54,128, forward strand.
GAATTCTTCACGGGCGGCGATCACTGGTATCCGGTGCGCTTCGGGCTGATTTCTTTCGTCGCCCACAGCCTGATCCTCTGGCCCATTCTCGGGGCCGGGCCTGCTGTTCTGACTGCCTATGTCGCCTTGTTTGTCGGATCGGTCAGCGCATTCACATTCTATGAATATTGCCACACGCTCGCCCATGTGAACGTGCCGAAAGGATGGTTCGGGCGACGGGTCACTCGCACTCATCTGGCGCATCACTTCCAAGACCATCAGGCAACCTATCACGTTAGCTTCGGCATGAACTGGATCGACCGCCTGTTCGGCACCAGGCACGACCCGGACGCCGCCCGCGAACGATATGATCGCGACACGATCCTGTCGATGGGAATGGACCCGGAAGACCTGCGACTGGTCACGGCGCGAAAAGCCTTCGGGATCACCAAAGTGCCGCGCGGCAAGCTGACCCGGCAGCGGGCTGCACAAACGCAGTAAGTCCAATCCAAACAGGATTGTGTGCGCAAACAATCCTGTTTCCAAACACCTGCTTTTCCTATATGGACCGCCCATCTGAGACGTGACGCTTCGACCCCGGCGCATGACAAGGTAGAGGGGTCGGTGGCAATGGGGCCACCATGACAACGGAAGACCCGGAGGGCCGGGAGTGCTTCCAACTAGGAAAACATGATGTTTGATGTAACGACAAAATCGATTGAGTGGGGCGAAGAAACCCTCACTCTGGAAACCGGCAAGGTTGCCCGTCAGGCTGATGGATCGGTCATCGCCACGCTGGGCGAAACCTCGGTCATGGCCAACGTAACCTTCGCGAAGGAACAAAAGCCCGGTCAGGACTTCTTCCCGCTGACGGTTCACTACAACGAAAAATACTATGCAGCCGGCAAAATCCCCGGTGGCTTCTTCAAACGCGAAGCGCGTCCAACGGAAAAAGAAACGCTGACAAGCCGTCTGATTGACCGTCCGATCCGCCCGCTGTTCGTCCCCGGCTTCAAAAACGAAGTTCTGGTTATCTGCACCGTGCTAAGCCACGACCTTGTCAACGATCCCGACATCGTGGCGATGATCGCGGCCTCGGCTGCGCTGACCATTTCGGGCGCGCCTTTCATGGGCCCGATTGCTGCCGCACGTGTCGGCTTTGAAGATGGTGAATACATCCTGAACCCGACTTGCGACGACATGCACCAGCTGCGCAACAACCCGGACCAACGTCTGGATCTTGTGGTTGCTGGTACCAAAGACGCCGTGATGATGGTTGAATCGGAAGCCTATGAGCTGACCGAAACCGAAATGCTGGGCGCCGTGAACTTTGCCCACGAACAAATCCAGCCCGTCATCGACCTGATCATCGAACTGGCGGAAGCTGCCGCGAAGGAACCTTTCGACTATCAGCCTGCTGATTACTCGGACCTTTACGAAGCTGTGAAAGCGGCTGGCGAAGACAAAATCCGCGCAGCTTACGGCAACACCGACAAGCAGGAACGTGTCGCGGCACTGGCCGCTGCCAAGGACGACATCATCGCATCCCTGAGCGAAGAGCAACAGGAAGACGAAAACCTCGGCTCCGCGCTGAAAAAGCTGGAAAGCTCGGTTGTGCGTGGTGACGTGGTGAAGACCGGCAAGCGCATCGACGGCCGCGCGCTGGACACGGTGCGCCCGATCGTGTCAGAGGTCGGCGTTCTGCCCCGCACACACGGTTCGGCCCTGTTCACCCGTGGTGAAACACAGGGTCTGGTCGTGACCACTTTGGGCACAGGCGACGACGAGCAAATGATCGACGCGCTGACCGGCACCTACAAGTCGAATTTCATGCTGCACTACAATTTCCCGCCCTATTCGGTCGGCGAAGTCGGCCGCTTCGGCTTTACTGGCCGTCGCGAAATCGGCCACGGCAAGCTGGCTTGGCGTGCGTTGCAGGCGGTTCTGCCGTCGGCCACCGACTTCCCCTACACGATCCGCGTAGTGTCCGAGATCACCGAGTCCAACGGTTCATCCTCGATGGCGTCGGTCTGTGGTGGTTCGCTGTCAATGATGGACGCCGCTGTGCCGCTGAAAGCCCCCGTGGCCGGTGTGGCCATGGGCTTGATCCTTGAAGATGACGGCTCCTACGCCGTGTTGACCGACATTCTGGGTGACGAAGATCACCTGGGTGACATGGACTTCAAAGTGGCAGGCACCGAAGACGGCATCACCTCCTTGCAAATGGACATCAAGGTCGCAGGCATCACGCCCGAGATCATGGAGAAAGCCCTCGCGCAAGCCAAGCAAGGCCGTCTGCATATCTTGGAAGAGATGAACAAAGCCCTGTCCGCTGGCCGGGCCGAGTTCTCGACTCACGCCCCGCGCATTGAAACCATGAACATTCCGACCGACAAGATCCGTGAAGTGATTGGTTCGGGCGGCAAGGTCATCCGCGAAATCGTGGAAACTTCGGGCGCCAAGGTCGATATCAACGATGACGGCGTGATCAAGATCGCATCGCCCAATGGCGACGCCATCCAGAAGGCCTATGACATGATCCACGCGATCGTGGCAGAACCGGAAGAGGGTGCGGTTTACACCGGTAAGGTCGTGAAGATCGTCGATTTCGGCGCTTTCGTGAACTTTTTCGGTAAACGCGACGGCCTGGTCCACGTGTCCCAGATCGAAAACCGCCGCCTGAACCACCCGTCGGACGTTCTGAAAGAAGGCCAGGAAGTGAAAGTGAAACTCCTGGGCTTTGATGATCGCGGCAAAGTGCGCCTTTCGATGAAAGTTGTCGATCAGGAAACCGGCGAAGAAGTCGTGCCGGAACAGAAGAAAAAAGACGAAGACGCTTAAACTACGCATCGTTCCAACGAGAAAGCCCCGGTGGAACCACCGGGGCTTTTTGCGTCTCGCGGGTCATCGCTTTCGCTCAGTCGCTTCCGCCCCCGATATTGTTGGGGGCAAAGACACCTCCAAAACCTGAGTTGTTGGACGAGTCAGGCTCTTCGCTTGGAGCGCTGCTCTCTTCCTCGCTCTGAAGCGTTCCCGGCGCAAACACACCGCCAAAGCCGGAGTTGTTGGACGGCTTCGGAGCTGTCGCCCCGCCGTCTGTCGCTTCTTCGGCGGCTTTGGCTTCGGCATCGCGCTGGCGTTGTTCACGCAGTTCCTGAATGCGCTGCTGGGTCTCCAGGCGCTTCTGGTCCTGCACATTGGCGATGCATTGTTGGGGGTTATAGACAGTTGCCGTTCCGACCACCGCGATGGTGGCAATCGCAAAGACCACCAGCGCAACAGCAGCCGCGTTCCCGGTGAAGAACCCGGGAAGTTTAACGCCGCCCGTCACGTCGCCAACGTTGGCCCCGTCCCGGCGCGCCTTCGCGACAACTTCTTTGCGCTTGATGTTCGCTTCATTGAACAGCGCCGCAAAGACGGTCAAAACAACGATCATGAAAGCCAGCGCCGAGATCGCGGGTGTGATGCCATAGCGCACCTTCTGCGCCAGTTCGATGGTCAGTGTAGGGTATTCGCCGAAGGTGAAGGTGGTGGTGTTGTAGTTCTCGAACGAGGCCAAGAACGCCAGCACCGCCGCGGACGCAATCGCAGGCCGCATGAACGGCAACAGGATCTTGCGGAACGCTTGGGCATGGGTTGCACCCAAGTCCAGAGCGGCTTCTGTCAGCGCCAGGTCATAGCGTTGCAGGCGGGCCACCAACACCAACATGCAGTAACTGGCGATGAAGGTGGACTGACCGATGATGGTCAGAAACAGCCCGTTGGACAAGAAGCTGTCCGCACCCAGCCCCAGCATCCTGTTGATCCGGTCCCAGAACACCAGCGTCGAGATACCCAGCACCACGCCGGGGATCAGGATCGGGGCGATGATGATTGTGTAATAGGTTGCGCGCAGCTTGGGCCAGATTTGCGTCAGCATCAGCGCACCGGCCAGTCCCATTGAGACGGACAGGATGATCGTGCCGATGCCCACCAGGATCGAGTTCTTGATGCCATTCAGGATACGCTCATCCTGAAACAGGGCCGAAAACCACTCGAAAGTCAGACATTCCCACGGCGTTGCCCGCGGAAAACTGGGCGAGTTGAACGCCGTGATCGACATGATCACAAGAGGGCCGAGCAGGTAGGCAAAGAAGATCGCCAGATAGATCCAGATCGAAATACGGATGACGGGATTGTTCATTTGCCGATATCCCCCATGTTCACCTTGAACAGGCGCATCACGGCCAAGACCAGCATGATACAGGTCACCAGAAGCACAATCGCGTAGGCCGCGCCTTGCGGCCAATCGGAATTGTCATTGAACTGCTGATAGATCAACTGCGTGAACCACAGCGAAGATGGTCCGCCAAGGATCTGCGGCGCAGCCAGTGCGCCGGCAGACAGCATGAATACCATCGTGCAGCCAGAGCTGATGCCGGGTTTGGCATAAGGGATCACCACACGTTTATGGATGCGCCACCACGGGGCACCAAGGTCGCGCGCGGCCTCGATCTGGTTGTGATCAAGGCTTTCGATCACGTTATAGATCGGGAAGATCATCAGAAGGATATAGGCGTATCCAAGACCGGCGTAGAGCGCGATGTCATTGCGAATGAAGTCAAACGGCGTATCGAATATCCCGGTGCCGACCAGCAGAGTGTTCAGGACGCCGCTTTCTCCGAAGATAATGCGCAAGGCAAACGCCCGCAGGATTTCGTTGATCCAATAGGGAATGATCAACATCAGGGCAAAAATGCGGATGTGATTGCCCTTGGTCTGGCCCAGATAATAGGCGATGGGGTAGCAAATAATAAGGTTGAAGATGGTCACAAACACCGCCGCAACAAGCGTGCGAAAAAACACCTTCAGATCGACCGCATTGTAATCCTGACTGCCGCCTTCCGGCCCGTAGACCAGATATTTGTAGTTCTCAAGCGTATAGACATCTTTCGGCCCGCCGATTTCAGGTGGCGGCAGGTTTGGACGGAACGAAAAGTCGAGCATCGACAACTGTGGCAGGATAATCAGGCCAATGGTCCAGAACAGGACCAGCCCCAGCATCACCGACCCCATCATCGTGCCGTTTCGGTTGAAAAACTCCCGCAGGAAACGTGGCATGACGACCCCCTATTCCGCAGCCAGTTCGCCGGCAGGGACTACAACGGCGTTGTCGACCTCGTATTCCAGCGTCATGGCTTGCCCGGTGTGGTCATCGAAAGATTGCCCGTGGTTCGGGATCGCGACTTTGATCTCTTTCCCGCCGTCGCCTGCCATGAAGATATTGAAGGAGTTTCCTTCGAACTCTTCGTGGGTCACTTGCGCGGTGACATAGTGGTCGCCGGTTGATCCCTTGGCCGCCAGCGACAGCGCCTCGGGGCGAATGAACATCATTGCATCGTCACCCACATTCATCCTGCCGACATTTGCCGTCGAAATGCGTGATCGCAAAACGCCTGAACGGTTGGTCCGTATCAGGGCTTCAGTCCCGTCCACCTCAAGCACCTTGCCACGGAACACATTATTTTCGCCTACAAAGGAGGCGGCGAAGGCAGTGGCGGGATCGTTATAGATCGTCTTGCCATCTCCGATCTGATCAATCACGCCAGCGCGCATGACGGCAATGTCGTCGGACATGGTCAGCGCCTCGCCCTGGTCATGGGTGATATAGATGAAGGTGATGCCCACACGCTTTTGAATCTCGCGCAGCTCGGTGCGCATATGTTGGCGCAGCTTCAGGTCCAGCGCGGACAAGGGTTCGTCCAGCAGCAGCACATGCGGTTCGGCGCACAAAGCGCGCGCAATCGCCACGCGCTGACGCTGACCGCCTGAAAGCTCGCTGGGCAGCTTGTCGCCCTGATCCGACAACGCGATCATGTCCAGCAATTCATCGGCCCGCTTGCGGCGCTCTTTCGCCGAAGCCCCCGCGATTTCCATTGAAAACGTAATATTCTCCCACACCTTCATCAGCGGGAACAGGGCAAGGTTCTGGAAGATCAAAGCTGTCGGGCGCTTGTTCGGGCCGATGCCCTTCATGTTATTGCCACCGATCAGCACATTGCCTTCGCTGGGTTCCAGAAACCCGGACACGGCGCGCAGGATCGTGGTCTTGCCGCAACCCGATGGGCCAAGAAACGAGAAGAAATCGCCCCCGTTGATGTGCACATTCGCATCGCGAACCGCGACGAAATCCCCAAAGCGAATCCACAGGTTTTCAAGATCGACGCCTACTCCGGCACTCATATGGCTTCTCCCCGTGCACGAATTGATCACACCCTTCTGGCGGGGTGCGGCTCCGTGTTTATCGTTTCAAACTGAGCTATAACGTTCCCCCACCAGCAGGCAGGGGAACGCAATTCCAAAGCGATCAGGCGCTCTTGAACTTGTTGACGAACTCTGTCCGCACATCTGCATACCAAGGCGCTTCTGCTGGCCACGGGTTCAGGTTGGCCAGACTGTCACCCGGATAGGCTTCCGAGAAGTTCTTCTTGTAGGTGTCACCTGAATAGGTGTCTGCCCCGAGAACGGGCGAGTTGTAGCCATGGCTGTCAATCGCTTTACCTGCCGGTTCCTGACGATAGGCATAGTCGATGAAGGCATAGATCTCGTCCATATTCTCGGCACCCACCGGCATCGACATGCCGTCGACCCAAGCCATCGCACCTTCGACCGGTGCTTGGTAATGCACCGGCTCTCCAGCCGATTTAAGCGCCAGTGGCGGGCCATCCCAGGTCTGACCAACCACTACACCTTCGTTCAGAAGGCCGTTCTTCTGCGTGTCGGCATCGTTCCAGATCAGCTTGATGCGATCCTTGCGAGCCACACACCAATCGGTGACCTGACCCCAGACCTTGCGCATCGTTTCCTCGTCTTCATATGCCGACCAGATCGAGCCCGGCTCCATCTCGCCCGATGCTTCCATGTACAGGCCAGCGCCCAGCATCATCGAATGCGCACGGCCCATGGTCTTGCCAGCGTTTTCTTCCGACCAAACGTCGCCATAGCTTGGCGCGTCACCCGCGGGCAGCCACAAGTCGGTGCGATATGCGATGCCTTCGGTGCCCCAGATATGCGGCAGCCAATGGACGCCAGCATCCCCGAAGTTCCATGCATCGGTGCCGATTTTCGCCATGGCAGGGTTCACCGCATCAATGTTGACCTTCGACAGATCAAACGGTTGCAGAAGCTCCAGCGGCCCCCATTGCAGCGACCGGTTGTTGGTCGGCGATATGATGTCGAAACCCTGACCCTTGGTGGCCTTCATCTTGTTGATGATCTCTTCGTTCGAGCCGATCCCGGTATAGTTCACCTTGATCCCGGTTTCCGCCTCAAAGCCAGCGATAAACTCGGGCGGCAGGTAATCCGACCACATCAAGATGTTGACTTCACCGGACGACGCCAGCGCGCGTTTCACATAAAGCGGTGTGGCAAGGGCAGCAGCACCCATTGTCGTCGCCCCTTTCAGCACCGACCGGCGGCTGAATTTGGTATCCGTTGTCATTTTATTCTCCTGTTGATTACGTTTTTTCTGATTTTTGTTTTGTGCCGTCAGTCTTTGTCATTATCCCGGCATGAAATAGCGCCAGCTGGAAACGCCCAATCAGTCCAGTTCACCTCGCTTTACCATCGACACGGTTTTGGCGGCGGACATCGTACTGCAAGATGCAATTTGAAAGAACACGAGCCCCCACTTCTGCGCCCCACATCCGGGGTGCCTGTCACAGAACGCATGTGGATCATCAATCAGGAAAGAATCGATTTGATGACACGCGACTCTGCGACGATCGTGTAAGTGTCATGCGCTATCACCGCCGCTGTCAACACTCTGCCAATCAACTCTTTTTTCATCTCCGCTCTCCTGCGGGCTTTGGTCGGGCGTGTTGTCAGCCACAATCCATCACCGCTTCGTCAAGTATTTCTTGAAGGCGTCGGGTTTTTCCTCGACCCTCCTCGCAGATTTTTGGACGGTTTGTGCCGGGTCTTCCATTCGAACGGAAAAAGGGCAGCACGAACAATCCACAACACCGGGATTGACGATATGGCCAAGAAGCGGAATGTCCTTTTCATCATTATTGATCAGTTGCGCGCCGATTGCCTGCACGGCGCCTTGGCCGATCATGTTGACCTGCCCAACCTGCGCGCTCTTATGGCTGACGCGGTGACGTTCCGACATCATTTTTCTGTCACCAATCCATGCGGCCCGTCGCGCGCCTCGATCCTGACCGGGCAATATGCGATGAACCACCGCTCGGTCCGCAATGGCACGCCCTTGCGGCATGATACGCCGACAATTGCCAGTGAAATGCGCAAGGCCGGATACCTGCCAATGCTGTTTGGCTATACCGACACCTCGCACGACCCACGCATTCATGCGCCAAGTGACCCTGCGATGCAGACCTATGAATTTCCAATGGAGGGCTTTTCCGAACAGGTCGAGATGCGGCTGGAAATGTCCTATCCATGGCGTTCATACCTTCTGAACAAAGGCTACACCTTCGACAATTACTGGCAGCTCTACATCCCGGGGGGTGATGGAGGGCGCCTGAACGCCCCGGCCGTTTATGCAGCCGAAGACAGCGACACCGCATTTCTGACCGATCGGTTTCTGGACGCGATGCCAGCCTACACTAATCAGAGCTGGTTTGCGCATCTGACCTATATCCGGCCACACCCGCCGCTGGTTGCGCCAGCACCCTATAACGACATGTATGACCCAGCGTCCCTTCCCTTGCCCAACCGTATCGGGGACCGCAAAACCGAGGCCTCGGTCCACCCCTTCTTCGGGCCAGCCCTCGACACCACGACCGAGGCAAATTTTGTCATCGGCTGCGCAAACGTGCCGCCTTGTGATGACACCACCCAAACCCTGCGCGCGGTCTATCTGGGTTTGGCGACCGAAGTGGACCACCATATTGGCCGCGTGATCGCATTCCTGAAAGACAGCGGCCAGTGGGATGACACGCTACTGATCGTCACCTCGGATCACGGGGAAATGCTGGGCGATCACCACGCATGGGGCAAACACAACGTCTATGACGCTGCCTATCACACGCCGCTGGTCATACACGCCCCTGGCTGTGACAAAGGCTACGAAGTTAACGCGCCAACAGAATCAATTGACCTGACCCCGACCATCCTCGATTGGGTCGGGCAAGGGGTGCCAAATTCGATGGATGGGCGATCCCTTCTACCACTTCTGAACGGCACGGTGCCCGACGACTGGCGCAGCTATTCCTTCTCGGAACTGGACTTTGCCGAACCGGAGGCACCCAACCTGTGGCAAAAACGGCTTGGGACGACCCCCTGCAATTCCTGCCTTGGCATCCTGCGTGATGAGCGTTTCACTTTGGTTGAGTTTGCCGCCGACCTGCCCCCACTTTTGTTTGACCGCGCCGGTCAAGGAGAGATGGAGAACGTCGCCGAAAACCCCGCCTTCGCCGCGGACCTGTCACGCCTGACCCGGCAGATGCTACGCCACAGAATGCAAAACATGGATCACACCCTGTCGCTGGACACGATCACCAATGACGGCCCGAAACGACAAGACCGCCATCACCCCAGCACGTAATCCGCCACGTCGGTCAGTGACCGACCCCGCGCATTCGGCTCGACGCCCAACCGCTCCATCGGTTGGACATAACGGTTCAGCCAGATCGTGTGATACCCAAACCACGTCGCCCCGCAGATATCCCAGCAATTCGAGGACACAAACAGTATCTCAGACACCGCGCACCCAAACGCCTCGGGTCCAAGCTGATAGACTTCGGGCGCGGTCTTGAACACCTGAACACTGTCCGCGCTCAACACGTGATCAAAGAACCCGTCCAACCCGGACGCCCGCAAAGCGGCCCCGATCATCCCCGTGCTGCCGTTGGTCAGAACCGCCATGGGAATACCCGACTCCTGCAAACGGGAAAGCGCCACGCGGTTCTCAGGAAACGCCGTCAGCACTTCATAGGCATCCATCAACGCACGGCGCGCACCCTCTGACAACACCACACCGTGCGCCTCGCACGCATAATCCAATGCGTCGCCCGTCACCTGCCAGAAATCCGCGAACTTGTCGCTCATACTGCGCAGCCGCGTATAGTCGATCTGCTTGTCCCGCCACGTCGTGGCGATTGCCGCACCTTTGCCGGGAAACATCGTTTCCGCCAAAGTGCCGACCGAAAAGACATCCAGCAGCGTTCCGTAGGCGTCAAACGCAATCGCCCTGATCTTCATGTCCCCCCCCCCTCGCAAATATGCCTGCCCTGATGAAACCACCTTGGGTTTCTTCTGGCCATAGATATCTACCGTGTTGCTTCGGTCAACATCTGATAGCGAGGAAGCATGGGCAAAGAATGTGTCGACACCAAGTATCGGCTTTGGCGAGTTGCTCCGTATCAACCCCTCGACATTTTGACGAGCTTTGCAACCATATTGATGTTACGAAGAGTGCCGTTGGACATGGTTGCCAGTCGCAGTCTCGATTTTCCCATCCCGGATGGAAAATGAACATATACCTCGCGCTCCCCGAGTCCGATTTCTTCATCAGCTTGCCCTTTGGCCTCCTCAATCGTTTTGGAAGGCGGTGACGTATCGAGAAAAAGAACGCCGACCTTGCTTGGTTCGGCATTCGGGAACGGGTTTGCATCGAGCACATCTTGCATATCTTGTGCGGTGCGGACAAAGACGCCAACGGGCTTGCCTGCATATGTTTCAAGGCTTTTCTCAATCGCCGTTTTCACCGTCGGCAGGTCGTCGGCGGTAGAGAATACGAGATTTCCTGACTGAATGTAGGTTCGCACATCGGTCAAGCCCGCCGCTTCCGCCATCGAGCGCAACTCTGTCATAGGCAGTTTGCCGGTCCCGCCAACATTGATCGCGCGAAGAAGTGCTACACGTGTTTTCATTCAGTCATATTACCCTTTCACGGCCAGTCGCAACAGCAGTCATCCGGCCTATCCCAAGCAACGGCAACGAAGCCCCGCAGCCTGGGGTCAGGGCCTACTAATTTCTAGCGAGACGCCGACGGTTCTGAAACACTGCCATCCAAAACCAAGAGAGCAGCAAAGCGACCGCATGGAGCCGCCATCCTTCTGTCTGATCTGCGGCCCGCATTCGAACTGATTGGCGATAAGGGATACGACAGTGATAGTTATCGTGAAGCCCCGGAAGCACGTCGGTTCACGCCCTGCATTCCGCCAAGAGCCAGGTGGAGGCGCGCTGCAAGCTCCTGTAAAACCTTATACAAACAGCGCCACAAGATAGAGAATCTGTTCGCCAAGCTCAAAGACTGGCGTCGTATCGCAACAAGAAACGACAGATGTGCAAACGCATTCTTCTCACAAACTGTATCGCAGAAATCGTCATTTTTCAGGTCAATCAATGAGCCCTGAGCCTAGTCCCCGTGCCGCAATAACCGTTGCTTCTGGCGTCCCCAATCACGCTTGGCCTCGGTCGCCCTTTTGTCGTGGGCCTTCTTGCCCTTGGCGATGCCAATCTTGATCTTCACCAAGCCCTTGTGATTGAAATACATGACCAGCGGCACAAGGGTCATGCCCTTGCGCTGGGTCGCATTCCACATCCTCGAAATCTCGCGCTTTGACGCCAACAGCTTGCGCTTGCGGCGCTCCAGATGACCCCAGGTCACGGCTTGCTTGTAAGGTGCAATATAGCCGTTTGTCAGGAACAGCTCGCCATCCTCGACCGCCGCGTAGCTCTCGGCGATGTTGGCACTGCCTTCGCGCAACGACTTCACCTCGGACCCCATCAGAACGATGCCACATTCGACATCTTCCTCAATCGCGTAATCATACCGCGCCCGCCGGTTCTCGGCGATCACCTTGTAGTTGGGGTCGTCTTTCGTCTTGGCCATGACGCGGATGTAGGCGTTCGATCGGGCGCTGTCCAGCCCGGCCATCTGCAATTCACAGACCACCGGGCTGTTTTGATCAGTTCAGCAAACCTGCGTGGCGCAAGGCATCGTCGATCTGTGTCTTGGTGCCATCCGTCACCTCGACCATCGGCAGGCGCAGTTCGCCATCACAAATGCCCAGCCGCGACATCGCGTATTTCGCCCCGGCCACGCCGGGTTCAAGGAAGATCGCGCGATGCAGAGGCATCAGCTTGTCGGACAATTCAAGCGCCTTGGCAAAATCGCCGGCCAGTGTCGCCTCCTGCACCTGGCTGCACAGTTTCGGCGCCACGTTCGCGGTCACGGAAATGCAACCGACCCCGCCCATGGCGTTGTATCCAACCGCCGCCGGGTCTTCGGCGCACAATTGGATGAAATCCTTGCCGCAGGTCATGCGCTGCATGGCAACCCGGCCCGGGTCGGCCGAGGAATCCTTGACGCCGACAATCATGTCCAGCTTCGCCAGCTCTCCCATCGTCGCAGGTGACATATCCACCACCGAGCGCGGCGGAATGTTGTAGATGATGATCGGAATACCAACTTCGGCAAGCACCGAATAATGCGCGATCAGCCCACTTTGGGTGGGTTTGTTATAGTATGGGGTTACGACCAGCGCTGCGTCCGCGCCCACAGTCTTGGCATGTTTCACAAGACGTAGGCTTTCGGCAGTGCTGTTCGACCCAGCCCCGGCAATCACCGGCACGCGGCCGGCGACGGCGGTCACAACGGCCTCGACCACCTGTTCGTGTTCCTTGTGGCTCAGCGTCGGGCTTTCTCCGGTTGTCCCCACCGGCACCAGCCCGTGCGAACCTTCGGAGATATGCCATTCGACCAAGCGTTTGAGCGTGTCGAAATCCACTGCGCCGTCCTTGAACGGCGTGACCAGGGCAGGAAGAGATCCTTTGAACATGACACGCTCCAATTTTGTTGTTTCAGATTTTCAGGGTCGCGAACTGACTCGCGACCTCAAACGCGGCGGAAACTAGCCGGGTTCAACACAAATGCCAAGTTTGTGTGTTGCGTATCCGGCTGCCATTACTAGTTTTTCCAAATGAGCAGGATTTTTAAGCACACAATCGGGGCCATGTCCCTGTCGTTATTGCCCTTGTTTGCCTTGCAAACCGGGGCATCGGCGCAAGAATCAGACGCGGTCAGCGCGTTGAAACAAGCCGTTCAACAGGCGAGATCTGACGATTGGCCATCGGCATTGGCGACCGCACAGTCAAGCGGTCCGCTGGTGCGAGATATCGTCGAATGGCACAGGCTGCGTCGCGGCGAGGGCAGTTTCGAGGATACCCGCACCTTTTTGGCAAATCATCCGGATTGGCCGGGCCTGAAATACCTGCGCAAACAATCCGAAGAAACCATTCCACATCGCTATGATCCCGCGAAGGTTTTGGCCTTCTTCAAACCAGAGCCGCCACAGACCGGTCGGGGCGCATTGCGGTTGGCCGAAGCCCTGACTGCCACCGGTGCAGCCCAAGACGCACGCGCCCACATCATACTGGCATGGCGCACCCTGTCGCTGGACGAGGAAGAGCATGAGGCCTTTATCTCGCGCTATGGCGACACTCTCAGGCCTTACCATTGGGACAGGCTCGACACCCTGTTGTGGCGTGGTGCTACCGCCGAAGCGACCCGGATGCTACCTTTGGTCAGCAAGGATCAGCAAGCATTGGCCAAAGCCCGATTGGCTCTGCGCAAAAAGGACGACGGCGTCGATGCGCTGATCGCCGCGGTGCCGTCCGCGTTGGCAGACGATGCAGGGCTGGCATACGAGCGTTTCCTGTGGCGAGCGTCGAAAGGGCGCAATCAGGATGCGGTTGACCTGATCCTGGCCCGTTCGAACAGCGTGGCGTCGCTGGGGAAACCCCAACGCTGGGCCAGTTGGCGCCGCGTCCTGGCCCGATGGTCGATGCGCGAGGGCAAAGCTAAGCAGGCCTATCAACTGGCATCGTTTCATTATCTGAATGGCGGATCGGATCGGGCCGACCTTGAATGGATCGCCGGCTATGTCGCCCTGCGCAAGCTGAACGATCCGATCACCGCGCTTGAGCATTTTCAGATTTTTCGGCAGAGTGTGAACTCTCCGATCAGCATGGGGCGTGCGGGCTATTGGCTGGGTCGGGCCTATGAAGCCGCCGGCGACACGGTCGCCGCCAAGGCTGCGTATGAATTGGGCGGCGAGTATCAGACCAGCTTTTATGGACTGCTGGCGGCAGAAAAAGCCGGAATGCCAATGGATCCGACCTTGATCGGAAACGAACCTTTCCCGCCGTTCGCCAAGGCGCGGTTCTGGGGTGGATCCGTTATGGAGGCCGCACGTCTGCTGCAAGCCGCAGGCGAAAGATCCTGGGCCAGACGCTTTACCGTGCAACTGGCTGAAAACCTGAACCGCGAGGAGCTCGGCCAGCTTAGCGCATGGGCGGAAAGCGTGGACGAGCCGCATTTGCAGGTGATGGTCGCAAAACAAGCTGCCAGTGTCGGCCTGACGATTCCGCGCCCCTATTACCCAACGCCGGATATCGGTCGCGGCAACCGGACCGTGCCCCGTGCGCTTGAACTTGCCATCGCGCGACGTGAAAGCGAATTTGACCCAAGCGTCATGTCCGGCGTGGGTGCGCGCGGGTTGATGCAACTTATGCCCGGCACGGCGTCGGACATGGCCAAGCGTCTGGATATGCCCTATTCGAAATCACGCCTGATCACCGACCCGGCATACAACACACGGCTGGGGTCCGAATACCTTGCCAAGCTGATCGAGGATTTTGGTATGAACCCAGTGCTGCTTTCGGTGGCGTATAACGCTGGACCCACCCGTGCGACCCGGTGGACCGAGCAGTTGGGGGACGTGCGCGCCAGTTCAACCGACATCATCGACTGGATCGAGCACATTCCGTTTCGCGAAACCCGCAACTACGTCATGCGGGTGGCCGAAAGCCTGCCGATCTACCGGGCGCGGCTGACCGGCAAGACCGAACCCCTGTCCCTGTCGAAAGAGCTTAAGCAATAGGTCGTGTCGCGCGGCGGCTGCGGATCAGGGTGAATATCCCTGCGCCGACCACGATGGCCGCGCCGATCACCACGTTTGTCCGAAGCTCTTCACCAAACAGGGACACGCCAAGAATCGCGACAAACACCAGTTGCAGATAGGCGAAGGGCTGCACCACGCTGGCCTCGGCGAACTCATAGCATTTGATCAACAGCCAATGCCCGAGCACACCGGTGACGCACAAAAGGGCCATCCAGGCCCAATCGCGCGCGATCATCGGTTCCCAGAACGACGCGCCAATGACGGTCATCACGACCGCGCCGACAATGCCCGTCCAGAAAAAGCTGGTCTGGGTGCTGTCGGTTTTCGCAGCCAGCCGGGTCAGCAACCCGTAAAGCGCAAACATCAGGGCCCCGATCAAGGGCACGATCGCCTCGGGGGCGAAAACACCGACGCCGGGTTGCAGGATCACCAGAATGCCGATGAACCCAATGCCGATCGCCAACCAACGCCGCCAGCCGACGGTCTCACCCAATACCGGACCCGAGAACGCCGCGATGAGCAGCGGGTAGCTGGTAAAGATCGCATGGCTTTCCACCAGCCCCAGCAGAACGAAAGACAACACCGTCACACAGATTTCAAGCGCCAGAAGCGCGCCACGAAAGGCTTGCAGATACGGGCGGGCGGGTCGCAGGGCATTCCTTAAACTGCCATTTCGGCGGGTCAGCCAGATGACGAAGGCCGCGAAGAACCAATACCGGATCATCACGATCATCCAGACGTTGTAGGTTCCGCCAAGATGACGTGAAATCCCGTCTTGCAGCGCAAAAACAAAGGTCGCACCAATCATCAGCAGGATACCGGCGCGGGTGTTCTGGTCCATCTGGTGGCTCCTCAACGGCGCAGGGTGCCGCGGCTCATATGCCGCTTGCGCCCGTATCCCGGTGCGCGTTCCACGTCAAAGCCTGCCGCGTCCAGCGCCCGACGCACGAAACCGGCCGCGGTATAGGTCGCGAATGTGCCACCGGGGACGGTATGCGCGCCGACCTGCATCATCAGGTCTTCCCCCCAAAGCTCGGGGTTCTTGGCAGGCGAGAACCCGTCCAGAAACCACGCATCGGCCTTGCCCCGCCACGCGGGCAGGGTTTGGCGGGCATCGCCCATGATCACCTCGACCGCAAAACCGTCCAGATCAAACGTGCGCGCACCATCACCCCATGCCGATAGGAATGGCGCAGCGACGGCCCGCGCTTCCGGGAAGGCATCCAGCGCTTTGGCAATGTCCTCCACCGTCATGGGAAAGGCTTCGAACGAGGTGAAGCGGGCGCGGTTTGGCGCCCCCGCCTCCTGCCAAGTCAAGAACGTCGCCAGCATGTTCAACCCGGTGCCAAAGCCCAGTTCCGCGATATGAAACCCGGACGCCAACCGGGCAGACAGATCGTTGCCGCCCAGGAACACATGACGCGTTTCGGCCAACCCGTCTTCCAGTGAAAAATACGGGTCGCCAAACTGCGCCGCCACCGGCACGCCGCTTTCTTTCCACGAGATGTCTGCGATCTGGTTCTTTGCCATGACTTGCCCTAGAACTCGGCCCAACGCGCGTGACCATGAAGAAGGACCGATGCTTTGGCAATCGTGGATGTGACCATTTATGGCGCGGGCATTTTCGGCCTGTCGGTGGCGTGGAGTTGCCTGAAGCGAGGCGCGAAGGTGAGGGTGATTGATCCGGGTGGCGTCGGGGCCGGATCTTCTGGCGGGCTGGTTGGTGCATTGGCCCCGCATGTGCCGGAACGCTGGAACGCCAAGAAGGCATTTCAATTCGACAGCCTGATCATGGCGGAAGCTTACTGGGCCGAGGTCGAGGCGGTGTCTGGCCTGCCGTCCGGGTATGGCCGCACTGGCCGCTTGCAACCCATTGCCGATGATCGCCTTCTGGCCCTTGCCCACGACCGCAAGACCGAGGCCGCATCCCTGTGGCAAGGGAAGGCCATGTGGGAGGTTCGCCCCATCACCGATTTTCCGGGCTGGGCACCTGACAGCGCTACCGGATACCTGATCCACGACACGCTGACCGCGCGTATGAACCCGCGACTGGCTGCGAAGGCGTTGGCCGGGGCAGTTCAGGCCAAGGGAGGCGAGGTTGCAAGCGCGGCAGACGAAGAAGGGCGCGTCGTTTGGGCCACCGGCTGGCAGGGGCTTCTGGCCCTGTCGCAAGAGCTGAGCAAACACGTCGGCAACGGCGTGAAGGGGCAAAGCGCCCTGTTGCAGCATGACGCCGCCCACCTGCCACAACTGTTCGCCGATGCGTTACACATCATCCCCCATGCCAACGGGACGGTTGCCATCGGGTCCACCAGCGAACGCGATTTTGATGATCCCGTAAGCTGCGATGACGCCTTGGACGATGTGATCGCGCGTGCTCGCGAAGTCTGCCCGGCCATCGCGGACGCCCCTGTCATCGAACGCTGGGCCGGGGTGCGACCTCGCGCAAAGTCCCGCGCCCCGATGCTGGGTCATTACCCCGGCAGGCCCGATAACTTCATCGCCAATGGTGGCTTCAAGATCGGATTTGGGATGGGACCAAAGGTCGGCGAGGTGATGGCCGATCTGGTGTTGGACGGGCGCGACACCATCCCCGAGGATTTCAAGGTCGCGGCCAGTCTCTAACGTCGGGCACGCGCCTAACCACTTTCGACCTCGGCCTGCAATTTCTCCATCAGGGTTTTCAGGGTGGCTTCGTATCGTTCGCTTTTCAACTGCCCATCATCGTCAAATTCCTGACGACTGCCTGCGACGGCCATCTCTGGTCCGGTGATCAGGCGCGGCTGAAATGGCATCATCGCCAGAACCAGAGAGTTCTGGGCCCTCACCCCCCCAGCGCGCCCCGCTGCAGCAGACATGACCGCGACCGGCTTGCCCGTCCATGGCAAGGGCTTCACGCGGCTGACCCAATCAAGTGCGTTTTTCAGAACGCCTGACAGCATCCTGTTGTATTCCGGGGTCGAGATAATGACCGCATCCGCCACAGCAATCTGCCCGGCCAGTCGGACAACACTGTCAGGTGCGCCGTGCACCTCTTCGTCGTCGGCGTTGAACAGGGGCAGATCAAGATCGGCCTCGGTAAATTCGGCGTCGCCATACAGGCGGGCGGCATTTCGGATCAGAAGCCGGTTCGTTGCGTCTTTACGCAATGACCCGGACATGCCAAGCAAACGATGTTTAGACAAGTCAACCTCCTGCTGCATCACGCTAAGGTGCGGTGCGCATCGGGCAAGGTCAACGGTTGAATAGCGATAAGGAGCGAAGACATGCGGCATGGCGGACAGATATTGGTCGATCACCTGAAAACCGAAGGGGTGTGCCGCGTTTTCTCAGTGCCCGGTGAGAGTTTTCTGGCAGCGCTCGACGGGCTGCATGACAGCGGGATCGAAAACATCGTCTGCCGCCAGGAAGGTGGCGCGGCTATGATGGCCGAGGCGCATGGAAAGCTGACCGGAGAGCCGGGCGTGCTGTTCGTCACGCGTGGACCGGGCGCAACCAACGCCGCATCGGGCATTCACGTGGCGCAACAAGACAGCACGCCAATGGTGGTGTTCGTCGGCCAGATCGCGCGGGGCCACCGCGACCGTGAAGCGTTTCAGGAGGTCGATTATCGCGCCATGTTCGGCACACTTGCCAAATGGGCTTGCGAGGTGGATCAGACCGAACGCCTGCCCGAATACCTGGCCCGCGCTTTCCACATGGCCCGATCTGGTCGCCCCGGCCCGGTGGTGGTGGCCCTGCCCGAGGATATGCTGAGCGCCCATGCCGACGTGCCGGACCGCCCGGCGATGGCACGCACGAATGGGCACCTGACAGCCGAGGACGCGCAGGCAATCACCGCGATACTGACAGACGCGAAAACGCCTTTGGTGATCGCGGGTGGACCGGGCTGGACCCCAGACGCCGCCCGCAATCTTGCCGATTTTGCAAAGGCTCATGGCCTGCCGGTCGCCTGCACCTTCCGTCGGCAGGATTTCATGGACAACCGTCACCCGAACTATGTCGGCGACCCTGGGGTTGGAATGAATCCGAAACTGGGCGCGCGTATGTGCGATGCGGATACGCTGATCGTGCTGGGGTCGCGTCTGGGCGACAGTGTAACCGGCGGATACGAAATTCTGGACCCCGCTGCCACAGGCAAGCGTATCGTGCACGTTTATCCCGACCCGGACGAATTGGGGCGCGTCTTTCACGCCGATCTGGCGCTGGTGGCCACCGGGCCAGAGGCGCTGGCCGCCCTTGTGCGCACGAATGGAACGCAAGCGCCCCGCTGGGCAGACTGGACCAAGTCCGCGCGCGCAGACTATGAGGCGTTTCAGCAGCCCGTCACGACACCCGGCAATGTGAAGATGGAAGAGGTCGTTCTGTGGTTGTCCAGAAACCTTCCCGACGATGCCATCGTGACCAACGGGGCCGGAAACTATGCCACCTGGCTGCACCGGTATTTCAGCTTCAAGCAGCATGGCACACAACTGGCCCCGACCTCCGGGTCCATGGGATACGGGTTTCCCGCCGCGGTCGCTGCCAGCCTTGAACATCCAGACCGGACCGTCATTGCGTGGCTAGGGGACGGTGAATTCCAGATGACCCTGAACGAGATGTCCACCGCGATCCAGCATGGTGCCAAACCCATCGCGATCATCGCCAATAACGGGCGATACGGCACGATCCGAATGCATCAGGAGCGCACCTATCCGGGGCGCGTGTCTGGCACCGACATGGCCAACCCCGATTTCGCGGCGCTTGCCCGCGCTTACGGCGGGCATGGCGAGACCGTGACCAATGGCGAAGATTTCGCCGCCGCCTTTGCCCGCGCCAAAGCCGCCGATACATTGGCGGTGATCGAACTGGTGCTGGACCCGCAGGTTGCGACGCCCAGTCTGACACTGAACGCCTTGCGCGAGATCGGGAAACAGCGTTGAAGGGCCGCGACCGGCGCTTTCAGCCCTGCGGCATATCCATCATTTCCGCCAGATGAATGGTGCCCATCTGGAGGAATGAGTTTTCGCTGGCAATCGCCAATGCCGTATCTGCGTCGGCCGCTTCGATTACGCAAAAGCCCATCATGGGTTGCTTGAATCCTTCACGTGCGCCATCGCCATCTACCGTCCATTGCGCCTTGAACGGCGTTTCGGGCATGACGAAAGTGTCGGAATACTTGGCAATCCACGCTTTATATGCGGCTTGCATATCTGCCTTCTTATCATCAGGCACATCGCGCGGCTCGTGATAGGCAATATAGTATTTGGGCATCTCTCGTCCTCCTTCGAGGCCTAGTATTCGACCCCCTGTTGCGCCTTGATGCCTGACCGGAACGGGTGCTTGATCAATTCCATCTCAGTCACCAGATCGGCGATTTCGAGCAGTTCATCCTTGGCGTTGCGCCCGGTTAGAACAACATGCGTCATCTCGGGTTTTTCTTCGGCCAGGAATTTGACGACCTCGTTCGCATCCACATAGTCATAGCGAATTGCGATGTTGATCTCGTCCAGCAACACCATGGTGTTCGACGGATCACGGATCAGCTCTTTCGACTTCTCCCATGCAGCCTGCGCCATTTCCACGTCGCGGGTGCGGTCCTGTGTTTCCCAGGTAAAGCCCTCGCCCATCGTATAGAACGCGCACACATCACTGAACTTGGCATTGATCAGATCACGTTCACCGCAATCCATCCCACCCTTGATGAACTGGACCACAGCGCATTTCATGCCATGCGCGATGCAGCGGAAGATCATCCCGAACGCGGCAGAACTTTTGCCCTTGCCCTTGCCGGTATGGACGATGATCAAGCCCTTTTTGTCGGTCTTGGTCGCCATGATCTTATCGCGGGCGGCTTTCTTCTTGGCCATCTTCGATGCGTGGCGGTCGGGGTCTACGGTCATGGTATCCTCATGAATTGCTCGCGCTTCACTGTGCGGGTCATGAAGACCAGATGCAAGAGAGGGCACGCCGTTTCAGGCACGCCCTCTGCAATTTCGATGGTGTTCAGATCACTCGGCAAGCACAACCTGCGATGTCGCGCGCCCGAAATGCTGCTTGTTCAGGCGGAAAACCATAGCGATCATGGCGAACTGGAAGGCAATGGCGATTGCCGTCACGATCCAGTAGATCACCGAGAATTTGTCCACCAAGCCCGCTTGTACCAGCCCGGCATTCACGAAGAACTGAATTAGCACCGACAAGGCCACACCGGGGCAGACCAGCGCGTAGGACCCCGGCGAGGTTTCGTTGCCGATCACATAGCTTTTCCAGTAACCATGGCGGGCCAGCACAACCAGACCCATCAGGCCGAACAGCACCTGAACCGTCAGCAACCGGGCCAGCAAGACCATGGTTTCGCCCGCCGTCACTTGGGCTTCGAAGGTGGCATGCAATCCGTGGTTCTGACGCATCGCCATGATGCCAAGAACGGTCATCAAGGGGATCACGATCATAAGCGTCGGTGCGGTTTCTTTCGAGGTGCCATAATGCAGCATCGAGTTGAACGCCGTGAACAAGGCCAGCGCTGCATAGATAACCGAGGCGATCCCGAAGAAGGTTGACCCGACGAGAGAGACGCCGACGACCACGGAATTGGTGCTCATCGCGGCGGGGGCCGAGAAGCCAACCGCGATCATGGCCAGCGCGAAGGCCGGCAGCATCTGGGCAAAGCTGTTATGCGCGGTCACATCGAAGACTCCCCCGTTGGTTAACACGCGCCCAAGAAAATCACCGATATAGATCAGCGCCTGAACACCGATGGCCAGAAACGCCGCCATCGCGAAGGGAAACAGGTATTCGACGATTGACCACAGGCCAGGCACAAACACCAAGCCGACAATGAACAGCGCGTTCACGCTCATCGCCAGGGCCAACGGCATTGCCAGTATGGTCGTTTCTGCATTTGATTTCTTCAGCAATTCATAAGCGTCCGATTTACGAAAGGCCAAGAAGGCCTTCAGGTTCCACACCAGATACTTGATGTTCAGAAAAACAAATGTCGCGATACCGACAAGTGCCACAGCAATGGCAGTTTTCAGGCCGACCGATCCGGCCCCAAGGGTCGCGAATATGTCTTCGAAGACAGGCACCGGTCGGTCTTGGTGGGGCACCCAGAACATCAGATACATGAAAAATGTAACCGTCAGGCCACCTGCCCCGACCGAGGCAAGGAAGTAGAGCGGCGAGTACTTGTCCGCTGGGCGATTGGGGTGCATTGGACCTCTCCATTCATATTCATTTTCTTGAATATCAATAGAACTGTTTGTCCCCCAAAGCAAGCAAACGCGGTGCACATGTTGTCGCACCTGCGACCTCACTGGTTCTTAACCGGTTGTTAACCATCCTGTCGCAACCTGCCCAGAAACAGGAGAGTCAGAGTGAAACCCATTCGTACCTGTGCCGCGTTTCTTGTAACCGGCCTGGTTGTTGCCGCCTGCGACAGCCCCAGCCCGCAGTTCATGTCCGCCGACACCAGCGTGAAGAAAGCAACCGTCGACGGCTCAACCTTTTCGGTTCACCGGCGCGAAAACTGGGTTGAGGTTTATCGCACAAGTTTCGAAGCGTTGCCACGAATCCCCGTCATCCTTGCCCGCGCCAAGACCGCCATCGAACAGGCCACTGGTTGCAAGGTGGTCGAGGGGTCATTGTCCGGTGATCAAGCCATCCAGCGGGCCGAGATTGATTGCGGCTAAGGCACTTGGGCGCAGTAATGGACGTTACCCGCGCAGGGATTTCTCAAATCGATACGACGTGGGCCGATCAAACCCGTCATGAGCAATCTCGGCAGTTTTCACGAACCCGAGATGTTGGAATATGGCGTGGTTGTCGACCAGTTCAACGCGCGTTTGCAAAACCAGACGTGAAAGACCAAGCACAGCGGCGCGGTCTTCGGCAAGCTTGATCAGATGCCGCGCCAGCCCTTGCCCCCGCGCTGTAGGGTCCACAGCCAGCTTTCCGATATAAAGATCTGGAGGCGTTGCATCACATTGCGGGGTCAGGAAAATACAAGCCTTATCTTCAATCACCCAGACCTCGCCCATGCGGGCCTGCTCCGCAATCCCAGAGGGGGTCAACCGGTGCAGCGAGCTTGGGGGGTCAATACGCCCCTCCATCTGTGCAAACGCGCGATGCAGAAGCGCGAGGATGGGCGCGGTATCTTCATCAGGCGAAACTTGACGGGGTTTCATCTGAGCGCATCCAACCGCGCCCGAGCCGAATTCGACCGGGGCATCCAAAGCCCGCGTTCTATCGCTTCGGTCAGACGTTCGGCGATTTCCTTCAACGCAGGCGCATTGTGTTCATCAATGAAGTCGCGCGTGTCATCGTCGTCGATGAAGGCTGAATAAACCAGATCGAAATGGTGCCCTTTCACCGCGCCCGTGGTGGCCGCAAAGGCGAACAAGTAATCGACCGTCGCGGCAATCTCGAACGCTCCCTTGTAGCCATGGCGCTTCACACCTTCGATCCATTTGGGGTTCACCACGCGCGATCGCACCACCCGCCCGATCTCGTCATCCAGGGTGCGGATCACGGGACGTTCGGGGCGCGAGTGGTCGTTGTGATAGATCGGCCGATCTCGCCCCTGCAACGTGGACACGGCAGCGGCCGCCCCGCCCTCAAACTGGTAATAATCATCGCTGTCCAAGATATCGTGTTCGCGATTGTCCTGGTTCTGCACGATGGCTTCGACCTGGCTCAACCGCGCCTCGAACCCTTCCCGGTCGCGCGCGCCTTCGCTGCCCGCGCCATAGGCGTACCCACCCCATTCCAGATAGGCGTTGGCCAAGTCGGCCTTGTTTGCCCAAAGCCGTTCGTCGATCATTGCCTGAAGCCCCGCGCCATACGCACCGGGTTTCGAACCATAGACCCTATGCGCGGCCTCACCCGCCCGCACCCGCACGGCAGCAGGGTTCACATCGTCAGGTTCATCCAGCGCCTGCACTGCGCGCGCAGCGCTATCGACCAGAGATATAAGCTGCGGGAACGCATCGCGGAAGAAACCGGAAACACGCAACGTTACGTCTACACGTGGACGGCCCAGCGCGGTCGCCGGGATCACCTCGAACCCCGTGACGCGCCGATTGGCGCTGTCCCATTTCGGCTTCACACCCATCAGCGCCAGCGTTTGTGCGATGTCGTCGCCGCCGGTGCGCATATTCGCGGTGCCCCACGCAGTTACCAACATGGCGCGCGGCCAATCGCCATGGGTTTGCAGGTGTTTCTCAATCAAAAGGCTGGCCGATTTCCAGCCCAGCGCCCAGGCGGTCGGGGTGGGCACGGCGCGGCTGTCGACGGAATAGAAGTTTCGGCCAGTTGGCAGCGTATCCAACCGCCCGCGGGTTGGCGCGCCGGACGGCGCAGGGGCGACGAATTGCCCTGCAAGGGCGGTGAGAAGCCCCGTTTCCTCGCAGGGACCACAGGCTGCCACATTGGGACGCACGCGCGCGGCAATCTCGGTCAAAACGGCAGCACTGGCGTCCCCAGGTTCCTTGATTTCACCGTCGAGCATACGCGATGCCAACTCTTCAAGCCTTTCGACCGTATCACCATGGCTGCGCCATGACCCTTCGCCCGACAACAGGTCGGGGCGCGGCCCGGTCCAGGGCGCGGCCATGTCGCAATCCAGCGGATCGAAGTCCAACTCCAGATCCTTGGCCAAAGCCCGGATGAGTGACGCATCTCCACCCTCGCCCGACCCGCGCGGCACACGAACCAGTGCTTGCACAAGATCCCGCTCCAATCGGCCTTCCGGCGACTGGCCAAAGATGTGAAAACCATCACGGATCTGGGCTTCTTTCAGTTCACACAGATACGCGTCGAGCTTGGCAAGATCCTGATCCTCGTCATCTCCGACCATCCCGACATCAACGTCCAGCCCGGTGGCCGAAGTCAGCGTCAGAATCTCGCGGCGCAGATATTCAATCCGGCGGGGATCAACTCCGGCGGCTTCGTAATACTCGTCCACCAGTGCTTCCAGATCGCGCAGCGGGCCATAGGTTTCGGCCCGTGTCAAAGGCGGTGTCAGGTGGTCGATGATCACCGCTTGTGATCGGCGCTTGGCTTGTGTGCCTTCGCCCGGATCGTTGACGATGAACGGATAGACATGCGGTATCGGGCCAAGCACAGCCTCGGGCCAGCATTCACCGGACAGCGCCACCGATTTCCCCGGCAGCCATTCAAGGTTGCCATGCTTGCCCATATGCACGATCGCATGGGCACCGAACGTGTGGCGCAGCCAGAAATAGAAGGCGAGGTAATTGTGTGGCGGAACAAGGTCGGGGCTGTGATAGGTGTCGGTCGGGTCGATGTTGTAACCACGTGCGGGCTGCACACCGACGACCACGTTGCCATATTGCAGAACAGCCAGGGCGAACGATCCGCAATCGACATCACCGGGGGTATAGAACGGGTCGGCTTCGGGCTTGCCCCAGCGCGTTTCGATGGCTTCGCGCAAGGTCCATGGCAGTTGACCATAGCTGATTTGATAGTCCGCCATCGACAGGGCGACGCCGCCTGCGCGCGCGGCCCGGTCTGTCAGCCAGTTGGTCGGTCCGGTCATCACCGCTTGCATCAAAGTGTCACTGTCGGCGGGGGCACCGGTAACGCGATAGCCGTTGATGTTCAACAGGCCCAGCGCATGAACGACCGCAGCAGGCGTATCCAGCCCGACACCATTGGCCAGCCGCCCGTCCTTGTTGGGATAGTTCGCCATGATCAATGCCACGCGCCGATCCGCCGCTTTCGCCCGCCGCAGCTTGGCCCAACTGGCGGCAAGCTCGGCCACGAATTGCACGCGGTCGCCGCGCGCGCGATAGGTGGCGATGGCGCATTCGGTGGCGTCGTCAAAGAACGCCTCGCCTTTGAAGCTTATGGCGCGGGACAGGATGCGCCCGTCCACCTCGGGCAGCGCGACGTTCATCGCGATGTCGCGGGCCGACAGGCCGGTCAGACCTTCGGCCCATGCCTCTTCGCTGGATCCGGCAAGCACGACCTGAAAGACCGGGGCGGCCTGGCACCAAGGCATCTGGAAGGGGTTCGATGCCCCTGACTGATGCTCGCCCTCATGCGGTGATCCGACCGCGAACGAGGTGCAGTTCAGGATCACATCCGGAGCGGCCTCGGTGAACAAATGCTCCATCGTCGCGACCGACACCGGGTCTTTCAGCGACGCGACGAACACGGGCAGAGGGTTCAGACCCTGCCTGAGCAGCGCCCGAACCAACCGGTTGATCGGGTTCAGCCCGGCCCCCTGCACCAGCGCGCGGTAGAACACAATCGGCACCACAGAGGCACCATCGGTCCAGTCTGCCCGCGCCGTGTCCAGATCGGATACCCCGGCGCCGGGCCAATAGACGCCTGCGCGCAACAAGGGGCGTGCGGCTTCGGGTTTGTCGCTGCCATCCAGCATGGCACGGGTGTAATTCAGGAACCCGACCGCATTTTCCGGCCCGCCTTCGACCAGATAGGCCCAGAGCGCGTCATAATCCTCATCCGAAACCGTCGACAACGCCCGCAATTCGGCATCTGGCTTGTCGTCACCGGGCAACAGGGCCAAGGGCACGCCCGTGTCGCGCAAATGCGCCGCGTATTGCTCGGCCCCGTATTTCCAATAACCGACACCGCCCAGCACGCGGGCGATCACCAGCCTGGATTTGGTCGCGCAATTGTCGATATGCAGATCAACCGACATTGGGTGCGCCAGATGCATCATGTTGGCCAAACGCAACCCGGGTGGGTTGGTCACCTCACCGCGCGCTTGCGACAGACCTGCCAGTTCCGTATCTGCGGCCGATATGAACACCACGTCGGCAGGCGTCTGCCCCAGATCGACGGGTTCCTTTCCGTCGTCGATGGAACCGGGTGTGGCGGCCAGAAGATGCATGTCGCGCCCTTTGCGAATTGGTGTTATGTGACCGGGCAAACACATGCCCAATCAAGGTAGAACGATGGACTATAAAGCAGCCGGCGCGCCCAAGCCCGCCAAAGGCACCCCGCGCCATTCCGAACACAACGCCCGTGGAACCGAGAAGAACCCGCTGAACCGAAAGGACGACAAGGCGGCCCTGCTGGCACGCATGAAAGCCGCCGCCAAGGCGAAGAAGGGCTGAGCATTCGTCACAGCGCCTTCTCCATGAAGATTGAGCTGTTCGCCTCGGGGTAGCCTCCGAACGGACCACAAATGCTGAAACCGGCGCGCTGGTAAAGCCGGTGCGCCGCGTGAAGCACATTGCCCGTTTCCAGCTTCAAGGCGGCCAGACCCTTTTGGCGGGCAGTCTCTTCGATCCGCGCCAGAAGCGCCTCGCCGACACCTTTGCCGCGCGCCTCGGTGGCGACGAACATCGACTTCACCTCGCCATAGCTGCCCTTGTCGGCCAACGCCCCAGTGCCCAGCACGCGACCCTCCTCGCGCGCCACGAAGAATGAAATCGCGGGCACGCAAAGGTCGTCGATGTCCAGATAGAAATTGTCTTCCGGCGGGAACAGTTCTTCCATCAACGCGTGACTTTGCCGAAGCAAAGCGGCGGCCCCGGGATCGCGGGGATCGCCGGGAGTCACGTCGATGGTCATGCCACCAGGGCCTTTTCGATGGCCACGCGATCCAGCCCCGACTGGCCAATCACCACCAGCCGCGTTTCGCGTGGTTGTGCGCCGAAGGGCTGGTCGTAGTAGGTATCCACGCGCGGACCGACCGCTTGCAGGGTCAGGCGCATGGGTTTCCCAGATACGGCGGCAAAGCCTTTCAGGCGCAGGATGTTGTGGTCGCGGATCGTCTGGGCAACCTGTTCGGCAAACGCTCCCGGATCAGCGACTTCGGCCCGCGTCACAACAAAACTTTCGAACGCATCATGGTCGTGGTCATGATGATGGTGGTGATCATCGTCGTGATGGTCATCATCGTGGTCATCATCATGGTGGTGATGGTGATGCACTTCGTGACGTGCGGCCATATCATCTTCGGCACCGACGCCCTGACCCAGCAACACCTCGATCGGAATCGCGCCCATTGAGGTGCGCACGACCTGCACACCTTTGCGCGCATCGCCGGACAGCTTGCCGACCAGCGCCGCGGCTTCATCCTCGCCCAGCAGGTCAGATTTGTTCACGACGATCATGTCGGCACAAGCCACCTGATCGGCGAACAGTTCTGACAATGGCGTTTCATGGTCAAGATTATCATCCATCTTGCGCTGCGCTTCGATTGCCGCAAGGTTCGACGCGAATTGGCCGTCCGAAACGGCTTTGCCATCCACCACGGTCACAACACCATCAACCGTCACGCGGGTCGAGATTTCAGGCCACTGAAACGCTCGAACGAGGGGTTGAGGCAGCGCCAAACCCGAGGTTTCGATCACGATGTGATCGGGAGGCGTATCGCGGTTCAACAGCTTTTCCAACGTCGGAATGAAATCCTCTGCCACAGTGCAGCAGATGCAACCGTTCGACAGTTCCATGATATCGTCTTCGCTGCAAGTTTCGTCCCCGCAGCCTTTCAGAATGTCCCCATCCACACCCAGATCGCCAAATTCGTTGATGATCAGTGCGATGCGCTTGCCGTTTGCGTTGTCCAGCATGTGACGGATCAACGTGGTCTTGCCCGCGCCCAGAAAGCCCGTGACGACGGTGGCCGGTATCTTTGCTTGCATCTTGTCCTCCATACCCCGTCTCCCCGACGGGTGGGTTGCATTTTTGCATGGCAGGTCTCCTGGCTTCGCGGGTCGAGGCCCCTGCCGCCTTCCCAGCCGATCAGGGCCAGTGGCATCGTGCAGGTGCTCTCCGCTTACAGTCGCGGGGGCGGCTGCAACATCAGGCCCCGGATTGGGTCGCCTCCGCTGCATTCCCTCTTGTCCCAATGGGAACCATGCCGGACTTGTTTGCCGCGTGGGGCTTGGCGGGGTCAAGACGGAAACCGACTCGATGGGCGGGTTTGGCGGCAAAGGTTCGGTTCAGGACGGCAGGCAGATGCAATATCTTGTGGATAACCTGCCAATTGCACCCATATATCGACGTCTGCCGTTGACTCGCCCCATTTCCCCCGGAAAACTCCGGGTTCAAGAAGAATCAATGATGAGGCAGACCGCTTGCGGTTTTCGAAACTCCGACTGAATGGCTTCAAAAGCTTCGTGGACCCGACCGATCTGGTGATCGCGGACGGGCTGACAGGCGTGGTCGGGCCAAACGGCTGCGGCAAGTCGAACCTGCTGGAAGCCCTGCGCTGGGTTATGGGTGAAAACCGCCCCACTGCGATGCGTGGCGGCGGGATGGAGGACGTGATCTTCGCAGGCGCGTCAACCCGGCCTGCCCGCAACTTTGCCGAAGTGGCGTTGCTGCTGGATAACAGCGAGCGGTTGGCCCCCTCGGGGTTCAACGACAATGACAATCTTGAGATTGTGCGCCGGATCACCCGTGACGCCGGGTCGGCCTATAAGGTCAACACCAAGGACGTGCGGGCGCGGGACGTGCAAATGCTGTTCGCCGATGCGTCAACCGGGGCGCATTCGCCCGCGTTGGTGCGGCAGGGGCAGATCAGCGAGTTGATCAACGCCAAACCCAAGTCGCGGCGCCGCATTCTGGAAGAAGCGGCGGGCATCTCGGGCCTGTATCAACGTCGGCACGAAGCCGAGTTGAAACTTAAAGGCACCGAGACCAACCTGTCGCGCGTCGAAGATGTGATCGAACAACTGGCATCCCAACTGGGTCAACTCGCGCGGCAGGCCCGGCAGGCCGCCCGGTATCGCACCATCGGCGACGATCTGCGCCGCGCCGAGGGGTTGCTTCTGTATCGCCGCTGGAAAGAAGCCGATGCGGCGCGTGCCGAGGCCGAGGCCCAGCTGACCGAACGCGTAAAAGCCGCCGCTGCTGCCGAAGGGGCGTCGCGCGCCGCCACCAAGGCCCGGCAAGAGGCCGAGGATCGTCTGCCCCCGCTGCGCGAGGAAGAAGCCGTCGCTGCCGCCATCCTGCAACGCCTGCAAGTCCAGCACGACCAGTTGTCGGACCAGGAAGCCCAAGCCCGGCAGCGGATTGAAACGCTGACCGCCCGGATCGCCCAACTGACGCGCGATATGGAACGTGAAAGTGGGTTGAACAAGGATGCGGGCGAAACGATCGAGCGGTTGGAGTGGGAACAGTCGCAGATCACCAAGGCGTCCGACGGGCATGATGCCGCACTGGAAGCCGCAAGTGCCGAAGCGCGCGAAAGTGCCGCGATTCTGCAAGAACGCGAAGGCGATCTGACGCAACTGACCGAAGACGTCGCCCGGCTGGCGGCCCGCCACCAGTCGGCGCACCGCCTGTTGGAAGACAGTCGCAAATCACTTGAGAAAAGCGAAGGCGAAGCCGACCGCGCCCGTTCGGCTATGGACGAAGCAAAGGCCGCATTGGGCAAGGCCGGTGCAGATTACGAAGCGGCCAAAACCGCCGAAGCGACTGCCTCTAGAGCCGCCGAAGAAGCAGAAGCTGCATTGGCCGCTGCCGACGATGCGCGTGCGGATGCACAGGCCCGCGAGGCTGATGCTCGTGCCGCCCGGTCTGCCGCCGAAGGTGAACTGAATGCCCTGCACGCCGAGGTTCAGGCCTTGGCGCGATTGGTGGAGCGTGACGCGTCCGAAGGCGGGCAGGTTCTGGACGATCTGCGCGTGAAGCCGGGATACGAAAAGGCGCTTGGCGCGGCCTTGGCGGATGACTTGCGTGCACCAGCGATTGACGGGGACGCGCCGTCAGGCTGGGCGTCGCTCCCCGCTTATGCGCAGGCGCAATCACTGCCTAAAGGTGTCAGTGCGCTGTCAAACTACGTGACCGTGCCCGAAGTGTTGGCCCGCCGGATGAGCCAGATTGGCTTGGTCAGAACGCAAGACGCTGCACGGCTTCAGACCGAGTTGAAGCCCGGCCAGCGGCTGGTGTCGATGGAAGGGGACTTGTGGCGCTGGGACGGGTTCCGCGCTGGTGCGGAAGATCAACCTTCAACAGCGGCCTTGCGGCTAGAGCAACTGAACCGTTTGCAAGAGCTGAAACAGGAACTGGAAGACGCCTCGGCCCGTGCGGATGGTGCGCGCGCGGCGCATGAAACGCTGAAGGCGCGTCTGGTTGAAACAACCGAGGCCGATAAGCATGCACGGGACGTGCGCCGCGATGCGGACCGCGCCATGGCAGACGCCAACCGCGCCCTGTCGCGCGCTGAAGCGGACCGCAACATCGCGGGTGGCAAGCTGGAAAACCTTGGTATGGCGCTGAAACGCCATGAAGAAGAAACCATGGGCGCGCGTCAGCGGTTGATTGATGCCGAGCGCGGTGTGACCGACCTGGGAGATCTGGAGGCTGCCCGCGCGCAGGTCGAGGACGTCAAGATGGCAGTGGAAGCCGCGCGCATGACGATGATGACCAAACGCTCGGCCCATGACGAATTGCGTCGAGAGGGCGAGGCCCGGACCCGCCGGAGTCAGGAGATCACGAAGGAAGTCTCGGGCTGGAAGCATCGGCTTGAAACGGCGGGCAAACGGATTGCCGAGCTGCAAGAACGCAAGGCCGAAAGCGAAACTGAGTTGAGCGAAGCAAGCGCAGCGCCCGAGGCATTGGCTGCCAAGCGGGGTGAACTGACAAATGCGATCGGCGAAGCGGAAACCCGGCGCAAAGCATCCGCCGACAAACTGGCTGAAGGTGAAACTGCCGAGCGTCAGGCCGCCACGGCTGAACGGGGTGCCGAACGCGCCGCAGGCGAGGCCCGCGAGGCCCGCGCCCGTGCCGAAGCCCGCACCGATGCCGCGCGCGAAACCGTAACCTATGCCGCCGAGCGTATTGCCGAGGATATGGAAGCCACACCGGACGCCCTGCTGGACAGTTTGGATACCGATCCCGACAAGATGCCATCGTCTGAACAAATCGAGCATGACGTAAACCGTCTGAAACGCCAACGCGACGCATTAGGGGCGGTGAACCTGCGCGCCGAAGAAGACGCGAAAGAGGTTCAGGAAGAGCACGACACGCTGCTGAAGGAAAAGACTGATCTGGATGAGGCGATCAAGAAGCTGCGTGCAGGCATCGCGAGCCTGAACAAGGAAGGTCGCGAACGTCTGCTGACGGCATTTGAGCAGGTAAACGCCAGCTTCGGCAATCTGTTCAAACATCTGTTCGGCGGCGGCGAGGCCAAGCTGGTTCTGGTCGAAAGCGATGACCCGCTGGAAGCCGGGCTCGAGATCATGTGCCAACCGCCGGGCAAGAAGCTCTCGACGCTCAGCCTGTTGTCGGGCGGGGAACAGACACTGACCGCGCTGGCCTTGATCTTCGCGGTGTTCTTGGCCAACCCGGCCCCGATCTGTGTGCTGGACGAGGTGGACGCACCTTTGGACGATTCCAACGTCACGCGGTTCTGTGACCTGCTGGACGAGATGACCCGCCGAACCGACACACGGTTCCTGATCATCACCCACCACGCCGTCACCATGGCGCGGATGGATCGACTGTTCGGTGTGACCATGGCCGAAATGGGTGTCAGCCAGTTGGTCAGCGTCGATCTGAAGAAGGCCGAGGCACTGGTGGCCTGAGCGATCCGTTGCGCAACCTGACAATCTCTTTTAGAACCAGAAAACGGTTCAGGAGCAATACCATGAAGTTGCAAGAGCTTACAGCGTCTGCAGTGATTGGAGCCGGTCTGGCGACCAGCGCTTTTGCCGATCCGATCAAAGCGTCTGATCCACAAACCGTGCTGGCTTATTTTCAAGATATTGGCGCCCCGGCCACGCTGACCG
The DNA here is from genome assembly GCF_056857795.1 of Aliiroseovarius sp. B-4. Lineage (NCBI taxonomy): Bacteria > Pseudomonadati > Pseudomonadota > Alphaproteobacteria > Rhodobacterales > Paracoccaceae > Aliiroseovarius > Aliiroseovarius sp. B-4. The sequence goes on from NZ_JBSXNV010000039.1 coordinate 86,739, forward strand.
AAGACAGCGTGGGCGATCCGTTGATCGAGCTTCAGTACTATGGCACGACTTTCGCCATCTTCTTTTATGGCTGTTCTGACAACACCAACTGCAATTCGCTTCAATTCTATGCCGGCTACACGGCCGAAAATGAAATCTCGTCCGAGGCGCTGAATACATGGAATGCCGAACAACGCTATGGCCGTGTTTATCAGGATGACGAAGGAAATAAGAAGCTGGAATACGATATCTATACCGGGAATGCCGGTGTCGATTCAGACGACTTTGACGAAATGTTCGACATCTGGACCGAGCTTGTAGAGAGCTTCGAGGCCGTGCTTTCCTGACTGTCCGCGCGGCCATCCATGCTGGCTCACAGCTGCATGCGCAAGACCTACAACACCTTTAACAATTGCGCGGTTGGCCATGCGTCGGCTGGCAAGTCAAGCCTGACCTGTTCTTTTTGAACCGCGGCACGTGTCTTTGCACCCAGAATGCCATCGACCTTGCCCACATCATGCCCGCGTGCCTGTAGCTTTTTCTGAAGTGCCTTCATCTGCTGGCCCGAGAAAGCCGGATCCGGGTTGCCCGCATTGTATACCGGCGCCCCTTCCAACCGGGTGGCGAAATAGGCGGCGGTGGTCACGTAAACGAAGCTCTTGTTCCATTCAAAATACACGCTGAAATTTGGGTAAGCGATGAAGGCTGGTCCCTTGCGCCCCTGCGGCAAAAGAATCGATGCTTGCAGATCAGACGCGCCGAACGACCCGTGGCGCGGCTTCACGCCAAGACCTGCCCAATCAGCAACGCTGAGCGTTGTGTCCAGACCGGTTGTTGACCAGTCGAGGTCCTGGGGAACTGTCACCTCCTGCAACCAGGGTTCGCCCGCGCGCCAACCCAGTTTGCGAAGCATATTCGCCCCGGACAGAAGCGCATCGGGGGGCGAGGTGCGCAGATCAACCGTGCCGTTGCCATCGGCATCTACACCCGCCTCGATAATGTCGCCGGGCAGCATCTGGACCATGCCAATCTCGCCGGCCCATGCGCCCTTGGAGGTTTTGGGGTTGAAACTGCCCTTCTCGAAAAGCTCCAGTGCCGCAAAGACTTGTGGCTGAAACAGCTCTGGACGCCGGCAATCATGCGACAGGGTCATCAGCGAGTTCAAAGTGTTGAAGTCCCCCTGCACCGCGCCGAAGTCAGTTTCAAACGCCCAGAATGCCGTCAGAACGCCGCGACTGATGCCATATGTCTGCTCCATCTTGTCAAAAACACTATCGTATTTCTTCATCATCGACTTGCCACGCGCCATTCGGTCATTGCTGATCAAGCGACGAGAGAAGTCGATAAACGGCCGCTGAAAGATGCCTTGCGCCCGATCTGCCTTGATCGTCGCCGGATCCTGCCGAACCGATGCAAAGAAGGCATCGACGGCGGATTGCGCATGTCCACGATTGATCGCCTCGGCCTTCATGGCGGCGGTGAAACTATTAAACCCGCCACCACATTCCACAAGCTGGGCAAAGGACGGTGCGGTGCCCAACAAAATCGCCAATGTGGCATGGGTCAGGATCTTGTGCATGGTGCAACCTCGTATTGTGCAACCTCGTATTGAACTGAAGTGCACGTTACCTGACTGACACTAGGTGACAACCGCAACCAGGATCACAAAGCCGAGCATCACCAACCAGCCGGACCACAACAGGTCAACGGATTGGTCGATTTCCTTCGGGCCAATGTCACGCACGCCCTCTGCATTCACCCAAGGAAAGTCCCGCATTTCGCCTTCATACGAACGTGGGCCGGACAGCGCGACACCCAGCGTCGCGGCCATGGCGGCCTCGGGCCAACCGGCATTGGGCGAACGGTGCAAGGGCGCATCGCGGCGGATCACGCCCCACGCCTGCCATTGCCAACGGCTGACCATGAACAACACCGCTGTCATGCGCGCGGGCACCCAGTTCATCGCGTCATCCAGCCGGGCGGCGAACTTGCCGAACGCTTCGTGACGCGCGGTGCGATAGCCAATCATGCTGTCAGCCGTGTTTACGAGCTTGTAGACAAGGATCCCCGGCAGGCCTGCGATCAGAAACCAGAAGACTGGCGCAACAACGCCGTCCGAGAAGTTTTCGGCCGCGCTTTCGATGGCGCTTCGGGATACGGCGGGGCCATCCATCTCGGCGGTGTCGCGCCCGACGATCTGACTGACCGCGTCCCGCCCCTGTTCCACAGATTGCCGCAGCGCATCCGCCACCGCCTGAACATGCTGCGTCAGCGATTTCTGCGCCAGTAGGACTGCGACCACGATGACCTCTAGCACGCCACCGAAGGACACATCTTCAATGGCCCAACCGATCATCGCCGCAATCACACAGAACGCGAGCACCCCAAGCGCCCCGCTGGCCATAGGGTTGTCGCCTTTGTTGAATGTCTGATCCAGCCATTCGATCGCCTTCCCCATCAGCACGGCCGGGTGCGGCACGCGTTTCCACAACCACTCCGGTTCGCCAACCAGAGAGTCCAGAAGCAAGGCGAGGACAAGGATCAGGGCGCCGCTCATAACGCGCGTTCCAACTGTGCCCAGCCGGTTGCAGACGGCAGGCCAAGTCGGAGCCATCGGTCGGAATAAGGAAACACCCGCGACCAGATGTGTCCCTTGGCCAGACGTTGCTGCCAAGCGGCGGCGTCGCCGACATCATAAAGCCGGAAAAGTGTAGTCCCCCCGACCAGCGTCACCCCTTTACTCGTCATCAGCTCATCCAAGCGCGTCGCATCAGCGGCCAGCCGGGCGCGGGTCCGGTCCGCCCAGTGCCGATCTGCCAAAGCCCGCGTGCCAATAGTCAGCGCCGGACCAGAGATTTGCCACGGCCCGATGGATTCTCGCAATCGAGCGACAAGCGCAGGGTCGCCAATTGCAAAGCCAAGCCGCAACCCTGCCAAGCCCCAGAACTTGCCAAAACTTTTCAGGATCAGAACGCCGGGTTTAGTCGCGGAATTGATATGACTTGCGTCCGGTGTGACGTCGCAGAAACTTTCATCAATAACCGTCAGGGGTTGGTCAAAGATCGGCGTTGTCCACAGATGTCCGTCCGGGTTGTTCGGGTGCACAACCACGCGGGCGTCCGCGCTGCCGCTATCTTCGACAGACCACCCCTGGCCCCGAAAACTCGCCGCATGTTCGTTATAGGTCGGGCCCGGGATCACAACCCGGCTGGCCAGACGCAAGGACGGGATGCGCGCAATCAGGGCCGAGGCACCGGGCGCGGCCAGAATCGCGGCCCCCTCGGGCACCGACCAGAATCGGCGCGCGGCGCGCTCCAGTCGCTCAAACGCGGCTTCGTCCGGCAGGCTTTCCCACGCATAGGACGGCACGTCGCCCACCGGATAGGGCATGGGGTTGATCCCCGTGGACAGGTCCAGCCAATCCGTGCGCGCGCCACCATATTGGGCCATGGCGGCATCCAGTCCGCCGCCATGATCGCGTATCGGCCCGGTCTGGATCATTCGCCGTCAGGCAACGGCATGTGGCGTGTCACGAAATGCCCCTTCACCGCCTGCGGCCATTCGCGGTACGGCACCTGACCCGACGTGCTTTCCGCATGCGCCTTGGCATAGTCAACCACGCCCTGAGCCGCCTCGACCGTCGGATCGAACTTGCCCAGCGTATAAGACAGCTTGCCATCTGCCTGTATCGCCACGTTGCAGCTGTTGTCACATCCCATCAGGCACGACACGCGACGGGTTTTAACCACTGTGCCCGACGCGCGTTCTTCGATCAGGGCGGCCAAAACCTCGCCATCCGTCAGCGGGTTGCGTGCCGCATCCCAGTCTTCACGTTTGCATGTGTCACAGATTGTGATCCAGGTGGTCATTTCGCGCTCCCATGTTCTGTTGGGGTTTGAACCGGAAAATCATGCGAAACACAATGGTGGATGCGGCATCTGACACACACAACGCGGCATCCTTTTTTCCAGCGCGGCACTTTGTCCATTAACCTTTCCTGCGCGTTGTCATAGATATGCACGCTTGTTCATGCGATCCTGAAAGGCGGAGTGCATAAGATGCGGGTGTTGATTGTAGAAACCAACCCGGAACTGGCCAAACTTTGGGCCAGCCACTTGCTGCGGCAGGGGATTGAGGTTGAATGCGCACATGATCCTGACGGCGTCACCCACCTGCTGGATCACCAGAGTTTTGATGTGGTGGTCCTGAATGCAACGTTCGCCGGTGGGAACAGCATCGCGATTGCCGATTATGTGGCCTTTCGTCTGCCCACCGCGCGCGTCGTCTTTGTCACCGCAAGCACGTTTTTCTCGGACGGCTCGATTTTCAATCATATTACCAATGTCCACGCCTGTGTCTCGGCTGATATCCCGTCCGAGGATCTGGCCAATGTGATTGCCTTTCACGGTGCCGTTGACAACGGATAGGTGCAAAGCGGCTTGCGCCGCGATCTGGCTTCGCTAGGGTCTGGGCATGACCAAGGAAACTTCACCCCGCCACACCATCGGCGCCGTCGTCTTCGACATCGGAAACGTGTTGATCCGCTGGCAGCCCGAAGACCTTTACGACCAATGGATCGGGCGCGAGCGCCGACTGCAAATGTTTGAAAGTCTCGATCTGCACGCGATGAATGATCGGGTCGATCGGGGTGGAGTGTTTCAGCAGGTCATCTATGACTTCGCCGAGGCAAACCCGACCTATCGCACAGAAATTCGCTGGTGGCATGACCGCTGGCTTGAGATGGCTCAACCCGCCATCGACCTGTCGGTACAAACACTGCGGGCGTTGAAAGGACGGGGGCATCCGGTTTATGCACTTTCGAATTTCGGCCGTGAGCCATTCGTTCTGGCCGAGGAAAAGTTCGAGTTTCTGGCAGAGTTCGACCGCCGCTATCTTTCCGGGCATATGGGGGTCGCAAAACCCGATGCGCAGATCTATGAGATGGTCGAGGCTGACTGCGGCCATGATCCGCGCACGCTTTTGTTCGTCGATGACCGGGCAGAAAACATCGCCGTTGCCGCCAATCGCGGCTGGCAAACCCACCACTTTACCACTTCACGCAACTGGGCCGATCACCTGATCGCTTGCGGACTGATAGACAAGGATGACCTGTGACCCCTGCCATGATCCCCTTCGATGCCGAGACCCTTCTGGATTGGCGCGCACTAACCGATGCGATTTTGCAGGGTCACTTGCGGCCCAAAGCTGAAATTGGCGACACGTTCCTGTATCGCGGCGATGATACGATGCTCACCCGTTCGGCGTGGATCGACGGGCTTGGGATTGCAGTCAAGACCGCCAACATCATGCCCGGCAACCCGGCGCGGGGCGAACCGATGATCCATGGGGCAGTGAACCTCTATGACGATGTCACCGGGTTGCTGGATGCGATTGTCGATTTCCATTTGGTCACCAAATGGAAGACCGCCGGTGATAGTGTGCTGGGCGCGCGACTGCTGGCGCGGCCTGACAGTAGGGTGATCCTGATCGTTGGCGCGGGCACTGTGGGGCGCAACCTGCGTGACGCCTATGGCGCGCTGTTTCCCGACGCCCGTTTCCTGATCTGGAACCGCAGCCCCGACGGCGCACAGAAATTTGCGGATGAATGTGACAAGACCGACGCCGTGGCGGCGCTTGCGGACGGCGTGAAACGGGCCGACATCATTACCTCGGCGACCATGACCACCGATCCGCTGATCAAGGGCGATTGGTTACGACCGGGCCAGCATCTGGACCTGATCGGTGCCTATCGCCCGGACATGCGGGAAGCGGATGATGAAGCCCTAACCCGTGCGCGGCTGTTCATGGACAGTCGTGACACCGTTCTGGACCATATCGGAGAATTCAAAGACCCGCTGGCGCGCGGGGTGATCGCGCGCGATGATGTGGTGGGCGATCTTTACGATCACAAAGATGGTGTGTTCACCCGCCAGCCCGACGACATCACGCTTTATAAGAATGGTGGCGGCGCGCATCTGGATCTGATGACCAGCCGGTATATTCTGGAGGTTTGGCGCACGGCGCACTAACCCCAAAAACAAACCCCCGAAGCGGCTGCTGCGGGGGTCGTTTTTGGCAAGCGGTTGACAACCCGCCTGCCGAATACACTTGGGCGTGATTTACATCATGCCTTCGCGTTGCGCTTTTTTCCGAGCCAGCTTGCGCTGACGGCGAATCGCTTCAGCCTTCTCGCGCGCCTTCTTCTCGGAGGGCTTCTCGAAATGTTGCCGAAGCTTCATCTCGCGGAAGACACCTTCACGCTGAAGTTTCTTCTTCAGCGCACGAAGCGCCTGGTCTACGTTGTTATCGCGTACCGAAACCTGCATGTGGTTGTCACCACCTTTCTAAGTTAAAGTTTGCATCAGTTGCAGGAAGCGCCCATCTAGCAGCCCTTGCCGCTTTTGTCCAGTTCACCCTCATCCGCGAGGAACGCACTATGACCGACAAAGAAAAGATGCTTGAAGCCGCCATCGCCCATGTCCCCTTTGACGGCTGGAGCGATGCGACCCTGATCGCCGCCGCACAGGATTGCGATCTGACTGAAGCCGAAGCCCGCGCCATGTTTCCCCGTGGTGCCCTGGATCTTGCGCTGGCGTATCACCGCAAAGGCGACGCCGACATGGTGGCCCGGCTAAAGGCCGCAAATCTCGCTGACATGCGATTTCGCGACCGGATCGCGGCGGGTGTTCGGTATCGGCTTGAGGTCGCAGAGAAGGAACTGGTGCGCAAGGGAATGGCGTTTTTCGCCCTGCCGCAGAATGCCGGCGATGGGGCAGCCGCGCTATGGCACACCTGCGGGTTGATATGGGAGACATTGGGCGACAAATCGACCGATCTGAACTGGTACACCAAACGCGCCACGCTGTCGGCGGTCTATTCATCCGTCGTGCTGTTCTGGCTGGGCGACGACTCAGAGGGGAACGAAGCCACTTGGGCTTTCCTTGACCGCCGCATCGACGACGTGATGCAGATCGAGAAGATCAAAGGGCAAGCCCGCGACAGCGCACTTTACAAGGCATTCATGTCCGGACCGGGCAAGATATTGGACGCAATCAAAGCGCCCGGCGCACCCAATCCAAACTACCCCGGTCGCTGGCAACCGGAAGAGACTGGCGATAAGGCTGGGGGCAAGAATGACTGACACCATGCGCGCGATCGAGATCACGGAACCCGGCGGCCCTGAGGTTCTGCATCTTTCTGAACAGCCTATCCCAACAGCTGCCCCCGGCGAGATCCTTATCCGCGTGGCCTTTGCCGGGGTAAATCGCCCCGACGCGCTGCAACGTGCAGGCAGTTATGCCCCGCCCCCAACCGCCAGCCCCCTGCCCGGCCTTGAAGCCTCGGGCGAGGTTGTGGCTGTGGGCGACGGTGTGACCCAGTGGTCCGTCGGCGACAAGGTCTGCGCCCTTCTGCCCGGCGGCGGTTATGCCGAATACGTCACCACCCCCGCCGCCCACGCCCTGCGCGTGCCGGATGGGATGGGCATGAAAGAAGCCGCCTGCCTGCCCGAAACCTTCTTCACCGTCTGGTCCAACGTGTTCATGCGCGGCGGGTTGCAGGCGGGCGAACGGTTCCTTGTGCACGGCGGCAGTTCAGGCATCGGCACGACCGCGATCCAACTGGCCAACGCCTTTGGCGCGCGGGTGTTTACCACCGCAGGCTCGGACGAGAAATGCGCTGTCTGCCGCGATCTGGGGGCCGAACGCGCGATCAACTACAAGACCGAGGATTTCGTCGAGGTGATGAAGCCCGAGGGCGGCCCCAACCTGATCCTCGACATGGTGGGCGGCGACTATATCGCGCGTAACATCAAATGTTTGGCGATTGAGGGCCGCATGGTCCACATCGCGTTCCTGTCCGGCCCCAAGGCCGAGGTTAACTTCGCCATGATCATGGCCAAACGGCTGACTGTGACCGGATCAACCCTGCGCCCGCAATCCGATTTGGCCAAGGCACGTATCGCCAAGGAGTTGGCCGAGAAGGTCTGGCCGTTGCTGGATGCTGGCCGCGTCGCGCCTGTGATGGACCAGACCTTCCTGCTGGAAGACGCCGCCAAAGCCCACGCCCGGATGGAGACGAGCGCACATATCGGGAAGATTGTGTTGGAGGTTTGACTCAGAACGAGACCCCAAAATACGGAGGACATCTCCCCATTTGCAGATGACTTATTGTCCTTTCTTCTTTTGCGCCTATGCCTGCTTCCAAAGTAGCGATCAACAAGTAGTCATTTTGAAATATGCGGCGCTGAATTAGGTAACCTGATTATCCCGGCGCAACATCTTGCACCGGGATGAATTTATATATACCCGATTGGATGTATGTTTCAGCCAAGCAGGCTGACAACGTGGAGAACTAGCTTAAGGGCTGAAATCTTTTCAGCACGCGTAAAGCTACCCCACCACATGCGAAACTTCTGCATGTTGATTCCTTAGAATGCGTTATAGGGGGTGGGGTCTGAGCCCTTGCGTGGTGTGGGGTATGAGCCCATTCGGCGGCACGATAGCCTGATAAACAAATAATCATCGACGCAACTGCATTCAAGGCTCATTAAAAATTACTTCTCAACCAAGAGCAAACCACCTCATTTGGGCAACTACAAACACCAGGCAAAGGCAGTGCCATCTCTAGAGTTTTACACTCTTGCGCTTTGGTGATCATCCGCGCACATCACTTCTAATCGCCGTTACTCGAGACGACTTGTGACTAGTCCACGCGATCGAGACCATGTCGTTCTCAGTTTATAGGCTAGCAAATCCCCTACCGCACCGGGTCTAACAACCCCCTTTGCGCGCTACAATCCCGGCGCACGTCTCGGGCGCAGATGCGCGGTTCCAGGTCGCGGGTCAGGCACAAGCGCGCCTCCTGGATGCGGTCTGCGCGGCAGGTGATGGTCAGCATGTCGGGCTTCCAGTCGGGGTTGGCTTGCAGGAACGCTTCCTCGACGACAGATGCGGGCAGGCGGACGGGGGTGGTCAGTTTGCGCAAAACCTCGGGCCGGTTCACCATGTTGAACGCTCGTCGGGCAAGGGCATAATATTCCTCAGCCTCCAGCCCGGCGCAAGTTCCGTGCTTTTTCCACTGATACCAGGCCGCACCGCCCGCGCCGAAAATGTCAGCCTGTGCATTGGTCAGACTGCGCGACGGGGCGCGTGCGGATGTGCGGCAATAGCTTGGCCAACCTTCTTCATACTGTGGCCACAGCCCGTGCACGACCCAGCCCAGATCGCGGTCGGGGTCGCATTGTTCGGACCCGCGCGCATCGCCTTCAACGGCGCACCAGTTGGGCGACCAACTGAGCGACAAGACGTAATAATCAAAGTCGCCGGCCTGCTCACCATCCGCCCACAGCGCGAATGCCGAAACCAGCCAGAGAATACCGCCTGACAGCAACTTTCGCATTTTGCCTTCCCTCTTTCCCTCTTCCCCCTTATATAGGCCTCAAGTTCCCCGACAACGGAAACCGGCCTGATAAAGTCCACGCGACACAGGCAGCCCAGCCAGGGCGCGGGAAAGTTGTATCCGGGGTCAGTTTCTAAGGAGTGTTCAGATGAGCAAACTGATCATGGCAAAAGCCACCGCCGTTTGGCTGGTGGACAACACCACACTGAGCTTCAAGCAGATCGCCGATTTTTGTGGCCTGCACGAGCTGGAGGTTCAGGGCATTGCCGATGGCGATGTGGCGACCGGCGTCAAAGGGTTCGACCCGGTGGCAAACAACCAGCTTGACGCGGAAGAAATCGAGAAAGCCGAGAAGGACCCTCTGCACAAGCTGAAGCAGAAATTCTATGCGGCGGCGACCGGCGAAGAAAAGCGTCGCGGCCCGCGCTATACCCCGCTGTCCAAGCGTCAGGACCGTCCAAATTCGATCCTGTGGCTGGTCAAGTTCCACCCGGAACTGGCCGACAGCCAGATCTCGAAGCTGGTGGGCACCACCAAGCCGACCATTCAGTCGATTCGCGAGCGCACGCATTGGAACATCCAGAACATGGAGCCGATCGACCCGGTTGCATTGGGCTTGTGTAAGCAAAGCGAACTGGACCTTGCGGTTCAGAAGGCAGCTGCCAAGAAGGCCAAGGAAGGCGGCGTGATGTCGGATGACGAGCGTCGCAAGCTGGTTTCGACCGAGCAGAGCCTTGGGATGGACCCCGAGCCGAAAATGCCCAGCGCCATCGAAGGTCTTGAAACATTCACCCTCTCGGGTGCGCCGGATGACGATAAGGAAGAAGCCGTGCCCGATGCAGACAGCTTCTTCAATCTGCCGGACAATGATGACGACGACGACGACAAGGATTGATCCAGCCCCGGATTAACCCAAAGCCCCGGCCTTGTTGCCGGGGCTTTTTTGGTTGGGCACCTGTTTTCTGATCCGTCATTAAGACCCTGTTCACCCTGTTCCATGATGCTGTGTCTCATGGAAATGGTGACTCGGAGAACCGGGGATGAAGATCGAAGATATTCTCGCACAGGAACGGCGCGCCAGAATGGCCGCTGAACGACTTCTGGCGCAGAAACAGGCTGAACTGACCAACGCGAATCGCATTCTTTCACAACATGCGCTGAGCTTGTCGGACGAGATCATAGAAACACGCGTCGCCGTGGAAGAAATCAAGGGCGAGAACTCGCAAGTGCGCGCGGATCTTGAGAAGGCGAACGAAGAGGTGGTCATCGCCAAGCGACGGCTTTGGGATTCGCTGGAAACCATCGAGGATGGATTTGCCGTTTTTGACCAATCGGATCGGATGATTGCCGCCAACAGCGCCTATCTGGAACCATTTGACGGGCTAAGCTGTGTGGCCCCCGGCATTCCCTATACCGACATCCTGCACATTGCGACGGATGAAGGGATCGTCGACATTGGCGACATGCGGCCACTTGCCTGGCGCGACATGATGCTGGATCGCTGGCGCGCTCCGTCGCGCGATCCCGTTGTGCTGCGACTATGGGATGGCACTCATATCAAGCTGGTCGATCGACGCTCACGTGATGGCGACATGGTCAGCCTTGGCCTGAACATTACCGAGACAATCAAATACCAAGCCGAGTTGCGGGACGCGCGCCACCGGGCAGAGGCCGCAAATCGCGCCAAGTCAACGTTTCTTGCCAACATGAGCCACGAGATACGCACGCCAATGAACGGGGTTGTCTCGATGGCCGAGATCATGGCCGAAGGCGATCTGGACGATGAGCAGCGCCTGTACATTGATACGATCCGCCAATCGGGCGAAGCGCTACTGACCATCATCAACGACGTGCTTGATTACTCAAAGATCGAGGCCGCCAAACTTACGCTGCAACCCGAGGAATTCGATCTGGAACGCGTGATTTTGGATGTCGTGACACTGTTACAGCCTGCCGTGCAAGAAAAAGGCATCCGGCTGATCGTCGATTTCGACTTGTTCATGCCATCGAAATTCATCGGCGATGTGGTGCGGATACGTCAGATCCTGACCAACCTAATTGGCAATGCGGTCAAATTCACTGCGGAAGGGCACGTGTTGGTGCGCGCCATCGGGCTGCCGTTGAGCGACAGTGGTGAACAGCAGGTTCATGTCACCGTCGAAGATAGCGGTATTGGCATCCCGGAAGACATGCAGCGCCACATCTTCGGCGAATTCAATCAGGTTGACACGGAACGCAATCGCAAGTTCGAAGGAACGGGGCTTGGGCTGGCCATCACCTCTCAGCTGGTTGACCTGATGGGTGGCGAAATCTGGGTCGACAGCCAGGAAGGCGTCGGGTCATGTTTCGGGTTTCACATCGCGCTTCCGGTCAAGGAAACCACCGAACCGCCGCAACTGTCCGGCGATGCAGGCTGGGTGGTCATGGCGATGGAAGATCGTCTGAACCGAGCCATTCTGGAAAAAAGGTTCGAAGCGACAGGGTTGCGCACCAAACTATATGACCCGCTGAATCCGTCCAGTTCGACCGTGCAGGAGGCTGCGCTGATACTGGTCGATGAACAAAGCGCCAGAATTCACATGCAGGACGGGAAACCCTTCGTGCAGACGCTGCGCGCGCAAAACCCGACCGCGCCCATCATCTTTTTGACCGCACCCCAATCGATGACCGCAAAACAAAGCGATGACGTTGGCTGCGCCACGCGCGTTATGCAACTGCCCCTGACCCGCAGCGCGGTGTTCGAAATCATCAACCAGATCGGTGCCCCGCCCCCAGACCCCGTGCTTACAATAGCGGAAACGGGTGATGATGCGCCCTTGCTGCTGACCAATTCGGACCGATCCGACCTTCGGCGAATGCGCGTTCTTGCGGCCGAGGACAACAAGACCAACCAGTTGGTCTTTACAAAACTGTTGAAGGATCTGGATATCGACCTTCACTTTGTCAGCAACGGCATAGAAGCGGTTGAGGCGTTTCTAACATTGCAGCCCGACATCATCTTCATGGATATCTCGATGCCCGAGGTCGACGGAAAAGAGGCCACGCGACGCATTCGGATGTTGGAACGAGACCAGAGATTGCCCCGGACACGCATCGTCGCGTTGACGGCGCACGCTTTGACCGGGGATGACCGCGACATCCTTGCGCATGGGTTGGATCAGCATTTGACAAAGCCGCTCAAGAAACCCGAAATTCTGCATGAAATCCTGACACACTGCCCGGACGAGGCACGATGCCCCCTGCCGGGAAGCTGCTGCTAGCTTTCGTCGCGCAGGAAAATCAAGTCGTCACCCTCGCTCATGTCGGGCTGAAACGTATATCCGCCCAGATCAAAGTGTTTCAGGGTTTCAGGGTCGCGGACGCGGTTCTGCATAATGAACCGCGCCATCGCACCGCGTGCTTTCTTGGCGAAGAAGCTGACCACTTTGGGACCGCCCGGTTTCATCTCCAGAAACTGCGGTGTGATCACGCGCAGGTCGAGCGCGTCCCGATCCACCGCCGAAAAATATTCAACCGAGGCGCAGTTCACAAGGATATCGCTGGAGGTGCTGTCCGCCCGTTGGTTCAGCTCTTTCGCGATGTCATCTGCCCAAAACTCATAGAGGTTTTTGCCTTTCTGGTTCTTCATCCGCGTGCTCATCTCAAGACGATGCGGCGCGATCTGATCCCGTGGTCGCAGCAGGCCATACAATCCCGAAAGTATACACAGATGTTCCTGCGCGTATCGCAGTTCATCTTCTTCCAGACTGCCAGCGTCCAATCCGGCATAGGTGTCGCCCGCAAACATCTCGATCGCTGGTTTTTCACCCGCACCACCACCAAAGGCGGCGAACCGTTCGACATTCAACGCACCCAGCGCGGGCGAGATGTGCATCAGGCGTTCCAGATCTTTGCCCGACAGCTTCCGCGCTGCCTTGGCAAGAGTTTCTGCCTGTTCCTGAAAGACAGGGCGCGTCCCGCCTGTCATCCTTGCAGGTTTTTCGTCCAGCCGCTTGGCTGGTGACACGACAACCAACATGTCATTCCCCTTCTGTCAGCATGTCGATGAAAGCAGCTCCAAATCGCTCAGCCTTCTGATCACCCATCCCAGAGATGCGGCTCAGTTCGCCGATTGTCATCGGCTTGCGTTCGGCAATCTGGCGCAAAGTGGTCGCTGTCACACTCAAGTGCTTTCCGGTGCCATCCTCGCCCCGTGCCAGGTCGATCGCAACCGCATGCAACCGGTCAAACAGCCCCGCCGCCGCACGCCCGGCCAGCTTGCGCCTGTGCGGATGAAGCTCTGGTGTGTCTCCATTGATAACTTCAAGAAACGCCTGGCCATAACTTTCCAGCTTCTTCACCCCAACGCCACCAATCCGGGCCATATCGTCCAGATCAGAGGGCCGCTTTTCAGCCATTTCGATCAGGGTTTTATCATTGAAAACAACATAGGCCGGTACGCGGGCGGTTTCGGCCAAAGCGCGACGTTTTGCTTTCAATGCGGACAAAAGCGGCGCATCCTCTTCGGCGACCATCATCTTGGCTGTCGGTCGCCGCGTGCCGGTTTTCAACGTGTCGCGGCGCAGTTCGACCTGCGCCTCGCCGCGCAACACGGGATGCGCCTTTTCGGTAATGCGCAATGCACCGTGCCGTTCAGGGTCGGGGCGCACCAGATCAAGCCCCAGCATCTGCCGGAAGACCGCCTGCCACATGCGTTTGTCGTGATCCTTGCCAACCCCGAATGTCGGCAACTGGTCATGGCAACGGTCTCGGATACGGTCGGTCATGGTGCCGCGCAAGAGGTCGATCAGATGACCGGATCCGAAACACTCGCCCGTCCGCAAGATCGCCGACAGTGCCTTCATCACGTCGACCGTCCCGTCAAACAGGTCAGGCGGTGCGGTGCAGAGATCGCAATTGCCGCAAGCGGGCGTGTCTTCTCCGAAATAGGTCAGAAGTTGTTGACGACGGCAGCCATGAGCTTCGGCCAGACCCAAGAGGGCGTTCAGGCGGCCATGATCCGCGGAACGACGTTCAGATGGGGCCAGTCCTTCGTCGATTTGCGAGCGCCTCAGCCGGATATCATCAGCCCCAAACAGGGTCAGCGTGTCGGCGGGCGCTCCGTCGCGGCCAGCCCGGCCAATCTCCTGATAATAGGACTCGATGGACTTGGGCAGGTCGGAATGGGCGACCCAAAGAATGTCGGGTTTATCGACGCCCATGCCGAAGGCTACGGTGGCGACGACGATCAACCCGTCTTCTTGCTGAAACTGGCGTTCGACCTCGCGTCGGTCTTCGGCATCCATTCCACCGTGGTAATGGACCGCCGGATGACCTGCATCGCGCAGCGCCTTGGCCAGCGTTTCGGTGCGCGCGCGGGTGGCGGAATAGACGATGCCGGACTGCCCTTTGCGGGCCGCCGCGAAGCTCAGGATCTGATTGCGGGGGCTGTCCTTGGCGGCGAAGGCCAGATGGATGTTCGGGCGGTCGAACCCGTGCAGAAACGTGCGCGGAGGCGCGCCGTCGAAAAGTTTCTGAATAATCTCGGCGCGGGTTTCTTCGTCTGCCGTGGCCGTGAAGGCGGCCAATGGCACATCGAGGGCGCGGCGCAGCTCTCCGATCCTCAGATAGTCCGGGCGAAAATCGTGTCCCCATTGGCTGACGCAATGCGCCTCGTCCACCGCGATCATGGTCACGCCTGCGTTGCGCAACAGGTTCAAGGTGCCCCCCGACGCCAGCCGTTCAGGCGCCATATAGAGCAGCTTCAACTCATCCCTTGATATGGCGTCGAACACCGCATCGGTCTCGTCCTGCGTGTTACCCGAGGTCAGCGCGCCTGCGTTCACCCCGGCCGCCTGAAGCCCGCGCACCTGATCGCGCATCAGGGCAATCAGCGGGGAAATCACCACCGTCACACCATCACGGATCAGGGCAGGCAGTTGAAAACACAGCGACTTTCCGCCACCCGTTGGCATGATCGCCAAGGTGTTTTCACCACGCGACACGGCTTCGACTATTTCGGCCTGTCCGGGGCGAAATTCATCGAAGCCAAAAACGGATTTCAAAAGGTCCAGATCGCGGGGCATGTGTGCTGCTCGTTATTTTGAGGGCACATTCCCACGCGCGACCGCTCGGAACAAGGGGCTTAGTAGAAGGCGGACGCGTTGTTGATCAGAATGATCCGGACCGCATAAAGCGCGATAAGAGCAACCAGCGGCGCGAAGTCCAACCCACCCATTTGCGGCAGAAAGGCGCGAATGCGCGAATAGACGGGTTCCAGCAACCGGTTCAGCCCATACCAGACTTGCGCCACGATATGTTGCCGCAAGTTCAGCACCTGAAAATTAATCAACCACGACATCACGATATGCGCGATCAGGATGAACCAGGCGATATCCACGATCAGCATCAGGATTTGAAACAGCGACTGCATAGGGGCTCCTTTCGGGTTGTCCGTTTCATCTAGGGAAGGTTGCCCGGCAGGGCAAGGGTGACGCGCGGTTCCGGTTGACGTTTCCACGGGCCGAAGGCAGGTCGAACACAACCTGAAGGAGCCGCCATGTATCCGTTCATCCGCATGTTCAAAGAGTTGATCATAAACGCACGGGCCAAGCCCCTGCCGATCACCGGCACCCATGTCAGCCATCATATGTGCTGGCCGTGGGACATCGACCTGTGGCGCGAGTTGAACAATGGACGCACCCTGACACTTTATGATCTTGGACGCATTCCGCTGGCCGGACGCACGGGGCTTTCCCGGATGCTGATCAAGAACCGCTGGGGTCTGACAATGGCAGGTGCCTCGGTTCGGTATCGCGAGCGAGTGCGCACCTTCGTTCGGATCGAGATGCGCAGCCGCTTGGTGGGCTGGGACGACCGGTTCATCTATGTCGAACAAGGCATGTGGCTGGGCGGCGAGTGTGCGAACCAGATCGTCTATCGTTCCGCAGTCACCGATCGCAACGGCATCGTGCCCACCGCCCGCGTGGTCGAAGCGTTGGGATATGATGATCCGCCACCAGTGTTGCCTCAATGGGTGCAGGCTTGGATCCACGCCGACGCGCAGCGCCCCTGGCCGCCCGAAGCATGACACCCCTTGCCCGCGCGCTGGTTTCGCTGTTTGATCATCGGAAACAGGGAGCAGGCATGGCAGAGATCTCGACGCGCAAGCGCATATGGGGCTGGTTTTGGTTCGATTGGGCCAGTCAACCCTATCACACTCTGCTTCTGACCTTCATTTTCGGCCCGTTCTTCGCCGCCATCGCGACAGAGCATTTCATGGCGCAAGGGCTGGTGGAGCAAGCCGCCGATGCGAAAGCGCAAAGCATCTGGTCCTGGGGGCTGGCTGCCGCCGGTCTGATCGTTGGATTTGGCGCGCCGATCATGGGGGCACTTGCCGATACCGCCGGGCGGGTGCGTCCGTGGGTTGCGGTCTTCAGCCTTCTTTATGTCATTGGCGCAGGCTCGTTGTGGTGGACACAGCCGGATGGGTCAAACTTGTGGGTGATGATGCTGATGTTTGCCGTCGGCTTCATCGGGGCAGAGTTCGCACTGGTTTTCACCAATTCACAACTGCCCAGCCTTGCCGATCAGGATCAGGTGGGCGAAATCTCGGGCTCGGGCTTCGCCTTCGGTTATATCGGTGGTCTGGTGGCGCTGGCGATCATGCTGACACTGTTCGTCGAACAGCCCAACGGAAAAACCCTGATCGGACTTGCCCCCGGACTGGGCCTGCTGGACGCCGAGGCACGCGAAGGCACACGGATCGTTGGACCCTTCGTCGCGGTATGGTTCATGCTCTTCATGATCCCCTATGCACTGTGGGTGAAGGACCTTCCCGGACCCGCTGCAAAATACAGTTTTTCAGGTGCATTTGCCATTCTGGGCCGAACCATCCGCGGCCTGAAAAACAAGAGAAGCCTTGCAGCCTATCTGGGCAGTTCGATGTTTTATCGCGATGCGTTGAATGGCCTGTACGGGTTTGGCGGGGTCTATGCGAGCCTTGTTCTGAACTGGTCAATCGTCCTGATTGGGGTCTTTGGCATCATATCGGGTCTTGCCGCGGCGGGGTTTAGTTGGCTGGGGGGGCGTGTTGACCGAAAGCGCGGACCGAAGCCAGTCATCATCGGATCTATCCTCGTTCTGATGGCGGTCTGCTTTCTGATCGTGAATATGACGCGCGAGGCGATATTCGGCATCGCACTGCCTGAAGGATCGAATATCCCGGACATCCTTTTCTTTGGCTGCGGCATGTTGATCGGTGGCATGGGCGGCACGTTGCAATCGGCCAGTCGGTCGATGATGGTGCGCCATGTTGACCCGGAAGCCCCCACTGAAAGTTTTGGGCTTTATGGTCTGTCAGGTCGGGCCACGGCGTTCATGGCGCCCGCCCTGATTGCATGGTTCACGACGATGACAGGCAGCGCACGGCTCGGCGTATCTCCGCTGATCGGGTTGTTTGCATTAGGGCTTTTGCTTTTGATCTGGGTTAAACCTGAAGGTGAGCAGTGAGAGGCAGCAAGGCTATGGTTGTGAATTTCATTCGTGGTTCGGTTTTGATCGGCGCCCTGATGTTTGCTGGCGCAACGCTGGCCCCAACCAAATCCACGGCCGAAACCGCCGCAAAACAGCTGTTTGGTGCGAAACGTGCGGGATCTGCGCAGAAATCCGCGCCTTTTGGGTCTTATGCAAAAGGGTGTTTGGCCGGGGGCGAGCAGCTTTCGCAAACCGGTCCCACATGGCAGGCTATGCGTCTGTCACGCAATCGAAACTGGGGACATCCAGAGCTGATTGATTTCATCAAAGATTTGTCTCGCAAAGCCGCAAGGCAACCCGGTTGGAACGGCCTCTATATCGGTGATATGAGCCAACCGCGCGGCGGACCGATGTTGACTGGACACCGATCCCACCAGATCGGGTTGGACGCCGATATCTGGATGCTTCCGGCGAAAAGACTGAACCTGTCGGCAAATCAGCGCGAAAGTATCTCGTCCATATCGATGCGGCGGGCAAAGGGGGCGTTTGTCAATGACTCCTGGACCCGGGCCCATCACGAAATCCTGAAAGCCGCTGCAAAAGACAAGCGCGTGGCGCGGATTTTTGTTTTTCCCGGCGCGAAAGTTCAAATGTGTAAGGACGAAAAAGGCAACCGCGACTGGCTAAGGAAAATCCGGCCCTGGTATGGGCATCACTATCATTTCCATGTCCGTCTGAAATGCCCGAAGGGAATGCGCGGCTGTGTCGATCAGGCACCACCGCCCCCTGGCGACGGCTGCCAGGATGCGGTGAACTGGGTCAATGATATCCTGAATCCCAAACCTGCCCCGCCCACTCCTCCAAAACCAAGCAAGCCACGTGGCCCGCTGACGCTTGCTGACCTGCCAAATCAATGTCGCTCCGTCTTGTCGTCGCGTTAGGGGCGCTGGCAACGCTTGTTGGTTTCTATACCGTTGATCTTGGTGCGCAGACGGTGTCCGAGGCCAAGCTGCTGTCGACAACGCGCTGGTATGGCGGAGACGATGCAGTGTTTGGTGGCTTTTCAGCTCTTGAAGTCAGCGAAGATGGAAAAACCTTTGTCGCACTGACTGATCGCGGTCACATCACGCAAGGTCAATTCGTGCGCAAAGACGGCAAGATCAAAAAGGTCGCACATGGCCCGTTGAAGAAACTGACATCGCCGCGCGGCGACCCGCTCAGCGGTATCTGGACAGACAGCGAAGGCTTGGCCATTGCACCTGATGGCACGATCTATGTCAGCTTCGAAATTCGTCACCGCATCGTGCGGTACAAGCCCGGACAAACGAAAGGCGTTGACCTGCCGAACAATCCAGCCGCCAAAAGAATGTCGGCCAACGCGGCACTGGAAGCGCTTGCCGTGCAACCGGATGGCACCATCCTTGTGATCCCTGAAGGGAATGGTGCTCAGAAAACACCGCATCCCGTCTATCGCCTGCGCCCGGGTGCGACGGAATGGGAAAAGCCCTACGCCATTCCACGCTATCGGCCTTATGTGCCGGTTGGGGCAGATGTTGGGCCGGATGGGCGGCTCTATCTGCTGGAGCGGCATCTGAGCAGCATCTTTGGCTTCACCAGCCGCGTTCGCCGGTTCGACATGACCGACGAACGTCTGACCAACGAAACCATATTGCTGCAAACCGAAGTTGGCGAGTTTGATAACCTTGAGGGGTTGGCGGTCTGGCAGGATCAGGACGGGCTGATCCGATTGACCATGGTGTCAGACGACAATTTCAAGTTCTTTCAGGTCACGGAGATTGTCGAATATGTCGTTCCCCAAGGCGCCGGTGTGAAAACAGAACACTTGATCAAAAACCAATGAGCCGTTAAACGCAGCCCGTTCCCGCCAATTGGGAACCAAGTCTCCGCAACCTTGCTAAAACGGACCAACAACATGACACGTATCCTTCCTGGCGTGATCGCCATGGCCGCCATCGTGGTGGCGTCAAACATCCTGGTGCAGCATCTGTTCGGCCAATGGCTGACATGGGGTGCTTTCACATATCCTTTTGCCTTTCTTGTCACGGACGTGATGAACCGCGTCTATGGCCCGTCGGCTGCGCGCAAGGTTGTCTTTGCTGGCTTCGTCACCGGTGTGATTTGCAGCTTTATCGGCACCCAGATCATTGGTGAGTTTGGACCGCTTGTGACTTTGCGCATTGCGATCGCCTCTGGCCTTGCCTTCCTGACGGCACAGCTTCTGGACGTTGCTATCTTTGATCGATTGCGGGGCGGCAAATGGTGGCGCGCACCTGTGGCCAGCACCATCATCGGTGGCACGGTGGACACCGCGATCTTCTTCACCATCGCCTTCTCTGCCAGTCTTGCGTTCCTTGAAATCGGCAATGATGTTGGCTGGGCGAACGAGGTTCTGCCAATGCTTGGCAGTGGTCCGAACGCCCCGCTTTGGATATCTCTCGCGGTGGCCGATTGGCTGGTAAAAATGGCGATTGCATTTGTCGCACTGGTTCCATTTCGCCTCATTGTCACGAAACTTTCACCAAATCCTGCGTGAAAAGTTTTGACAAACGCAAAATCTGTGGCAACCTCCTAGATATAGAAACAACGAGAAAGGAGGTGTCCATGTCAAGAGATACAACGGAGCGAGGTGCCGGGACAATCTAGGTCGCGACTTTCCGGGGCAGCCCCCGGTGAGGAATGCGGATCTTATTGACCCAACTTCTTGGCAGTCTAACCGGTCCCACCTCCTTAATTCTCGAAAGGGTCGTCCCAAAGCGGGCGACCCTTTTCTTTTGGCATTTCCGGGATTTCCGTTTTGGATCCAATTCGATAAGTTGCCGCCATGATCCGCGTGACCGACGATATCACCCTGCAAGATTGGGAGCTGAGTGAAAGTTTCACTCGCAGTTCCGGCCCCGGCGGGCAGAACGTGAACAAGGTCGCGACTGCGGTCGAACTTCGGTTTGAAGCCGCGCGATCGCCGAGTCTGACACCGCCCGTGAAAACGCGGCTGAAGCGGATCGCGGGGCGCAAATGGACGCAAGACGGCGCGATTGTGATCCGGGCAGAAGAAACGCGCAGCCAAGCCCGCAACCGCGAGATCGCGCAAAACCGCCTTGTCGAAATGATACGCCGCGCACTGGTCGCACCAAAACGGCGGATTGCCACCAAGCCCACCCTGGGGTCGAAAAAACGCAGGCTGGACGCAAAGACCCGCCGCAGCCAAATCAAAGCCCTGCGCGGGCGCATCGACGACGATTAACCTGACTGGAGCCTTACCTATGTCGGACACCCCCACCCTTCTGCAACGTCGCGCGCGGCTTCTTGGCCCGAACATGACGACGTTTTACAGCGATCCCGTTCACATCGTGCGTGGTGAAGGGGCCTGGCTATGGGATGCCGATGGGAACAGATTCCTTGATTGTTATAACAACGTGCCCCATGTGGGACACGCCCATCCGAAAGTGGTCGAAGCAATCACCCAACAGGCTGCCACATTGAACACACACACCCGCTATCTGCACGAAGGCATCTTGGATTACGCCGAGCGGCTGACCGGCACGATGGATCATGACCTGGATACCATGATCATGGTTTGCACCGGGTCCGAGGCCAACGACATCGCCCTGCGTATGGGGCGCGCTGTGACGGGCAAGACGGGGATCATCTGCACCGATAACACATATCACGGAAACACCGATCTGGTGTCGCATCTGTCGGCCAAGAAAACACCCATTGGCGGCGCGGTCGAATGGGTCAAGAAAGTGCCATCGCCGGACACGCTGACACCGCTGGGTGGTCGTGACGAGGCGCAATCGCAAGCCTTTGCAGACGAGGTTCAGGCGGCGATCGACGCACTTGAAGCTGAAGGTCACGGCTTTGGCACCCTGATCCTTGATCCGTTCTTTGCCAACGAAGGGCTGCCCGAGCTGTCCCACGGCTTCCTTGACCCGACCGTTGATGTGGTTCGCAAAGCCGGCGGCGTCATCATCGCGGACGAGGTGCAGCCGGGCTTTGGCCGAACGGGTGGTCATTTCTGGGGACATCGACGGATCGGCTTAGCACCAGACATCGTGACCATGGGCAAACCGATGGGAAACGGCCACCCGGTTGCAGCCGTTGTCACCCGACCCGAGATCATGGCCGAATTTCGCAATCGTTTCGGCTATTTCAACACGTTTGGCGGCAATCCGGTTGCCGTCGCTGCCGCTTCAGCCGTGTTGGACGTGCTGGAAGAGGAGGGCCTGATGACAAATGCCCTCAAAATCGGCGAGCACCTGGAGAAGCTGCTTTGCCAAGTCAAGCATATCAACAAGGCCGACATTCGCGGGGCAGGCCTGTTCTGGTGCGTCGAGTTTGACATAGATGGCGACACCGAAGCCGCCGCGCCGTTCTGTGCGCAACTGGTGGACGAGATGCGCAATCGCGGGGTGCTGCTACACTCGGTCGGGCGCCATTACCACGGCATCAAGATTCGTCCACCCATGTGTTTTGATCGCGCGCAGGCCGAACTTCTGGCTGAAACGCTTGATGCCGCAATGAAAGCGCTGCCCGCATGAGCGCGCTGAAACAGGCCCTCGCGGCGTGGGATGCGAAGGACATTCGCATGATCAAGAACCGCGAAAACGTGGTTCACGAAGTGCGCATTGACGGACGTCCCGCCGCACTGCGCCTGCACAGGCCCGGCTATCAAAGCAAGGCTTCGATCCAGTCGGAGCTGGACTGGATGGCCGGATTGGCGTCTGCGGGGATGCGCGTGCCCGCCCCCATCCCGATGCGATCCGGCGACACGGTGGCCGATCTGGGTGCAGGTCAGATCGCGACGGTGGTTTCGTGGGTTGACGGTGCGCCGATTGGTGAAGGTGGCGTGCCGCTGCCGGGAACCGAGGTGGACCAGGTTGCGCTTTATCACTGTGTGGGGCGCGAGCTGGCAACCCTGCACAACCTGACCGACGCTATGATTCTGCCTCAGGGTTTCTCGCGCCACCGTTGGGACATTCCTGGCCTTTTGGGCGACAATCCCTTCTGGGGCCGGTTCTGGGAGAGCCCCGCTTTGACCGAGGGTGAACGCGCCCTGATCCTGCGTGCCCGTGCTGTGGCGCATGACATGGTGACGGCGTTTGCCGAAGATGGCGCCGATTTCGGACTGATCCACGCAGACGCCCTGCGCGAAAACATCTTTGTCAAAGACGGTGAGCTGACGTTGATCGACTTCGACGACGCGGGCTTTGGCTTCCGCATCTATGATCTGGCCGTGATGATGACCCAGAACGAGGATGAACCCGCCGCCGATGCCATCCGCGATGCCGCAATCGCAGGCTACCGCACCCTACGCTCGTTCCCTCATGATGCGGAAGCCCTGCTTCCGCTGTTCGTAATGATCCGCCGGTTTGCCTCGATGGGTTGGGCCGTGCCGCGAAATCCGCCCGACGGCCCGGCCGTGCGGGACTATGCTCAGAAAGCTGTCAGGGCCGCACGCACGTTCCTGAGGGCATAGCGCATCAGTCTAGACGATCACATCTAGTTTCGGCTGTGCGCCAACCCCGAACACCCGCTTGTAGCGCGCAATCTCATCCGCTGGCCCCATTGCCTTGTTGGGATTATCCGACAGTTTCACCGTCGCCCGCCCGTTCGCCCCGACCGCTTTGCAGACCAGCGAGAACGGGGCGAGGGTGTCGTTTGGCACAAGCCCACGGAAGTCATTCGTCAGTAGCGTCCCCCAACCGAAACTGGTGCGCACACGACCTGCGAATTGTTGGTGCAACTCGATGATCTTGTCCGTGTCCAGCCCGTCTGAGAAGATTACCATTTTCTGGGTCGGATCCTCACCCCGGTCTTTCCACCACTTGATCGCAATCTCGGCCCCGGTGGCTGGGTCGCCGCTGTCCACCCGGATACCTGTCCAGCCGGCCAGCCAATCGGGTGCGCGGTCAAGAAACCCTTGGGTTCCATATGTGTCGGGCAGGATGATCCGCAGATTGCCGTCATGCTCTTCCTGCCAGTCGGCCAGAACATCATAGGGCGCGCGCGCCAGTTCGTCGTCATCATCGGCCAACGCAGCGTAGACCATAGGAAGTTCATGCGCGTTTGTTCCGATTGCCTCGATGTCGCGCTTCATGGCAATCGAACAGTTCGAGGTGCCGACAAAACGCTCCCCCAGCCCCTCGATCATCGCCTGCACACACCAATCCTGCCACAGATAGCTGTGGCGGCGTCTTGTCCCGAAATCGGCAAGGCGCAGCCCGTCCAGCTTGCGCAGCCGTTCGATCTTTTCCCAGATACGGGTCATGGCGCGGGCATAGAGCACCTGAAGCTCAAACTTGCCCATGCCACGCAATACCGCGCGGCCCCGAAGTTCCATCAAGACGGCAAGCGCGGGAATTTCCCACAGCATGACCTCGGGCCATGAACCTTCGAAGGTCAGCTCGTATTGATCGCCCACCCGCTCAAGGTGATAATCCGGCAGCCGCATCCCTTCAAACCATTCCATGAAGTCCGAACGAAACATCTGGCGCTTGCCATAGAACATGTTCCCGCGCAGCCATGTGCTTTCGCCGCGCGACAGGGACAGCGAGCGGATATGATCCAACTGCTCGCGCAACTCACCTTCGTCGATCAGGTCGGCCAGCGGCACCGACTTGGTGCGATTGATCAGGCTGAATGTAACATGGGTGTCCGGTTTGTTGCGAAACACCGACTGACACATCAGCAGCTTATAGAAATCCGTGTCGATCAATGACCGCACGATGGGATCAATCTTCCAGTGGTGATTGTAAACCCGGCTGGCAATATCAGGCATCTAAGGCTCCAGTGTCACGCCCGCCGCGCGCATGTCAGCGCGGGCAGCATCCAGCGATCCGTCAAGGTCAATCGCGCGACACGCTTGTTCCCACACCGTCACATCGAACCCGAGCCGCGCGCCATCTATGGCCGAATAGGCCACGCAGAAATCCGTGGCCAAACCGACAAGTGTCAGCCTTTCGACCCCGCGTGTGCGCAGATAACCTTCCAGCCCGGTCGGGGTGGTCCGGTCATTTTCAAAGAATGCGGAATAGCTGTCGATCTCGGCTCGAAACCCCTTGCGGATGATCATATCGGCCCGGTCGCGATGCAGGTGATCGTGAAGCTTGGCCCCTATGCTGCCCTGGATGCAGTGATCGGGCCACAGCACCTGGGTGCCGTAAGGCATCTGGGTGGTCTGATATGGATCCTTGCCGTCATGCGAAGACGCGAACGAACTGTGGCCCGCCGGGTGCCAGTCCTGTGTGAACACCTTGACCGGAAAATCGGACAGCAGCTCGTTGATCAGCGGGATGATGTCGTCCCCGTGCGCCACGGCCAGCGCACCGCCGGGGCAGAAGTCATTCTGCACGTCGATTACGATCAGGGCTTCGTTTGCGTCACGCATGGGCGATCCTCCTTGAAACTCAATGGGTAAGGTTCGCATCCGGGCGGGTCAAGCAATTGGACGTCTTGATCCTTTGAAAATAGGGGCGTATGCCGCCAGTATGTATACGATCGCTGCACTCTATCATTTCACCCGCTTCGACAACCCGGCGGCTTTGCAGGCCCCGCTTCTGGACGTTGCCCGGCGCGAAGGGATATCGGGATCGCTTCTGTTGGCGCAGGAAGGCATCAACGGCACGATTGCCGGATCGCGCACAGGCATTGACGCGATCCTGACCTATATCCGCAAACTGCCCGGTTGTGCGGATCTGTCATGGAAGGAATCCACCGCAACAGAACAGCCTTTCGGCAAGATGAAAGTGCGGTTGAAGAAAGAGATCGTGACCATGGGCGTGCCGGCTGTGGACCCCCGCGCCTCGGTCGGGCACTACGTAACGCCCAAGGATTGGAACGACCTGATTTCGCAGGACGATGTTGTGGTGATTGATACTCGCAACGATTACGAGGTCGCCATCGGAACGTTTGAGGGCGCGGTCGATCCGAAAACCAAGACCTTTCGCGAGTTTCCCGACTGGTGGGCGCAAAACAAGGACCGTTTCCACAACAAGCGCGTGGCGATGTTCTGCACAGGCGGCATCCGCTGCGAAAAATCGACCAACTTCCTGATCAGTCAGGGGGTCGAGGATGTGTATCACCTGAAAGGTGGCATTCTTCAGTATCTTGAAGACGTGCCGGCAGAGGACAGCAAATGGGATGGCGCTTGCTTTGTCTTTGACAACCGCGTTTCGGTCGAACATGGCCTGGCCGAAGGTCCGCACGAATTGTGCCACGCCTGCCGCCGCCCCATCCTGCCAGACGACAAGAACCGCCCGGAATACGAAGACGGCGTCAGTTGCCACCAGTGCATAGACGAATTTGAGGAAGCCCGGCGCGACCGGTTCAGAGAACGGCAGAAGCAAATGGCTCTGGCGCGCGCGCGCGGCGAACGACACTTGGGCCGGGAGATGTAGCGCCCTGACGATCTAGGTTTCGTGTAGGATACGAAATTGGTTGTTGTCAGAGCCTGCTGACATCAAACGCAGCGCCCGTCATCTGCTTGATCAGAGTGAACAATAGCGTGGCTGACGCAACCGAGCTTTCCGTGACCAGCACTGTGTCCTGGTGATAGATCGGGAATTTTCCGGCGCTGAACAATCCGTCGGCTGTGGTCAGATCAATCACGAACACACTACGTGTATTACTTGGCCCCGACCGATCCGCACGAACCGCCTTGGGTGAATATTCCCGAAGAATAAGAATGCCCTTTGGGTTGGCCCGCATATCGGTCAGACCGCCAATCAATGACATCGCATCAAGTGCAGATATCTCGGCAGTCTCGAACGGAACGATGGCTTCGCGGCTGGCCGCGCCGAGAGAGCGGAAATAGCGATCGTCCTTTTCAATAGCGACTTTGTCGCCGGGCAGCAGTAGGGCGTCATTTCGCGGATTGCTCAGCACTTGCTCAAGCGGACGGCGGTAGGTCGCGCTGCCTCGGATCAGTTTGACCTGCGGATTCTGTATCTGAGCGGAAGGGCCGCCGGCGGCTGAGATGGCATTCAGAATTGTGAAATTCGGATCATCGACTTGTATTGGGCCGGGCCGGTTCACACCCGACACCATCGAGATCGTTCCACGGGTCCCTTGCCGTACATTCAATTGCACTTGCGCAGAGGGGATCACCTCTTCGTATTTTCGTTGAATGCGTGCGCGGGCAGCCGAATGTGGCAACCCCGCAATATTTAGCGTTCCAACGAAGGGCAAGAATATCGTCCCGGCGGGCGAAACCTGCATTTCCTGCATTCGAACGGTATTCTGGCCTGGTGATGCCAAAAGCGAATTTTCTTCACTGTCCCAGACAATAACATCCACCAGGTCGAATGGCCGAATTGGCTTGTCCGCAGCCGGGGTTCCACGGTTTGGCCATGAGTAGGAACCATTGGTGTTGGGCGCAGGCCACCGTGAAATCGACGACAGGGTCTCGCGTGAAACCCGGTAAATAGCGATATCAGACCGTTCCTGCGTCTCGTTTCCTATGATCTCGCTCTGAAGCGCACCCCCCCGGGGCAGCCCGCAACTTGCCATGCTTAGCAATAAAAGAGCGGTTAGAATTAAACGCATAGCGCCCCCGGAAACACCTCGTTAGCTGGCGGCCACCCTATGCGGTGGGGGCATACGGAACAAGCCTAATTCTGGCGATAGGCGCCTGTCCGACACAAGTTTACAACAAGCGCATTTTCCATGAGCGGCAGACGCTGCGTGCGGCAAACGAACGTGAAACGAGTGACGGCACGGTTTGCCGCAAAGGTTCAAGTTTCGGGGACCTTACTTTCAAACTCTTGCAGCTCTTGCTCCAGTTCAGAAACTCTTTCCTCAAGTTTCTGTACATCCTTTTTCAAAGCAGCGTTTTCATATCTCAGGAAATCCAGATACGCGGCCAGTTTCTTGGGTTCTGGTAACAACTCGAACTCTTGAATGATCATTGTGCACCCTCCTCGCTTGCAACTGCCGGACCGAAACCACGTTCTGCCAATGCGGAAAAGCGGCTTTCCACATCTTCGATACGAGCAAGCAGGCTCTTGTCATGGATGTATTCGTTTGGACCGACCCGTGACATCGATTCCGTATCAAAAATATCAGAAATCTTGCATTCCTTCAGGTCATAGCCCCAATGCTCGTTAATCTGTCTGACAATGTTCCGCCCCTTAAGAATGTCATCAAGCGCAACAACACAGGAACGACCGGAAAACTGCTCAAGAAACTCAAGGGCAGTTTCCGCGTAGGTCAGATACATTTTGACTGCCAGGTCTTCTTGCGTCCAGAACCGCGCATTCAGATCAGTATCAATGCCCAACCTGAGCCAATTTGCGGCGCGGCGCTTTATCGAGTGCACACATTCGATACAGGGACGGTGAACATAGAGAATGGTCGAACTGGGGAATACCGCTGTCCATTGGGACAAAAACAGGGTGCTGCGCGGGTCCTTAAATCCCCATGCACCGATTCCGGCGCGACGCGTCCCATAGTCACGCATCCAACTGATATCTGCGGCTGTTACGATTGGTTCAAAGTGGTCCGACACCATCCAATCCCGTCCAGCATTTGCAAGCAATCGATTATGGAAGGAGATCACCTCAACATCCTCGAAGTGTCCGCGGGGGTTAGAATAATTTGCCCCTAGGAGCCTGTCGCCCAAATACAAACCCGCGTTTAACAACAGATTCGAGGTCAACGAGGTTCCACTTCGGTGAAACCCCGCAATTATCATCGGTGATTGCTGTTCGGTGGACGTGGGGCTGTTCGGCCGAGATGCAACGCGCACCTTCATCACCGCTTCGGACGGCCAGAACACGCCATGCGTCTTGCGACCGTGAACCAGGAAATGCTTCCAGGTCTCGGGGTCTGACCAACCGGCTGTTTCCGGGTTTTTCGAACGGTAGTGCTC
This sequence comes from Aliiroseovarius sp. B-4, assembly GCF_056857795.1. Lineage (NCBI taxonomy): Bacteria > Pseudomonadati > Pseudomonadota > Alphaproteobacteria > Rhodobacterales > Paracoccaceae > Aliiroseovarius > Aliiroseovarius sp. B-4. Next base: position 115,459 of record NZ_JBSXNV010000039.1, read on the forward strand.
GGGATCAAATCCGGGAACAGCCGCGCGAACACCGTGATACCCTTCGCGAAGCATGTGGTTAAGCGCATCCATCGCGTCTTTTGGGGCATCCCGATTGTCGTTGAGATAGGCCGAGATATTAAGCAAGGGATGCGGCGATATCCCAATTTCGGCACAGCTTTCGATGTAAAAGGCCAGCGGATCACGGTCCGACCGGCCCGACATATGGGTTTTACGAAACCATTTGGCGTCAAAAACCGCTGACGGATTGAACCCCAGTTTCCAACCAACTTGTTCGTAATGTTCCAACGGGTTCTGGTCAGGTGCCCCATTCAGATAGGTGTCGGAATACCATTTGGAATCGAAAAGCGGCGTGGGGAAACGCCCCTCTCGCCAACCAAATTTCTGGTAATGACTATAAAGCGCGCCTTTGTAGCTCCGCATATCCGGATAGGTCGCGAGATAGTAGGCCTTGTCAAACAGGGCAGGTGAAGGCACCACCCGGTCAAGGCATCCCTGCAAAACGGACGCGATGTGCACGATAGTCTCCTTTTATCGCAGGTGCCGTTCCCGGACGACGGTTTCAAAGCCTGCGCAGCAACAGTGCCAACCACAGCGCCGCCGTGCTTGCGCGGGTTTGCCGATATAGCTTCATCTTCATCAGCACACGCCAGCTGCGCCGCCGCCGCATGTTCAGGATTCGGGTGAAATCTTGCAGCAACAACTGGTTTTCCGGAGAGAACCGATGAGCCGACGCACTCAGGGCATGTGCATTCAAGCGGTTCCATTCAGCAAAACGACCGCCGAGAAGCATCGCAATACGGGCCAATTTTGCCTTTGCGTTGTCATTCGCACCGATTTCATTGCCTTCATGCTGCCTATACAACAGCGTTGGTTGGTCATCGTGCACCAGAGCACCACCCACACCTGCGATAATCTGATAGGTCCACCAATCATGGATCACAACATCTGATGTCTGCGTTGCGGCTTCGTTCACCAGCCTTGTGCCTTCGGCATTCAGCAAAATGGTGTTTCCCGAAGCGACATTCTGCACCAGCGCGTTACGGAAGCTCAAGGGACGCGGTCGCGGCACAGACAGGCGGCGTCCTTGCAGCTGTTCATTCGTGATCCACGTCCTGCTGCAATACAGCGCCGGAACGGCGGCGTCCAGATTGGTCAGCGCTGCAACACTGCGCGCCAGTTTGTCGGGAAGCCAAACATCATCCTGATCACAAAATGACACCCATGCACCCGCCGGAGCATAAGCGGCAAACCGTTTCAACAAGGACATAAAATTTGCCGCCGCGCCGTTCTGAGGACCATCCAGCACTATGACATCATGACCTTCGGAAGCGAAGCTATCCAGTATCGAACGCGTTGCGTCAGATGACCCATCGTCACTGACAATCAGAGACCAGTTTTGATACTGCTGCTCGGCGATGCTGGCCAGTTGCTCATGCAGGTTCTCACCGCCATTATAGGTCGCAAGCAAAATGGCAACGTGTGGTCCAGAGGTCATGTGCATCGCTTCATTAATTGGGGGCAGATCAATCCGCCAATTGCGATAAGTATCGCCCATAATCGTTCTTGGCGAATACCTGCGCACGTGACTTAAGTTCGTTTCGGCTGATCCAGCCGTTTGAATAGGCTATCTCTTCCAAACACCCCACCTGCTGACCCTGGCGCTTTTCCAGTGTCCGGACGAAATTTCCGGCGTCAAGCAGACTGCCATGTGTCCCGGTATCCAGCCAAGCATATCCGCGACCCATCAGTTGGACTGAAAGACTATCTTCGACCAGATACATCTCGAGCAGCGTTGTGATCTCTAATTCGCCCCTCTCGGAAGGTGTGACCTTCTTTGCGCGTTCAGGCGCAGACCCATCAAGAAAATACAGGCCCGTAACGGCATAGTTTGACGGTGGCGTATGTGGCTTCTCGATGATCGTGTTGACCTTGCCGGAATCGTCAAATCCGACAACGCCATAGCGTTCCGGGTCCGCAACGCGGTAGCCAAACACCGTGCCCCCGGTTGTTTTCTCGCTGGCTTCGGTCAGCATATCCTGCAATCCGTGTCCAAAGAAGATGTTGTCACCCAAGACCAAGGCCGATGCGGCACCGTCAAGAAAACCCTCCGCAAGTATGTAGGCCTGCGCAAGCCCATCGGGCGAGGGCTGTTCAATATATGTGAAAGACATACCAAGCTCCGACCCGTCTCCCAACATGCGTTTGAACTGGGCTTGATCCTGGGGTGTCGTGATGATTGCAACCTCTTGGATACCGGCCAGCATCAAAGCGCTGATCGGATAGTAGATCATTGGCTTGTCATAAACAGGCAGCAGTTGCTTCGACACTGCCATCGTAATTGGATACAGCCGTGTCCCAGACCCTCCTGCCAAGATAATGCCTTTACGTTTCATTTTCTGGCTCACTTCTATCTCGCCGCATTACTTAGCTGGCAGCTTTCAAATCATCTAAAACAGCTGACAACGATGTTTTCCAATCGGGTGCCCGAATACCAAACACTTTTTCCAAGTCAGAACAATCCATTCGGGAATTTAACGGTCGGACTGCCGGTGTCGGGTAATCCGCAGTGGGAATACCGCGTACGTTTACTGCACGACCGGACTGCGAGAAAATTTCAACCGCGAATTCCTTCCAGCTTACGCTCGGCACGCCCGCAAAATGAAAAACGCCACCGTCTTGGCCATTCACCATTGCAACCGCCATTTTCAACAGTGCGTTGGCAATATCTGCTGCTGATGTCGGGCCGCCGATCTGATCGTCTACGACACTCAAGTCATCGCGTGTTTCAGACAAACGCAACATGGTCTTCACGAAATTGGCGCCGTGCGCCGAAAACACCCAGCTGGTTCGAAGAATCGCAAAGCGTCCACCAGCCAAGATAACACCTTGTTCGCCAACCAGCTTTGACCGGCCATAGGCATTTTGTGGTGAAACCGGGTCGCGCGGCCTCCAAGGTTTCTCTCCCTGACCGTTAAATACATAGTCGGTCGAAATATGCAGGAACGGTAGGTTGCGATCCCTCGCCGCCCGCGCCATTGCGGTGGGTGCGTGGCCGTTTATGATGGTCGCGATGTCTTCGTCGCGTTCGGCGTTATCAACTGCCGTATATGCAGCGGCGTTGATCACGACATCAGCATCACAATCGCGGATAATCGCAGCACAGGCAGCTGGATCGGACAGATCAACCTCGTTGCGATCCAAGGCCTGAACAGCCGATTGCCGTTGCAATTCGGTGGCAACTTGGCCAGTTTTCCCGAACACGAGGATTTTCATCACGCGGCTTCCTTTTGAGGCGCAGGTTTAGCCGGTCCCCAAGCGTTTGCCTACCCCATCACGGTTCTGCAACGCGCGCCACCAGTCTTCGTTGTCCAGATACCACTGAACAGTTTTGCGCAAACCTTCTTCGATGGTGACGGACGGCCGCCATCCTAGTTCGGTGCTAATTCTGGTTGGATCAATCGCATAACGCGCGTCATGGCCGGGTCGATCAGCCACGAAGGTGATCAGATCTTGATAAGAACCGCTTTCGCGGCTGCGATACTCGTCCAAGATACGACAGATGGTTTTGACCAACTCCAGATTTGTGCGCTCGTTTTCGCCCCCAATGTTATAAGTGCGACCGACTTCACCTTGTTTGATGACTGTCAGCAAGGCATCGGCATGATCTTCTACGTACAGCCAATCACGTATGTTGGATCCATCCCCGTAGATTGGCAATTCCTTGCCCGCCAGCGCATTAAGGATCACCACCGGAATCAGTTTTTCCGGGAAATGATAGGGCCCGTAGTTATTGGAGCAGTTCGTCAGAACAACAGGCAAGCCATACGTTTCATGCCATGCCCGGACCAGATGATCAGACGCAGCCTTTGACGCGGAATAGGGACTGCGAGGGTCATAGGCTGTATCCTCGGTGAAAAGGATGCTCTTGTCATCGGGAAGCGACCCATACACCTCGTCAGTTGAAATGTGATGGAACCTGAAACTTTCCGGTTTGCCTTTGTCGACCCAATAGGCACGCGCGGCTTCCAGCATGTTAAAGGTGCCCGATATATTTGTTTCGATAAAATCTGACGGACCATCAATAGAACGGTCAACATGGCTTTCCGCTGCAAGATGCATCACGGCATCAGGCTGATGTTCTGAAAAAACACGATCAAGTTCGGTACGGTCACATATGTCGACTTGTTCGAAACTGTAATTCGGACTGTTGGACACGCTGGCGACGTTCTCAATACACGCGGCATAGGTCAGAGCATCAACGTTGACCACTTTGAGGTTGTCGCGGATCGCTTGGCGGACCACTGCTGACCCAATGAATCCTGCACCGCCGGTAATGAGAAGTTTCATGTCAGAGCCCTTGATCAATCAGAGTGTCCTGTCTCGCCCTTGCGAAACCAAAATACGTGCGCACCACGACAAGGACACCCAAGAGCCCAAGTTCGAATGGTCGTCTGTCTTCTAATTCCAACCGGCCCGCATTTACAATGCTGAACCACCAATCTGCCGGATAAAACAAGATCGCATCCATCTGGTTTTTCAGAGGTTCAACGGGAAACGCATAATCACGGACAGAGCAAGCCGTGGGGCACGCCTTCGGACAGGTGCTTGCAAAACAGCGACCTTGTGGTAATTCGGGCGTTGATCTGCTGGGGACGCAACTGCCCTCGCTATGGTGGGCTTGGGACCACATTGCCAAAAGGGTGTCACTATGGACGTGCTTTCCATTGCCAAGAACTTGCTGCGGCGTATCGTTCTGCGGCTGGAGCGCTGGGTTTTCTGGACACGTTACATCGCGTTCGATCAGATCAAAGATCGCATCGCCCTGCGAAATTACGTTGATGACATCAAAACCTTCGAGACTTTGTCCGAGAAAACCGAAGGCACCTTTGCCATCTTCGTTTACTACGAACCTGGCGAGGCGGTGTCCGACAGTGTGCAACGGATAATCCGCACGCTCGACAAAGCTGGTGTCAATACCATTCTTGTAAACAATCACCCATTGTCGGAAACCCAAAGGGCTTTCTTTCGAACCCATTGTCATACACTCATTCAGCGCGGGAATCAGGGTTTTGACTTCGGCTGCTACAAGGACGCAGTCAAATTCATTGACGAGAAAGGTCTGACGCCTGATCGCCTGATGATCCTGAATGACAGCGTGTTCTTCGCAGCGCGTGGGTTGGACGATTTCGTCGAGGCACTGAACGGCCATCAGGATGTCATCGCAGCATATGAAAACTGGGGGGAAGACTACCATCTACAGTCTTTCGCACTCAGCGTAAGTCGGGATGTTATCACGTCGGAGGCGTTCCAGAACTTCTGGAAAGCCTATATCCCTTCAAACAACCGCGTCCTCGCGATTGACCAGGGCGAAAAGGGGCTGACCTATGCCATTCTTGAAGCGTCAAAATCGACGAAGGTCATCTATTCAGTCGATCAGCTATACTCTGAAATGCTGAAAACGGACAATGTTGACGAACCGATGCTGAACACCGTTGTCTGTCAGCCGTGGCGAGGTTCGCTTAAGGAAAACCCGATAAATTCAAAGGACCGAATTATCGAGCTTTGCGGCTTTATTGCCAAGACATCGACAATCCACAGTGGCGCCTTTTTCTTCCCCAATTATATGGCATCACCTTTGTACAAGAAAGATCTTGTCTACCGTGGCAGATATCAACTGTGGGAAGTCGCCGCGTGGCTGGAGACGATTATGTCGGCCGAGGAGCGAGCGCAGTTTCTAAACCTACTGCGCCTAAAAGGCGACGCTTCGCAGCTTTCCAAAATGGATCGTTTCAAATTCCGGCACGGGTTGAAGTGATAGATTTGCAAGCGGGCCTTGGGATCTCTCAGGATTAAGTCTCGAACTTCTCGCCACGGTTCCGAAGCGGCTCTGTTGGCTGCACATCAGTGCGCCGCCACGCAATTTTCTCCCCTGATCCTTGATCAACGGAAACCTAACTTGCGCCCCAAAAGCCGCAAGCGGCTTGATTGTCGGTACTTGTGCTTTATTGAATCAACATTTGGTCTGTTTGTCGTGTTTAGGAACGCCATGAAATACCTGGCAATTAAAAACCTGGTATCTGCGGGGGGAGACTTCAGACGGTGTGCATCAATCAGGTAGTTCCTTATCTTGTCCAATGCTTCTTCGACCGGTTGGCTCATGTATTTTCGCAACTCTTTCGGATCAAATTCTTTGTCTTGTTCTTGATCCGTGCGAAAATCAATCGACGAAACCGAATACAGCCAATCAATGTCCTGTTGATCCACAAGTGGCGCAATCAGTGCGGGTGGCAGCACAAATTTGCCGGGCAATAACAATCTGACATGCTCAATAAACTTTTTTCGTGCAGCAAGAATTGTATCGGCTTCGGCACCAACGGAAATAAGCTGATTTGTCAGGTACACAACGCGCAGCGCATCGGTCGAAAGCGATACGTTTGTGCGCCTCGAATTTCCCGGTGTATCAACACCGATGACTTCGGAAAAATCCTGAACGATATCTCCGTTCTTCAACACCTCCGGACTAAATTCGCGTATATTGACATTCTCACGACCGAAGTGCCGAATGAACTTCTCGATCCTGGGCCGATAATTGGGCGAAACCGGCTTGGCCATATTTTGACCTGATTTAACGAACTCCTGCATGTCGCTGGTCATGAACGACACAGGGTTTCGCACGTAAACTATCACTTCTATGTCAGATGACACTTTCTTCAGCTCATTATGGAACTCTATCAAACCCTCTTCCGGCAACTGGGATATGTCTTCGCCCGAGATGATAATGTTCTCTCGATCGACCCGATCCAGAAATGAAGCAATGTTTTTCTTGCTCTCAATTCGAAGTCTTTCTTTCGCCTCGCTGCCCGCACCCCGCCAGATATGGTACCGCTGATGCCTGCCAGAGTATGCCGTGTAAACAGGTATGGAGTGGTTTGCGAAGCCAAGATCGGCATAGATCGTCTGACCATCGTCATATCCTTGAAACGCCTCCTGGATCGATGTCGATCCAGTTTTGTGTGTTCCGATATGCAAGAAGATCTTGGGCATTTTGTCTCTCTGATTATTTGCCGCTAGTTGCCAATCAGGCAAGCTGCTCGCAAGCGATGTGCATACCTATTATCGCCATTCCGCCAAGACTTAAATCGGGAATGCGTCTCTAAGACTGCACCTAAGATTTCCGTGTAGGAACAGTTTCGACAGATTCCATCTGACTGAGGGTTCATTGCGCGTTCATTGTGCTCTCGTGAAACTCGATAGCATCTTTGACATCGTCGAACCAACTTGCCCGGCCACCGACAAGCACAACACCGGCATCGCATATTTCTTCCATCAAGTTCATGGAGTGTGAAACGACGATTGCAGCACTCTCTCCAACCCGCTGCTGTAGCAGTGTGGTGCTACGCTTGCGGAATGCGGCGTCGCCCACGGAAGTAACCTCGTCAACCAAATATGTGTCGAACTTAATGCCCATCGAGACGCCAAACGCCAGACGTGAGCGCATTCCGGATGAATACGTCCTGAAAGGCGCATGAAAATGCACACCCAGTTTTGCGAAATCCTGCACATAGGCAACCAACTCGTCTGTGTCCACGCCATAAACGCGCGCCACGAACCGGGTGTTCTGAGCACCGGTAAGATCTGCATGGAAACTGCCAGCAAAACCAACCGGCCACGAGATTGTACCGTCTGACCTGATGGACCCGCTGTCCGGATCCTCGACACCCGCGATCATTCTAAGCAGCGTTGACTTGCCAGCACCGTTGCGTCCAAACAGCCCAACGGACTTTCCAGTCGGGAATGTCAGATTAAGGTCCTTCGCAACCGTCTTGCCCACCCCTTTGACATAGTAGGTTTTCCACAAATTGCGGACCTCGATCATCAGCGGCGATCCTTGATCGCGTAGAAGATCAAGACGCCAATGGCCCAGATGAACCCAAGGAACGCCCCGAACACGCCCAGCAGAAGCATCCTTTGTGGGTATTCGGCGCGCTCGGCAAGCGTTGGCTTGATATACGCGGCCAGATACCGACTTTTGCGTTGCGCCTCGATCTTCGCCGAGTCCAGCGCGGCAAGCGCCGCGAGGTAAGTCTGTTCCGCAAACTCCCTCTCGACTGCAAGGCGCTCATACTCGCCGACAAGCGTGGAGAAGTCCCGATCATCATTGTCGTCGGCTCCATATTTCAAACGCTCTTCCTCAATCCTTTCACGGATCACTTCAATACGAAGTTCCGCTTGCGCCATCCGAGGATCATTTGTGCCAGCGCTTTCTCGTATCAGATCGAAAGCGATCAGAGCGTCGGACAGTTTTGTCTGCAACGCGGTCATCAATCCTGCCTGACCTCCGATCTCTGCTTCGGGGTCGACAATCTGATTACGTGACCGGAATTGCGTGACGGCTTGCCGCGCCGCTTTCAGCCGCTCGACAGCAAACTCCAATTCCTCAGTTGCATAACGGGTCGCATCGGCCCGAGCATCGGCACTCAGATCGTTGATCATATCAGAGCTTCGGCTAAAGATGCGCTCGGCGATATCCTTTGCGGTGTTCGCATCGAAGGCGTGGACACGCAGCTCGATCAGTCCTGTACCGCTATCATAGAATATCTTGACAACTTTCGACCAATAGTTGGCCAAATCTTCAATCGTTCCGCCATCATTGAATGAAAAAACCGGGTCAGTTTCGTAACCAGCAGAGTATATCGCCCTCAGGTCAATTTCTTCATCGATCAGTTTGACCAGCTCGCGGCTTTGGATGAATTCGTACAGGATATCTGTATCTTCGGATCCGCCGGTTCCAAACGCACTCAACCCCCCCAAGATATCGGTTGCAGAGCTTACATCCTCGGATCGCACGGTAAACGCGACATAAGACACATATTGGTCAAGTGCACGTGCATAAAGATACCAAGCACCGATGAGCAATGGAAAGATGACGGCGACAACAAAGCTGATAAGCACAACCCTATGGCGCGACTTGAAACGCGCCGGACGGGCCATTGGGGCAGTCTTCACTTCAGCGGACGCGCTGACGGCATCGGCAGGAGCAGTGTTGGCCTCAGTGGGTTTATTCATGAATCATCCTTCGAAGACGCCAGTCTGTCGGTGTTTGGCGCAACTAAGTTGCCGCATTTTATTGTTGATAGCTCGTTCGTCCGTCGTTTCGATGTAATTGATCACGTTTGTAAACCGCTCGTCGTGCAGCTTCCACCGCAATATGGACGCGTGGCTTATAACATTGAACCATTTTGCGTTGAAAGAGCTATTCTTCTTGCCGACACGTGTGGATTCGGCTTGCCAAAAACGCGCATCTAACGGCAAAACACGCGCATGAGCTTCAAAGCAGAGGGCCTGCACGCCCGCAATTTCAAAACCTGGCGAACGATCGTGGCCCTGATGCTGCGAGAGATGGCCACCAGTTACGGCAGATCGCCCGGTGGCTACCTCTGGGCTGTGCTCGAACCGATCGGTGGCTTGACCGTCATGACGGTTGCGTTCTCGATGGCCTTCGCTTCGCCTGCGCTTGGAAACAACTTTGCGCTGTTTTACGCAACTGGCTACTTGCCTTTTATGATGTATCTTGACCTGTCCAACAAAATTTCAAGGTCGATCAGATACTCCCGCCCTTTGTTATCTTACCCGTCAGTAACATATCTGGACGCTATCTTCGCACGCTTGTTTCTAAATGCGCTCACCCATTTTCTGGTGTTCTATATTTTGATGTTTGGCATCATGACGTTGTTCGATACTGGTAACATTCTGAACTACGCCGCCATATTCAACTCACTCAGTATGGCGTTGACCTTTTCGTTCGGGGTGGGTGTGCTGAACTGTTTCTTGCTTACCAAGTATCCGATTTGGGAGCGGGTCTGGGGGATCGTAACTCGCCCGCTGTTCATAATTTCTTCGATATTCTTTTTGATCGAAAGCATACCCCAACCTTTCCGTGATTACCTTGCATACAATCCGCTGGTTCATATCATTGGGGAAATGCGGCGTGGCTTCTATGCGACCTACGACGCGACTTGGGTCAATCCTCTGTACGTGTATGGCATTTCGTTGACGCTAACCGTGTTGGGCCTTGTGTTTCTGGGACGCTATCACCGCGAACTCCTCAACAACTGACCCATACTCGGGGTGGTTCGCACCTTACGACGGGGTCGTTTACCTAAAATCCACACTGCTATTTCACAGAAGTAAAGCGCTCTTTAACTCCAAGGATCCACCATAGACCTCATTAAGCTGGGTGAGCTGTACGAGGGGGTCGGGGTGGCCAGTCTGGTATTTACCGGCACTCATGCGGGTGCCGAATTAAGCTATGTTGCAAACGTTTCTGATCTGGAAGTCTTCCAGGCGGGAAACAGGACGTATTTATATGCTGCCACGGGTTCGAATGGTGGCGCGACGGTATTTTCCATTTCGGACGCCGGCGCATTCTCATTGTCAGCGCAATTGTCATATCCGCTTTCGGTTATGGCTTCACCATATGCTCAGATCGAACTGATTGAGGTGTCTGGCGCCACATATCTGCTGCCGTTCGGTAGATACGACTGGACCTTGAACGCCATTACTTTGGATGGTCCGGACCTGTTCGGTGCGACCGAGAGTTTTGAATGGGGTTTGGGAGGATTGGGAAACCTGAGCGCTCTGACATCGCGCAGCTTCGGGGACCAGACACATGTCTATGCTTCGAATGCGCAGAGCACAGGCTTCAACCATTATGTCGTGTCCGAACAGAATATCTTGGAATTGATTGACGGAAACAGCATTCCGACCGCCACGAACACCTCGGACATGGTGGCGCTTGGTATCGTCTCCAGCGGCGGCGCACAAATCTTGCTAGGTTTATCACAGCAGCAAGTTGGAATCTCCAGCTATCGTCTGGATAACGCCGGAAGCCCAACCTTCGCAGATTCGCTGTCTGCGGCAGAATACCTGCCGATTTCCGCCCCGACGGCACTGGTGTCCGGAAACGTACTGGACAAGACCTTCGCCATACTCGCAAGCGCCGGAAGTTCATCCCTGACAGTCGTTGAAGTTGGTGCCGACGGCTCACTGAATGCAATTGATCACATCATCGACAGCACGGCGACCAGATTCCAATCCATAACCGAACTGGCGTCGGCACAGGTTGGCGACAGACTTTACATCGTCGGCGGCGGCGCAGACGATGGATTGTCTCTGTTCACTCTTCTACCCAGTGGGATGCTTGTGCATCTGGATACGGTTTGGGACACCAATCAGACGGCATTACAGAACATCTCGGCGCTGTCGATGGAATACGTGGGTGGCAAATTGCAGATCTTTGCAACCAGCGAGACCGAGCGCGGCATCACACAGTTCGAGTACGATCTCGCTGGTGCGGGCGAGACAATTGCTGGTGACGGATCATCGTCCGCTCTTTTCGGGTCTGCTGGCAATGACCAGATCGACGGTGGCATTTGGAGCGAAACCATATCCGGCGGTGCCGGTAACGATCTGCTGCGCGATGGCATCGGCGAAGATACACTTGTTGGCGGCACAGGTGCGGATATCTTTGTGCTGGCCTCCGACGATATGGTTGACAAAATCATGGACTTTCAGCCCGGTGTGGATCGGCTGAACCTGACTGAGTTCCAGATGTTGTACGATGTTCGGCAGCTAAATGTTGAACCCCGCGCTTGGGGAGCTGAAATAGTCTATCGCAATGAAGTTACATATGTATACAGCGCCGATGGACGGTCTCTGGACATTTCACATTTCACAACTGCCGATACGCTTCTGCTTAACCGACCGCCAAATGGGTTTCAGTATATTCCCGAGATCATAAACGGGACCAACGCGAATGATGTCCTGGGCGGCGATGAAGGCACGGAAACCTTGTATGGCTTCGGTGGAGACGACGTTTTCAACTGGTCGCTCGACCCAGATGTTTTCTATGGGGGGGACGGAACGGACACCGTAAATTATGCCACCGCCGCTTCATCGATATGGGTTGATCTGGCGAACAGACAAGCAACGGGCGCGGCGGATGGTGATGTCCACCATTCCATCGAAAATATCGTTGGGACCGCTTTTGACGACACTTTGATCGGCGATGGCAGTGCCAATCGGCTGGTGGGTGGCAATGGTGACGATTATCTTGATGGCGGTCTTTCTGGTGACACCTTGGATGGCGGTGATGGACGCGATACCGTCACCTATGCCTGGGCTCGCGAGGCGGTTATCGCGCGACTCGATAATGGTCTTTTGGCGGGAGCCGCACTCGGCGATATTCTGATCAACATCGAAAACGTGGTGGGGACGGCCTTTGACGACACGCTTGCCGGAAACAATGCCGAAAACCTGCTATGGGGTGGCGAAGGCAATGACATCCTGACCGGCGGCGGTGGCGACGATAGCCTGGCAGGCGGCGGCGGAAACGACACGTTGTCTGGCGGCAGTGGCGCAGACCTGCTTGATGGTGGATCTGGTCAGGATTGGGTCGACTATCGTGACGCAAACTCTCAGGTGCAGGTTGACTTGGGAACACGCACAACCGGTTGGGGTGCGGCGGGCGACACGCTGGTGTCGATCGAACACATTTACGGCAGTAATTTTGACGATCAGATTTCTGGAGCCGATGGCGGCAACACGATCTTGGGTATGGACGGCGCTGATTTCCTGTCTGGAGGTTCGGGTAACGACGAACTGTTCGGCAACAGCGGTGACGACAGCCTGCTGGGCCAGAATGACAATGATCGGCTTTATGGTGGTTCGGGCAATGACGTCCTTTCAGGTGGGCACGGCAACGACGTGTTGTTTGGCCAATGGGGCGATGACATCATGAACGGCGGCAGCGGTGCTGACATTCTTCATGGATCCTATGGTGCTGACCTCATGAAAGATTTTGGCGGTCGGGATAAGTATCATGGTGGTCCGGGTTATGACACCGTTGACTATTCCGCATTAACCAACAATGTGCGCGTCGATCTGCGAAGCGGCAAAGGGTTCTGGGCCGCAACCGGTGATATCTATACTTCGGTCGAAGGTGTGATCGGAAGTCGGGGTTCGGATGTCATTTATGGCAATGCAGCTCACAACACACTCTCCGGGCGCGGTCAGGGCGACAGGATTTATGGCTTGGGAGGTCATGATACCTTGTCGGGGGATGACGGCGCGGACCAGCTATTTGGCGGGGTGGGTCGGGATCGGCTGTTTGGCGGGAACGGCCCTGACATTCTGAAAGGCGAAGGTGGCAATGATTTGCTACAAGGGGGGACTGGCCCCGATCAACTATTTGGCGGACCCGGTATCGACATTGCCAACTATGCTGATGCAATCACGGGCATTACGGTCAATCTGAGCACAAACGTGAACAAAGGAGCAGCCGCGGGCGACAAACTTTACTCGATAGAGATAGTTGTCGGGTCGGGGTCGGACGATCGGCTGATCGGCAACGGTCAAGCGAACACATTTCGGGGTGGCGACGGCGATGACCGGTTTCAAGCACTCGGTGGCAATGATCGACTGTTCGGAGAGGACGGAAATGACACGTTCATTGCCGGTTCGGGCCGGGATTACATTCATGGCGGTGCAGGAACAGATACGTTGGTCATGACGGCACTGGGATCGGGAGCTCACGTTTGGCTGACGCTGAACAAAGGCGGACGAAGTATGCAGGGCAACACAATCCTCTCTGTCGAAAACCTGACGGGCACTCATTTTGGCGACGTTCTTCATGGCGATAGCAACGACAATTTGTTTCGCGGTGCTCGGGGCAACGACAGACTGACTGGCGGCGACGGCGACGACCGGTTGTATGGGGACCTGGGCAACGATCACTTGCTTGGAAATACCGGGGATGACATGCTGTATGGCGGTCCCGGGGACGACATCCTGAACGGCGGACAAGGCGACGATGTCATGGTCGGTGGATCAGGAGGCGACACGTTCGTTTTCACGTCTGGCAATGACTCGATTTCAGATTTCGACGTCGGGTCAGACATCATCCGGATAAACCTACAAGGCGCGGCCGCCGCTGCGGTAACTTCCACCACCGTCAGCGATTTTGCCGACATACGCGATGACGGCATCTTTCTTGACTTTGGTGGTGAAGCCTCGCTTTTTATTGAGAACCTACAGGATTTGTCCAGCCTGCAAGACGCGGTTGTTTGGTTCTAATCCGCCGACCACACCTTGTCAGGCCATGCGCGCGCCCGGATCGTTACTCTTTAACCTTATCACCGGATCAATCGTCGGAAGCAAATTTCGCAACGGAGTATCCGAAATGTCCGACAGTTCGCCCATTCTGTCCCTTCCTCTTATCCAAGTCGCGCAGGCGCAGAAACACGTCACACATAACGAGGCGTTACGCCTTCTGGACATTCTGGTTCAGCTGTCGGTCGCAACCGCCGATGGGATGAGTCCGCCAACAGGTGCGGCCGAGGGCGACCGTCACATTGTTCCCAGCGGTGCCACGGGCGACTGGACCGGCAAAGATCAGAACATCACCTGGTTCCAGGATGGTGTTTGGCAGTTCATCGCCCCTCTGCAAGGGTGGCGTGCAGATATCGCAGCGACCGCGCAGCAAATGCGGTTTGATGGTACCCAATGGGTCGATACGACACCTGCGACCAACAACCTTGATCTGGTGGGCGTGAACACGACCGCAGATGCCACCAACAAGTTGGCAGTTGCGGCAGATGCCACGCTGTTGTCGCATGACGGCACATCGCATCAGTTGAAAATCAACAAGGCGGCAATGGGTGACACGGCGTCCCTGCTGTTTCAGTCCAACTGGTCTGGCCGGGCGGAGTTCGGTTTGACAGGTGATGACGATTTCCACGTCAAAACCAGCCCGGATGGCAGCGTGTGGAACGAGACTATCGTCGCAACAGGCGCGGGCGACGTGGGAATCGGCAAAACCCCGGCGGCAAAACTGGATGTGGATGGGGTCCTGCGTCTGACGCCGACTGCAATTGCTGGCTTACCGGCTGCTGCGACTGTCGGAGCGGGCGGCATTGCCTTTGTGTCGGATGCGACGGGTGGTGCACAACTGGCCTATAGCGACGGAGCATCATGGCTGAAGGTCAGCGACGGCACAGCCCTCTGACCGGAACTCCGCGCAGGAGGCGGCCATCAAAACGCCCGCAGGTTCTTACTGCGGGCGTTTTTTTATGATCAACGAGGTCCACCGTCCGGACCGAATGGCGTAACAAATTCGGCCATGGACTTGGCCTCGCCGTCCTTGCCGCTGAGTGTCGCTTGATCCGCGGATATGCCCCAATCGATACCGATATCCGGATCATCAAACCGCACCGACATCTCGGTCTCGGGCGCATAGTGGTCCGAGCATTTATAAAACACATCGACACCGTCAGTCAGCGTAACGAAGCCGTGCAGGAACCCTGTGGGCACCAACAGCGCCGACCCGTTTTCATCAGACAGTTCGACCGCAACCCATTCACCATAAGTGGGCGAGCCATGACGAACATCAACTGCAACATCCAGAATGGACCCACGCAGGCATCGAACCAGCTTGGCCTGTGCATGGGGCGGCGCCTGGCAGTGCAGGCCGCGTATCGTGCCCTTGGTCGCCGACCGCGACAGGTTGTCCTGAACGAAATTGGAGGGAAGGTCGGCCTGCTCCATCGCGCGGGTTGAAAAGGTTTCGCTGAAGAACCCGCGGTTATCTCCATGGCGCGGCGGCGTCACGATAACGCAGCCATCAAGCTTGGTCTTTTCTACTTTCACGGAAGTGACTCCATCAGGTTTTCAGGGCGGTTCGGCGAAGCATGTCGCGGGCCGACTGGGCCGGGCGAATTTGCCTTAACCCCGGATACGTCTTGCACGACGTCCGGGCAAGGGGAACAACTTGGCGGCCGTCAGGTAAAGAATATACAGATCGAGGCGCAACGACTTGTTGACGTGATAGATGTGATCCAGCGCCGCCTTGCGCGGAACACAGCGTCTCAGGTAAACGCCTTCGGCCTCTTTCTGGGTTTCGCAAGCCGCGAGCATTTTTTCTTCGTGGCTGTGGAAGATGATCGATGCCAAGCCCGTAATTCCAGGGCGATCAAGCAAAACCTGCCTATAGATGTTGGGCCGGGCCTGAACATAGCGCGGCTCTGGTGGGCGTGGGCCAACGAAGCTCATTTCGCCCTTCAGCACATTCCAGACCTGGGGCAGCTCGTCCAAACGATGGGCGCGCAGGAATTTCCCCATCGGCGTGATGCGGTTCTGTTTGTGGCCACCGGTGATACCGACATTCTCATGGTCCG
The DNA here is from genome assembly GCF_056857795.1 of Aliiroseovarius sp. B-4. NCBI lineage: Bacteria > Pseudomonadati > Pseudomonadota > Alphaproteobacteria > Rhodobacterales > Paracoccaceae > Aliiroseovarius > Aliiroseovarius sp. B-4. The sequence continues at coordinate 131,694 of NZ_JBSXNV010000039.1, forward strand.
GCACGGTCCGCATGGTGCGGATTTTCAACAGGTCGAACGTCTTGTCGAAGGTCGTATTCCGTTCCGAACGATAAATGAAAGGCCGACCGTCGCGCAGGGTGACGATCACATACAGCACCAACAGCGTCGGAATGACGACGATACAAAGAACCAATGCAAGACCTATGTCGAAAAGGCGCTTCATCCCCAGTTCTTTCCGCTCATTCAGTTCGGCTTTAGAATACGTGACTTCAACCATCCCAACCATCCGGCCCAAATCCACGCCGTCCAACGGCACAATATGAGACAAAGCCGGCCTTCTTTGCATCTTTCGGCGAATAGATGTTGCGCAAATCAGCCATTCTGGCCGTTTCCATACGTCGGGCAAGGCGCTTCAAATCCAAGGCTCGAAACTCGTTCCATTCGGTCAGGATCACAACAGCATCCGCGTTCTGAACAGCCTTATACGCATCTTCAAACCAATGTGCACCCGGCAAAAGTGCCTCCCCTTCGTTTAACCCCTGCGGGTCGACAACACGCACTTTCGCGCCGCTGCCGATCAAGGCGGGAACAATTGTCAGGCTGGGCGCATCGCGCATGTCATCGGTGTTGGGTTTGAAGGTCACGCCCAGCACGGCAATCGTTTTGCCCGACACAGACCCGTCGCAGAGATCGGTGATCTTATCGACCATACGGCGCTTGGTTTCATCATTGACGGCGATCACGGTTTCGGTGATCTGCATTGGCATTCCGGCTTCCTGTCCGATGCGCGCCAAGGCTTTCGTGTCTTTTGGGAAACAACTGCCACCGTAGCCCGGACCGGCATGCAGGAACTTGTTGCCGATTCGACCGTCCAACCCGATGCCTTTCGAGACCTGTTTGACATCCGCCCCCACACGCTCGCACAGCGCGGCGATTTCGTTCACAAACGTAATCTTCGTCGCCAGGAAAGCATTGGCGGCGTATTTGATCATCTCGGCGCTTTCCAGATCAGTTGTGACAATCGGAAAATCGCGCAGGAACAGGGGTCGGTAGATCTCGGCCATGATGTCCGTGGCGCGTTCATTCTGCACTCCGACGACAACGCGATCCGGCCGCATGAAATCATCAATTGCCGCACCTTCGCGCAGGAATTCCGGGTTCGAGGCAACATCGAAATCAAGGTCGGGATGCGCCTTTTGAATCAACTGCTTCACCTTGCGATTCGTGCCGACCGGAACGGTCGATTTCGTGACCACAACTGCATAATCTTCAAGCGAATCAGCAATCTCTTCGGCGGCGGCATAGACAAAAGTCAGGTCTGCATGACCGTCACCACGTCGAGTCGGCGTGCCGACGGCAATAAAAATCGCTTTTGCGCCTTGCACCGCTTCTTTCAGGTTCTGGGTAAACGAAAGTCGGCCTGCGGCCACGTTTTTCGCCATCAGATCTTCAAGGCCTGGCTCGTAGATAGGCACCTGCCCAGCTTCAAGCATGTTGATTTTCGCGGGATCTTTGTCCACGCAAACAACTTCATGTCCAAAATCTGAAAAACAAACGCCAGAGACCAGGCCCACATACCCGGTGCCGATCATCGCAATTTTCATTGGCTCGAAACCTCTTTTTTCAAATAATCTACGATGGGATGATGCATCACGCAAACACTGTCAACGGACGGCGAACCTTCGCCCATCCAGACATCGCCCTATTCCCGTCACGCCCATGCCATGGCAAGTTTGCACGCTGCGGGGCGAAACTGGATGGTTAGGCCTGAATCATGTTTGGAAATACACTCAGAACACTCGGCGTCGCGGCGCTTCTGTCATTTGCCGCGCTGCCGGACGCTGCGGCTGCTGCCTGCACCGTGGCAAAGGTAGCCGGGGCAGAAAAACCAATTCCTAACAAAGGCTTGAACCAAGGCCTGCTTGACAAGGCCGTTGTTGCGCGGGTGAACGCCGAACGGTGTCGACGCGGCCTTCCAGCCCTGACAACGACTTCGGGCCTTCGTAAGCAGGCAGCACGACATTCACAATGGATGGCACGCAGTCAGAAACTCAGCCACAAGGCCAGTGGCTCGTTTAACCGGACCCTCACCGACAGACTGCGAGCATCTGGTGTGCGGTTTCGCACCGGGGCAGAGAACATCGGATGGGTCCATCTCTATGGCATTGATGGCAACAAGTTCATGATTCGCTCGTCGCAGCAGTGTTTTTTCACAACGAAAAGCGGTCGCAGGATTGGGCGGCACAGCTATAACAGTCTGGCCAGTCTGATTGTTCGAAAATGGATGGATTCACCCGGACATAGAAAGAACATTCTGGGCCGAAAACTTCGATATAGCGGTGTCGGCGCGGGCGTTCAGCCCAGTGCGAAGTACTGTGGTTCGGTATTCCTTACCCATATCTTCGCCGGATAATGCGGACTATTGCATCGCTGCCACAGGGTGGCGAAGTTCTGCGTGAACGGGGTATTGAATGCAAGAACAGACTTCCAATAGCGTTCATGGTATGCAAAACAAATATGGACGGCTCGCTAAATCGGCGCTGCCCGCTAATTAATTATGGAGTATGAAACATGAAAAAAGTGATGACCCTTGCCGCTGCTGGCATGATCGCTCTGTCCGCACCTGCTTTCGCTGGCGCATACGGCGACGCAGTTGTTGAAGAAGAAGTTGTTGTTGTTGAAGAAGCTGGTAGCTCGCTGGGCAACACCGGTCTGGCTCTGCTGGGTCTGGCTGTCGTAGCTGGCATCATTGCAGCTTCGGACGACGACACCGAGGCAACCAGCACCAACTAATTTGAACGCTTCTTCGGAAGCATTCAATCGGAAACGGCAAGTCCTTGGGGCTTGCCGTTTTTGTTTTCAGAGGCCATGATTCCACCGTTGGATGAACAATCCCCACCGGTGCGAAGGGCGCTTTGAATTGCAAAAAATCACGCCGATCATTTTGGCAGGCGGCATTGGATCGCGTCTTTGGCCAATATCCCGTGAAAGTTTTCCCAAGCAGTTTCTTAAGATCAATGATGCGCCAAGTTTGTTTCAACAAACCGTGCAGCGCTTTCAATTGGCGGGGTTCACACGCCCCATCATCGTCACGAACGAGGATTATCGTTTTCACGTGGTCGAACAGATGGGAGAAATCGGCACTCTGCCCGAGTTGATATTGCTTGAACCTTGTTCGCGAAACACCGCAGGTGCCGTTTTGGCTGCGGTTCGCATGCAAGCCGGCAGGAATCCTTCGGCGTTGTGCGTTGTCGCGCCGTCGGATCATTTGATTACGGATCGCGCCGGTTTCACCTTGGCCATAGAAAAGGGTGTTTCTGCGGCGATTTCGGGCAAACTGGTTACATTCGGGATCAAACCAGACCGACCCGAAACAGGGTATGGGTATCTTGAGCTTGGCAAAGACGATGTTGGCGGTGGCCAGCTTGCACCCGTCCGGTCCTTTACCGAAAAACCGGATCTACAGACTGCGGCCCTGATGATGTCCAGCGGACACCATCTGTGGAATGCGGGCATTTTCCTGTTTCGTACCTCTGACATGCTTGCCGCGTTCACGCGATACGCGCCAGAAGTCGCCGCCCATGTCGATAAAGCGCTTTCTGGAAATACGCTCGATCTTGGGTTTACCCGTCTTGATAAGGACGCATGGCAGGCAATGCCCGATATTTCCCTAGATTTCGCGGTGATGGAACACGCCGACAACATCTGCGCCGTGCCGTTCGACGGGCACTGGTCTGATCTGGGCAGTTGGCAGGGATACTGGCGCGAAGAATGCAGGTCGAACACGACGCAAGACGGCCTTGTGACCATCGGCAATGCGCACGGCATTGATTGCGAAAGCAGCTTGCTGATGTCCGAAAGTGAGGATCAGACGATTGTGGGTCTTGGGCTGCGCGATCTGGTGGCTGTGGCCATGAAAGACGCGGTGCTGGTCGCGGATCGCAACCGCTCGGATGAGATTGGCACCGTGGTCAACTACCTGAAGTCACGGAACGCGTCGCAGGCTACATTCCGGCCACAGGATTTCAGACCATGGGGCTGGTTCGAGGAACTGGTCACTGGTCCCGGCTTCAAGGTGAAACTTATCACCGTGCATCCGCGGGGTGTTCTGTCGCTGCAATCGCATACCCATCGCGCCGAACACTGGGTGGTGGTTGAGGGATCCGCCAGTGTCACCATCGGAAACCAAACGCTGGACCTGTCTGCGAACCAATCTGCCTATGTGCCGAAAGGCGAGGTTCACCGCTTGGAAAACAACAGCCTGTCCGATGCCGTTCTGATCGAGGTTCAAACCGGTCCTTATCTGGGCGAGGATGATATTGTCCGATACGAAGACGCCTATGCGCGCAGCTAGACGGCACGCCTGCGCGGGTTACAGCCGCAGGTTCTGAATGGCCAGACTGCCGATCCGTTGACCAACCCATTGGCTGGATTTCAGGACACGGCCATTTCCGTCTACCCAATAGACATTGTTGAACGAAATCTCGCCACGCTTGCAGCTTTCCTTCATGACAACAGCATCCGCATTGATTGCACCCAGACTCACGCGCTCCGACTTGCCGCGCGCAAGCGAACAATCCAGCACAAGGCTGGTGCTTTGACCCAGATTGCCAAGATAGAAATGCTCGCGCTTGTAGGTGGCGTTGCGCCGCGCGGTGATCGCCGACACGGCGGCATCGATGCGCGACGCCATCAGGTCTTCGCCCAGACCGCGCGTGTTGGCCAGAACCCCGCGCTGGAAGGTCAGTCCTTGCCCGGGGGCGCTGCCCCACGTGACATAATCGCCATTCCGTCCAACCGGGCTGATGGCCAGGACCGCCTTGGTCTCGATCCGCACGACCAGGGCGATTGGCCCTTTTGTTGCGGCCAAAGCTTTGCTTACAACGGCATTTGGATCGGTCGTCGCTGCCGTCGCGGTGGTGGGTGAAGCTTCTTTGCCACCGCCCAATTTTGCACCCAACTGCTTGCCTGAGTTTTTCAGTAGACTGGCGGTGATCTTCGGCAGTTCAACCGCATCCGTATCCGAACCACATCCGCTCAGCACGACTGAGGCGGCCAAAATGTACCCGGCGACGCGCACAGAGCGTCTGGTGAAACGGACTTTCACGCTCATCTCCAGAACTTGCCCCAACGGGACGCCAGGGCATCTCCGTGGCCTTCGTCCACCCATTCGAACAGGCGGCCATCCACTTCCAGACGCGCGCCGCCGTCACGAGACAGGGATCGTAAACTGGCGTTCGATGCACCGCGTGAGGGTGTGCCGAACGCCCATTCAAACGGAATCGACAGGCGGATGCCTTTGTCAAACGACCCTTCGCCGAAATCCTCGGCCGAGACGTTCGTCTTGGTCACGAAACCACCAACCTTCCAGCCGTTGTCAAATGTCCGGTCGATGGACAATGTGGCACCGTAATCGCCAGCCAGATAGCGGCCCACGTCAAGTTGGCCCGTAAACCCGTTTCCGAAATCATAATACGCGGACACATGCCCGGTAACGACACTGTAATCCTGAAAGCTGAACAGCTGATCAAACTCGCGTTGCTTCACCCAGGCAACTTCGGCGCCTACTGCAAGCTGGCTGTCGACCGGTTTCCACAGCACTTCGGCCGAGACCCCGCCAAACATGCTTTCAAGATAACCAATGGTCACGCGGCTATAAAGGTTCTTGCCGGGGCGACCATACATGCTTGCCGTCAAATGAGAGATCGCCGGATCACCTTCTGCCGCGTACCGCCCGGCCTGCGTCCGTACGGGTGGAAGCGCCGAGGAGCTGCCATCCGAATCTTCGCTCAGGTTGCCCCAGATGCTTTTCGAAATCGACCCGGACAAGAAGATGTTCGGGGCGACTTCATAAGACCCGCTCAGTTTCAGGCCGAAATCTGCGCGGATGGGGCTGGCCGGATCAAAGAAGCTCAATCCCATATAGGGGGCCAAAGCCCAGCGGAACCGGCTTTCGGGATAAGCCAGTTCAGAATTGCGCACCGCACGCGGTGTTGCTTCGCCGATCGAGACACGCTGGAACATATCAGTCGCGGGGGCGTGTTCCAGCCGCTCAATATCGCTGCGGCGCATGGTGACCGTGGACAGCGGAATCCCCCGGTCCACCAGCGTGATCACGAATGTCTCGATTGATGGCGGCAGGGCATGGGTCAATATCCGTGCAGTGCGCCCAACGGCTTGCGCCGGGGAATAGAATTTTCTGTTGTCAACTTTCAGTTCGGCCCGCGTGGCACCCAACGCAAGGGATTGCAGCGTGATCCCGTCCTTGTTCAGCGCATCCCCGACAGCTTTGCGAATGCCTGTTTCGTTGGTCGGATCAGAAATCCAACTCGTGCTCCAGGCCTCGGTGTTGCTGCGCGATGGTCGTGGTTTGACGGGCAAAGGTGCACGTTCGTTCCCCGAACGGGCGATGGGTTGACGCGGGTTCAGACGGATAACGACACTTGCCCCGATCGTATCACCAGCCAGGTAAAACGCATTCAGGTGAATGGCCGGTGATACCTGATAGTCCACAGCAAAATTCAACGGAGACTTATGCTCCATTATCCCTGCCGCCACCTCTTGAACATAAGCGTCCGAGCTGTATTCCGCCTTCAGAGTCAGCTTGTCGTTCACCTTATAGGACACACCGGCAAATGGTGCGAAATCGCCCTTGAACCATTGGCTTGCATTTAGTGTGCCGCCTTGGCCAAAATTCCATGGGGGGCGCGAGCCGGTTGCGCCAATCGGTTCATAGCTGCCCATCCGGCCCCAGCCAAGACCACCCGTGACGCGCAAACGATCACCGATGGTTTTTGTGGCAACGATATACTCGCTGGAATAAATACCCGTGCCGATAAAGTCGCGAATCCCGACGGACACGGCCGGGAAATATTTGCTTTCGTTCAGAACCCGATATCGGACATCGAAGCTCCGGTCGAAGTAATCCCCGACAACAGGGTGGAAATCGGAAATCTTGGCATAGCGGAAGCTGCCTGACAGACGCGGCGTGATCTGGAAGCTCAGCGTGCCGTTGGCATTCGGTCCGAACTGCGAATAGGTGAATGCCAACTCGCTGTCAGCGGCGGCCTCGGCAGTCGGCATCGCGATCAGACCGGGCGTCCCGTAAATCGTGTAGCTGGACGTCAGCGTCCCAACCTCGGCCACGGCCGGCGTGGCTGTCGCCGCTGCGACACCAAAGGCTGCCAGTTTACAAAAATCCACCCGAGAAATGCTCACTGCCATCTCCGTTCAACATCTTTTTTTGTTCAAATACGCGATCCCAGCAGACAAATCACGTAAAACCGACACGGGTCAGCGGTTTGCAGTGGATTGTCGCGCAATTGCACAAATGATCCTGTGGCTCCTCTAGCCTTTGTAACGCGACGTTACCAGCCTTAACAAATCATGGTGGGATATACTGACGAAAACCCTATAAATGTCGGAGCCGATCATGTCACTTTTCACACCATCCGCCGCATGGGTCAGCGACGAACACCGCATGTTTGCTGATATGACCAACCGTTTCTTTGCTGACGAACTGGCACCCAACATCGAACGCTGGGTCGACCAAGGCATCGTTGACCACGACTTTTGGCGCACCGCCGGGCAAGCGGGCATCATGGGCGGTGCCATTCCCGAAGACTTCGGCGGCGCAGGGGGAGACATGGGGTTTGAAAGCGTCGTCATCTATGAACAGGCACGCACGGGCGATTGTGGTTGGGGCTATGGCATCCAGTCCATCGTGGTCCACTACATCACCGCCTATGGCACGGACGAACAAAAGGCGCGCTGGCTGCCCGGCTTGGCGTCGGGCGAGATTGTCGGCGCTATTGCCATGACCGAACCGGGCACCGGGTCAGACCTTCAGGCCGTGCGCACCCGCGCCGAGAAGGACGGCAACCAATACAAGATCAATGGGTCGAAGATTTTCATCACCAACGGACAAGCCGCCGACCTGATCATCACCGTCTGCAAGACCGACCCGAATGCTGGATCAAAAGGTATGTCCCTGATCGTTGTCGAACCGGACCAATGCGAGGGCTTCAAGCGCGGTCAGAATCTGAAAAAGCTGGGTATGAAAGCCAATGACACATCCGAACTGTTCTATGAGGATGTGAAAGTACCCCAGACCAATCTGTTGGGCACGGAAGAGGGGCAAGGGTTCTATCAACTGATGAAGCAACTGCCGTGGGAACGGCTGCTCATTGCCATTCAAGCCCTTGGTGCGATTGATTTCGCGTTGGAACAGACCATCGCCTATACACAAGAACGCAAAGCCTTCGGGCAACGAGTGATGGATTTCCAGAACACACGGTTCAAGCTGGCCGAATGCAAAACCAAGGCCGAAGTGCTGCGCAGTTTTGTCAATGACGGGATCGCACGGCTGATCGACGGCACGCTGGATGCGCCCACCGCTTCGATGGCAAAATACTGGGGCAGCGAGGTCCAGAACGAGGTCATGCACGAATGCCTGCAACTGTTCGGCGGCTATGGCTACATGATGGAATACCCCATTGCCCGGCTCTATGCCGACGCCCGTGTGCAGATGATTTATGGCGGCACGAACGAGATCATGAAGGAACTGATTGCACGGGCGATTGATGAGTAAGGTTGCTGCAAACGGCCCGCTTCACGGCGTCAGGGTTGTGGAAATTCAAGGTCTTGGCCCGACCCCCTTTGCCGCGATGTGGCTGGCAGATATGGGGGCAGATGTGGTGCGCATCCAGCGCCCGAACCTCAAACCCTTGATCCCGCAGAAGGTTGACGTGCTGAACCGAGGACGCGGGTTTGTTGAACTGGACCTGAAAGACGATGCTGATCGCAACGCCGCCTGCAACCTGATCAACCGCGCCGACATGCTGATCGAAGGGATGCGCCCCGGCGTGATGGAGCGTCTGGGGCTTGGCCCGGCTGGCTTTTCGGGCACCAATCCTCGGCTTGTTTATGGACGCATGACGGGTTGGGGGCAATCCGGCCCGCTGGCGCAGGCGGCCGGACATGACATCAACTATATCTCGATCACTGGCGCGCTTCATGCCATCGGAGGCAAACATCCTGTGCCGCCCCTGAACCTGTTGGGCGATTTTGGCGGTGGTGGCATGTATCTTGTCGCTGGAATGCTGGCGGCGTTGTATGCGGCGCGCGAAACGGGCAAAGGCAACGTGGTGGACGCCGCTATCACCGATGGCACGGCGCATCTGATGGCGATGATCTATTCCATGCACGGTGCTGGGATCTGGGCGGACGCGCGCGAGGCAAACCTGCTGGATGGCGGCGCTCCCTTCTACACCGTTTATGAATGCGCCTGTGGCGGGCACATGTCGGTTGGCGCGCTGGAGGCGAAATTCTATGCAGAGCTTCTGTCACGACTGGGGCTGGATGATGCCGACTTGCCCGCACAGATGGATGTCGAAGGCTGGCCTGTCCTGCGCACCTGTTTCGCCGCCCGTTTCAAGCAGAAAACCCGCGATGAATGGGCAGAGCTTCTTGAAGGAACCGACGCCTGCTGCGCCCCGGTCTTGTCCTTGCAGGAAGCGCCCAACCACCCCCATAATCGCGCACGCAATACCTTTGCGGCGATAGACGACGTCATACAGCCAGACGCGGCACCAAAACTGTCAGATACCGCGATTCGCGCAACCATAGGGGAAGAATGCAAGCCATTGCAGATCGACGAACTTATGGCGCGTTGGTCCGGTTAGCCATATTAGCATTCCCATTATCACAGGTACCTCCGCTGCCCGAAGAACGACGGAAAAGACTTCCGGTTTTCCCAATTTGCCCCTTGCAAACCCGGCGCTGGACCGCTAAATCCCCGCCTACCGCGCTCTGGTAGCTCAGCTGGATAGAGTACTTGACTACGAATCAAGGGGTCGGGGGTTCGAATCCTCCCCAGAGCGCCATTCAAACCTTGTCGAACGTCACACGACTTTGACCTTTGCGTCATAAACTGACCCAACATCTTCATTTTATGCTCCCACGTTTTGTTTCATTGATCTGACTTCCGTTCCCGAAAATCAGGGCTGATTTGGAGGTCAGACGGCGAAGCCGCCTGTTCCTGCTGATCTGCCACGTGGCGAATGCGGGAGGGGGCGAGGCAATGCTATTCGACAGGGGTGGTGCGGCCCGCAACCGGAGGTGAGGACACTGCCCTGACTAATAGGGTTGCCCGAGGGGGAGGGCAGCGCCTTCACCCTATTTTTTGTGTATCGGGTGTGGCCGGCTCATCCCTGCTGGTGGCAGGTCTGGGACCGATGCTATCCTTGTTAAAGTTGCACCAGCATTTGGCGGCCCTGAGTCCAGAGTGACTGATGCTGAGTTGAATGCCACAGAAGGAGTGCCTAAATCCTTTTCCTGAATATACTGTTTGGAGCTGGCATTGCTGAAATCTCGGGAAGACGCTTTCAACCTGCTCGAACGATTAGGTGCACCGCGAAGATTGTTCATACACCTCGAATTAGTTGGGGAAGTCGGCGGTGAGTTCATTTCAAAGCTCGATGATCTTGGGATTCAGTACGATAAACGCTTCGTTCAAGTCGGCATTGCGGTACATGATGCGGGTAAAATCGTTCATCCGAACGAGCTTGAAGGAGGTGGTAACCTGCATGAAGCAGCAGGCGAAAAGTTACTTCTTGAACAGGGAGTTTGCGCCCAAATTGCTCGGTGCTGCCGCAGCCACTCACAATACGCCAGCATGAGTGTGTCGTTCGAAGAACTTTTAATCGCGCTTGCTGATACATTGTGGAAAGGTTCGCGAGACGCCGACCTGGAGCTACGAATTATCGATGGCGTCGCAGCACGGCTGCAAACTGACCGATGGGAATTGTTTCAAACTCTCGATAGCCTCTTCGAAGAGATTGCCGCTGACGGAGATGAACGACTATCTCGGAGTATTTAGTTTACGTAGGCTACGTGCAAGATTGGTGTGGAGCGTTCTCACTGGGCGACAACGACGGCCCATACCGGACGTTGATCCATCCCCGGCTATGCTAAGGTAAAGTCTCGACCGTCAGATCATCGCAACGCGCCGGCCACAAGCGCCCCTGCCGCGCGAGCGGCTTCGTCCTCGGGCTCTTTGCGGCCATTCGCTGCATGTTGCCCCAAGGTCGGCAACGCGGACAAAACCGTCATTCGAATTGGGATCTTCGCTGACGCAGCATCCTCTCGCGGGTGCAGCACTCTCATTGTTGCGTCGCGGCGTGCGTCGCCAATCCAGCCATTCGTCGGTTTGAATTTGGCCAGAACCGAAACTGCCATTTCGCCGCATCCCGGTCGGACAAGCAAGACGCGGACTTTTCTGTCGTTGAGCTTTCTTTGGCGACTGGTTGCTAGCCAAGAGTTTCGGGCCTCCATGCAGGTCCTGAGGAGCTGGTAGTTGCTTTGCTTGATCGCTGAGCCGATCGGTCGATACCGGCACAGTTTTAGGTTCAGACAATCATCCTCAACAGCTTGTCTTGAGCAGCGTCAAGTCGTTGATAGTGTTTTGCTCCCATTTCAGCTGGGTATCAGACTCGGCGGCGGCGCTATCGGTCCGGGGTCAATCACTTTGCGCTGCTTCAGGTCGTAGACCACGCCCGGCGTAAGGACGGAATAGATCACATTTGTAAGGGCAAATGGATGACCATTCTCGACGTAGCCCACATGATTGATTTCAATTGCGCTGCCGTCGATCACGATCACTGTACCCGTGCCGATTACGCGGGCCTTGGTTTCGTCCTCAATCAGCAGCCCGGTATTTTCTCCGATACCGAGGCCCAGCATAGCCGGATTGGTCGAAACCGCATGTACGAGACGTGAGATCCGGGATCTTTCGACAAAGTGAGTGTCAAAAATGATGTCACGGATCAATCCCAGCCCTTTGGTCATTTCAATTCCACCTTTACGGAACGGGCGGAAATTGTTGTTTTGAAATATCATGCCTTCGGGAATGACGGCAGCACCGGCAGACGTTCCGGCGATGACACAACTGCCTGATTGATATCGCTCCAAAAGGGTCTTGTGCAGAGGTGTTCCGCCAATCAGGGATGACAGCCGAAGTTGGTCTCCACCTCCAAACATAAACAGCGTCGCCTTGCTTACGATATCGGCGAGCGCGTCTGACGCAGCATCGGGACGCTCCCCGATATGGACGACATCTACTGCCTCGGGGTCGAAACCGGAAAACAGCTGCTGGTAATCACGCCCACGGTCTTCAGGATCTTCGCTGGCCGTTGGCACGATGACGATACGCGCCTTAGGTCCCCCCGCCAATGCAACCATCTCTTGAAAAATACCCGAGTCCTTGGATTTCTTTTCATTTCCGCCGATTGGGATCAGATAACGTGGCATATGCAGTGGCTCCAGGTGTTATGCAGTCTCTTCATTGCAATCGGCGCAATCGCATGCTGCTGGCAATGAAGGTCGAGCCGTGTTAGTTCCATTCTCATATCTTGAAGAGCTGACGCCGTTTCTTGTCAGTAAGACCTGTCCCGTTCCAGTTTCCCATCGCTGCACGACAACATGTGCGCGACAGGTGTGTTTGAACGTATGAAACAGCTAACAGATTTCGAAACGGGCGGGGTGCAGTCACCCTGACCGGCTACATGCACCGTTTATCGTCAACAAGACAGCGAAAACGCTTTGCTCAAGTGAATTGAGCTTGGCGTCCACTTGCGCGGTCAGCGCGCGGAAGGTCATCACATGAGAATTCTAGAGCATCGAGCCCTGCGCGGTCCAAATCGCTACAGCCGTTATCAGGCAATCTTCATGCTGCTGGATATTGGCACATATGAGCAGCAACCCTCTGACACCTTGAATGGTTTTACAGACCGCTTGATCACGCTGATTCCAACGCTGCAAAGTCATGGATGTTCGGTCGGCGGGCCCGGAGGGTTCATTCAACGGCTACGACGTGGCACCTGGCTTGGCCATATCGCCGAACATGTTGCCATAGAATTGCAGTGTCTGGCTGGAATGGAAGTGGGGTTTGGCAAAACATACGACACAAACGACGATGGCATTTACAAGGTTGTCTATCGTTACCGCGTTGAATCAGCTGGCCTAAAAGCCGGTGAAGCGGCTGTCGCGCTGGTGCATGGGCTCGCTCAAAATCAACCCTTTGATATTGAAGCTATTATCGCTGAGCTTAAGGAGTTGCGGGAAAACGATCTTCTCGGCCCTTCAACCAACAGCATTGTCGAAGAGGCCAAGCTGAGGGGTATCCCTGCCATACGCCTCAACACTGACAGCCATGTGCAGTTGGGCTATGGCTGCAAGCAGCGTCATGTTCAGGCAACAATGACTGATCGTACCAGCGCAATCGGGGTTGAAATCGCGGATGAGAAATTCAGAACCAAAGAGCTTCTTAGCCGGGCCGGAATTCCGACGCCTGAAGGGAAACTTGCGATCTCACTGGCTGAAGCCATCCAGATTGCGGATGACATTGGTTATCCTATCGCGGTCAAACCTGAGGTTGGTAATCATGGTCGTGGCATATCGGCTCGTGTGTCTGACGATAACGAGCTTGAAACAGCCTTCGCGTCTGCTGTCGCAATCTGCGGCAACGTCATCGTTGAAAAAACCATGTCAGGGTTTGATTTCCGCGTGCTTGTCATTGATGGACATCTGGTCGCGGCAGCACGCCGGGAACCCGCCCATATCGTGGGGGATGGAACGTCCACGGTTCAACAGCTGATTGATCAGGTGAACGCAGATCCGCGACGCGGTATCGGGCATGAACGGGTGCTCACTGCCATCACGATTGACGATATGTCCCAGCGTCTGCTCGCATTCCAGGACCGTGCGCTTGATAGTACATTGGCTGCCGAGGAAAAGCTGTATCTGAAATCCACGGCCAATCTCAGCACCGGTGGCACCGCCTGTGACGTGACCGACAACGTGCATCAGGACGTGCGCTTGATGTGCGAACGGGTGGCGCGCATTATCGGCATGGACTGTATCGGGATAGACATCGTGGCCCCCGGCCTTGACCAGCCGCTCGCACATGGGACCGCTGGGATCGTCGAAGTGAACGCGGCCCCCGGCTTCAGGATGCATTTGGCACCAACCGATGGCCAGGCCCGCAATGTCGCCAAACCCTTTGTTGATATGCTGTTTCCGCCCGCTTTGGATACGAACGTCCCGACTATTGCGGTGACAGGCACCAACGGCAAGACAACGACCGCAAAACTGATCGCGCATACGCTCAAATATAGCGGACACATGGTTGGTTTTGCTGGAACGACGGGCGTTGCTATCGACGGTGTAGAAATCGTTACTGGCGATTACAGCGGCCCCGAAGGGTCCAGCATTGTTTTGCGAGAGCCGACGATTGACCATGCCGTGCTTGAAATTGCGCGTGGCGGCATCATTCGACGGGGCTTGGGCTTTGACAGCTGCGACATTGGTGTATTTCTCAATGTCGACGAAGACCATATCGGCGTTGATGGTGTTGAAGACCTCGAAGAGCTGTCTTTGGTCAAATCAACTGTCATCGAAGTTGTCAAAGACACTGGCGTATCCGTCTTGAATGCGGACGACTCAATTGTCGTGGGACTTGCAAGTCGAGCTGGCGGCAAGGTCGTCTATTTTTCACTCCAGCCACAGAATGAAACGATCAAGCAGCATCTTGAAGAAGGCGGAACCGCCGTTGTCCTGCAGGATGGCAATATCGTCATCCACTCCGCCGAACCAACCATTCACGTGTCCTCGGTTCTCGACGCCCCGATCACCATGAGTGGTGCAGCAACGTTCAACATCGCCAATGTTTTGGCCGGGGTGGCCGCGCTCCACGGTCTGGGGCTGTCTGTAGACATGATACGAAACGGCATCAGCACGTTCCACCCAAGCGCATCCCAGAACCCCGGGCGCATGAACCTGATCGACTTTGTCACGTTCAAGGTGATCGTCGACTACGGCCATAACACGCCTGCGGTAAAAGCCATGGGGCGCGTGCTTCCCCATCTGACCAAGGGGAAAAAGATTGTCGTCGCCCATGGCACCGGAACCAGGGTGGACACGCAGATCGAGGCGTTTGGTGCCGCACTTTCCAACGTGTACGACAAAATCATTCTGGCCGACGCCGATCCGCGCGGGCGCAAGCCGGGCGAAACCCCGGAGCTGGTGCGATCCGGTGCTTTGGGCAATGGATTTCCTGCGGGCGCGGTGGAAATTGTCAATGACCCGGACAAAGCCCTCGCGCGCGCATTCGAAATCGTCCGCCCCGGTGATCTGATCGTGGTTCAAGTGAACGAAGTTGAACCTATGCTTCAGGCTGTCATGGCGCATTTTGCACGCATCTCAGGCCCTGCCACGATCCCTGAAGCGGTGCCTTGAGCGTCAACGGTCTAACCTACACATCGATCCATTTGTCTTTGACGAATTGAGGATAGGCACACCATGAGATACGATAATGATCGCCCTCCAATGGCCGTCATACTTGCAGATGGCATTGGCTCTCGTCTCAGCCCCATGACAGACAGCAGTGCCAAATGCATGTTGTCCGTTGGCGGGTCCGTCATTCTTGAGCGCACGATCCGCAACTGCCTCAGCTGCGGCATTTCGCAGTTTGTTCTGGTGCTGGGACACAGGCGGATGAGATCAAGTATTTCGTCAACAAGGCATTTAGAGGCATCCGTGTCACCTATGTTATCAATGATCGATATCGCGATACCAACACCGGCTACGCGCTGGGGGCGGCCGCTTCGAAGATCGGGAGTTCTGAATTCATCAGGATTGATGCGGATCTGGTGTTTGACGCAAGGATACTGCGCCAGCTTACCGACAGCGATTTGCCCAACGTCCTGTGTATCGACAGCACTGGCACGCGCATGACTGCACAGATGAACGTGATCGCTGACGAACAAAAGCATGTGCGTACCGTGGGCGCCTCCGTTGATCCTGAATTGGCCGTAGGCGCCTCCATCAAGATCGACAAAGTTAGCGGCAAGATGGCGCCGCTGCTGTTTGCCGAGCTTGCGATTATGATGGAGAACCCCGCCAATCTAAGAGCCGATCTCGAAGCCGCTTATGCGCGACTGGTGGAAAAGGGAACCATCATTCATGCCTTGGATATTGCCGGGCTGAATTGGACGAATATTGAGACAGCCGAGGGTTTTACCGCGGCGAACGCTATGTTCCGATCGCCCATCACCACGGTCTCGCGAGGCCAGCAACGCGCGTTGGACGAAGCTACTGAAAAAGAACCCCATCCGACGTGAAGCCAGAAAGCAATCCACCGGCGCAATTCTATCAGCGACCGGTGCGTACCGCAGTCAGACCTTGCCATCTCGGCATTGGATCGCTGCACTTTGGAAGGACAGACAATGTCAAAGGGCAACAGCAAGCGTGGCAACAAGGAAGCCAAGAAACCCAAACAGGAAAAGCCGAAGGTCTCTGCTACAGCCAACTCTCTCGCAGGAAAGCCGGCGCTGGCGATTGGTGGGAAAAAGGTGAAGTAAGACAAGTTTCAAGGTCGGCAATTCCTGACAGACATACCTCAAAGGAAATATAGTTCCGTTGGCTATTGTAGAGATCTGTCGGGATAGCCATTTTTCATACATTGGCACTCAGGTGTGGCGAGTGCCAATGTTTCCCTAAGCATGCCACCCCTACCCGGAAATCCCGAAAAGGAGCATTTCCATGATGTTTACCCCATTACATGACCGTGTCTTGGTCCGCCGTATTGAAGGCGACGAAAAGACCTCGGGCGGCCTGATCATCCCTGACAATGCAAAAGAAAAACCGCAGGAAGGCGAAGTTGTATCCGTCGGTGCCGGTGCAAAAGACGACGCAGGCGCGCGTATCGCAATGGACGTCAAGGCTGGCGACAAAATTCTGTTCGGCAAATGGTCGGGCACGGAAATTAAGATCGACGGTGAAGAGCTGATGATCATGAAGGAGAGCGACATCTTGGGCATTATGGCCTGAACGACGCGTCCCCTTTCACACATCTTTCATTTAGGAATACCGACATGTCTGCAAAAGACGTCAAATTTGGCACGGACTCCCGTGACCGTATGCTCAAGGGCATCAATACGCTCGCAAACGCCGTCAAGGTCACGCTTGGCCCCAAGGGCCGCAACGTGGTTCTCGACAAGTCCTATGGTCGCCACGCATCACCAAGGACGGTGTTACGGTCGCCAAGGAAATCGAACTCTCGGATGCGTTCGAGAATATGGGCGCACAGCTCGTTAAAGATGTTGCATCGCGCACCAATGACGAGGCTGGCGACGGCACGACCACCGCGACAGTTCTGGCCCAAGCCATCGTCAAAGAAGGCATGAAATCAGTCGCAGCGGGCATGAACCCGATGGACCTCAAACGCGGTATCGACAAAGCGGTCACCGCCGTTGTTGCCGAGGTCAAGGCAATGTCGCGGCCAGTGGGCGATACGGCCGAGATCGCCAAAGTCGGCACTATCTCCGCAAACGGTGAGGCTGCTATCGGTCAACAGATCGCGGACGCGATGGCGAAAGTCGGCAACGAAGGAGTCATCACCGTCGAAGAGAACAAAGGCCTTGAGACCGAGACCGAAGTGGTCGAAGGCATGCAATTTGATCGCGGCTATCTCAGCCCGTATTTCATCACAGATACCGCCAAGATGACGGCGACCCTGGAAGACTGCGTCATCCTCCTGCACGAGAAGAAACTCACGTCTCTGGCCCCCATGGTGCCTTTGCTTGAGGCAGTCATGCAGGCGAACAAGCAGCTCTTGGTGATGGCCGAGGACATTGATGGCGAAGCGCTCGCAACCCTTGTGGTGAACAAACTGCGCGGTGGCCTGAAGGTTGCTGGTGTCAAAGCGCCCGGTTTCGGAGATCGTCGCAAGGCGATGTTGGAAGATCTTGCCATCCTTACCGGTGGACAGGTGATTTCCGAAGAGCTGGGCATCAAGCTCGAAAACGTCACGATGGACATGCTTGGCGATGCCAAGAAGATTGCAATCACCAAGGACACTACAACTGTGATCGACGGCGCAGGCGACAAAGAAGCTATCGCTTCGCGTGTCACCCAAATCCGTGCACAGATCGAAGAGACCACCTCAGACTACGACAAGGAAAAACTGCAGGAGCGGCTGGCCAAACTGGCAGGCGGCGTTGCGGTGATCAAAGTTGGTGGTGCGACCGAGATCGAAGTGAAAGAGCGCAAGGATCGGGTTGATGACGCCTTGAACGCAACACGTGCGGCCGTCCAAGAAGGCGTCGTGCCAGGCGGTGGCGTCGCACTTGTCCATGCAGGCAAGGTTCTGGAAGGACTCAAGGGCGACAACGCGGATCAGGATGCGGGTATCAAGATCATCCGCAAAGCCCTCCAGGCGCCGTTGCGCCAGATCGCTCAAAACGCCGGTGTCGATGGCTCAGTCGTTGCTGGAAAGGTACTTGAGAACACCAGCAAGACGTTCGGCTATGATGCGCAGTTGGACGAGTACGGCGACATGTTGAAGGCCGGTGTCATCGATCCGACCAAGGTCGTTCGGATCGCGCTGGAATATGCGGCATCGGTTGCGGGCCTGCTCGTTACCACCGAAGCGATGGTGGCGGACAAACCCGCCAAGCCAAACCGCCACGGCATACCCGACATGGAGGGTATGGAAGGCATGATGTAAGCGACGGCGTCTAAAGAACGGCCCGCAGGCATTCGTTTGCGGGCTAGGTCAATTTTACTTAACAAACGATGGAATATGGCGTATCGGGACGCGGCCTCTCCGAGTAACAAAGCGTGCTGAATTTAGCGTCATCATTCCAGCTATTTTCGGTTGCTGACTCTCAAGTTTTCGCGTGCATATTTACGCAGCACCTGCGCCACCTTACCTGTGATACTATCGCTCTGGCTTTTGACGTAGGTCCGGTTTGTCCCGCGTCTCAATCCTTGACCTCATGATCCGCGCCGCAACGCGCACCAATGGCCGATTTTCCCGCCGCAATGCAGCTTGAAGAACTGAGCATGTGCAGAATTCTTTACGCTGCGTGCGCGCGCAGCACAAATTTAAGACTTCTGCTGTGGGCTCGTTCCAGACCTTCGCCGCAGCCTTTACGAACAGCCGCCTTTCGATTTGGACCGGAATTGCTCGACGTTTGGGCCAGAATTGAAAGACATGATTATCTGTTTTCTTGAGGTTTTGGTTATCGAAAGAGTCAAAGATCCGTGACGTTCCACAAACCTTTCAAGACATTGTAAATAACGATAAAGCCAATTTGCTATGGCCGTTACCCCATCTCTATCCCAGACTTGGAGTGCGGTGGTGTGACGGAATGTGATACGTTATCTTCACAAAAGTAGTGCGAAATAGAGGACTTTGTGATTTGCGGATTGGCGCTTGCAATATTCCTGCCTGAAAAGTAAGCGCCGCAAGGCTGGATCGCACTACGATAGAAAGGGCTAACACCTTCTGCACTCACCATTTCCCGAATAGATTGCCTGGTTCCATCTCGATGAACGGGCGTGGCAGATACCTCGACAACATCTTCGTCGAACGCCTTTGGCGGTCACTGAACCAGGAGGCCATCTATCTCGAAGAAATCGACGACGGCTGCAAGGCCCGTTGCATCATCAGAGGCTGGATGGCCTTCTACAACACCAAACGCCCCCATTCCGCGCTTGATCGGCAGACGCCCGATGACGTATATTGGACAGGCTTGGAGCAACGACACGCAGCATGAGACTTAAACCCGATACACCTTAGAAATGCTGCAAACCTGTCCGAAAAGATGGGACCATCTTCAACCGATGCAGCCTTAACGCACAATCCCCATAGCACCGAGACCTGCCCGCGCTTTCCTCCTTGTCAGATTTGTCGCCGCTGCATCTCGCGATGGCAGCAGCCACAAACCTTAGACAAAGTAAGCTTTCGCCACAGCTGTACCAAGGTCCGGTATTGTTTGCCCCCGGTGTTTCTCGCTACATTCTCCCCATGCAACATGCCGAGCTTCCATTTTTCCCTCCCGCCAGATCCCGCACACATGAGGTTTGCGGCGCGGGCGCGTATGTGTTTGCCTTTGCGCTCGCGGCACGATTGGGTGGCCATACGATATGGGTTCGTGAAAGCTGGGATAGCGCTCAGATCAACCCAACCGGGTTTGCAGATTTCGTGGAACCCTCAGAACTGACGGTTTGTAACACGAGGGCTCAAACAGAAGCGCTTGCGATTGCTGAAGAGGCGCTGCGGTCGGAGGCGGTTTCACTGGTCGTCGTGCAACTCAATAAGCCCTTGGGATTAACAGAGGGGCGGCGACTGCAATTGGCAACGCGAGATGGAATGTCCACAGGGCTAGCCATTATTCCCGAAGGCATGGGAAGTCATGCGGCGGAAACGCGTTGGCGCTGCACCCCCGTTTTCGACCCTGAAGACTCGACACTCCAGAAGTGGGAGCTTATTAAGAACAAAACAGGAACAATGGGTGTCTGGCATGTTCGATGGGATACAGCGTCGCGTCGTATCACTGTGGTTTCCCCGGCTCGCGAGTGACCGGGTTTTACGCCAGTGCCCGATCGAAGGGCCCTTTGCCCTGACGTTGAAACAGCAAAATTCCAACCGGATCTACTGCCTGAATGCTGCCGCAGAGAAACAAGGCTTGCATCAGGGCATGCCCTATGCGGATGCGCGCGCTTTTTTTCCAAGCCTGCAAAGTCGAGAGGCGGAGATCGAAAAAGATCAACAATTTCTACGCATCTTGTGCCGCTGGGCGCTGCGCTATTGCCCGTGGGTGGGGTTGGAGGGGAAGGATGGGTTGGTTCTGGACATCACCGGCTCGGCGCATCTGTTTGGAGGAGAAGCCCCCATGCTGGCCGATATGCGCACACGCCTGATGCGAGCGGGATTATCGGTGCAAATCGGCTGTGCTAATACGCGCGGGGCGGCTTGGGCCCTAGCGCATCATGGCGAGGGAATTGCCTCAAGCAGGGATACGCTGCCCGCCCTAAGAGCCTTACCAGTGGCGGCCTTGCGGATTGAAGACAGCATGTCGATCACGTTGCAACGCCTGGGGCTGCGCAGCATTGGCGATCTGGTCGGGGCCGCGCGCGCGCCGCTGACCCGCCGGTTTGGACCTGGCCTGCTGTTGCGGCTGGATCAGGCCCTGGGCGCACAGCCCGAAGAGATATCGCCGCAGACAACACCGCCGCATTACGCCGTGCGGATGACATTGCCCGAACCGATTGGTCTGTTGTCAGACGTGATGGCAGGTGCCGAACGGCTTTTGGCTCAGCTTTGCACGAAGTTGAAAACACATGAGGTCGGCGCGCGCAAACTGTGCCTCTCTTTGCGCCGGGTTGATCAGGGTCATCAGCAGGTTGAGCTGCGCCTGGTCCGGCCCTTGCGCGACCCACAGCGTATTCTGCCGCTCTTTGAACGAGGGTTGGCAGAAATTGATGCGGGATTTGGTATTGACCAGCTGAGGCTTGAAGCCACGCTGATCGACCCCCTGCCAGTACAACAGATCAGCCATGCCTCGGATGGTGGAAAAGGCAAGCTGGATGACCTGATTTCCCGGATCGGCACACGGATCGGATTGGAGAACATCCAGCGGTTCCTTCCCGCTGACAGCCACATCCCGGAGCGGAGTTTCATCATTGCGCCAGCGGCCTATTCAGAGCCTGCCAGTGGTTGGAACCTTTCTAACACACGCCCGATCCTCCTGTTTCCATCAGAGCCGATTTCCGGAGCGGGTGCACGCCCGCCCGCGCAATTTCGCTGGCGGCGAATGGCTCTGACCACAGGTCGGGTGACCGGCCCGGAACGCATTGCCCCGGAATGGTGGCTGGAGGATGACAACTGGCGCTCGGGCCTGCGTGACTACTGGCGCGTGGAAACGCGTGAGGGGCGGCGGCTTTGGCTTTTTCACACACCGCAAAACCCGGGCTGGTTCGTGCAGGGAGAGTTTGCATGATCGAGGTTAACCGCACTCACCACCCGATCGAGCCGTTCCGGCACGACATGCTGGCTGCCCGGATGCAGGGGCAGGACTATGCCGAGCTTTGTGTCACCACGAATTTCACCTTTCTGACCGGGGCTTCCCACCCCGAGGAACTGGTGGTACGGGCGGCTGAACTGGGCTTGTCGGCCATTGCTATCACGGATCGTAATTCGCTCGCAGGGATGGTGCGGGCCTGGTCGGCTCTGAAGGAGCTTAAACTCGAAAGACAAGAAGCGGTGCAGATACGCTCGCAACAGCGGGTGGACAATTCATCCCGGCAAATCATTGGGCAGAGTGATCCGCTGGCCAAGCCCGACACTGCATCGCTGCCTAGGTTGATAGTGGGCTCTCGGCTTGTCTTGCAGAACAGTTCAGTCGAATGGATCGCCCTGCCACGCGACCGGGCCGCCTACAAACGCCTGACGCGCCTGCTGACCCTGGGGAAGCGACGTACGGAAAAGGGCGGATGCATTCTTCACACCAAAGACATGATGACAGCCTGCAAGGGCATGATCCTGATCGCCTTGCCACAGGGGTGTTTGAATGAGGCTATACCCGATATTCGAAGGCTTCGTCAGCAGTTCCCCAACCATGTCTTTTTGGGCGCTGCTCCACGTTATGATGGGAGCGATCAAGCCTATTTCAATGCCTGCGCGCAGGCGGCGCAAAAAGCCTCGGCCCCGATGGTGGCGGTGGGCGATGTGCTGATGCACCGCGCAAACCGTCGCCAGCTTGCCGATGTGCTGACCTGCATGCGCGAGCGTATCACCATTGATCAGATCGGCACCCGCGCGCTGGCCAATGGCGAACACCGCCTGAAGGCCGGAGCGGACATGGCGCGGCTCTTTCGAAATCATCCGGCGGCGCTGCGCCGAACCTTGGAAATTGCCGACAGGTGCAGTTTTGATCTGAGCGAGCTGTCCTATGAATACCCGCATGAGGAAACGAGCGAGGAAACCCCGCAGGCCCGGCTGGAACGCCTGGTCAAGGAGGGGTTGAAGCGCCGCTACCCCGACGGCCCGCCGGACAGGGCGCTTGAGTTGATGGCAAAGGAACTGGCCGTTGTGAAAGAGCTGAACTTCCCTGCCTATTTCCTGACCGTGCATGACATTGTTCAATTCGCCAGATCAGAGGGCATCCTGTGCCAGGGGCGCGGCTCTGCGGCCAATTCCATTCTTTGCTATCTTCTGGGCATCACCGATGTCAGCCCCGATATGATTGCAATGGTCTTTGAACGCTTTGTGTCCAAACATCGGGGTGAGCCGCCAGATATCGACGTGGATTTCGAGCACGAACGGCGCGAAGAAGTCATCCAGTGGATTTATCGCAAATACGGTCGCCACCGCGCCGGGCTCTGCGCCACTGTGATCCACTTCCGCACCCGCGCTGCCATTCGTGAGGTCGGTAAGGTCATGGGGCTCAGCCAGGATGTGACCGCAGGACTGTCCGGGCAAATCTGGGGTATGACCAATGGCGGTGTCGACCTGAAGCGCATTCGCGAGCTTGGCCTTGACCCCGAGGATCGCCGCCTGATGCAGACCATCCGTCTGATTGGCGAGATCATCGGCTTTCCCCGCCACCTGTCCCAACATGTGGGAGGTTTTGTCATCACTCGTGGGCGGCTGGATGAGCTTGCCCCGATTGAAAACGCCGCGATGGAAGATCGCACCGTGATCTGCTGGGACAAGGACGACATTGACGCTTTGGGCATCCTCAAGGTGGATGTGCTGGGGCTGGGCATGCTCAGTTGCATTCGCAAAGCCTTTGCCTTGCTGCAAGAGCACGACAACGTAACACATAGCATTGCCTCGGTCCCCCAAAACGATGAAGCCACCTATGACATGCTGTGCCGGGCC
Organism: Aliiroseovarius sp. B-4; assembly: GCF_056857795.1. NCBI lineage: Bacteria > Pseudomonadati > Pseudomonadota > Alphaproteobacteria > Rhodobacterales > Paracoccaceae > Aliiroseovarius > Aliiroseovarius sp. B-4. The sequence goes on from NZ_JBSXNV010000039.1 coordinate 155,383, forward strand.
GATGCGATTGGCGTCTTTCAGGTGGAAAGCCGGGCGCAGATGAACTTTCTGCCCAGAATGCGGCCTCGTGAATTTTATGATCTCGTGATTGAGGTCGCCATTGTCCGTCCCGGTCCCATTCAGGGCGATATGGTTCAACCCTATATCCGGCGGCGTAACGGCCAAGAAAGCGCAGAACCCTTTGGGCCAGCGCTGGGACAGGTTACCGAACGCACCCTCGGTGTGCCTCTGTTTCAGGAACAGGCTTTGCAAATCGCGATGGTCGGGGCCGGATTTTCCGCTGAAGAAGCTGATCATCTGCGTAGATCTTTGGCCTCATTCCGGCGCATGGGGACGATTGGCAAATACCGGGAGAAATTCATCGCCGGTATGTTGAACAATGGTTATCGCTCGGACGTGGCCGAACGCTGCTTCGGCCAGATCGAGGGCTTTGCCGATTATGGTTTCCCTGAAAGTCATGCGGCAGCCTTTGCCATGCTAGCCTATGTCTCGGCCTGGCTGAAATGTCACCACCCGGCGATCTTTGCCTGCGCTTTGCTCAACTCTCAGCCGATGGGGTTCTATGCGCCTGCCCAGATCGTGCGGGATGTGCGTGAGCACGGGGTCGAGACACGGCCCATTTGCGTCAACCACTCGGACTGGGACAACACGCTGGAGCGGCGCCCCGATGGGGCCTTGGCGCTACGGCTTGGCTTTCGCCAGATCAAAGGGCTGAAAGAAGAGGATGCAGGCTGGATCGTGGCGGCGCGCGGCAATGGGTACCCCGACCCCGAGGCGCTGTGGCTGCGTGCGGGGGTGCGCCCCAATGTCCTGAGGCGCCTGGCCGAGGCCGATGCGTTTTCCGATATGGGGCTCATGCGGCGCAATGCGCTGTGGCAGGTCAAGGCCATCCAAAGCCCCACGCCTCTTCCTCTGTTCAATAATCCGATTGACGGGGAAAATATCCATGAACCACAGGTCGAATTGCCGGTCATGCAATTGGGCGAAGAGGTGGTGGAAGATTACGTTTCCACCCGCCTGACTCTGCGTGCTCACCCGATGGAACTGCTGCGCCCCGCGCTTCCCGGCCTGATCACACATGCGTCTTTGCAAGATGTTGCCTTGGGGCGGTATAGCGTTTGCGGCCTCGTCATCACCCGGCAACGCCCCGGCACAGCCTCTGGCGTGATCTTCTTAACGCTGGAAGATGAAACCGGAGTCAGCAATGTAGTTGTATGGCCTAAGGTCTATGAACAGTTTCGCCGCATTGTCATGGGCGGTCGGTTGTTGCGCGTCACAGGCTACCTGCAGCGCGAAGGGATTGTCGTGCATCTGATCGCGCAGGAGGTGCAGGATCTGTCACATAAACTGACCGAACTGGGCCACCCACAACCTGAAGCCCTGACCACCGAAGGCTCCCGTGCCGATGATACTCCGAAAAATTCACGCTATCCGGCTCGTGCGATGCATCCACGTGATCAGGCAAAACGGTTGTTTCCAAGTCGAGACTTTCACTAAAACAGACGTTCCAGAACATCGCAGAATTCGGTAGGGATGGGCTCTCTCGCGCGCTTTCTCTGTGCGGATGATCAATGGCAGCTTTCCGGTTGCGGCAATGTGATGGAAGATCTTTGAGCCGCAAATGGAAAAATTAGTGCGCCAGTAAAAACCCGGCCAATTCAAGATCAATGACTTAGCAATGCGGCAATGACAAAACTATGTGTCGCGCGCCACTTGATCCGTCTGGCCCCGGCGCTTTACTCTGGTCATGTTTCAATGTTGGTCTGAGCACGATCTGTCGGCTGGGGCTGACAATAGTACTGACCGCGCATCAATCAGGGAGGCCACCGAATGAGCTTGGCGGAATATGTGCGAATTCTGGGGCGTGGTCCGGGTCGTGCGCGATCGCTGACGCAGGACGAAGCCTATCGCGCCATGACGCTGATGCTGTCCGGTGAAGGTCCGCCCGAGGCCGTTGGCGCCATCCTGATGCTGATGCGGATGAAAGGCGAAACCGCAAGCGAGATTGCAGGATTTGCCAAAGCAGCGCAGGATGCTTTGCCTGCGGGACCGGCAGCCGATCTCGATTGGCCATGCTATGCGGCGGGGCGTACGCGTGGTGCGCCGTGGTTCCTTCACGCTGCGAAGGCCATCGCCCAGAACGAAACGCGCGTTTTGCTGCACGGCTGGAACAAGCCCGACGCACGGGTCCGTGCCGGACTGGACGTGCTTTCCATCCCCTTCTGCACCACTCTGGACGACGCGGCATCCGCGCTTGACCACGGACAGATTGCCTATCTGCCACTCGAGATAATTCACCCACGCCTTTTTGCACTGCTCAATCTGCGGGATGCTTTTGGACTCCGGTCATGTGTAAACACAGTGTGCAGAATGCTGAACCCCGGTCGCGCCGTGGCAAGCGTTCAGGGCGTGTTTCATCCATCATACCGGCTGTTGCAGGCCGACGCGGCACAGCTTCTTGGGTGGGAGGCATTGACGGTAATCAAAGGCGGCGGCGGCGAGTTCGAACGCCATCCCGGCAAGACCGTTGAAGCGTTTGGATTGCGTCAGGGCCGGCCCTGGCAAGGCAGCGTGCCGCCCTTGGTAAATGAAACCGCCCGCCTTCAGGATTATGATGGACCTCTGGTTCCCGTCGACGCGCCATTTGCGCAAGCCATGGTCGCTGGGACCATCGACCTTGCCCGTGACACACTTGCCGGAGCATGCCCATCTGGTCGCCTAAAGGATTCGGCCTGAGCGTGTTTACCGCCAGTAATCATTGGCCGCAGCGACCGTGGCAAAATGAGTTGCGACAACCTGACTGACCGCGATCAACGCCTCGGCGTCCTCTGCATATTCGGGGCGCATTCGACTGCGGGCTTCGTCGTCGGGTTGGGTCATCTTGACCGCAACACGTGACAGTTTGACAGCCAGCTCATAGCCTTGCTCAGGTGTTTCCGTGATCAGGGATGGAAGCCAGGATGACATGATATGTCCTTTCACGCAGGCATCTTTCGCCCATAGTTTGGGTCCACCGCGCCGACAAAGCAACACCTCGCCTGATCCGACGAAACAGGTCTGTTCGCATTGGCCTATGATCGTGGTATCAGGTAGTGTTTTCAACAGGTTAAATATAACAGGAATACGCCATGAAAATCGTGCGGACGGACAGCGAGCTTCAGACGCCGAAACTGGACGCAGACCTGACTGCGGCCGGTCATGACCTGGTGCTGTTGCCGGGTGGGGTTACTGAGGATGTGATGTTGGCGGCAACGCGCGACGCCGATCTGATTCTGATGTGCTACACGCCGATCACGAAACGGATGATCGGCAACGCGACCCGGCTGAAAGGCATCGTGAAATATGGTGTCGGCATTGACGCTATCGACATTCCCGCCGCCATCGACGCGGGCGTGGCCGTGGTGAACGTGCCGGAATATGCGGAAGAGACGGTGGCCGAAGGTGCCTTTGCCTTGCTGATCGCGCTGGCCAAGAAACTGGCCACGCTTAACACCCATATGACATCTCAAGGATGGGCGTGGCCCGAACCCACATGGCTTGGGTCGGACATCGCCGGCAAGACCGTCGGGATTGTAGGGCTTGGCAAGATCGGGTGCAGCATGGCGCGCATGGCGGGGCTGGGGTTCCGGGCAAATGTGATCGCCTACAGCCCACATACCACGGCGGCGGAAATGGCGAGGCTGAGTGTGACGAAAGTTGACAACCTGCTTGACCTGATGACGCAAAGCGATTTCGTCACGATCCACGCAGTTCTGAACGATGACACCCGTGGCATGATTGGCGAGGCGGAGCTGCGGGCGATGAAGCCCTCCGCCTTTCTGATCAATGTATCTCGCGGTGCGATTGTGGACGAAGCTGCCCTTGTTCGGGCGATCCGCGAGGGCTGGATTTCCGGAGCGGGGTTGGATGTGTTCAGTCAGGAACCCCTGAGCAAAACGGGCCATCCGATGAGCGTGCTGTTTGACCACCCCAACGTGATCTTGTCGCCACATCTGACCTTCTATACCGAGGACGCAATGCAGCGGTTGGAGGATGAAACGCTGGAACGGTGTTTCGAGGTGCTGGAAGGCCGCGACGTGCTGATCAAATCCCGCGACCCACGCCTGCGCGCGCAAACCAAGGGCGTGGTTTTTGCCGATTAGGGTGCGGGCTACCGCACCAAACCGATGAAGATGATCCCGGCCCCGACAGCCGCTGCCGACATAAGACGCCGTGCCCGCGGCCCTTCGCCAAACCAAAGAACGCCGATCAGGGCGGCGAAGATCACCGAAGTTTCGCGCAGCGCGGACACGATGCCCAGCGGCGCGATTGTCTTGGCATAGAGCACCAGCGCATAGGCGGTGCCAGACACCACACCCCCCATGAACCCGATCAAAAGCATTCTGGGCGGTTGCGCGCGCAACCGGTCCAAGCGGGAGGGAAACAGAAACAGAACGATCAGGATTTTCGACAGGAACAGCCAGCCAATATAGCCAAGCGCGCTGCCGGAAGTTCGCACGCCGAACCCATCGACCAACGTATAGGCTACCACGGTGCCTCCAACCGCCAAGGCCGCGAAAAGTGCGTTTCTGGAAATCGTCGCGCTGAATGCGCCTTGGGCAAGAAACATGATCCCTGCCGAGACGCTGAAAATGCCGATCCACGCCTGCAAAGGCAGCGTTTCGCCCACCCAAAACTGCGCGCCTAACGCGACAAGAACCGGGGCGAAGCCGCGCGCCACGGGATAAATGAAGCTCAGATCACCCAGACGATAGGCGACGCTCAGGAAATAGAAATAAAGCCAGTGAATCGCGACGGACGCGATCATAAAGGGCCATGCTGACGGATCCGGGATGGGCACGAACCCGATGAAGGTCAGGGCAAAGGCCACATGCCCCAAGGCCATCATGCCCAGCATGATCACCCTGTCCCCTGCCCCTTTAACCAGGGCATTCCACAGCGCGTGCAGGAAAGCAGCCGACAAAACAATCAAGGCGACTTGAGCAGTCATGCCGCGTCTTTGATCGCCGTCACCACAATCTCAAGCGCGCGGTCCAGATCATCGCGCGCGATGGTCAGCGGGGGCGACAGGGTCAACACACAGCCCTGGCTGATCTTGAAGCTCAGACCCGCTTCGAGACAGGCGTAATAAATCCGCTCTGCCTTCGCATTGCCAGGGGTTTTCAGGGCGCGGTCTTCGACGATTTCGACACCGAACATCAGACCGCGACCACGAATGTCGCCGACAATCGGGACATCTTGAAGACGATCCTGAAGCACATGCATCGCGTAGGTGCCAAGATCGGCGGACCGGGCGACCAGTCCTTCTTCCTCGATGATCTCGATCGTGGTCAGGGCGGCGCGGGATGTGACCGGGTTTTTTTCGTGCGTGTAATGCCCGATGGCGAAGTCACCGCAGACATCCAGTTCCTGTCGCGCCACGCAGGCCGCGATCGGAAGGATGCCGCCGCCCAGCGCTTTGCCCATGGTGACGATGTCGGGGATGATCTCGTCATGTTCGAACGCGAACATCTTGCCGGTCTTGCCCAGCCCGGTCGGAATTTCGTCCATGATCAAAAGTGCGCCGTGTCGGCTGCACGCCTCTCGCACGGTCTTCCAGAAACCGGGGGGCGGAACATACGGCACCGCACGCATGGGTTCCGCGATCACCGCGGCCACGTCGCCTTCGCGCTCCAGCACATATTCGACCATCCTGGCACAGGCCAATCCGCAGGTGTCGGGGCTTTCGTGATTATACGGGCAGCGATAGCAGGCAAACGGCGCGACATGTTCGGTGCCCGACAGAAGCGGCCCGGCGATGTGGCTGCGGAACGTCGCCTCGCCCCCCACGCTGGCCGCGCCCATCCCCGCGCCGTGAAACGCATCCCAGAACGAGATTGTCTTGAACCGCCCCGTCGCGGCACGCGCGATCTTCAACGCCACCTCATTGGCGTCCGACCCGCCAGTGGTGAACAGCACCTTGCCAAGATCGCCGGGCGCAATCGCGGCCAGTTTCTCGGCCAGTTGAACTGCCGGGTCATTGGTGAACCGCCGTGGTGCGAACGGCAGATCGTCCAACTGCGCCTTGATCGCGGCAATCAGTTTGGGGTGGCCATAACCGATATGGTGCACGGAATTTCCATGAAAATCCATGAAGCGGCGCCCGTCCATATCCTCGATCCAGATTCCGTCGGCCTTTGCAATGGTGCTGACACAGGGGCTGGACAGGCTTTGGTGCATGAACGCATCGGCGTCGCGTTTCAACAACGGACCGGATTTGGGCCCGATGGATTTCTTCAACCAAACCCGCCGTGCGTCCGACGTGTTGGATTCGCCTTCGGTGTGAACGATCTTGGTTGTCATGGCACCTCAAGAAGAAAAGGTGAGACCCGGACACCGGGCCTCACAGACAGGGAGGGGAAATGGTCGCGCACCACCCTAGTTCGGCCAGGGCAGCGAATAGGTTTTGACGTTGGTAAAGAACTTCATCGCTTCGGTGACGCCTTCCTTGACGGCATTGCCTGAATCCTTGATGCCGCCAAACGGCGATGTTTCGATCCGGTAGCCGGGCTGTTCCCAGATGTTGCAGGTCCCCACATCCAGACCGTTGATAAAGGCGATCGCGCGGTTCAGATCATTTGTGCAGACCCCCGAAGACAGGCCGAACTGGGTCGAGTTCGAGATCCGCATAACCTCGTCATCATCATCGGGCACACGGACGATTGGTATGATCGGGCCGAAAGTTTCCTCCATCACCAATTCACTGTCATGGGGCACGTGGTCGACCACAATGGGCGGCAGAAGCGCGCCGTCGCGACCGGGGTGATACAGGATTTCGGCACCATCCTTTTCGGCCATGAAGACGCGTTTTTCGAACAGTTCTGCCGCCTGCGCATGGATCACGCAACCCAGTTCCGTGTCGGGGTCTTGCGGATCGCCAAACTTGATCTTCTTGGCCTTCTCAAGCACCAGCGGCACGAACTTGTCAGCCACGCTTTCCTGCACCAGAATACGTTTGATCGCGGTGCAGCGCTGGCCGGAATTGCCCGTGGCCCCCGCCACCGCAATGGTCGCGGCCTTGTCCAGATCGGCATCGGTCAGATCGTTGCAAACGATCAGAGGATCGTTGCCGCCAAGCTCCAGCGCCTGCCGCTTATAGGACGCCTTTTCAGCGATCATCTTGCCCACGGGCACGCCGCCGGTGAAGGTGATGATGTCGATGTTTTCGTTGACGATCATCTCCTCCCCGATATCCTGCGGCCAGCCGGTGACAACCTGGAACATCTCGGGCGGCAGGCCCGCTTCGTAAAGGATATCTGCCAGCGCAATCGCGGTCAGCGGCGTCAGCTCGGTTGGCTTGCAAACCATACAATTGTTGGTCGCAATCGACGGCGCAATCTTGTGGCTGACCATGTTCAGCGGATGGTTGAACGGCGTGATCGCGCTGATCGCCCGCACCGGTTCGCGCTTGGTGAAAATCTTGCGCTCTTTCCCGTTGTGGGTCAGGTCACACGAGAAAATCTCGCCATCGTCATTCAATGCCTGCGCGGCAGCGAACTGATAGACATCCTGCGCGCGCTTGGTTTCGTAAATGGCGTGCTGGTGGCAAATGCCCAACTCCAGCACCAGCCACTTGGCCAGAAACTCGCGCCGCTCACCGATCAGCTCACCAGCACGTTGCAGGATTTGCGACCGTTCATAGCGGGACAGCTTCGACTTGTAGTTCGCCGCAATGTCAAATGCGCGACGGGCGTGTTCAGCCTGACCGGCGGGCACTGTGCCGATGACCTCATCAGTATAGGGATACTTCACCGGAACGACATCGTCAGTGAACACGATCTCGCCGCCGATGCGCATACCTTCGTGGCGGATGTCGTCTTTGCTCATCACGTTATCCTTCATATCAAAGCGCCGCTGCCTGAGTGGCATAGAAGAACGCGTCGAAGTTCCGCAGCACCGGGCGCTCCGGCAGGGGCAGAACGCGGTTGCAGACGAACGGCACCTCTTGTTCGGTCAGTCCACCGTGGCTGCGCAAAGGTTCGTTCAGCGCGGCCAGATCGTGACGATGTTCTGATGTTCCGATGCAGATGTTTTCGCCCGACACCAGAACGATGTCACCAATCCGATCCGCAGGCAATTCAAAGCGGGCAACCGCCTCGGTGTTGGTCAGCACATCCGTAATCCCATCCGTGGCGCGCAGCTTGGCCATGATGTCATCCTGATCGGCACTGTCGGGCAGATAGGCCGTCGCAAACGAACCAAGCGCGCCATGGTGCACAACATAAGGGTCGGTGATCGGCAGGATCAGGCGCGCAGCAGCTTCGCCCAGCCATTGGTCAAGCAAGTCTTGCACATAAACGACCGAGGGCGAGCCATCAGCGTGATGCTTGGGCTTCATTCCGTGATCTGCGGTCACAACGATGGCGGCCCCCATGGCATCCAGCTCGGTCAGATACTTGTCGAACATCTCGTAAAACGCTTTCGCCTGGGCCTGATCGGGGGCGTATTTGTGCTGCACGTAATCGGTGGTGGTCAGATACATCACGTCCGGTTTCCATTCGCGCAGCAGCTTGACGCCGGCGGCAAAAACAAACTCGGAAAGTTCAGCGGAGTATACCTCGGGTTGGGCCATGCCCAGCCATTTGCTGGCCGCATCCTGACCGTGCTCTGCTTGGGTCGATGTGTCGGATTTCTCGGCCGAGAAGCACTTGGCGCGGTCCTCATCAAACTTCAACCCCGCCCCCAGAAGGGCACGCAACTTGTCTTTGGCCGTTACTACTGCGACACGCGCTCCCGCCTCGTAAAACTGTGAAAAGATCGTCGGCGCGCGCAGAAAACGCACGTCGTTCATCATCACCTCCTCCCCGGTCTCCGGTTCATACAGGTAATTGCCGCAGATCCCGTGCACGACCGGCGGGCGGCCCGTGGCAATAGACAGGTTGTTAGGGTTGGTAAACGACGGGACCACCGAATGCGCCAGCCGGTCGGTGCCGGTTTCCCGCATCCGCTTCAAGGTCGGCATCAACCCGTCGGCAATCGCCTTGTCCAGATACTCCGGCTCGCACCCATCAAGGCAGATCGCAATCGCACAGGTTTTCGGAGCAGGGTAAGCGCGCCCGTTCACGACGACGGGGGATTGAATGGTCATAGAGTATTCCTTCGTATTTATCAGGCAGCCAGTTTGGCGCGTTCTTCAAGTGCGATGGCAGGTGGGGCGGCGCTTTCGACGCCCATCTCGTTCAGTGTTTCCTTGGCGGCGGTCACAACCTGCCGCATCACATTCTCATCCATCTGACCAATGCAGCCGATGCGGAAACTGTCCACGACGGTCAATTTGCCCGGGTAGATGATGAACCCTTTGCCTTTCATAAGCTCATAGAAGCGGTCAAAGACGAAGTTTTCATCCGCCGGACAGAAGAATGTCACGATGATCGGCGACAACCAGCGATCTTTCAGTAGGGTTTCAAACCCAAGCGCGCGCATCCCATCGACCAAAACATCGCGATTGCGCGTATAGCGCCCGCCACGACCGGCAACACCGCCTTCGGCTTCGTGCCCGCGCAACGCCTCAAGGAAGGCGGCGACCACATGGGTGGGCGGGGTGAACCGCCATTGTCCGGTCTTGTTCATATGCGCCCATTGCGCGTGGACATCCAGGCTCAGCGAATGACTGTTGCCCTTGGCGGTTTCCAGTTCTGACTTACGCGCGATGATGAAGCCGAAACCCGGCACACCTTCGATGCACTTGTTTGCCGAAGATACCATCGCTTCGTAGCGAATGTCTGCGACCCTCAACTCGATCGCGCCAAAGGCTGACATCGAGTCGATCAGGAGCTTCCGTCCGGCAGCATATGTTGCTTCCGAGATTTCCTCGACCGGGTTCAAAATGCCAGAGCTTGTTTCGCAATGGATCGCGACGACATGGGTGATCGCCGGGTCGTTGGCCAATATCTGCGCGACCTCGTCGCCACGCGGCGGCAGGTAATCGCCCTTATTCAGCACAACATGTTCGCGGCCAAGATACTCCAGCGTCTGCGCCGAGCGCATCCCATAGGCGCCGTTGGCCAACACCAACGCCTTGCCATCACGCGGAATGAAGGACGCCAGCATCGCTTCGACCGAGAACGAGCCGCTGCCCTGCATGGGCACACAATCGAAGTCATCGGACCCGTCGCCAAGCAATGCCAGAAGGCGCGCGCGCATGTCCCGCGTCATGGCGCGGAAGTCATCATCCCAGCTGCCCCAGTCGCGCAGCATCGCTTCTTTCACTGCGTAAGACGTGGTCAAGGGACCGGGGGTCAGAAGATACGGCTCGCCCAAACGCGGCGGTTCGATTTTGAGGTTTGCGGCGGTCATGATCTGTCTCCGAAAGGGGGGAACGCAAGAACAGCATTGCAGCAGTTTCATCCATATGTGAAATTGCAATTAACGATCAAAGCATAAGTTGTGCCTATACCAGAAATAAGCGGAAAGATGATGCGCCACAGCCAGTTGAAAGCCTTTCACCACGTCGCCCTGTTGGGTGGATTCTCGCGCGCCGCCGAGGCGCTTTTCCTGACCCAGCCCGCAATCTCGGAGCAGGTAAAAAAACTGGAGCAGGAACACGACACCCTGTTGTTTCACCGCGAACGCAAACGCGTTCGGTTGACCGAAGAAGGTGCACAGCTTTTCCTGTTCACCAAGCAATATTTCGAGATCGAGCAGAAGATCGAGGATTACATGTCCTCGACCAGTGCCGCGATTGACGGAGAGTTGCGCATCATCGCCGACAGCGCCCACCATATCACCCACTTCCTGGGTGATTTCCGCACCCGCTATCCCAATATCTCGGTCACATTGCGCACCGGGAACACCGAGGAAATTCTGGAAGACCTGCGCGCCTACAACGCCGAAATCGGCATCGTCGGAAGCCTGACTCCCGGTGCCGACATGACGGCGCTGAACCTTGGAACAACCAAGATCACAGCCTTTGCTGCGTGCGGATCGTTGTTGGCTGCGCGCCCAGCGCTCAGCCTGCAAGACCTGGCGGATCTTCCGCTGATTTTTCGCGAACAGGGGTCCAAGACACGACAGAAGCTGGAGGAGCGGGCGAAGCAGAAAGGCGTGACCCTGACCCCTGCCATCGTTGCCGAAGGGCGCGAGGCTGTGCGCGAGGTTGTCGCTTCGGGCGCGGGAATCGGGTTTGTGTCGCAAGCCGAGTACGGGCACGATGACCGGCTGACCCAGATCACGCTTGTCGATGCCGATATCGAGATGAGCGAGACATTGGTGCATTTGGCACAACGGAGCGATGTCAAAGTGATCCGCGCCTTCATGGAGTTCGCACGCAAGGCTCAGGACGAAAAAAGCGCCGGCGATTAGGCCAGCGCTTCGCGGGCTTCACCAGTTGGCAATCAACGTGTCCGCCATGCCTGCGTGCGCGTCAGGACACCCTTGGATACAATCAGGTGAATGATCCGTGCCAGTGCGTTGGTGTAGAAGATCATCATCCCCATCGCCGCCGCCGGGGCAATGTCACCCGCATCGTCCATGTTCAACACTGCAATCGACGCCAGCGATGTCTTGGGCGAATACAGGAACACCACCGCCGACACCGTCGTCATCGCATTGACGAACAGATAGATCGAGATATCCAGGATCGACGGCAGGCATACCGGCACCGTGACCCGGCTGAACAGTTTCATGGTCGGTTGCTTCAGAGATGCCGACACGGACTCAAACTCGCGATCCATCTGTTTCAATGCGGTGACGGCCGTCAGGTGTGAAACGGTGTAGAAGTGCGTCACCGAGCAGATCACCAGAATCGCCATAGTGCCATAGATCGCATTCAGCGGGTTGGACGGGTTGTTGAAAAAGAAGATATACGCCAGGCCCAGCACCATGCCCGGAATGGCCATGGGCAACATGGCGAACATCTGAAAGAGTGCGCGACCGGTTCTGAAGCCATTGGTCTTCTCGACCAGATATGCGCCGAAGAACACGATGGCCGTTCCGAACACTGCCGTCAGCAGGCCCAGCTTGATCGAGTTGTAATAAGACCCCCAACCGCCGCCATCCATCCGGTCGAATTGATAATTGTTCAGGCTCAAGCTCAGGTCATAGGGCCAGAACTTGATCAGGGCCGCGAATTGACAGACCGCCAGAATGCCGATGATGAACAGGCCGACAATGGCGCAATAGATGAACGAGATCGTGTCAGTACGCTTGTCGGGCTGCGGCTGATAGGGAACCGAGCGCGCCGACAAAAGCGCCACCTGCTTTGACTGCACCAACCGGTCGATGGCAAAGGCGAAGATCGCGGGGATGACCAACACGACCGACACCACCGCGCCCATTTCAAAGTTCTGCTGGCCGATAACCTGTTTGTAGATATCCACCGCCAACACGTTGAACTGACCACCGATCACCTTTGGCAGGCCGAAATCGGTGATCACGAGGTTGAACACCACGAACGCCGCCGAGATCAGGCCATAGCGTGCACCGGGAATGGTGACAGTCCAGAAGGTGCGCCAACGGGTTGCCCGCAAACTGGCCGCCGCTTCGTAAAGACGCGCATCCGAGATCGCCAACGCGGTCGAGATAATCATGAAGGCGTGTGGGAACGTAAAGAATATCGACCCGATGACGATCCCGATCGGGCCATAGATGCTGGCCCCGAACAACAGCTCTTTCATCATGCCCTGATTGCCGAACAGATAGACCAGCGCGATCCCCGGCAACAGCGATGGCACGAGGATTGGTGCCATGGCGATCAAGCGGAACACGCCTTTGTAACGCATGCAGCTGCGGTTCAGCGCATAGGCAAACCAGAAGGCCAGCGTCACGGTCACAATTGTGCTGACCACTGCGATCCAAAGCGAGTTTTTGATCGAGTTGAACAGCGCAGGCGTCGAGAAATAATTGATGAAGTTGTCAAACCCGGTTGCTTTCACAGGTCGCAACTGCACCCGGCGGAAGGTGTTGCTGTCCAGTGTCACCCAATCGGTGCCATCCTGAAGCGTCGATCCGACCAGAAACCGACCGGCCTGGCTGGTGTTTCGGATTTGATACATGACCGGACTGCGGAAACTGAAATCCGGAAAAAAGCCCGTCACACCAATGCGCCCATCCGATCCGGCGCTTAGATCAAACTCATCAATCGCCCCGGTTTGCGCGTTCAACTCCGCGCCGTTCAAGACGGTGCCATCAAACACGCCATCCTCGTCGCTGACCTGGAATTCATACTGGGACAGCTCAAAACGATAGGTCGAAAACGATTTTGACAGCATGGCATAAAGCGGAAACGCCAAGGTAATGACCAGATACAGGGCAATAACCAGCATTCCGCCGCGCATCATGATGTCATCACGGCTCAGCTTGCCTTTGATGGTCGGGCCACCGGGCAGTTGTGAAAGATCGGTCGCGCCGGCCATCAACTTGCCTCCGGGCGGTCGAAAGCCATCAAGCGATCGGTGGGCAATTCGATGACCATCTTGCGACCTTCTCCCAACCCAAGCCGGCGTACCGCATTGATCGAGAAATCAGCGATCAGTTCGGACTGGCCGAAGCGGTCGTTGCGCAAGCGGCAGCGCCAGAACGATCCCAGAAACTCCATTTCATGCAGCAACACGTCGATGCAGTTGCGGTTCGGATCTTCTGCGCTATAGCCGTCTTCGTGAGGGATGATATCTTCGGGACGAATGGCCGCCACAACGACGGTGCCATCTTTGAAGCTGTGTTCATGGCAGGCGAAAGTCTTTTCACCCACGCTGAGCCGGCCACCCTTGGCAACCATTGATTCAACCTGGTTCATCTCGCCGATGAAATCAGCAACGAACAGGTTTGCAGGTTCGCGATAAATTTCAGTGGGCGAACCGACCTGTTCGATCACACCATGGTTCATCACCACGATCCGGTCGGCCATCGCCAAGGCTTCTTCCTGATCATGCGTCACCATCACTGTGGTCACACCCAGCTTGCGCTGAAGCTCTTTGATCTCGTGACGCAGGTGAACGCGCACTTTGGCATCCAGCGCGGAAAGCGGTTCATCCAGCAACAGCAGGCCGGGGTTGGTGGCAATCGCTCGGGCCAGCGCAATCCGTTGTTGTTGCCCGCCGGACAGTTGCGCCGGATATTTGGTGCCCTGCTCGGGCAGCCCGACCAGTTCCAGCAACTCGCTGACCCTGACGGCAATCTCGGATTTGCTGCGGCCGGTGTTTTCCAGCCCAAAGGCGATATTCTTTTTGATCGTCAGGTTGGGAAACAAGGCATAGGATTGGAAGACGATACCAAAATCCCGCTCGGACGGCGGCAGGTTCGACACATCCTTGCCGTCCTGCATGACGGTTCCCTTGGTTTGCAGATCAAGCCCTGCGATAGCCCGGAGCAAGGTCGTCTTGCCACAGCCTGACGGGCCAAGGAAGCACACGAACTCACCCTCTTTAACGTCCAGAGAGACATCTTTCAGCGCGAGAAACGTGCCGAAAGCTTTCCACAGCTTATCGATGCTGAGATAGGTTTTCTGGCCTATAGCAGTGTCTTGTATCACAGGCTTGTCCTTACATATTCCGTTGGCTTACGGCCAAATCTGTCCGGTCGCGACCGGGCGCGTGTGTCAGGTCTGGAAGGGGCTTGGGTGAAAGCGGGGAGCATCAGCTGTCCCCCGCTCACTTAGCTTATGACTTGGGTTCGGACTTGCCGTCATAGCGGCTCTGCCATTCTTCAAGAATGGCCGCCCGATTGTTGGCTGCAAACTCAAAATCATTGTCGATCATTGCGTCCAGCAGACCCTCGGGGAAGTGCTCAACCGGCTTGGCGATGCCGGGATAGGCAACAACCGCATAGCCGGTATTGTACATCTCGTTGGCTTCCTTGGTGACGGTGAAATCAACCAGCGCCTGCGCGGCTTCAAGATTGGCCGTGCCCGCAACGATTGCCGTGGCCTCCATGTCCCAACCGACCCCTTCGGACGGCACGATGATTTCCAGCGGCGCACCGTCGGCTTTCGACTTGGCACCACGGAAGGCAAACGAGATGCCGATCGGAATTTCACCCGACGCGGCCAGCTTGCAAGGTTTGGAGCCGGAATGGGTATAGCGCGCGATGTTTTCATGCAGCGCGTCCATATACTCCCAGCCGCCTTCTTCACCAAACATTTGCAGCCAGCTGGACACGTCCAGGAAACCTGTGCCGGACGAATTTGGGTTCGGCATGATCACATGACCCGCATACATGGGATCGGTCAGATCCTTCCACGATGTCGGTGGTTTCAGTCCAAGCTTTTCGGCCTCGACGGTGTTATAGCAGACCGAGGCGACCCAGGCGTCCATGCCAACCCAGGCGGGCGGGTTGTCGCCATCCACGAATTTCGGATCAAGGTTTTCAACACCGGCCGGGGCATAAGGCTCAAGCATCCCTTCGGATTTCAGCAGCAACAATGACGTGGCTGCCAGACCCCAGATCACGTCTGCTTGCGGGTTGTCACGCTCGGCTAACAGTTTTGCGGTGATGATCCCGGTGGAATCGCGCACCCAGTTGATCTTGATGTCGGGGTTGCTCTGGTTGAACGTCTCGGCGTAGCGGGCCAGATCTTCGGCTTCTACGGCAGTATAGACCGTCAGTTCTGTCTCTGCGACCGCAGCCGTTGCGAAGGCGACGCCAGCCAGAAAGGACGTCAGTCTTTTCGCTGTGTGTTTCATTATCTTCTCCTCTGTTGATCTTCTGTTGTCGTGGCGGGAGCGATCAACTTCCACGCCATCCTTTTTCAAGCCAGTTTGGCAGGTTCTGACGACAAGAAAAATCGATTATACCTACCATATGATTGGCCTGCCTTATACCATATCCAGCCACTGGGGCTTGGCGTGTGAGCCTCGCTTCGAACCTAGTGACAGCGCAGATCATGCCCTGCGCCTCGTGACATATGTTTATCAATGTTTTGTGACAGATCGGGCTGCACCGTCTGGCGTTTGAGCTTCCAAGGAGGTCACATTGCTTGTTGCGCATCAGTCGCTCACCTCCGTGCCATCCAGGTCTTCGATCAAGCGCGTCTCCAAAAGCTGGCCATTCCGATACAGGATCGGATACGCAATCGCGGCGATATGGTTGTTGATATCACGCAGGGCGCGCAGCGTTTCCAAATGGATATCGCTGGTCTCGAAGCTCTCGACACGACCATTTTGCAGGCGCGCAAGGTGATATTTTCGGCTTTTGCGCTCGGCCCGTTTGAAATCGGCTTTCTCGACCACAAGCAAACGCGCGCTTTCCAGA
Source organism: Aliiroseovarius sp. B-4 (assembly GCF_056857795.1). Classification (NCBI taxonomy): domain Bacteria; kingdom Pseudomonadati; phylum Pseudomonadota; class Alphaproteobacteria; order Rhodobacterales; family Paracoccaceae; genus Aliiroseovarius; species Aliiroseovarius sp. B-4. Next base: position 171,607 of record NZ_JBSXNV010000039.1, read on the forward strand.
TCATCCGAGATCAGAACATTGCTGGCCAGATGGAAGTTCGCGCAGACCGCCTCGTACATCCGCAGAAGTTCGGCCCAGCCTTCCTCTGAAAAACTCAGATGCCCATCCAGTTTTTCTTTCGCAACCGAGGTCAATTTCATCGCAATCACATCGCCCGCGGCTTCAAGTCGGATGGCATATTCCATCAAACCGCGAACAGATTTGACGTCCGCTTTTGAGTAAGTGTTTTGCGGCATAGTCGCGACGTAGGATCGGATACCTGATAGCGTCTCATTCACCTCGTCGTCCTTTGCGCGCGTCGCCCGCAGCACCGATGTATCGCTTGCCTCGTAAAGTCGGGGCACGGTGTGAAACATCCGCTCAACCTGACCGATCATCCGCAGCAACTCCCGTTTCAAACTGGCGATCGCCTGTTGCGGCGTATCGAGCGCGGATGGGTCCAATGCGCTGACTGGCTGATCTTCCCCATTTGCCTGATTGCCCGAATATTTTGGGAACAACCGCACAATCGGGTGTTCGATCAGGCTACAAAATGGCAGCGCCAGCACCAGAAGCGACAGGTTGAACCCGATATGGGCATAGATCAGCGACTGGCCAGGACCAACAAACAGCAGGTGATCTGGGTCAGCCAACAAATTTATGACCAGCAGAACAATCAAGGCCCAACTTCCGCGCAGCATCAAGTTTGCGAACGGAATACGTCGCCCCTCTGACGACATTCCACGGGTCAGCCAGATCGGAATGAACGCGCTGCCCATATTTGCCCCCAACAAAAGCGACAGCGCGGCGGCGAAGGGGATTGCGCCGATCTGAACCAGCGTCACACACATCAGGATCGCGGCAACACTGGAATGCATGACGAATGCCAAGGCGGCACCGACGATGAAAGCTGTCACGAAATCACGCGCCAGATACCCGGACACAGCCGGAAGAAATGCGCTATCGCTGATCGGGGCAACGGCATCGCGCAGAAACTGAAGCGAAATCAGGATGAACGCCACACCCATCAGGATACGGCCAAATTGCCGATCTTTCTTGCTTTCAACCTTCACAAACAACCAGCCGCCAACAGCCAGCAGCAAGGGCACGAGCCAATCCAGCTTGAACGACAATATCTGAATGATAAGCGCCGATCCCAGATCGCCACCCAGCACGATTGCAAGCCCGGTGGGAAAGGCCAGATACCCGCTCGCGGCGAACCCGGTTGCCAACAGCGCCACCGCCGCCGAGCTTTGCAAGATGATCGCCAGGAAAACACCGGTCGTGCTGGCGCCGATCAGACTGTGGTTGTCTGTGAGCATCCGCTGGAACGAGGCACCAAAGCTGCGCTCGATCCCCGTGCGCACCATCCGCACGGCGAACAGCAGCAGCATGGTGGCACCCGCAAGGCTGATCACAAAACTCACGATGGCCATGCTACGCCCCCACCAGATGCAGAAGGTCGGCATGAAGTTTGGCAGTTGCGGCCGTCACGACGCCTGACGTGCCAGACGACAGGGACAATGGCTGACCTTCCCAATCCGTGATAATGCCTCCAGCCGCTTCGATCACTGGAACCAAGGGCAAATAATCATAGGGTTGCAGATCTTCATCCACCACAGCATCGACATGCCCCATGGCTACCAACGCATGAGGATAACAATCATAGCCGAACCGACGCGTTTGACCTGCCGACAGAAGACGGTTGAAGGCCTGAGGATGTCGTACAAATATCTTCTCGGCTTCGTTGATATATAGAATCGCCCGATCCAGCGAAGTTTGTGATGAGACGTGAATCTTGTCACCGTTCAGCATCGCAGAGCCACCCCGCACACCGATCACCGTTTCGTTCAGCACGGGCATTCCGATCACGCCAATGGTGGGCACACCCTTGTAAAGTCGCGCCAGAAGAAATCCGTACAACGGGTGGCCAGACAGGAAAGACCGGGTACCGTCGATGGGATCTATGCTCCAGACATGGTCACAAGTCAGGTCAGATTGACCGAACTCCTCGCCCAGAATGCCATCTTCGGGAAAGTGCTGATCCAAATAGGCACGCACGCGCAGTTCGACACTGCGATCTGCCTGGGTGACAGGGCTTTCGTCGTCCTTCAGCTCGATCTCAAGCAGATGGCGAAAATACGCCATCGCAGAACTGCCTGCCAGATCGGCAATGCGATTGGCATGAACGACGGTTGTTTCAGCCTCCGTCAGCATTTCACGACCTCCGGATGTACCGCCTTAACGCTGATGTCCCAATTGTCCAACTGCCGCGCCAATTCATGCTCCGGCACCTGATCTACGATCATCCGATCAATGCGTTGCGGCGTGAATCCCTGATGGGGTGCTTTCGATCCGAATTTATGATGAGTCATTGCCACAACTGCCGCATCCGAGCAGTCGATCACCACGGACGCCAGATCCGCTTCCGCCCTGTTCAAATAAAGAAAGCCGCGCTTGGTGTGCAACGCATCGGCGCTAAGAACGGACAGATCATAACAGAACTGTCGCGCCTGTTGTTCAGCCACGTGACCGAATGCGCCCAGTTCGTCGACATGCATTTCCCCGCCCAAAAGGTAGACGTGATTGTCGTTGTGGCCCACCAAGGTTTGCGCGACCTGAACCGAGTTTGTCGTTATTGAAAGGCTGCCACGGGTGCGTAATTCCTCTGCGACGAATGCGGTGGTGCTACCGACATCCAGAAACAACGTCATGCCGTCTTCAATCTCGCGCACAAGGGTTTTCGCCACAGCGCGCTTCTCTCGCGCATACTGCTCGATCCGCTGGAAAAAGCTCGGGTCGCTCTGGGTTCCAACAAGATAGGCGCCGCCATGAACGCGCGCGACCGAGCCCGTCTTTGACAACGCCTTGATTGTGCGGCGTACGGTTTCTTCCGAGACATTCAGCGCAGTGGCAAGGTCCGAATTCTTGGCAAACCCGCCGACTCTGCGAATGGCGTCGAGCAATTCCAGCTCTCGATAGGAGTGTTTTGTCTCGCCTGCCATATCAGCCCCCAAGCATGTGGCTTAACCAAATCCTTTGGTTTTCCACATTTTCACACAATTTTGTGGATTTTTGCCCGAATCAAGACAAAATACAAGCCAAAACCAAAATTCTAGCCAACAGCCGTGAACTTGTTGTGCCGAGTGTTGAAAGCGGATGTGATCTACGCGTCGCGTGCCAACGCAACCTGACTATCTTTGTCGGCCCGCCAACCGGTTCTGGGGACCAGGGACATCGGCGGATAGACTTGGTGCACGGAGACGGGCGGTCAAATGTTTGAAGCGCGTGATGAACGGGTTGTAACCGACCTCCACCACATGTTGTTTCTTGGCGGAGTTTTCATCCCAGAGCGGCGGGTCAGCGGACTACGAAATCAGCATGGAGCGCACCCGCGGCTTTGATGCTTTTCAGAATATCGATCAAGTCGCGCGGGGCGACCCCCAGAGCATTAAGGCCGGCGATCACGTCTGATAGTGACGCGCTACCATCGACCTCGGCCAGGCCAATGCCCGGTTCTTCTTCGATACCTGCACTGGTTCGCGGCACCAGGATCGGCTCCCCATTTGAGAACGGGTTGGGCTGCACAACAACGGGCGTTTCCTGAATTCGAAGCGTCAGATTGCCTTGCGAAACGGCAACGCGGCTGATCCGCACATCCGATCCCATGACGATGGTCCCTGATCGTTGATCCACAACGACCTTCGCCTTTCGCTCGGGCTGGACGCCTAGATTTTCGATAGTGCCAATGGCATGGGCCGGAGAAATCGCGCGCGTGGCGCTGATGTCGACGACCACGGTTCCGCTGTCCAGCATCCGTGACACGACGCGGTCAAACTTGGCGTTGATCGCCCGTTCAATGCGTTCGGCCGTGGTAAAGTCCGGGGTTCGCAGCGCCAGTCGGATTGACTTCAGCTTGGTAAAGTCAAAGTCAATCTCTTGTTCAACGCGCGCACCATTGGGGATGACGCCGCTTGTCGGAACCCCTTGCGTAACCTTGCCCGCATCGCCTTCGGCGACTGCGCCACCAGCGATGATCGTGCCCTGGCCAACGGCATAGATCTCGCCATCCGCCGCATTCAGCGGCGTCATGATCAGGGTACCTCCCAGCAGGCTTTTGGCATCTCCGATAGCCGAAACGGTAACATCAATCCTCGACCCAGCACGGGCAAAAGGTGGCAGGGCTGCTGTGACGAAAACTGCAGCCACATTCTTCGGTCGGAACTGTTCGCCCGTAATGTTGACGCCTAATCTCTCCAGAATGTTGGACATTATGTCTTCGGTGAAGGGGGCGTTTCGAATCCCGTCGCCGGTGCCGTTCAACCCGACCACCAGCCCGTAGCCCACCAGATCGTTGCCACGCACGCCGTCAAATTCCACCAGGTCTTTGATACGCACAGGATTTGCTTGAGCCACGGACAATGACAACAGCATCGAAAGCAAGAATACAGGAAGCCGGTTCATCGCATATAGTCCGTGAAAGTCAGGTTAGAGAGCCGGGCCGTCACCGTATAAAGGCTTTCCATCTGGTCATAGAGGGCCTGCAATGCGGTTGCCGTTTCGTATGGATCTGCTGCGGTCAGGCGATTATATGACAGTTCCAACGCAGATTTTTCTGCTACATTGCTGGCAGAGGCGGCTTCGATCCGCGCCTCGACACTACCGATATTCGCCCGTACATTGGTCAGGTCATCAATCGCGTTCAACAGACCATTCGATGATCTGCTAGCAAGGTCCTTTTGGGCGTCCAGGTCACCCGTCAAGACACCTTCGCCCATGACCGCAGATTTGGTGAGAGCGGCCAACAGGTCACGTATTTCGGGGCTGTTCGCCTTGACAGGCTGTGACGCCACTTCGCCATCACGCAACCGAAACGGTCCCAGATCTTGACCTGACCCCAAATATCCCAACGTGTCAAATCCGCCGCCCGGCGCCTTGAACCAATTGTCGATCTGATCCGCAATGCCGGCAGCAGTGGTTTCTCCGGAGATCGCCGACATCACACCCGAGAGGATAGCAGAGGCGTCTGCCAGGGCCGGACCATCCGTTGCCGTCCCCGCAAAAAGCGCCCGCCCGCCGAGGCTCGTGTTCAGGTTCGAGATTACCGACGACAATCGTTCCCGCGCGTCCACCCCCGTATCCTGGAACACTCCCGCATTCTGGGACCCAATCGCAATATGCAGACCGCCGGACAGTGTCTCGACCTGATCCTGGATGTTGCCAAGAACGGTTTGGGCACCTTCCAAAATCGTCGCAGCTTCTTTTACGCTTTGGGCATAGGCTGTTTGCAGTTTCAGGCTATGTTCGATACCTGCCACCGGACCAAAGTCGCCAGAAACCTGAGTTGCCATATCTGTCTTGCGACCGGTCGACAGCTCAAGCCCCAGACGCGCCATATCCTGTTTGATTTGCGCCGTCAGATGGCGGGTTTGAAACGTGCTGGCAAGATCACCGTAACTCGCGAATGTCATGTCGTCCCTCCTAGATGGCCAGTATGGTCTGGATCATTTCGTCAGCTGTCGAAATGACACGCGCGTTGGCTGCGTAAGCCTGTTCGATCTGCATCAGCTTTTGCATCTGCGCGTCGGTATCAACACCTTGCGACAGCTCCATCTGGCGCAGCGCCTGTTGTTGGGATGTGGCGAAGCCCAGGCGGGTTTCGGTCTGAAGTCGGTCTGAAGTCACGCTCGACAGCAACTCCGATGCCAGTCCGGCAGCAGATTGCGACGTGGCGGAGAACCCACCAGAAACTGGCACCCGCGTCGTGCTGAATGTGTCGATCAGACCATTCAGCAATGCAGCATCGCCAACATTCCCTTGCGCAGCAGCCCCAAGACCGTCGCGCAGCCGCCACAGTGCGCCGCCTTGATCCGGATCGACAGCGGCATTTACCGAAATCCGGGTTGCCAGCGCCACTTCATCCACCGCAGCAAAAGTGGCCCCTGCATCGGTAAAGAGACCTGGGTCGCCCGGTGCGCGGGTCGCGTCCAGCGCGGGATCTTGAAACCGTTCAAGCAGGTCGCGCGCAAAACCATCTACCCGCACCTGCGCAGTGACGGCGATCTGATCGCGCACGGCAAACTGACCCGCAAGCGCGCCACCGGCAACAAGGCTGCGTTCACCTGCGCTGTCGATCGGTATGCCGTTAAGCGTCAGACCGGACAAGGCACCGCCAGCAAGCGTCATCTCTGGCACAATCATGTTGACCGAAGTGAAGTCCAGCCGCGCGGCCTTGCCATCCAGCAACACAGCCCCACCGGTTGTGACGAGGGCAACCGCCCCATTCTCGCGTGGCAGTTGTCTGAACGGCACAATCGGAGAAAGCGCATCGATCTTCTGCTGTCGCAAATCCATCAACCCGGACGGGTCAGCGCCACGCGCCTGTGCGGTTTGTATCTTCGCGTTCAGCGCTTGAACATCGTCCAAACCGGCGTTCAGTGTTGCCACCATCTCCGCGATCGCCTGATCCGCATTCAAGCGCGCGTTCTGGATATGGTCGGATGTGGCGTTCAAATGAGTGGTCAGGCTGTTGGCCGCGTTCAAGACCGCAGATTGGCGCGTCTGACTGTCTGGTCGCGCTGCGGCTTCGATGAGCGATGCTTCAAACTGCGCCAGACGCCCGGATAAAGACCCGGGCTGGTCGGGTGTGCCCAGCACCTGCTCCAGATCAGTCAGAAACTGCTGCTGTGCGCCGTGGTATCCTGCCGCTGCGTCCGCAAGACGACGGTCACCGATCAACACCTCATCCACCTGCCGTAATACACCTTCGACCCGGACGCCAGCACTGCCCGGCGTCCGCGTAGACAGTTCCAGCGATCTGGCGCCGTAGCCTTGGGTCATCGCGTTGGCAACGTTGGACGAGACAAGCTCGGCCGCGCGTGACGATGCGGTAAGCCCTGACAGGGCGTTAGAGAAGGCGCCGGAAATGCTCATCGGTCAGACTCTGGGATCCTTGTTTTCATCACCGTTTGATGTTGGTGGTTTCTTGCAGCATCTCGTCCACGGTTTGAATGACCTTGGCGTTCGAGCTATAAGCCCGCTGCGTTTGGATAAGGCTGGTCAACTCACCTGCGACGTCCGTCGTCGACCCTTCGCGCGCGAAGCCAACGACTTCGCCGGTCGGACCATCCCCGGCATCCCACATGAAGAAAGAACCGCTGTCCGGGGACACCTGATAGGCCTGGTTCGAGATCGAAATCAGTCCGTTCGGGTTTGGAACGTCAACCAATGGCACCTGATATATCGTGCGTATGAATCCGGTGTCATAGGTCGCTTGGATATACCCGTGTTCGTCAATCTGAACTGCGGTCAGATTGCCGACTGGCGAGCCGTTCTTGGTAATCGCCACCGGTGCGAAGCTGTCCGACAATTGGGTCAGGCCGTTCGGATCCCCGATCTTGCCGATGGTCAGCGAAAGCGGCCCGCCAGCGACGGTCAGGTCAAGCGTTCCGTTCACAGCATTATATCCGCCACCTGACACGACGGCGACAGACGCAAGCGATCCACCATCCGTCCGCGAATCGTCGAAGGTCAGAGTGTATTCGCCAATGGTGGTCCCGCCCGAGGCGCTATCACTGATGACCATCGTCCATTGATTTGAAGACCCGGTTGCCGGAACGATGGGTGTAAACGAGAAATCGAGCGTCTCGGATGTGCCGAGGTTGCCAAAATACTCCACTGATAGAGGCCGCACTGTCCCAGCCGATCCGGCCTCGGTTTCGACCGCAGGAAGATTGACACCAAGTTTCATCGTGGTTGTCGGATCGCCCGCCGTTTGGTTGGCGTTGATCACGACAGGTTCAAGTCCCACGCCCGTATCACGGGGATAGGTCGCCACGTTACCATCTGCATCCGCAGGCCAGCCCAGGAGCACCAAACCCGTCTCGGTCTTCAGAACACCTTCGGAATCTGTGCGAAACGACCCGGTTGTGGTCATCATCATAGGGCGTTCGCCGGGATTGGCTTCGCGATAGACCTCTTGCGTGACGGGCAACATGCCGCGCCCGCTGATCGCGATGTCCATCGGGTTTGATGTCGAAATCAGTGGTCCGTGTTCGTCGATCAAGCGTTGAGTGGTGGTTCGCACCCCGCCTGCCGAATAGGTGCCTGCACCGGCCAGACCACCAATCACCAGGTTCTGGAAATCAGCCGTGGCGCGTTTGTATCCAAATGTCGATGAGTTCGCGATATTATCCGAAATCGTAGCCAGTTTGGTTGCGTGAGCATTCAATCCGGCGACGCCGGCACTGAGTGAGGAGGAAATCGTCATGGTGCGCCTTTCTGCTGCATCTACCTCTATGTCGATCTCCATCCATAGGGGTCTGACCTTAACAGGCGACTAACGGTTAAAATTGCAGGCATTTCCGACGCTGTCTTGATGGCACGGGCCTAGCTATTGCCCGGACCGCAATAAGATCAGCTCGATTCGATTGTTGCGGATGGCCATGGCATTCGCGACCGCTGGTTCACGATCCGCATGACCCGTGACGCGAGTGATGCGTTCAGGCGCCAAAGCACCATCCTCGAACATCTTGCGCAGTTGGGTTGCGCGCCCAGTCGATAGATCCCAGGCTGTGTTTTCAATCACGACAACCGGCTGAGTTGCCACATGGCCTTCGATCGCAACGCCATTTTCAACCAAGGTGAACACGCGGGCTATCATTCCGGTCAGTTCGGACAAAACCGCAGTGGGTGTGGTTGTATTCGGTTCAAACAGTGGCGCACCATCCAGATCAAACAGTTCGACAAGCAGGCCTTCATCGGTGACGCGTGTCACGATATGACGTGCGATTCCGTCGCTGGCCATGCTTTCGCCGCCTCGGGCGAACAACATCTCGTTCAACTCTTCCAATCGTGCGTTTTCCGTTGCGGCATCGTCCGCCATACCACCTTCGGTCAGGCCTGGATCGCGCGGGACACCACCATTTCCGGTTTGCGACAGGGTTTCTTCGACAAAGACGCTGTCGCCGCCGAACGACCCGTCGCCGCCGCCAGACACGCGCGTCACAGGGATGGTCGGATTGAAGTAATCCGCAATCCCTTTACGTTGCTTTTCCGTTGTTGCGTTCAACAGCCACATCAAAAGAAAGAAAGCCATCATGGCGGTCACAAAATCGGCATAGGCCACTTTCCATGCACCGCCGTGGTGTCCACCACCGCTGACCTTTTTCACCCTTTTGATGATCACCGGCGCATTTGCGTTTGCGCGCATCTCACCACCTCGTTCTTCACCCGGGATCAGTGATAGCGGGCCGAGGTTGATACGGGCTTAATCTTTCAAATTGTTGGCAATCTAATACTTCACCTGTGAAATGTCGCTTTTCCTTGACTTCATTTCAATCGCAACGATACCATTGCGGGGCAAACAGGATTGACCCTGCGAAGGGTATTGAAACGAGGCTTCAGATGAACCAGCACAGCTCTGGGCGCGACATGACGCGCGCGGTGTCCTCTGTCGGCACCGAAACACATTACATGCCTGGATGGGCAAATGATTTCGAAACCGAGGCGCTGCCCGGTGCTCTGCCACAAGGCATGAACAGCCCGCAGAAATGCGAATACGGCCTGTATGGCGAGCAATTGTCCGGCACAGCTTTCACGGCAAACCCGCCGGAACGAACCTGGACCTATCGCATCCGGCCATCGGTGAAGCATTCGGCACGCTATACGAAAATTGACGTGGCCTATTGGAAATCCGCGCCCTGTGTTGACCCGGATGTGGTCAGTTTGGGTCAGTATCGCTGGGACCCGGTCCCCACCACCCAGGGTCTGAACTGGATCACCGGTATGCGCACGATGACCACGGCGGGGGACGTGAACACTCAGGTGGGTATGGCATCGCATATCTATCTTGTCACAGAATCCATGGTCGACGACTACTTCTACTCGGCCGACAGCGAACTGCTGGTCGTGCCCCAACAAGGCAAGCTGCGCTTTTATACCGAGCTAGGGATCATCGACCTTCAACCTCAAGAAATCGGCATCATCCCACGTGGGCTGGTTTACCGCGTCGAGCTGCTGGACGGCCCGGCGCGCGGTTTCGTCTGCGAAAACTACGGCCAGAAATTCGAGATGCCGGGCCGTGGTCCCATCGGCGCAAACTGCATGGCCAATCCGCGAGATTTCAAAGCCCCGGTTGCGGCGTTTGAGGATCGCGAAGTGCCGTCGACCATCACCGTCAAATGGTGCGGCCAGTTCCACAAGACCGAGATCGGGCAGTCGCCGCTGGACGTGGTCGCGTGGCACGGCAACTACACGCCCTACAAATACGACCTGACCACCTATTGCCCGGTTGGCGCGATCCTGTTTGATCATCCGGACCCTTCGATCTTCACCGTCCTCACCGCACCTTCGGGTCAGCCGGGCACCGCGAATATCGACTTTGTCTTGTTTCGCGACCGCTGGATGGTGGCCGAAAATACCTTCCGCCCACCGTGGTATCACAAGAACATCATGTCCGAGCTGATGGGCAACATCTATGGCCAGTATGATGCCAAGCCGCAGGGCTTTGTCCCCGGCGGGGTCAGCCTTCACAACATGATGCTGCCGCACGGGCCGGACCGGGATGCGTTTGAGGGCGCGTCGAACTCAAACCTCGGCCCCGAGAAGCTGGAAAACACCATGTCCTTCATGTTCGAAACCCGCTTCCCACAGCACCTGACCGCCTTCGCCGCGAACGAAGCACCCTTGCAGGACGATTACATCGACTGCTGGGACAGCCTTGAGAAGAAATTTGACGGGACGCCGGGCAAAAAATGATGACGCTGTACGGATACTGGCGGTCCACGGCGGCCTATCGGGTTCGCATTGCGCTGAACCTGAAAGGGATCAGTGCGAAACAGGTGTCCGTGCATCTGGTGAAGGATGGCGGGCAGCAGCATACGCCAACGTATGTTCTGAAGAACCCGACGCATTTGGTGCCGGCACTGGAGCTGGCGGACGGCACGGTTCTGACCCAGTCTCTGGCGATCATCGACTATCTTGAGGCGTTGCAACCGGACCCGGCCCTTCTGCCCTCAAACCCGGTGGCGCGCGCCAAAGTGCTTGCCGCTGCGCATGTCGTCGCGATGGACATTCACCCGGTGAACAACCTGCGTGTCGTGTCCCATCTGACGGATGCGTTTGGCGCGGATGCCGAGGCCAAGCGCCAGTGGATGTGCCATTGGATGGACAAGGGCTTTGCCGCGCTGGAACAGATGGTGGCGAAAGACAGCAGGTTTGCCTTTGGTGACACGCCGTCACTGGCGGATATCTGCCTTGTCGCGCAATATTACAATGCACGGCGCTGGGGGCTGGATCTGGCACCCTATCCGCGCCTGACCGAAATCGAAGAAACCTGTCTGGCCCTGCCCGCCTTTGCCGCCGCAAAGCCCGAGGCACAGCCGGACGCCGAATGAGGATCACATGAGCAAACTAAAGAAATCATGGGTCGACAGCGCGAACTCCGCCGAGACACCCTTTCCCCTCAACAACCTGCCCTATGGCGTCTTCTCGGTTGATGACGAACCACGTTGCGGCGTTGCGATCGGCGATATGATCCTCGATATGCAAGCTGCCGAAGAAGCCGGTCTGATCGAAATTTCGGACGAGCCGGTTTTCGACGTGCCATTCTGGAACGAGTTGATGGAGCTGGGGCCGGACGCATGGGCTGCACTGCGGACGCGTTTGGAACAACTGTTGCGCGAAGGTTCATCCGAGCGTGCGACGGTTGAGCCGCTGCTGGTCAAACAGGCTGATGCCGACCTGCACATGCCGTTCCTCGTGTCTGAATACACCGACTTCTATGCCGGTCGCCAGCACGCCGCCAACATGGGGGCGATCCTGCGCGGATCACCCGATCTGCCCGCCAACTGGCTGCATATTCCGATTGGCTATAACGGTCGGGCATCCTCGGTCGTGATTTCCGGCACACCGATCCACCGCCCCAACGGCCAGCGCAAAGCGCCCGACGCCGAAATGCCAGGCTTCGGCCCCTCGATGCGTCTGGATATCGAACTTGAGATGGGCGCCATCGTCGGCAAAGCCTCCGACTTTGGCCAGCCGATCACGGTGGACGAGGCCGACGACATGATCTTCGGCTACGTGCTTCTGAACGATTGGTCCGCGCGCGACATCCAGGGCTGGGAATACCAGCCGTTGGGTCCGTTCCAGGGCAAGGCCTTCGGCACCTCGATCAGCCCCTGGATCGTGACCGCCGCCGCTCTGGAAGAGTTCCGCGCTCCGACACCCGAGCGTGAGAAGGAGCTTCTGCCTTACCTCGAAGGCTCGAAGGACGGGCTGTATGACATTGACCTTCAGGTGCTGATGCAGCCCGAAGGCGCGGCAAAAGCCAGCGTGATTGGTGAAACCAACTATACCCGCATGTATTACTCCGCCGCCGAACAACTTTGCCACCATGCGATTGGTGGCTGCGGGATGAATGTGGGTGATCTGCTAGGGTCGGGTACGATTTCAGGGCCGACAAAATCGGAATACGGATCGCTGATGGAGATGAGCTGGGCAGGCCGCGAACCTTTCACACTCGACACTGGCGAAAGCCGGACATTCATCGAGGACGGCGACACCCTGACCCTGCGCGGGGCCGCGAAGGGCGACGGGTTCCAGATCGGGTTCGGCGATTGTGTCGGGAAGATCCTGCCCGCGGTGACGTGGCCGACTTGACAGACCCAAGGGCGTGCCCACCGCGCCCACCCATTTTCAACTGAAACGACAACGCGCAACGAGGACAGACCCCATGGCAAAAGCATTCGCATCGCAAGGCGACATGACCGAGAAGAACATCAGCTTCACCGAAGTGGGCGACGGGCTGTATGCCTTTACTGCCGAAGGCGACCCGAATTCCGGCGTCATCATTGGCGATGATAGTGTGATGATCGTCGAGGCTCAGGCCACGCCCCGCCTGGCGGGCAAGGTTATTGAATGTGTGCGCTCTGTGACGGACAAGCCGATCAGCCACGTTGTGCTGACCCACTATCACGCGGTGCGCGTGTTGGGGGCCTCGGCCTATGGCGCGGATCAGATCATCATGGGCGATGCGGCCCGTGCGATGGTGGTCGAGCGTGGCCAGGAAGATTGGGACAGCGAATTCCAGCGCTTCCCGCGTCTGTTTGAAGGGCATGAAAGCATCCCTGGACTGACCTATCCGACCACCACCTTTTCCGATGACATGACCGTCTATCTGGGCAATCGCCGCATCGACCTGATGCACCTTGGGCGCGCCCACACGGCAGGTGACATCGTGATCCATGTGCCGGATCAAAACGTGATGTTCACCGGCGATATCGTCGAATATCACTCGGCCTGCTATTGCGGTGACGGGCATTTCAGCGATTGGGGCGACACGCTGGACAACATCGCCGCGTTCGATGTGGACGCCATTGCACCGGGTCGTGGCGACGCACTTGTGGGCAAAGAGATGGTGCACGCCGCCATCGAGAACACGCGCGACTTCGTGGAAAGCACCTATCGCCCAGTTGCCAGAGTTGCTGCTCGTGGTGGATCGCTGAAAGAGGCATGGGATGCCTGTCGCGCCGAATGTGACCCGAAATTTGCCGATTACGCGATTTACGAGCACTGCCTGCCCTTCAACGTCGCCCGCGCCTATGACGAAGCGCGCGGCATCGACACACCCCGCATCTGGACCGCCCAGCGCGATATCGAGATGTGGGAAGCCCTGCAAGGCTAATACCTGACGGGGTGCGATGACGGCATATCAGCGCATCCCGACCAGATTCGTAGCTTTCGCAACGAAATGCGTTAAAATGCGTATCGGCGACCATCGCCAGCCGAAGGAGAACCGCATGAACAAGATTTTCGAAGTCCCGCTTTATCCCTATGACCGCAGCCCGGATCAGGATGCCGCCGCCCCCGTGCGCCACCCCGTCGTGATCGTCGGTGCCGGACCCATCGGGCTTGGCATGGGGATCGACCTGGCGCAGCAAGGCGTCAAGGTTGTTATCGTGGATGACAACGACAAGGTCAGCTTCGGCTCGCGCGCAATCTGTTTTGCGAAACGGCCACTGGAAATCCTCGACCGATTGGGCTGTGGACAGGCGATGGTCGATAAGGGAGTCGAATGGGATGTGGGCAAGGTCTTCTTCGACGACCGCGAGGTCTACAAGTTTGAACTGTTGCCCGAAGAAGGCCATCAACGACCCGCCTTCATCAATTTGCAGCAGTATTACTTCGAAGAATATCTGGTGAACCGGGTTCGCGAGTTGGAAGCCGAAGGTGCTCCGATCGAAATTCGTGGCGCCAACAAAGTCACGGCCATTGGCACCCATCCCGATCATGCCACACTGGAAATCGACACACCTGAAGGGTCATACAACATCGAAGCCGACTGGCTGATCGCCTGCGACGGCGCGGGCTCGCCCACCCGACAGATGTTGGGGCTGGATTTCGTCGGTCGTGTGTTCGAGGACAACTTCCTGATTGCCGACGTGATCATGGAGGCCGACTTTCCCACCGAGCGCTGGTTCTGGTTCGATCCGCCCTTCAACCGCGGTCAGTCTGCTTTGTTGCACAAGCAGCCGGATGGCGTGTGGCGCATCGACCTGCAACTTGGCTGGGACATCAACAAGGAAGAAGAAAAAAAGCCCGAGAACGTGATTCCGCGTCTGAAGGCCATGCTGGGTGACGATGTGGAGTTTGAGCTTGAGTGGGTCTCGATCTACACGTTCCAGTGCCGCCGGATGGAAAAATTTCGCTATGGTCGTGTGCTGTTCGCCGGGGACGCCGCGCACCAGGTATCGCCCTTCGGAGCGCGCGGGGCAAACTCGGGCCTGCAAGACACCGACAACCTTGGCTGGAAGCTGAAACTGGTGATTGACGGCAAAGCGGACGAGAAACTTCTGGACAGCTATGACATCGAACGCATTCACGGCGCAGATGAGAATATTCTGAACTCAACTCGCTCAACCGATTTCATCACGCCTAAATCCGAGATGAGCCGCCTGTTGCGCGATGCCGTTCTTGATCTGGCGGAACATTACGAATTTGCGCGTCCACTGGTTAACTCGGGCCGGCTGTCGGTGCCCTGCACCTATGATGGCTCTCCACTGAACTCAGCCGACGCGCTGGACGGACCGATCAAAACACGGCCCGGTTCGTCCTGTCCCGACGTGCCGTTGGGGGATGAGTTTCTTTTGCCAAAACTGGGCAATAAATTCACGCTTCTTACCATCGACGCCGACGCGCCGGATATGATTGAAGAGGACGGGATCAAGGTGACGCGACTGGCACTGTCGGTAAAAGACGACCGAACCGGTGCTCTCAAGCAACGCTATCTGGGCCATGCGCCCAGCGCGGTCTATCTTATCCGGCCTGACCAGCACGTCGCAGCCCGCCGCCCCAGCTTTGATGAAAATCTGTTCCGCGCCGCCATCCGTCGCGCGACGGGGAAGGAGTAATCGCCATGACCGACCTTATCCTGACACCAAACATCAACCGCGCCGATGACTTTTATGCCGAACTGCTGGCCGCACATGAGGGTTTGTCTAAAGACGATAGTGACGCTTTGAACGCTCGTTTGATTCTGATCCTTGCCAACCACATCGGTGATCGCGAGGTGTTGAGCCAGGCTGTGAAAGCCGCAGGTCTGCCGGATTAGGGCTATCGAACATAAGAACGAAAAAGCCCGCGGCACCGACCGCGGGCTTTTGTTTTGGGCTGACAAGCTGATGTTAGCTGGGGTCAGCCGTGGTGCGCAGATAGGGCAGCTTGAAGTCCACCTTGCCGAACTTCTCTTTTGCCTCGTCGTCGTTCAACGACAGCGCAACAATCACATCCTGCCCTTTGACCCAGTTGGCGGGCGTGGCGATGGGTGTGCCGAAGGTGGCTTGCAGACCATCCAGCGCGCGCAGAACCTCGGCAAAGTTGCGGCCCACGGACATCGGGTAGGTCATGATCAACTGCACCTTCTTGTCCGGCGAAATGATGAACACCGACCGGACGGATGCGGAATCGGCCGCCGTGCGCCCGTCGGGCAGATAGGCATCGGCGGGCAGCATGTCGAACATCTTTGACACGGCCAGATCTTCGTCTGCGATGATCGGAAAACCGGCTTTGGCGCCCGAATAACCTTCGATATCCTCTTTCCAGCTGACGTGTTCGGCGGCGCTGTCCACGGACAGGCCGATCACCTTGGTGCCACGTTTCGCCCATTCATCGGCAAGCTGGGCAACCGCCCCGAACTCCGTCGTGCAAACGGGGGTGTAGTCTTTTGGGTGCGAAAACAGGATGGCCCATTCATCGCCGATCCAGTCGTGGAACGTGATTTTCCCCTGATCCGTTTCCGCGGTGAAATTTGGCACCGTGTCGTTAATGCGAAGTCCCATGTGATCTCTCCCGTCCTGATGTTAGCTTGTCTAAGAGTTACGATCTGTTTCCCATTTTTAAAGACCCTGAACGGAATCAAACGCAACTAAATCGTTGCACGAGGAAAATTTGATCAAATTTTGTTTCCGTGGGTTGCGCCGGACAATTCCCGGTGCCAGAGTGCGGACAAATCCGACCAAGGAGACTGGAATGATCGAGAAACGCGATTTCTATATCAACGGCAAATGGGTTGCGCCCGCAGCGCCCAAGGACCTGAATGTCATCGACCCGTCAACCGAAGACGTTTGCGCGGTCATATCGCTGGGCGATCAAGCGGATACTGATGCCGCCGTTGCTGCTGCCAAGTCGGCCTTTGCCGACTGGGCTTTTTCCAAGAAACAGGATCGGCTGGCCCTGATCGAAACGCTTCTGAAGGTTTATCAGAAACGTTCGGACGATCTGGCCGAGGCGATGAGCATGGAAATGGGCGCGCCCATTGATCTGGCCCGCACCGCGCAGGCTGGATCGGGCACCTGGCACATCCAGAACTTCATCACCGCGTTCAAGGATTTCGAGTTCGACAAGATGCTGGGGGCACATGCGCCGAATGATCGTCTGCTTTATGAACCTATTGGTGTTTGCGCGCTGATCACGCCGTGGAACTGGCCGATGAACCAGGTCTCTCTCAAGGTTGTGGCGGCAATGGCGGCAGGATGCACCATGGTGCTGAAACCGTCGGAAATCGCACCGCTATCTTCGATCGTCTGGAGCGAGATTGTGGACGAAGCCGGCTTCCCCGCCGGGGTCTATAACATGGTGAATGGCGACGGCATGGGCGTTGGCACACAATTGTCCACACACCCCGATGTGGACATGGTCAGCTTCACCGGCTCGACCCGCGCGGGCATCGCGATCTCCAAGGCCGCCGCTGATACATTGAAGCGCGTCAGCCTTGAACTGGGCGGCAAGGGGGCCAACATCATCTTTGACGACGCCGACGAAAAGGCTGTGAAGCGGGGCGTGATGCACATGATGCAAAACACCGGTCAAAGCTGCAATGCGCCGTCGCGGATGCTTGTTCAGCGCGACGTGTATGACCAAGCCGTCGAAACCGCGCGCGAAGCGGCCGAGAAGGTTCAGGTTGGCCCTGCCAGCCAGGAAGGTCGCCATATCGGCCCGGTGGTCAGCGAGGCACAATGGAACAAGATCCAGGATCTTATCCAGATCGGCATCGACGAAGGCGCGCGCCTGATCGCTGGCGGCACGGGACGCCCCGAGGGTCTGAACAAGGGCTATTTTGTAAAGCCGACGATCTTTGCCGATGTGAACAACCAAATGACCATCGCCCGCGAAGAAATCTTTGGCCCGGTGATGGCGATGATCCCTTTCGACACTGAAGAAGAAGCAGTCGAGATTGCCAACGACACCGTCTATGGCCTGACCAACTATGTCCAGACGCAGGACGGCACCCGCGCCAACCGCGTGGCCCGCCACCTGCGCTCGGGTATGGTCGAGATGAACGGCACCTCGCGCGCCGCAGGCTCGCCCTTCGGTGGCTACAAGCAGTCCGGCAACGGGCGCGAGGGTGGCATTCTGGGGATCGAGGATTTCCTTGAGGTGAAGGCTGTGTCCGGCTGGTCGAACGGCTGACGCCCCAAAACCAAACTGCGAAAAGGTCCGCCTGCGCGGGCCTTTTTCACACAAGATCAGAACTTTTCGAACACGATGATCGCTTCGCCTACTGTGACGCCGAATTTCTTCACATAGGCGCGGTTCAAGACGCGATCATCTGACAGAAGCCACATCCAGTCATCGAAATCGACACGCATGGTCTTGCCGTCCCGTCCGGGCAGGTCGATCCGGTATGTCCAGTTGAAGGTGTCTCCGCGCTCCTCGCCATTGGCCTGACCGATGACGCCGGGGGCAGTGCCCGACCACGTGCCGTCCCCCGTCTTGTTCAACGTCCAGATGCGTTGTTCGGTGCTGCCATCGGCATAAGTGAAATCTTCGACCAAGGTCAGGGTCTGCCCATCCCAAGTGCCGTTTATGGCGACCTCAAAGCGTCGCTTCACGTTGCCGAACACATCCTGGAACTGCCCATGGGCGACGGTCTTGCCCTCAAAGAACTCTTCAAGGTTCAGATTTCGAGTGCTGAGCTTGGGATCATCCAGATCAGGTGCTCCTCCGCAACCGATCAAAAGCGTAAAAGCCAAAGCAGAAAGTTTCAGTTTCATGTCGCCCTCAGCGCGTTATTACGTCAAGAGGGTTACGCTGAAAGGTCGGGCTTGGATCACTTTTCACCGTCAGGCGCGGCGCACCACCACCGACCCAACCGAATACCCCGCCCCAAACGAACAGATCACGCCCGTATCCCCCGGCGCCAGATCATCCGAGTATTTCGAGAACGCAATAATCGACCCTGCGGATGAGGTGTTGGCATAGTCTTGCAGGATGTTGGGTTGTTCGCCGTCTTCCGGTGTGCGGCCCAGAACCTTCTTGCCGATGAAATCATTCATGGTCTTGTTGGCCTGATGCAGCCACAGTCGTTTCAGGTCATCGGGCGCGACGCCTATGTCGCCGATATGTTCCAGAATGTGTTTCGAGACGATGGGCAGCACCTCTTTGAACACTTTCCGCCCGTTCTGCATGAACTGCATATCGCGTCGGTCGGGCAGGTCATCCCCTGCCTCGCGTGTGCGGCGCAGGAAACCATTGTTGTTGCGGATGTTGTTGGAAAACTGCGTCAGACAGCGGGTCGACAGGATATCGAAATGGTCGCCTCTGGCGTCCTCTTTCCGTTCGATCAGGGTTGCGGTCGCCACGTCGCCGAAGATGAAATGACAATCGCGATCGCGCCATTCCAGATGGGCCGAGCAGATTTCCGGGTTCACCACCAGCGCCCGTTTGACCGAGCCTGAACGGATCATGTCCGCCGCTGCCTGTATGCCGAACGTGGCCGAGGAACAGGCGACGTTCATATCAAAAGCAAACCCGCCCGCGCCCAGCACCTCTTGGATTTCAATGGCAATCGCGGGATAGGCGCGTTCGTGGTTCGACGCGGCACAGATAATCAGGTCAACTTCGGTCGCGTTGCACCCCGCCTGCGCCAGTGCTTTCTCGCAGGCATCCACGCCCATCTCAGTCATGATGCCCGGTTCATCGTCTGATCGTTCGCGCAGTGTCGGGTGCATGATGTCCGGGTCCAGCACACCGATCTTGTCCATGACATAGCGCTGGTGGATGCCCGAGGCCGAGACAATGAAATCTTCACTGGAATGGTCGATCGGCTGAACCTCACCCGCCGTTATGGCCTCCGCGTTTTCGGTGTTCTGTTTGTCGGCATAAGCGTTAAATGCAGCGACAAGTTCAGCATTGGTGATGGTTTGTGCGGGTGTGAACACCCCGGTGCCAGAAATGACAGGCTGGATCATGTGGGACTCCTCGAAAGTTGGTCCAGTCAATCAGGAAGCACTCTTGGCGACAAGGGGAACTGACTCTGGGTCATGACCTCTAAAAGGGGCACTTTGCCTTGAAGGTCAGCCCTTTCCCCCCATCAGGGTGACGCAGGCGCAGGCTTTCGGCGTGCAACATCAGGCGCGGGGCATTGCGCGCCTGGCCGTCGGCATAGAAGGGGTCGCCCAGAATGGGGTGCCCGATTTCCTTCATGTGCACCCGCAACTGATGACTGCGCCCGGTCTGGGGAAACAGGCGTATACGCGTGGCTTGATCCTCGTATTTAAGAACCTTCCAGTCAGTGATTGCGGGTTTTCCGTTCTCGAAATCGACATGCTGCTTGGGGCGATTGGGCCAATCGACGATCAGGGGCAGATCAACCGTGCCTTCGCGCTCGGACACGCGTTCCCAGACCCGCGCCACATAGACCTTTTTGACCTGCCGCTTTTCAAATTGAAGCCCAAGATGCCGTTGGGCGTGCGAGGTCATGGCGAACACCATGATGCCGGACGTGTCCCGGTCAAGCCGATGCACCAGAAGCGCGTCCGGAAAGACCGCCTGAATGCGGGCGATCAGGCAATCCGCAAGATGCTCCCCCTTGCCCGGCACCGACAATAGTCCTGCGGGTTTGTCGACCAGAAGCAACTCGTGATCCTGGTGGACGATCACAAGCGGATCATCGGGCGGGGTGTATTCATCTGACATGGGCGCCAGATAGCCTGTGTGGCGGACGCGGGCAAGGCTCAGCGGCGGCGACGCATCCCGCGCAGCATTGACGTGGTATAGATTACCAGCGCCAGCCAGATCAGCGGAAACGCGATCCGCTTTGCGCCTTCAAACGGTTCGTCAAAGACAAACACCGCGACCAGAAAGATCATCGTCGGCGCGATGTATTGCAAAATCGCGATGGTCGACAGCCGCAAGAGCTTCGCACCATTGGCATAGAGCATCAGCGGCACAGCCGTCACCACACCGCAACCAAGCAAAAGCGCCGTGTCCAACCCGGTCAACAGGAAATGGCTTTGCCCCCGTGCCGTTAGCCAAGCCACAGCTGCCAGCGCAGGGATCAGAAGGATCAACACCTCAAGCATGAAGCCTTGATTGGGGCCGATGGGCAGGGATTTCTTGCACAGCGCGTAAAACCCCCATGTCAGCATCAGACCAACCGCCACCAAGGGCACCCGCCCCGCATCAAGCGTCAGGATCAGCACTGCAAGGAAGGCCAATGCCACCGCCAGCATCTGTGCACGGTTCATCCGTTCGCCCAGCAGAACCGTGCCAAGAAAGATCGAAAAAAGCGGATTGATATAATAGCCTAATGCGGCCTCTAGTGTCTGTTCATGCGCAATCGCCCAGACGTAAATGCCCCAGTTGAGCGAAATCAGCCCGGCGGTCAGAACCGCCAGAAGCAACATACGCGGATTGGCAATCGCTTCGCGCAAGGCGCGGGTGCGGCCCGTGGCAATCAGGATGACCCCCGCCACCGGCACCGACCAGATCACACGATGCGCGACGACCTCGACCGCCGGCATATGCGCCAGTGCCTTCATGTAAAGCGGCAGGAACCCCCACAGGAAATAGGCCGACATGGCCAGTCCCAGCCCCTGCGGCGTATCCTCGTTCGTCGATCTGGTCACATCCGTCATCTCGCGCTCCTGGTCCGTCGTTTAGGCCAGTAAAGCGGAAAGCGATAGCTCGATTTCTGTGTGCCGCGTCATAAGAAAACGTGATCAATCATCAAGTCTTGCCGGTAACGCCCTGCCGCGCCACCTTGACCCGCATCCACGCGTCGCGTTCCAGAACGAAGCAAAGCCATGGTGCAGGTGTGCCAGCGCCGATCAGATCCAACGCCGCGTCGGCCATCCGGACCGCGCCGAGCTTTGCAGTGGCTCTCTGCGACCGGGGATTGGTCGAATCAATATGAAACCAAACTCGGTCGAACGTCGCGAAAGCATGATTCAGCATCAGCGTCTTCATCTCGAAATTTGTCGCGCCGCCCCGATAGTTGTGGTTCAGAAATGTGAAGCCGATGGCGATATCTTCTGGCGCGTCGGGACCAACATAATACCGCGAGCAGCCGATCAGCGTGCCGCTGGCCTTGTCTGTCACAACACAGGCGCCCCCAGCGCGCAGCAGGAAGTCGAAATAGGGGGCAAAGACCGCGGTCTTGTACCTGTCGCGCGAAGGATGGCCCGCCCAGGTTTCCGCGTCCTTGGCCGCACCAGTCAGCATCGCGCGGTCGCTTTCAAGCATCCCGCGCAAAGCGATTGTTTCGCCTTCCAAACCTGGTTGGTCGTCAAAGCTCATGCGCGCACCCGTTCCGATTTTGGGTCATACATAGGCTTCAATGATGCCTCGGCCTTGACCCGCGTGCCAGCCACGTCGATTTCGTAGCTTGAGGCCAGAACATCCGCGACCGTTTCGCCTTTGCACGGCACATAGCCCATCCCGATGGCCGCTCCAAGGTGGTGCCCGTAGCCACCTGAGCTCAAGTAACCGACAATCTCACCATCACGGATCAACGGTTCGTTGTGATAAAGCAGGTGGTCCGGGTCGGTTAACTTGAACTGAACCAATCGCTGCGACAGGCCCTCGTCTTTCTTGGCCAGCACCGCGTCGCGCCCGATGAAATCCGGCTTGTCGGTCTTGACCGCGAAGCCCAACCCGGCCTCAAGCACATGGTCCTCGCAGGTGATGTCGTGGCCGAAATGGCGGAATGCCTTCTCGATCCGGCAACTGTCCATCATGTGCATCCCGCAAAGCGTCAAGCCCACGTCCTGCCCGGCTTCGAATATCGTCTCGAACGCATGAGCGGCCATGTCGGACGAGATATAGATCTCCCATCCCAGCTCGCCCACGTAAGACACGCGGTGAGCGCGGGCCAGGCCCATGCCCAGCTCAATCTCTTGCGCGGTGCCGAACGGATTTGCATCATTGCTGAAATCCGCCGGGCTGACGCGCTGCAACAGCGCACGGGAATTCGGCCCCATAACGGCCAGCACGCCCTCGCCTGCCGTCACATCGGTGATCATGACGCGGGCTTCGCCGACATGACGGCGCATCCATGTCTCATCCGCCAGACGCGTGCCGGAGGGCGTGACCACCAGATAGGCGGTTTCGGACAAGCGGGTGACGGTCACATCCGCCTCGATCCCCGCGCGGGTGTTCAGGAACTGGGTATAGACAATCTTGTCGACGGGCACGGACATGTCCGCCCCGCAAACGTGATTCAAGAAGCCTTCCGCATCCGGGCCTTCGACACGGATTTTCCCGAAGGACGACATATCATACATGCCCACGTTTTCGCGCACCGCTTTATGTTCGGCGGCGGCGTTGTCGAACCAGTTGGGGCGGCCCCAAGTGTATTCGTATTCGCGGGCCTGATCATCACGGGCAAACCAGTTGGCGCGCTCCCACCCAGCCGTTTCACCCATGACAGCGCCTTGATCCAGCAGGTGCCGGTGAAACGGTGTGCGCCGCACACCACGCGCGGTGGCTTTCTGGCGGAACGGGAAGTGGTCGGCATAAAGCAAACCCAATGTCTCTTTTGACCGCTCATAAAGGTAGTGCTGATTGCCTTGGAACGGCTGCATCCGACTGATGTCGACATCGCCCAGATCGAAGGGTTTTTGCCCATCCTCCATCCACTGTGCCAACGCCATTCCGGCGCCACCCGCCGACTGGATGCCGATCGAATTGAAACCTGCGGCCACCCAGACATTGTCCATCTCGGGTGCCAAGCCAAGGTGATAGGCATCGTCCGGCGTGAAGCTTTCGGGTCCGTTGAAGAAGGTGTGAATGCCTGCCTCGGCCAGCATCGGCATCCGATTGCAGGCAGCTTCCAGGATGGGTTCGAAATGGTCGAAATCCTCGGCAAGCTGGTCAAATTCAAACGTGTCGGGAATACCGTCCATCGCCCAAGGCTTGGCATTCGGTTCAAACGCCCCGAGCAGGATTTTCCCCGCGTCTTCCTTGTAATAGGCGCATTCGTCCGGCACCCGCAGCACGGGCATCTGGGTCAGGCCCGAAATCCCCTCGGTCACGATATAGAAATGCTCGCAGGCGTGCAGCGGCACGTTCACACCGGCCATCTTGCCGACCTCGCGGCCCCACATCCCCGCGCAATTGACGATCATGTCACAGGCGATCGTCCCTTGGTCTGACCCATCGTCAGACACCCAGTTCACGCCCGTCACCTTGCGCCCATCCCGAACAACGCCTGTCACCTTTGTGCGCTCTTTG
Organism: Aliiroseovarius sp. B-4; assembly: GCF_056857795.1. Lineage (NCBI taxonomy): Bacteria > Pseudomonadati > Pseudomonadota > Alphaproteobacteria > Rhodobacterales > Paracoccaceae > Aliiroseovarius > Aliiroseovarius sp. B-4. The sequence goes on from NZ_JBSXNV010000039.1 coordinate 195,598, forward strand.
ACCACCGCGCCCCGCTGTCGCGCGCCCTTCACCAAAGCCAATGCGATGTTGGCGGGATCGGCCTGCCCATCGGTGGGCAGCCAGATGCCACCTGCCACACCGTCCAGATTGATGTGCTGATAGCGCTCTTTCACCTCGGCGGGCGACAGTTCTTCACACGGAACACCAAAGGCGCGGGCCATGGCGGCGCTTCTGTAAAGCTCCTCTTTGCGCTCGTCCGTCAGCGCGACCGATACCGAACCACACTGCCGCATCCCGGTCGCAACACCTGTTTCTGCCTCGAGTCCCAGATATAAATCCGCCGAGTATTTGGCGAGCTTGGTCATGTTCGACGACGACCTTAACTGCCCGATCAGGCCCGCCGCATGCCATGTGGTGCCGGACGTCAACTGCTTTCGTTCCAGCAGAACCACATCTTTCCACCCCAGCTTGGTCAGGTGATAGGCAACGGAACATCCGATGACGCCGCCACCGATGATGACGACACGGGCATGATTGGGAAGGCTCATGATCTTTCACTCCATGTGGATCTGGTTCACGGTTGCATAATTGCAGGGACCCGAACCCATACAATCCGTCATATTTGTCGGAAATCTGTCATCCTGCCGGTGCCCGTGTTCGTCTCAACACGGTCGGCGTGATGCCGAAATGCCTTGCGAACATGGATGAGAACCCGTTGGGAAACCCGCAAGCCAGCCCAACTTCGCGCACGCTTATGGAAGTTTTCAGTAACAAAGTGTTGGCCTGGTTCAGGCGTAACTCGCGGTAATAGGCATTGGGTGTGGTTCCGAAATGCTTGCGAAACTGACGCTCCAAAGATCGTTCCGAGATGTTCAAATAGCCCACAAGCTCGGATATCCGCAGCGGCTCTTCCAGATTGGCCTGCATCAGCTCGATACACTGGTCCAGTGAGCGATTGCCGCAGCGCGACAGTTCCTTGCCCCCAAAAGGCTGGAGTGTGGCGGGGGTCCGGATGGTTTCATGCAGGAAGATATCCGCGACCGTCGCCACGGCGGCGGCGCTGATGTGGCCCCCAAGCATCCCCAACACCAGATCATAGGTCGCCCCCATCCCCGCGCTAGTGGTGATCTGCCCATCATCGGCGGCAAGGGCATAAGACCCCATGCCGGGCGTGCCGCGTTCATTCAAGAGCGCGCGATTTTCCCAATGGGTGGTGTGGCTCATCAACTGCTCGCCGGTTTCGGCGATATAACGGCTGGCTGCTTCCGACAGCAGAATGACGCGGGTGCCAGCCCATTGATAAGCCTTGATCTCGCGCCGCAGCGACAGGTCGGGCGCGTCAGGGTCAGAGTTGCCAAGCACGAACACGTAATCCGCCGTTGGCTTGGCCTCGTACGGCGTTGTGTCGATGGTGATGCCCGCGCGGCAGGTGATCGGACCGCCGCGTCTGGACAGCCATCGCCAGCGAAAGGTCTCTCTCGCCGTCACGCGGTTGGCGGTGCGCAACAGCTCTACGGCGGCAGTGAACTCGGTCAGGACAAAACCGTCTGCGACCAGTATATCAACCTGGATGGGTGATTTCGGCGTTTCACCTGTCACGCGCGCAAACGCTTATTGTTCGGGTCCCAAAGCGGTTGATCCGGCTGCACAACGGCATGGCACCGCTCGCCATAGATCTCGACCTCAAGCTCGGTGCCCGGCTCAGCCAGATCGGTCCGCACCATGCCCAGCGCAATCGACGCGTTGACGCGATAGCCCCAGCCGCCGGACGTGGTTTCGCCGACAATCTGACCGTCATGCCAGATGCAGGACATATAAGGCGCGTCCGCATTGCCCGCGTCGACGATCAGGGTGACGAACCGCTTTTTTGATCCGACCTTCGCTTCGGCCTTCAAAGCGACTTTGCCGGGGAAATCCTGCGGCTTGTCCAAGTTCAGGAACCGATCAAGACCAAGCTCCAACAACGAGTAGTCCGTCGACAGATCACCCTTCCAGGCCTTGTATCCCTTTTCGATTCTCAACGCGTCCAGGGCATACATCCCGAAGGGTTTGACACCCTCGGCCAAAAGCGCGACCCAGATTGCGGGCATGGCCTCTGGGGAGGCATGGATTTCCCAGCCAAGTTCCCCTGCAAAAGACACCCGCAAAAGCGCGGCGTCCTGTCCAGCAACGCAGCCTTCGAAGCTGGCGGACAACCACGGCAAATTCAGGTCATGGCCCTCGACCAGCTTGCTTAGGATGTCGCGCGCTTTCGGTCCCGTGACCAACAGGCATTCCACGTCCTTGGTGTGATCTGTCACGGTGATGCCATCCGGCGCCTGCCGCGACAGGATCTCGGCATCGTGCCACTGGGCAACCGCTGCGGTGATCAGCCCGACCTCGTCCGGGCCGTGCACCATGACCGACATTTCCGTCAGGCACCTTCCACGCGCATCAGGGAAATAGGCAAGGCTCACACGCCCTTCTTTCGGAAGGCGGGATGCGGTCAGACCGTCCACGAAATCACGCGCGCCCGGCCCTTCGACCTTCAACCGCGTGAAGCCGGTAATCGGCAACATCCCGCAATGATCGCGCACCGCCTCGCATTCTTCGCGGATGCGTGCCTCCCACGGGCCGGATCGGCCCCATGTGTGCGTGGCCTCAAGCGAAGTGTCGTCGCCGGGTTTGGCAAACCAATTCGCACGCTCCCAGCCGTTGTAGGCCCCAAAGACCGCACCTGCGTCTTGCAGGTGAGGATGCAGGGGCGACAATTTCCTGTCACGCGCGGCGGGCCATTCGTGGCGGGGGAAATGCATGGCGTATTCGTTGCCATAGACCTCCATCCCCTTCTGCACGCAGTAATCATGATCGGTGTAGTCGGTATAGCGGCGTGGATCGCAGGCCCACATATCCCATTCGGTCGCCCCGTCCACGATCCATTCGGCCAGCACCTTGCCCGCCCCGCCGCCTTGGGCGATGCCGAAGGTGAACACGCACGCCTCGAACGCGTTTTTCACGCCGGGCATGGGACCGATCAGGGGAAGTCCGTCAGGCGCATAGGGTATCGGGCCGTTGATCACGCGCGACACGCCCGCTGTGCCCAGCGCAGGGACACGCTCCATTGCATCCGTGACGATATCCTCGATCCGGTCCAGATCGTCGTTCCAAAGCTGAAAGCTGAAGTCGTCGGGCATCGGGTCGTCGTCAGTTGCCCAATGCGCCTTGCAGTTTGGCTCATAGGGTCCAAGGTTGAAGCCGTGCTTTTCCTGCCGCAGGTAATACGAGACATCCACGTCCCGCAGCAGGGGCAGCTTCTTGCCGGTTTCCTTGGTAAAGGTTTCGATCTCGGGGATTTCTTCGGACAGTAGGTATTGATGGCTCATCACAATCATCGGCACCGTGCGCCCGCCATAGGGCTTGAACCATTCGCCCACGCGCTGGGCATAATACCCGGCGGCATTCACCACATAGTCACAGGCGATGTCGCCCTTGGGGGTGTGCACAGTCCATGTGCCATTGTCATGCTGGGTGACACCTTGTGCCGGGCAAAACCGCACGATCCTGGCCCCCATGTCCCGCGCACCTTTGGCCAAGGCCTGCGTCAGCTGCGCCGGGTCAATGTCCCCGTCATGCGGGTCGTAAAGCGCGCCGACAAGGTCATGGGTTTCCAGGAAGGGATAGCGTGCCCTGGTTTCCTCGGGTGTCAGGATCTCGATATCCATGCCCTGATAACGACCCATGCTGGCAGCGCGCTGAAACTCCTGCATCCGCTCTTTCGAATGGGCCAGCCGCAGCGATCCGGTGACGTGATAGTTCATCGGATAGTCAACCTCGTCCCCCAGTCGCGCATAGAGCTCGGTCGAATAGCGCTGCATGTTCATCACCGCCCACGAGGTCGAGAAGGTTGGAACATTCCCTGCCGCGTGCCATGTGGACCCGGCAGTCAACTCGTTCTTTTCCAGCAGAACGCAGTCGCTCCAACCTTTCTTGGCAAGGTGATAAAGCGACGAGGCACCGACGACACCGCCGCCGATGACGACAACGCGGGCTTTCTTCGGGAAATCAGGCATGAAAGTCTCCAACTGTTCGGGTTTCTATGCGCTTTGCGGCACGCCGTCGGTGATGTCGTAATAGTCACCCTTGTCGGCAACAAAGATGTGCTTTTCGAGCGTCAGACCCGTCGGGCCGTCCGCGGCGCCCAGCGAAAAACTGATCGTGTTCTCATCATTGGCTTTCCAGAACAGGAACGATCCGCAGGTCGGGCAACTGCCCCGTTTGGCAGTTTCGCTTGACGTGAACCAGTTGACCTCGCCTTCGATGTGCAGATCGCGTTCGGGCACATAGGCGGATGACCATACGCCACCGGATTGTCTGCGACACTGGCTGCAATGACACATCGACACGCCCTTCGGCGGAGACATGGTCTCAAACCGGATCGCGCCACACAGGCAACTTCCCTTCAGCATTGCACTCTCCTTAATACACCGGCGGGGCAATCACCCAGATTGCGATGGCCGGTTCGTCATAGGGGTTGGCCCATTCATGCAGTTCGTTCCGGATGCGAAAGCTGTCGCCCTGCGCCACGGTGAAACGGCGGCCCCCGATGGTCAGATCAAGTTTGCCGGACACCATGTAACCCAGTTCCTGCGTGGGCCTCAGCGCCGGGGTCTGCATTTTCGAGCGGGGTGTGAAGGTGGAATGCACCACCTCGAATTCATCGGTCAGGTCGGGGGACAACAGTTCCTCGATCAACCCTTCGTCACGCGACCCCATCGGACGGCGCGCACCGGCGCGCACGACGTATCCCTGCTCATCCGCCGGGGCCGAGGCATGGGCAAACAGAAGTGACATCGGCACACCCAGCGACTGCGCCACCGCGCGCAGGTCGGAAATCGACGGATCGGACATGTCCCGCTCTACCTGGCTCAGCCAGCCAACGGACCGATCCAACGCACCGGCCAGATCACTCAGCGTCAGCCCACGCGACTTGCGCAACGCGCGGATATCCGCGCCAAGGCTTCGGGTTGTAACGGGGTCACTGTGCAACATCCTGTCCGCGCCTGCTCCGCCATGAAACTTTACGTGAAATTTTCACGTCTTTTTTCACGATGCGGCAAATGGATGATTCGACGCAAGCGAAATTGTCAGTCGCGGTCAGGTTGCGAATGTGGATTTCAGGATGGCCGACAGGTGATCGGCATCGTCTTGGGTGAATGCGTCGGGCTTGTCGCTGTCAACGTCAAATACCGCAATCAGATCGCCCGCGCGGTTCCAGACCGGCAGGACAAGCTCGGACCGCGTCGATGATGCACACGCGATGTGGCCGGGGAAAGCATCGACATCCGGCACCAACTGCACGTCACCCGTGCGCGCCGAAGCCCCGCACACCCCGCGCGAGAACGGGATTTGCAAGCAGCCATGCCCGCCCTGATACGGGCCTATTTTCAGAAGCTCAGGCTCCGTCACGCGGTAAAAACCTGTCCAATCAAAACGATCATCAGAATGATGCACTTCACAGGCCAGTGTGGCCATCAGGGCGACCTCGTCACGCTCGCCTTCGGTCAGCGATGCGATCACCTGGGCAAGCTCGGAATAGTTGACGTGTCCCATGGGGCCTCCGATGCGAACGGGCGCACATGTCCCGCGCCCCTTGGTTTCCAGACGTTGGTTCAGACGCGTTCGATCGCGATGGCGGTGCCTTCACCCCCACCGATACAGATCGCCGCCACACCGCGTTTCAATCCGCGCTTTTCCAGCGCGTTCAGCAGTGTGACAATAATCCGCGCGCCAGAAGCACCAATCGGGTGGCCCAGCGCGCAGGCCCCGCCATTCACGTTTACCTTGTCGCGCGGCAGACCGAACTCATGCATGAATGCCATCGGCACCACGGCGAAGGCCTCGTTCACCTCCCACAGATCCACATCGTCCGTTGTCCATCCCAGCCGGTCCAGCAGCTTTTGCGCGGCGGGGACAGGAGCGGTCGGGAACAGGTTGGGTTCCTGCGCGTGGCTGGTATGGCCCAGAATACGCGCGCGGATCTTCAGGCCGTTGGCCTTGGCGGCATCTTCAGACGCGACAACCAATGCCGCTGCGCCATCCGAAATGGAGGAACTGTTAGCAGGCGTCACCGTCCCATCCTTGCGGAAGGCCGGTTTCAGCGTCGGGATCTTTTCGGGCAGCGCCTTGCCGGGCTGCTCATCTTCGGCCACCACAACGTCGCCCTTGCGGGTTTTGATCGTCACGGGAGTAATTTCGCCCTCGAACGCCCCGGATTTCTGGGCGTCGAGCGCATTGGATAGCGATTTCAACGCGTATTCATCCTGCGCCTCGCGGGTGAACTGGAAGGCTTCGGCGCAGTCTTCGGCAAAGGTGCCCATCAGGCGCCCCTTGTCATAGGCATCCTCAAGCCCGTCCAGAAACATATGGTCGATGACGGCACCATGGCCAATGCGTGCACCGCTGCGCATTTTCGGCAACAGATAGGGCGCTTCGGTCATGCTTTCCATACCGCCCGCCACCATGATGTCGGTGCCACCCAGTGCGACCTGATCAAAGGCGATCATCGTTGCTTTCATGCCCGATCCACACATCTTGTTCAGCGTGGTCGCCGGCACTTCTTTGCCCAGTCCGGCAGCAAAACCTGCCTGACGTGCCGGTGCCTGACCCTGACCTGCTGGCAGAACGCAGCCCATCAATACTTCCTGAATCCGAGTGGCCGAGGCACCGGCATCATCCAACGCGGCCTTGATGGCAGCGCCCCCCAGCTCTGCGGCTGCAACACCTGTGAAAGCGCCCTGAAACCCGGCCATCGGCGTGCGCGCGGCACCTGCGATTACGACATTCTTCATCGTCCACTCCATCCCATATGCAAATTCCTGACCACGCTTACCGAATGGTAACGATCGCCGTCTAGACTGTAGTTCTACCAATCTCGGGAAGGAGAATACAGTTGGAACTTGCTCATATTGACACCGCCGGGACGCGGGTGATCACTGTTGGCGAACATAGGATCGACGCCGCCATTGCCATCAGCTTCAAGGATCGTATGCGCGAACTGACCGATGGCGGCCCGGCCCGCATCGTCGTGGACATGGCGCAGGTCGATTTCATCGATTCCAGTGGGCTTGGCGCAATCGTCGCAGCAATGAAGCAGGTCGGTCCGTCCAAATCGTTTGAATTGGCCAGCCTGTCCGGTACGGTGCAGAAGGTGTTCAAACTGACCCGCATGGATACCGTGTTCACGATCCACGCCAATATTGATACCGCTTTGGCCGGCCCTGTCGCAGATGTCGGCTGAGACGCTTTGCTTCATGGGGCGAGCAAATCACCGGCATAAATCGGCGCTTTCGCCAGAAACGGACGAGATGAGACTTGTTTTTCCGGCCCGTCCGATGGCCGTGCGTCGGGCGCTTCAGGCGTCGATGACCGGTCTTTCCCGCCTCAACCTGACGGCAGACGAACGCGGCGTTATCGAGATTGTATTGGCCGAAGTTTTGAACAACGTGGTGGAACACGCTTATGACCATCACAAGGACGGCGTCATCGAATTACAGGTAAGGCGAATGCAGGACAGTCTGAGCTTCACGGTTCTCGACGACGGTGTTCCCCTGCCAAAAGGCAACCTGCCGGAGCACACCAGAAACAAGCTGGATGGCCCGGTCGAAGAGCTTCCGGAAGGTGGCTTTGGCTGGTCACTGATCCAGGATCTGACACGGGATCTGCACTATGTTCGCAGCGATGTCAGGAACAGGCTGGATTTTACCATTGTCCTTGCCGACACGCGGATAAGCTGACTTCTCAGGTGTTTGGCATGGATCGCCGCCATATCGACGCAAAGGCCGCCAAACCGCGTCTTGGCAAGGGTTGCATCACCTCATAGTCTGCGCAAAAGCGAAGCTGAGAGGTTCCATGCGAGACTTCCACCTGCCCGGACGGTCGTCCGTCTTTACTACAAACGGTATGTGCGCGACGTCCCACCCCCTTGCGGCGCAGGTTGCCGTGAGCGTTCTGAAATCCGGCGGAAATGCCGTCGATGCCGCGATCGCTGCCGGGGTGCTGCTGGGCTTCTGCGAACCGCAGATGACCGGCATCGGGGGGGATTGTTTCGTCCTGCTGGATGCGCCGGGACAGAAAGACATAATCGCCTTGAACGGATCAGGGCGCGCACCGGGCGGATTTTCCGCAGAGGCCTTGCGCGATCGTGGCTTGGCGCAGATCCCGGAACGTTCGGTTCATGCGGTGACGATCCCCGGCGCGGTGGACGCCTTTTGCACCCTGTCAAATGACTGGGGCCGCCTGTCGCTTGCCGAAACGCTTGCCCCGGCCATCCATTATGCCGAAACAGGCGTACCCGTCGCCCCCCGGGTCGCGATGGATTGGAAGATCGCGGACCGCGATGCGTGTCTTTCCGGCGTCGCGCGCGATTTCTATCTTCAGAATGGATCCGCACCACAAGCGGGCGACGTCTTCCGCGCGCCGATGCAGGCCAAAGCACTCCGCGCCATCGCCCAGCACGGGCGCGCCGGTTTCTATGAAGGCGAGGTGGCCGGGGATATGGTTGCCAGCCTCACCGCCTTGGGCGGCACACACAACATGAAGGATTTCGCAAAGACACACGCGTTCTATACCGATCCGATTTCCGGGACCTACAAGGATGTTGACCTGGTCGAACATCCACCAAACGGACAGGGGGCCACGGCCATCCTTTTGGCAAATATCCTGTCTCATTTTGACCTTGCCACGCTTGATCCGTTCGGAGCCGACCGCGCTCATATCGAAGCCGAAGCCACCAAGCTGGCCTATGACGCCCGCAACCGGATCATCGCCGACCCGGATGAGACCACACGGCTGGACCACATGCTGTCACATTCCACCGCCGAAAAGCTGGCGGCGCTGATCGACCCGCGCAAGGCGATGCCTTCTGCGACCCGACTTTGCGAAGCCGTGCACCGCGATACGGTCTATCTGACCGTCGTCGATAAGGACCGAATGTCGGTTTCGCTGATCTATTCGATCTTCCATTCCTTCGGGTCCGGGTTTGCATCGGAAAAGTTTGGCATTCTGTTTCAGAACCGCGGCGCGGGTTTCAACCTGAAAGAAGGCCACCCGAATGAAGCTGGCGGCAACAAGCGCCCGATGCACACGATCATTCCCGGAATGCTGCGCGAAGGCGGCGCGGTGACGATGCCCTTTGGCGTGATGGGTGGGGCGTATCAACCGAACGGTCATGTGCGCTTTCTAAGCAATATGGTAGATTTCGGGATGGACGCCCAAACCGCCATCGACGCCCCCCGCAGCTTTGCAGACCAAGGTGTTTTGAAATTGGAACGCGGCTATGGCCCCGATGTTCGGAAGCAATTGGCTGATATAGGGCACGAGATCGCTCTCTCTGATACACCGATTGGGGGCGCACAGGCCATTCGCATTGATCATACGCGCGGCATCCTGATCGGGGCATCTGATCCCCGCAAGGACGGTTGTGCGATCGGATATTGACGCGCTATCAGTTCAATTGAACGTGCAGCGGGTACTGGCCGTCTTCCAGATCTCCGAAAAATTCGGGCACATCGGGGTGGCCAACAGGTTCGCCGGAATAGTCTGCAACCAGATTTTGCTCGGACACATAAGCAACATAGTAGCTTTGGTCATTTTCAGCGAGCAGGTGATAAAACGGCTGATCTTTCTGGGGGCGGCTGTCCTCGGGGATGGCATCATACCATTCCTCGGTGTTCGAAAACATGGCATCCACGTCAAACACGACTCCCCGGAAGGGGTGCTTCCGGTGACGGACAATCTGTCCGAGAGAATATTTGGCGCGCGTCTTTAACATATATTAAAGCTCCTAGTTTCGTAATTAGCGCCTCTGGGGGGTATTTGTCCATGGAAGCGGGGCCAGTTTCTACGAAACAGATTGTGTAGTGGTCTGCGGCGCCATTTTACGGAGACGCGTGCGCGGGTCGCTGCTGGTCGCAAAATTTTTGACAATCTTGGAATTCCCAGCCTCGACAGTTTCGGCTATAGTTCTAAAAAACAAAAGATTGCGAGAGGCAGATGAGCAGACTTCTTCGCACGGCATTGATATTGGTTTTCCTAGCGTCATGTGGAGGTGACTCCAAGGCGCCGCGAAATCTGAACAATGCGTGCAGCATTATCGAGCAACGCCCGAAAATCTATCGGGCCATGAAACAGGCTGAGCGGAGATGGAAAGTTCCAGTGCCGGTTCAGATGGCGATGATCTATCAGGAATCGAAATTTATCCGGGACGCGCGCACCCCGATGAAATACACGCTCGGCGTGTTGCCCATGGGGCGCCAAAGTTCTGCCTATGGATATGCCCAGGTTCTGGATGCGACGTGGAAAGAATACCAACGCGATGAAGGCGGTCGCGGTGCGCAGCGCACTGACATCAAGGACGCCACAGATTTCATGGGCTGGTACATGAATGAAACGCGCGCCAAGACGGGAATCCCCCTGACCGACGCGCGCAATCAATATCTGGCCTATCACGAAGGGCGTGCAGGGTATTTGCGTGGCAGCCACAATTCGAAATCATGGCTGCTTCGGATCGCGTCCGAGGTGCAAGCCCGTGCCATTCTGTATCAGTACCAACTGGCAAGCTGTCGACGCTGAACTGACCTTAACGTGCTCGCTGCTGGATCGCTGCTGTAATGGAAAACAGCGAGCTTCGCAGCGGCGCGCCTTTGGTCAATTCACCCAGCAAGACGGTGGTTTTAGACCCGGCGTTGTCGGTGATGATCCACTGGCGCAACTCTGTCGGGTTTGCGGTGAACTTCAACTCGATCGTCCCGATCTCGGGGTTCTGCGGGTCTTGCGCCAGCACCGTGGTCGCTGTGCCGTCATACCCATGCCCAATCACGGTCTTCGCCTGATTCAGGTTCACGTTGCGCGCAAGGATCAGGTTCAGCGGCGTGCGGTTCAGCGGGTATTGCTGCGGTCCGGCGTTGGATTTGCCGTCAAAGATCGCGACTTGTGATCCCCCCGCCACGACCAGCGCATCCGTCGGCGGGTTATATTCAAACCGCGCCCGCCCCGGACGTTTCAGGTAAATCGTCCCGGTCGAGATCGTGCCGTCATCGTTAATCTGCGTAAACGAGGCTTTGGCCGTATCCAGCCCGTTCAGATATTGCGAGATCGCGTTCAGCGAGAGCTTTTCAGCCATCGCTGGCGCGGCACTCAGGGCCACCGCCGCGGCGGCAATTGTCATTCGAAAAGGAGTCATTCATCCTGCCTTTGCTGATCGGGCACACTCTATCCCGTTACATATGGGAAGATTAAGTCCGATCAGAAGATGATAGGCGATAACACGCCGCTCAATTCAAGGTGTTATTGCGCGACCGCAGCGGTCACGATGACCTCGACCTTGTAACCCGGTGTGGCCAGATCGGCGGATCCGGTGGCGCGGGCGGGCGCGTGACCCTTCGGCACCCAAGCATCCCATACCTCGTTCATCGCGGCGAAATCCTTCATATCTGCCAGCCAGATCACCGCCTGAAGCATGTGTTTCGTGGACGACCCCGCTTCGTTCAGCAGATTTTCAACACGGGCCAGACATTCGCGCGTCTGTTCGGCAACGCTGTCACCTGCATTACCGACCTGGCCTGCCAGATAGATCACGCCTTTATGGGTCACACTCTGGCTCATCCGGTCGGTCGTATGGCGTCGTTGAATCATCTTTTGCCCCAATGCTGCTGTTGGTTGACCGCGCACCCGCCCATGCGGGTGCGGCGGTTCTTATTGTTCCGGGATCAAAATCTCGCGCTTGCCCACATGGTTGGACGCAGACACCAGACCTTCGTCTTCCATCTGTTCGACCAAGCGCGCGGCCTTGTTATAACCGATGCCAAGTTTGCGCTGGATATACGAGGTCGAGCATTTGCGGTCTTTGATCACAATTGCCACAGCCTGATCGTATTGCGCGTCTTCACCCGTGGTGTTGCCGCCAGTGTTCAGACCCAGAACCGCGTCGATATTGTCGGCTTTGTCATCCGGCGGGCCTTCAACCACGCCACCCACATATTCGGGTGCGCCAAAGCCTTTCAGGTAGGTGACAATCTCTTCCACCTCCTCATCCGACACGAACGGGCCGTGAACGCGGGTGATCTTCGATCCGCCCGCCATGTAAAGCATGTCGCCCATGCCCAGAAGCTGCTCGGCGCCCTGTTCGCCCAGAATGGTGCGGCTGTCGATTTTCGACGTCACCTGAAACGAGATACGGGTGGGGAAGTTCGCCTTGATCGTGCCGGTGATCACGTCCACTGATGGACGTTGCGTTGCCATGATCAAATGAATGCCCGATGCCCGTGCCATCTGCGCGAGACGTTGGATACACGCCTCGATTTCCTTGCCCGCGACCATCATCAGATCGGCCATCTCGTCCACGACCACCACGATATAGGGCAGTTTCTCGGGCGCAAATTCCTCGGTCTCGAAAATCGGTTCACCGGTATCGTCGTCGAAACCTGTCTGCACGGTGCGCTCGAACATCTCGCCCTTGGCAAGAGTGTCAGCGACACGGCCGTTATAGCCTTCAATGTTCCGAACCCCCATCTTGGACATCTTGCGATAGCGGTCCTCCATCTCGCCCACGACCCATTTCAGGGCGACGACCGCCTTTTTCGGATCGGTCACAACCGGAGACAGAAGGTGCGGGATGCCGTCATAGACGCTGAGCTCCAGCATCTTCGGATCGATCATGATCATCCGGCAGTCTTCCGGTGTCAGACGATACAGAAGCGACAGGATCATCGTGTTGATCGCCACGGATTTACCCGACCCGGTCGTCCCTGCGATCAACAGGTGAGGCATCTTGGCCAGGTTCGCGACGATCGGATCGCCGCCAATGTCCTTGCCCAGCGCCAGCGGCAAGCCGTGATTGCCATCGCCAAAATCCCGGGTCGACAGGATTTCGCGGAACGACACCATTTCACGCTTTTCGTTGGGCAATTCGATCCCGATCACGGACCGGCCCGGCACGGTCGAGACACGGGCCGACAAGGCCGCCATCGAGCGGGCGATGTCGTCGGCCAAACCAATCACGCGACTGGCTTTCAAACCGGGTGCGGGTTCCAGTTCATACATGGTGACAACGGGGCCGGGACGCACGGAAACGATCTCGCCTTTCACACCGTAGTCATCCAGCACCGTTTCCAACATCCGCGCATTTTCTTCCAGAGCTTCGTCCGACAGGTGGTGACGCTCGATCGTGATCGGATTCGCCAAGAGGTTCAGCGGCGGAAGCTCATACCCCGGATGGGTTTCTTCGAAGCTCAGCGACGGTTGCGCCTCGGCTTTCGCGCGGGCCGATGGCTGCACGGGCTTGGGCGCAGGATGTTGAACGACCTTCTTGGCAGGTTGCGACAGCCCGGCATGTGGCGGGGTGTAAACACGCGGCTCGGACGCGGCGGCATCTGGGGCCATCAGGTCTTCGACAACCATATCGTCGTCCTCGATCATGTCGGGTGCAGGCACGATCCGAGCCTGAGCCGGTGCCTGATGGGAATCCGCCAGCGGCACCACATTCAGGATCATCGGGTCGGGGCTGCGACGATGGCGGGCAACGGCGCGCGCAAGCGGCGGTTCAGCCCGTGTTGGATCGCCAAAAGCTGGTTGATGCGTCCGGTTTTTCAGGGCCGATGCAATCTTGGCCCGGATGCGATCCTCGCCACCCAAGCCGTCGGGGATATCGCCATCAAAGGTGGGTTGCTCCACCAGTTCCGGTTCAGGGGTCCGGCGGAACAGGGCGTTCAAAAGTCCCGGCTTGGCTGGTGTGGGGGCAGGTTCTTCAATCCCCTCGCCATAGGTCGCCGAGGCACCGCGCAACGGCGGCTCGGGTCGCATCACGCGGCCAGCGCGCAGGGGTGGCGGCGCGGTGAACTCTTCGTCATAGGCCTCATCTGCCTTGACTTGTGCAAGACGTTCCTCTTTGCGGGCCGCTTGTCGTGCTTGCATTTGGCGGGCTGTTGCCGCCGCCCCTTGGGCCGCGCCCTTGGCACCCTTGCCCAGCAAGGATACGACGGCCGCATAGCTCATCACGACGCCGACCATCAGAAAATGGCCGAAGCGTTGCATTTCGAACCGGTCCGCACCGATCACGAACAGAACGGCAACCAAGGCAGCGATGGCCGATACAACAGACATCACTTTCAGGCCCAACCCAGCACTCACTGGCAGCCCTGCCAGCAAAGCGCCCAACACGGTATCACCGAACAGACCGCCCAACCCAAAGGAATGCGTCCAGCCCGCACCCGGCACCAAAGTCGAAGCATAGATCGAACACAGCGCCACCGCGATGGGGGCAAAAATCATCCGCCCAAAAACGCGGTCCTGACCGACATGGAAGGTTAGGCGCAGCCCCCAAACGGCAAGGATCAGCGAAAGGGACCATGCGCCCAGCCCGGAAATGACGGCCAACGGCGAAGCGATGAAGGCACCGACCCGCCCCAATGCGTTCTGCGCGGGCGTATCTGTGGCCGACATCCAACCGGGATCTTCGGGCGAATAGCTGCCAAGGATCAGCGCCAAAATGACCCCAAGGGCAATCAGCCCCAGCCCCAGAAGCTCTTTCCCACGTCGTTCGATCACAGCCTGCGTGTTGCTGTCAAAGATGGGATCCCGTTGTTTCGCCTGATACGCCATACCACCACGTCCTTACGTAAAGAGACAGTCACGGATCTGAATCAACCCGCGCTGCATTTCTTGTTTTGGGGCCACCATGGCGACCCGTATATACCCCTTGCCGGGGTTTTGATTGCTCACATCCCGCGACAGATACGCACCGGGCAGAACCCGCACGCCTGTTTCGGTCCAAAGTTTCATGGCTGCTGCTTCGCCGTCCTCGACGGGCAGCCACAAGAAAAAACCGGCCTCTGGCCCCTGATAGTCTTCGACGCCTGCAAAAACCTCGTCCGCCAGCGCGTATTTCTCCTGATAGAGCGCGCGGTTGTCGGCCACATGCGCCTCGTCCGCCCAAGCGCGTTCCGCCACCCGTTGCAGGGGCAGCGGCAACGGCGCACCCGCATAAGCGCGCAACTGGCGCACCCGATGGATGCTTTCCGGTCCGCCAGCAACAAACCCCGACCGAAGGCCGGGCAGGTTCGACCGCTTTGACAGCGAGTGGAACACCACCACGCGGTCCGTGTCGGCACCGCCTTCGCGGGCCACCTCGAGCGCGCCCGGAGGCGGTGTGTCGCGATAGATCTCCGAATAACATTCGTCCGCGAAAATCTGAAAATCGTATTTCTCGGCCAAGGCGATCAGGTTCGCCCAGTAATCCCGATCCGCCACAGCGCCCTGCGGGTTTGTGGGCGAGCAGATATAAGCAATTTCGGTCCGGTTCAGGGTGTCGGGCGACAACTGGGAATAGTCCGGCAGGAACCCGGTTGCAGCCGATGTGGGCAGGAACACCGCGTCCGCCCCAACTGTTGCCGCCGCAACCGCATAAACCTGATAAAACGGGTTGGGGATCAGCACCACAGGCCGTTCACCGCGCGCCGTCCGCTCTGGGCAAAGCGCCAGAAGCGCGTTGAACAACCCCTCACGCGTGCCGTTCAACGCCATAACCTGCGTGGCGGGATCGATCTGCACACCGTAGCGTCGCCGAAGCCAGTCGCTGATTGACTGCAACAGTTCGGTCGATCCATCGTTCGGTGGATATTCTCCAAATTCTTGAACATGTTGGGCAATCACCTGCGGCACCCATTCAGGGAATGGATGTTTCGGCTCGCCAATCGTCATATGCATGACTTCGCCGCCCGGTCTATGGGCGTCAAGAAGGCTCCGCAGGCGCGGAAATGCATATTCGGGCAAGCTGGAATACCGCTCGGGAAACGTCATTGGAACGTCACTATACTGCCTCAAATCTCGGGATCATTTCGCCCCGTTTGATCCAAGGATAGCCCGCAATCAACGGCGGGTCCAGAAAAAGGCCGCAATTTTCGATGGTTGAGGGTGTCGGTTGTGGCTTTTAGGCCAACACGGCTTCCGCAGCCGCCCCCAGACGCAACAATCGCTCCTCGGCCATTGGCGCACCCATCAACATGATCCCGGTCGAAGGCAAGCCGGTGGGCAGGTTCAGGCCGCATGACCCCATAAGGTTGCCTATGCGCGTGTTGCGCAGCGCCCACAGGTTTTCCTCGACATAATAGTCGTGATCGTCCATCAGCCGCGAGACAATGGGCGGCATGATCGGAGAGGTCGGCAGCACCACAGCGTCATACCCGGCAATCGCGGCGTGATACTCATCCCTGATCTGATCCAGCCGTTGCCAGGCCCGGACATAGTCTGCCCCGCCAAACTGACCCCCCGCGCGGAACCGTTCCAGGATTTCGACGAACATCAGATCCGGGCGCGCTTCGATCTCGTCCTGCCATGTCGCATAGGCTTCGGTTGTAAACAGAACGCCGGACATGGCCAATGCTTCGTCCACAATGGCTGAATGGGCGCGCCGGATCACAGCGCCGCCGTCCATCAAACGCCCGATGGCGCTTTCGAATCCGGCTTTCGGTTCGCTGCGCGCACCTTCCAGCCCGTTTTCCAAAACCAGAAGGCGCGTGCCTTTCAGGCTGGCCCCACGCAGATCTGCAGCCGCGCCGCCCTCCAGCACTGCCAGCATCAGGGCGGCGTCTTCCACCGTGCGGCACAGCGGCCCAACCGTGTCGAACCGTGCGGCCAATGGCACAACCCCCTTGGACGACACCCGACCAGAGGTGGTTTTCAACCCCACAAGATCATTCCACGCCGCTGGAATGCGCACCGATCCGCCGGTGTCAGACCCGACAGCCCCCGCCGCCAGACCAAACGCCACCGACGTCGCCGCCCCCGAACTGGATCCACCCGACACCGCGTCATAGTCGTTCACACAAGGGCTGGTCGCCGTCACAGGGTTCAACCCAAGGCCCGAAAAGGCCAGTTCGCTCATATGCGTTTTGCCAAGGCAGACAAGCCCCTGCGCGGTCGCATTGTGCAGCACTTCGGCATCGCGGTCCGGCACCCGGTCCTTCAAGAGAGCCGATCCCGCTTCGGTCGCGACACCGGCTGTGTCAAACAGGTCTTTCCAACTGATCGGCACGCCGTCCAGCAAGCCTAAACGATGCCCGGATGCCGCACGTTTGGACGCCGCTGCCGCTTCGGTCAGTGCGCGGGATTCGGTAAGCCGCGCATAGATGCGATCCTGAAACTTGTGCGCCTTGATGGCGTCCAGAAAGGTTTCGGTCAGGGCAACAGGGTCAATGTCGCCTGCACCGATTCCCCGACCCAGATCGCCCATGCTCATGGTCAGCCACTGGTTGCTCATCAAACCCTCCTGTCCGGTATTGTGGTGACGGTAGCGACGCTTGCACACATGGACAATCCCCGACAACGGGTTCAAAAAGGTGATATGAAGATTGATGCCGATATTCTGATCGTTGGTGGCGGGTTGAACGGCCCGGCCCTGGCGCTTGCGCTGGCCGATACCGGCTTTAGCGTCACAATTATTGACGCGCCGCCAAAGGGCACGCGTGGTAGCGATGATTTCGATGGGCGTGGCTATGCGCTGGCGCTGGCCTCGCAGCGACTATTGTCAGCCATCGGCGTTTGGCCCAAGGTCGCCCCCAACGCTCAACCCCTGCTGGATATCCGTATCTCGGACGGTCGTCCCGGAGAAGGGACCGGGCCCTTCGTGCTGGAATTTGACCACGCCGAGATCGACGAAGGCCCAATGGGATACATGGTCGAGGACCGGGTCCTGTCGCGCGCCCTTCTGGGCGCAGTCGAGGCGCATCCAAAAGTAACCTTACTGGATCAGGAAACCGTGGTAGAACAAGCGGTTGGCCCCGCTTCGGTTACATTGTTGCTTGCGTCGGGCAAGCGCCTGACCGGACGTGTGGTGGTGGGCTGTGATGGACGTCTATCCGGCACCGCCGAACGGGCAGGCATCAGGCGGTTTGGACATGACTACGGGCAAACCTCGTTGGTGTGCGCGATTGATCATGAATTGCCCCACAACGGTGCCGCGCATCAATTTTTCATGCCATCCGGCCCGCTGGCGATCCTGCCGCTTCCAGGCAATCAAAGTTCGATCGTCTGGACCGAAACCCATGCGGAAGCTGCCCGCATTCATGCGCTGGATGATGACGGGTATCTTGAGGAATTGCGCCCGCGTTTCGGGTCGTTCCTCGGTCAGATCAACCTTGCGGGCAAGCGATTTACTTATCCCCTGAACCTGACCGTTGCGAACGCCTTTTTCGCGGATCGACTGGCGCTGGTGGGGGATGCCGCCCACGGTTTGCACCCAATTGCCGGACAAGGTTTGAACGCGGGTCTGAAGGATGTGGCAGCACTGGCCGAAGTGCTGACCCACGCCCGCCGTCGCGGTGAAGACGTCGGACGGTTGGACGTGCTGGAGCGTTATCAACAATGGCGGCGTTTTGATGTGGCGCAGATGGTGGCCGCGACCGAAGCCACCAACCGCCTGTTTTCAAACGACAACCCGATATTGCGAACGGTGCGCGATCTGGGTCTGGGGGTTGTAAATGCGATGCCGGGCCTGCGGCGCGGGTTCATCCGCGAAGCCGCTGGCTTGACCGGCGATTTGCCCCGGCTGTTGCAGGGTCGCCAAATCTAGCGCATCAATCCTCGATCTTGCGGGCTTCGTCCACCAACATCACCGGGATACCGCCCCGAATTGGAAACGCCAGACGCGCCGCTTTCGACACAAGCTCTTGTTTGTCAGCATCATAGCGCAGCACTGTTTGGGTAACGGGACAAACCAGCGCTTCAATCATGCGGCGGTCAAATTCTGGGGCGGGCGCCTCGGTCATTGCACTTTCTCCTCGCCTACACCTTTGCGCAGGGTAAATTCCATCAACGTGACCAAAGTCTCGCGGCGGGTGCTGAGGGACGGTGCCTCAAGCAACGCCTGCTTGTCTTCGGGGTCAAACGGGCACAGCATCGACAAGGCGTTGATCATCAGTTCGTCTTCCGCGGTTTGCAGACTGTCCCAGTCGGTTTGCAGCTCTTCCAGCTCGAAATAGCGCTCAAGTAGCTTGAAGAAGGCATCCCGATCCAAACCAGGGTCATGTTCGGCTGGGCCGAGGTCGCGATCAAAGCCGCGCCAATCGGCCTCGGTTCGCAGATAGGGCATGAACCCCTCTTGCACCGCGCCAAGGCGAAAGCGCGAGACGCCGGTAAGCGTGATCATATACCGTCCATCCTCGGTTTCGGTGAACGAGGTGATGCGTCCGGCACACCCAATGGCATGTAACCGGGCCGTGTCCTGATCGCTGTCACCGATCGGCTGTATCATTCCGATCAATCGCTCGGGTGTCTTCAAAGCATCATCGAACATCGCCAGATAGCGCGGCTCGAACACATGCAGGGGAAGCCTACCGCGCGGCAACAGCAGTGCGCCCGGCAACGGGAACAGCGGCAGGAAATCTGGCAGGTCAGCGGCTGACATCATGATACCACTGTAACGCGGCTTGTCCGATCACACAAAGATCATCGACGACAGCTTGCGCCGACCCGTCAAGGCGATGGGGTCTTTCGCGTCCAGCGCGTCAAAAATCGTGAACAGCTGCGCCTTGGCCGCCCCGTCGTTCCAGTCTCTATCCCTGCGGAAAAGCTCCAACAACTCATCGACAGCAGCCTGCACATCACCTGACGCATTCAAAGCCACGGCCAGATCGAAGCGGGATTGATGATCGTCCGGGTTGGCATCCACGGCTGCGCGCAATTCAGTCACAGGGCCAGCACTTTCCGCCTGACGCGCCAGTTCGATCTTTGCGCGGGCGGCTTCCAACTCGGGCGCGTCCGAGATTTCGGCAGGGGCACCATTCAGAACAGCCTCGGCCTCGTCTGTATTGCCCTTGGCAATATGGGTGCGGGCCAGTCCGCCGAAGGCCGCGGCGTTTGCGGGGTCTTCTTCCAGGATGGCGGCATAGGTTTGCGCGGCATCGTCGATGGCGCCTGCCTCCAACATCTCGTCTGCGGCGGCAATGGCATCCGTCAAACCGTTATCTGCATCTCCACCCAAAGCGGCCACCCGATTGACGAATTCTTTCACTTCGGAGGCAGGCAGCGCGCCCTGAAACCCGTCAGCGGGCTGTCCTTGCCAAAACGCATAGACGGTCGGGATCGACTGCACGCGCAACTGGCCTGCGATCATCTGGTTTTCGTCCACGTTGACCTTGACCATGCGCACCTTGCCGCCGGCTTCGGTCACGGCGGCTTCCAGCGCCGGACCAAGCGTCTTGCACGGGCCGCACCACGGCGCCCAGAAATCGACGATGACCGGCACCTCTTGCGAGGCTTCGACGACATCCTGCATGAAGGTCGCTTCGCCCACATCCTTGATCAGATCACCCGCGGCCGGTGCGCCGCCCAGTTCAAGTTCCATCGCTCAAGCTCCTTCAAATGCGTTGAGGCTTATATGCCCCCTGCCCTGCGGGTTTTAAAGGTCGAAAGTCGCAAAGACCGGTGCGTGATCGGATGGCTTTTCCCAACCGCGCGCATCGCGCAACACGCGTGAGGCATGACCAGCGTTCGAAATGTCCGGGGTGGCCCAGATATGATCCAACCGACGACCCTTGTCTGCTGCATCCCAGTCCTTTGCGCGATAGGACCACCAAGAATAAAGCTGCCCTTCGGGAATATCCTGCCGGGTGATGTCGACCCAATTCGCAGCGTCCTGCACTTGGGCCAGCGCTTCGACCTCGACCGGCGTGTGGCTGACCACTTTCAGAAGCTGTTTGTGGGACCAGACGTCATCTTCGCGCGGGGCGATGTTCAGATCGCCGACGAGGATCGACTTGCCCGGCTTTTCGGCAAAGAAATGGTCGCGCATATCGGTCAGATAATCGAGCTTCTGGCCAAACTTCTCGTTCACTTCGCGGTCAGGCACATCGCCGCCAGCGGGCACATAGAAATTGTGGATGATGACCCCGTTTTCCAGCTGCCCCGCGATGTGCCGGGCATGGTCCAAGCCGGCAAAACCGAAGCTCGCGACCTCTTTCATCGGTAGGCGTGACAGGATCGCAACGCCGTTATACCCCTTCTGCCCACGCGCCACCATGTGGGTGTAGCCCAGGGCGTGAAACCCCTCCATCGGGATCTTCTCGACCGGGCTTTTGCATTCCTGAAGGCACAGAACATCGGGGCCTTCTTCGGCCAGAAGCTTCTGCACAATCGGTTCGCGCAACCGCACCGAGTTGATGTTCCAGGTGGCAAGGGTGAAGCTCATTCTATCCTCCGGTGATCGCGCGTTTGGCGTGACCATAAAGGACGGATCAAAAAGTGAACAGGGGCGAGTTTGACCCCGCCCCGTTTCGTTAGGTGTAGGAGACGACCTCCCACTCGACCCCATCATGATCATCGAAATAAAACCGCCGCCCCGGTTCATAATTCCCATGGTTGTGCGGCCTGAACCCGGCGGTTTTCACCCGTTTTTCGACTGCGTCAATGTCATCCACCGTTACCCCTACATGGTTCAACCCGGCGCGGGTTGTATAAGAATGCTGCGGATTATCTATGGCCCTGTTGGGCGTGTATAGAGCCACATAGCTTCCCTCATCCCCCACATGGGCGGTGTATCCGCCCGATATCGCGTCGCCTTCCCAACGGATTTTCCAATCAAACACGGCCCCCAGCCAGACGGCGGTCGCCTTGGGGTCTGATACGGTCACATTCACATGTTCCAGAACTGCCATTTTGGCCTCCTTGATTTCAGTTGCGACTCGATTGATAATTCCTAAAGCTAACTTTAGCTCAAGCTTTTTCTTTGGAGTTTCTCATGGAGCGCAGAAACGAGATTTCGATCGGCACGTTGGCAGGCCGCACAGGGCTGGCCGTGTCCGCGATCCGGTATTACGAAACCCAAGGGCTGGTCGCGCCGGAACGCAACGCAGGCGGGCAAAGGCGGTTTCTGCGCTCAGACATACGGCGACTAAGCTTCGTCATGATCGCGCAAAAGTTCGGGTTCACCCTGGATCGCATCCGCGAGGTGCTGTCCCGCCTGCCCGCAGGCCGAACCCCCACGGCAAAAGACTGGGCCGGGATTTCCCAAGACTTTCGCGCGGAGTTGGACGAACAAATCGAAGCCCTCACCCGCCTGCGTGACAAGCTGGACGGGTGCATCGGGTGCGGGTGCCTGTCGCTGGATCGCTGCGCGCTTTATAACCCTGACGATGTGGCGGCCGAAAAAGGCGCTGGGCCGCGGTATTTGCTGGGAGATGAGGCGGTTCGGCCTGAAAACTGAGGGCGCACGAAGCCGCGGCATTGATCTGTCTTAAGGCAATCTGACCGCTTCCGCTGCAAACTGACCCCAATGGAGGTCAGCTATGTCCGATCATGGTCACAGCCATCAGGAAATTGCCGCACGCATTGGCGCACCCCCGGGCAAAGGGGTGCTGCGCGATGCGGTCTATGGTGCCATTGACGGGTCAGTCACGACGTTTGCCATTGTGGCTGGCGTGGCGGGGGCCGGATTGTCGCCGTTCATCATTGTGGTTCTGGGTTTGGCCAATGTGCTGGCTGATGGGTTTTCGATGGCCGCCGCTGCCTATTCCGGCACCAAAGCCGAGCAAGACAACTATCGCCGCATTCGTAAGATTGAAGAAAAGCATATCCGGTCCCATCCGAAGGGGGAATGGCTCGAAGTGCGTGAAATCCTTGCCCAAAAGGGACTAAGTGACCGTCTTCTGGACGATGCCACCGACGCAGTGACTCAAGACAAAGAGCGTTGGATCGACTTGATGATGGAAGGTGAATATGGACTGAGTTCCAGTGATCCGCACCCGATGCGTTCAGCCACGACCACATTCCTGTCCTTCCTTGTGGCCGGGATGATCCCTCTATCGCCCTTCATCCTGAAACTTGACGGCGCTTTTTCCCTGTCCGCATGGATGACCATGGCGAGCTTCTTTTCCATCGGCGCACTGAAAAGCCACTGGTCCCTCAGCCCTTGGTGGCGATCTGCGGTTGAAACCCTGCTGATCGGCGGCGCCGCAGCCGGGCTGGCTTACGGCGTTGGGACATTGTTCAATGTTTGATGGCGTGAGGGCAGGGTGTAGTTGTTTTACTGATTTGCTGCGTGCTGTCTAACGACACGCGTTGGTTCATTGTTTTCAAAGTTTTAGCTTCATATGGATCACCCGCTCATCATCGCCGTGAAACGCCTCCGGGTCAGTAAACCTGAAAAATCCCAGACTTTCGTATAGCGGAAGCGCCTCATCATGACGATAGAGCGCATCAAGCCAGACCATGCCGACGCCTTGCGCCTGCGCCTTTGACAACAACGCTTCGCCCAGCTTACGACCTATCCCCTTGCCGCGCGCAGTATCCCGCACATACATCCGGTTCATCTCGGCATCATTGGCGCCCTTAGGTTTCATAAGCACGATCCCGACTGGCTCATTATCAAGCAACGCTAGAAAACACTCGCCATGTGGGGGCAAAAAATGGTCTGCAAAGTTCTCAAGCTCGCCTTTGACGTTCTGCTCCTCAAGGTATTCGTCTATCGTATCAAGCATTTCAGTATACCTGGCACGAAGGCCATCGAAAAACTCCCACACAAGCACTCTGACTTGGTCAATCTCTTCAGGGGTGCGGGCAAGGATAACTTTGGCTGACATATTGGGCCTCCAAAATCTTAGCTTAGCCGCACTTTCCAAGTTCTCCAATCGCATCAAAAAAAGACCGGACCCAAAGGTCCGGCCAGTCCATCAGGGAGGAATGTGCCCGCAACCCCGGACACCAGGGAACCTTATGCGTTCAACCGATACCCGCCGCTTTCCGTCACCAGAAGCCGTGCGTTCGACGGATCGGGCTCGATCTTCTGGCGCAGGCGATAGATATGTGTCTCTAACGTGTGGGTTGTGACGCCTGCATTATAACCCCAGACCTCGTGCAGCAGGACATCGCGGGCCACCACACCGTCGTTTGAGCGATAGAGGAACTTAAGGATATTCGTCTCTTTCTCGGTCAGGCGCACTTTGCGGTCATCTTCGGTGATCAGCATCTTCATCGACGGCTTGAACGTATACGGCCCAAGCTGAAACACGGCGTCCTCGGATTGTTCGTGTTGGCGCAACTGGGCACGGATACGGGCCAAAAGCACCGGGAACTTGAAGGGCTTGGAGACATAGTCGTTTGCGCCTGCATCCAGACCCAGAATGGTGTCGGAATCGGTGTCATGCCCGGTCAGCATCACAATGGGGCATTTCACACCCTGTTTGCGCATCACGCGGCACAGCTCGCGCCCATCCGTGTCGGGCAGGCCCACGTCCAGAATCACAAGATCATAGATCGCTTCCTTCGACTTGATCAGAGCCTCAGATCCGTTTCCGGCCTCGAAGACATCGAAGTCCTCGGTCATCAGAAGCTGTTCGGCCAGCGCGTCGCGCAGATCCTCCTCATCATCAACAAGCAGTATCTTTTTCAGTGTGGACATGTCGCCCTCCTCCGTCGTGTTGCTCAAACAGATGTTCCTCCCTCACGCGATTGACAAGATTTGTAACAGCGGTCTCACGGCCTCGTGTCAATTCACTGGTAAATGTTTCATATCGTGACAGTTCATCCCAAAGCGCTTGGCGAAAATCGGTGATTCAAGTTCGTCGCAAAACGCTTTAACTATAGGTCGTGAAAGGATGCCGATGAGACTTGCCCCCAATCAGACCGAGCTTCTGGCCCGCGCCCGTGCCGATTTGCGCATGGGAGTCCCGGTGGTGCTGGCGCGTGATGGACGCACCGTGTTGGTTGCGGCCGCCGAAACATTGTCATCGGGGCGGCTCAGCGAGATGCGTACACTTGGCGCGCCAGTTCTTGCCATAACACCCCGGCGGGCGGCCACGCTGAAGGCCCGCGCTTATTCCGACCGCGTGGCCCGGATCGAACTGCCGCATGATGCCGGAACCGACTGGATCGCATCCGTCGCCGATCCCGCAGATGATCTGACCCACCCGATGAAAGGGCCTTTTCGTACCCTGCGCGGTGGGGATGATGGGCTTGAGGCGCAGTCTGTTGCCCTGTGCAAATCCGCCCGCCTGTTGCCCGCCGCTTTGGTGATAGATGTCTCTAACACGCCCGAAGTCGCCACCAATGATAACCTGACCGCCATGTCCTTGGACGATGCGATGGTCGAGATCATGTCCCTCGCGCCTGTCATCCACGCCCGCTTGCCCCTATCGGTCAGCGAAGCCGGACGCCTGCATATCTACCGCCCGGACGATGGCAGCGAAGAACACTATGCCGTGGAAATTGGCCGCCCACCCCGCGATAATCCGGTCCTTGCACGCCTACACTCGGCCTGTTTCACCGGCGACGTGCTGGGCAGCCTGAAATGCGATTGCGGCCCGCAACTTCACACCGCTCTTGCGCGGATCGGACAGGAGGGCCAAGGCGTGTTGCTTTACCTGAATCAGGAGGGACGCGGCATCGGGTTGGCCAACAAGATGCGCGCCTATTCCCTGCAAGATCAGGGGTTTGACACGGTGGAAGCAAACCACCGCCTTGGGTTTGAGGATGACGAGAGGGATTTCCGCATCGGCTCGATGATCCTCAAGTCACTGGGCTTCTCATCCGTTCGCCTGATGACCAACAACCCCCGCAAGGTTGCGATGATGAACGAGACCGGCATTCAAGTCACTGAACGGGTGCCGCTGAAGGTTGGAAAAGGCACCCATAACGAAGCCTACCTTGCCACCAAAGCTTCCAAATCCGGGCATCTGCTGTGATCCCGCGACGAACGGACATGGTGGTATCGCGCTGGGATGCGCGCTTCATGGGCCGCCGGTTCCGTGTCTCCATCGGGCGCGGCGGAATGACGGACAACAAGCGCGAGGGCGATATGGCCACCCCGCGCGGGAAATGGAGGATCGTCGGCGGCTACTTCCGCGCTGACAGAATCGCACCCCCAGACACATTGCTTGACCTTCACCCGATAAACCCACGGGACATCTGGTCCGACGACCCCGCTGATGCCGCCTATAACCACCCGCTGCGCGCCACGAACCACCCGTTCAGCCACGAAAAACTACGCATGACTGCCCGACTTTACGACGTGGTGTTGATCAGCGATTGGAACTGGCCCGACGCACAACCCGGCAAAGGGTCGGCCATCTTCATCCACCAATGGCGCAAACCACGCCACCCCACCGCCGGATGCCTGGCCTTTGCACCGCAAGATCTGCGCTGGATCCTGTCTCACTGGACACAACACAGCCGCATCATCGTCCGCTAGGTCTTTTTCTTGTCCAAAATATCCTGGGGTGAATGCGCAACGCGCAGAGGGGCAACGCCCCTAATCGTAGTCCCGCGCGCCAAAAATCGCAGACCCTACCCGCACATGTGTCGCACCTTGTACAATCGCACGCTCGAAATCGCTGCTCATCCCCATTGAAAGTTGCTCCAACCCGTTGCGTTTGGCCATCTTGGCCAGCAGGGCAAAATGCAGGGTCGGCTCTTCATCTACCGGCGGAATGCACATCAACCCGACGATTGGCAGTCCCAGATCGCGACATTCGCTGACGAAATCATCCAGATCGTCGGGCATGATCCCCGCTTTCTGAGGCTCCTCGCCTGTGTTCACCTGAATGAACAACTGCGGGCAATGCCCTTCTTCGTTGGCAATACGCGCTATGGCACGGGCAAGCTTTGGTCTGTCGACCGAATGGATCACATCGAACAGACCCATGGCCTGGCGGGTTTTGTTGGATTGCAGCGGACCAATCAGGTGCAGTTCGACACCATCGAACCGTTCCTTCAAATCTGGCCACTTGCTTGCGGCCTCTTGAACCTTGTTTTCGCCAAAGACACGGTGGCCCTCTTCCAAAACGGCAACAACCCGCTCCAGCGGCTGCACTTTGGACACTGCGATCAACTGAGTCGATCCGGGTGCGCGGCCCACGCGCGCTTCTTCCTTGGCGATACGGTCGATGATGTCGGAAAGTGGCATGGAACCCCCAGAATCTAAAGTCTCAAAAACAGGTGTCCCAAAAGAAAAGAGCGGGCACAAGGCCCGCTCTTCCCTAAGTAATAATCCGTTAGGATTAGAACAGCATGATGATACCGAGGTCGGCAACGGTTTCCGAAACCGAAATACCACCAGCAGTGGAGGTGATTTCACCCACACCAGCATTGACCGAGGCGCCGCCACCCAGGTCATAGGAAACACCCAGACCATAGGCTTCTACATCAAGAAGGCCAGCAAAGTCAGCATTCGAGTAAGCAGCGGTCACACCAACTGCACCCATGGTGTAGCCACCGGTGATGCCGTAGGAGGTGATGTCGTTGTCATCGTTACGCGAATACAGAGCATTCAGCGAGAAGTCAGAGATATCAGCGCCAGCTTTCACGTGGATGGTGCTCGACGTGTCGATCAGGCCCCAATCGTCGTAACCCAGGCCAACGTTGAAGTCACCCATCGAGTAGGTGGCTGCAACCGAAGTGATCTCGGTGCCGTTCAGGTCGTGCGAGATCGCAACGCCGAAATCACCAAAAGTGCCTTGGTACATCAGGTTGCCGGAGTCAGCAGCGTCAACCAGAGCTTCTGCAACGTTATCAACGCCGAGACCCGAGTAACCGATGTCCGACAGACCCAGTGTTGCGTCAACAGCCGAACCAACGGTACCGACCGAGAACTTGCCGAAGCCGCCTTCGATATAGACAACTTGGTTGTCAGTAGCAGCAGCGC
Organism: Aliiroseovarius sp. B-4; assembly: GCF_056857795.1. NCBI lineage: Bacteria > Pseudomonadati > Pseudomonadota > Alphaproteobacteria > Rhodobacterales > Paracoccaceae > Aliiroseovarius > Aliiroseovarius sp. B-4. Next base: position 223,223 of record NZ_JBSXNV010000039.1, read on the forward strand.
CGCCATTGTCGAAGGTCAGGTCAAGGTCAACACCAAAGCCCAGGCCACCATCAGTTTCACCAGTCATGTCGATATACAGAGTGGTGTAGTAGTCAGCGTTCCAGTCGCCTGTTGGGTCGTCGTAGACAAAGCCCATACCGGCTTCGCCGGAGAAGCTGATTTCAGCGGCGGCGAAGCCAGCCGATGCAACCAGTGCGGTCGAAGCGAAGAGAATCTTTTTCATTTCGTTTTCCCTCATGTGTTTCAATAGTGCACCTCAATTCAGGGAAATCCGAATTGAGTATGATGGTTCAATCTACCTTTCCGCCGGGGTTTGCAAGAAATGCGAAACCAGTTTTCGGATTGCGGCCGAAATTGGTGCTTCTATGCCACAGTTTCCCAGACTGCATTTCCCGGATCGCGGTATTCCCACTCGTTTCCAGCGTCTTGGCCCGCAGATACGGCATTTGGGAAAACGCTTGCCCGCCTGTATGGCCTTATATACTAACAAGAGGAAATTGAGGAAACGGGGCTTATTTATGCGCATCTTCAAGTCTGTCGCATTCGGAATTTCATTGATTGGTGTGCTCGGGCTGTCTGCCTGTGGCGGCGGCCGCGGATCGTTGGGGATCGGCGGTGGTCAGCAGCAGGCAAATACCGTCCAGCATTCGCCCCAAACGGAAGAGCGGCGCGAAACCATCTGGGATTTGTTCACCAATGTGGACGACCCCAACACCACGGTCGAAGTAAACCGTTATATCTGGAATGCCTCGCTGGATGTGCTGAGCTTCATGCCGGTTCAGGCCGCCGATCCCTTCTCGGGTATCATCGTCTTTGGCTTCGGTCGTCCGCCCGGCGGCGGCTCCACTTACAAAGCCACCGTTCACGTGCGCGACCCCGCGCTGGATGCGCGGTCGTTGTCAGTCGCACTCTATACACGGTCCGGCCCCGCCAGCGCCGAAGCCGTGCGCAAGGTCGAAGATGCGATCCTGACCCGCGCGCGCCAGCTTCGTATTCGCGACGGCAACCTCTAGACCCGGATCGACCATCGGAATAAGACAAGCGCCGGGCCAGTTGCCCGGCGTTTCTACATCAAGGACCAAGCCGCATGTCGCGATACACAGCCGCCGATATCGAACCGAAATGGCAAGAAGCCTGGGACAAGGCCGGAATTTTCACCGCCAAGCGCGATGAAACGCGCCCCAAATATTATGTGCTAGAGATGTTCCCCTATCCATCAGGCCGTATCCATATGGGACATGTGCGCAATTACACGATGGGCGACGTGATCTCACGCTATAAATCTTCTTGTGGTTTCAGTGTGTTGCATCCAATGGGCTGGGATGCCTTCGGAATGCCTGCCGAAAACGCCGCGATGGCTCAGGGTGGTCATCCCGGCACATGGACCTATGACAATATCAAGACCATGAAAGGTCAGATGAAGCCTTTGGGCTTGTCGATTGATTGGAGCCGCGAATTTGCCACCTGCGACCCGGAATATTACGGCCAGCAACAATCCATGTTCATTGATTTCATGGAGCGCGGACTGGTCTATCGCAAAAACGCCACGGTGAACTGGGACCCGGTCGATATGACCGTTCTGGCCAATGAACAGGTGATCGACGGCTGCGGCTGGCGGTCGGGCGCACCGGTCGAACGCCGCGATCTGACGCAGTGGTTCTTCAAAATCTCGGATTATTCGGCCGAGTTGCTGGAGGCGCTGGACAGCCTGGACAACTGGCCTGAAAAGGTGCGCACCATGCAGGCCAACTGGATCGGCCGCTCGCAGGGTCTGCAATTCAGCTTTGAACGTGTGGATGGCGGCGAGATCGAGGTCTATACGACCCGTCCCGACACGCTGATGGGCGCGTCCTTCATCGGTATCTCGCCCGACCACCCAATTTCCAAGGCGCTTGAGGCCGAGAGCCCCGGGATTGCCGCCAAACTCGCCGAAATGCGCAAGGGCGGCACCACGGAAGAGGCCATCGAAACCGCCGAGAAGCTCGGGTATGACACCGGCATCCGCGTGAAACATCCGCTGGATCCGAATTGGGAACTGCCAGTGTGGATCGCCAACTTCATTCTGATGGATTACGGCACCGGCGCGATTTTCGCCTGCCCGGCCCATGACCAGCGCGACCTTGATTTCTGCCGCAAGTATGACTTGCCGGTAATCGACACTTTCCTGTCGTTGGAAGACCCCTCGCCCGTCGATAAAGAGGCCTTCGTGCCGCCAAAATCCGAAAAAGTGAAATGGATCAATCATTTCGCCGGGTTGGACGAGGCCACAGGCGAAGAAGCGCTTGAGGCCACCATCACATTCGCCGAGGACGCCGGCTGGGGCAAAGGCGTCGAAAAGTTCCGCCTGCGCGACTGGGGACTGTCCCGCCAGCGATACTGGGGTTGTCCGATTCCCGTCGTGCATTGTCCCGATTGCGGTGTTGTGCCTGAAAAGAAAGAGAATTTGCCGGTCAAACTGCCCGAAGACGTGACCTTCGACGTGCCCGGCAACCCGCTGGACCGCCACCCGACATGGCGCGACTGCGCCTGCCCGTCCTGCGGCAAGCCCGCCCAGCGCGAAACCGACACGATGGACACCTTTGTCGATTCGTCCTGGTATTACGCGCGCTTCACCTCTCCGAATGCCGACACGCCTACGGATCTGGACGACGCAAGCTATTGGATGAATGTCGATCAGTATATCGGCGGCATCGAGCACGCCATTCTGCACCTGCTCTATTCCCGCTTCTTTGCCCGTGCGATGAATATCTGCGGCCACCTGCCCGACAAGGCGATCGAGCCGTTCAATGCGTTGTTCACCCAAGGCATGGTGACGCACGAAATCTATGTCACGCGCGACGAAAACGACAGGCCTGTGTATCATCTGCCAGAAGAGATCGAATGGACGGAAAGCGGCGCGCGCCTTGGGGCCTGCGGGACCGAGGTTGAGGTCATCCCCTCGGCCAAGATGTCGAAATCCAAGAAGAACGTCGTGGATCCGGCCAACATCATTTCGTCCTTCGGCGCCGACACTGCGCGCTGGTTCGTGCTGAGCGATTCGCCCCCTGAACGCGATGTGGAATGGACAGCCTCGGGCGCGGAAGCCGCTGCCAAGCACTTGGCCCGCGTGCACGCCACTGCCGTCAAGATCGCGGAAATGGATGATGCAGACGGGGACGATACCGATCTTCTGCGCGCCATGCACAAGGCGATCCATGATGTGACGATGGGTATCGAAAGTTTTGGTTTCAATGCCGCCATCGCAAAGCTCTATGCCTTCCAGAACACCATTTCAAAATCGAAAGCGGGAGGGCGCGCGCAAAAACTGGCGATGCGCACGCTGGCACAGTTGATGTCCCCAATGACGCCACACCTGTCAGAAGAAATCTGGTCGTTGCTGGGTGGCGAGAGGCTGATCGCGCAAGCCCCCTGGCCAAAAGCGGACGAGGCGATGTTGGTCGAAGATACCGTCACCATGCCCATCCAGATCAATGGCAAACGGCGTGCGGAAATCAGCGTGCCGAAAGATATGGACAAAGCCGAGGTTGAAAAACTGGCGCTGGCCGAGGATGCTGTTGTCAGGGCGCTTGATGGCAAGTCGCCCAAGAAAGTCATCGTGGTTCCGGGGCGCATTGTGAATGTCGTGGTCTGATCGCCGTTTTTTCCTGACTGCACTGGTCGCCACGGCGGCGCTTGGGGCCTGCGGGTTCACCCCGGTCTATGCGCCCGGCGGTTCGGCGGATGGTCTGCGTGGCGCGGTGACGGTAGCCGCACCCTCTGACGCCAACAGCTATGAGCTGGTGAAACGTCTGGAAGAGCGGTTGGGCCGCAACCTGTCGGCCCCGTATGATCTGAGCTATACCATCACCACCCGATCCGAAGATGTCGGCGTGACCCCCCGGCAGGAAATCACCCGCACGCAAATCCTCGGCGCAGTTGAATTTTCTGTGACCTCATCCGCAACAGGCGAGGTTGTGGAAAGCGGCAGCTTGTCGAACTTCACCTCGTATTCGACCGAAGGGTCCACGGTGTCAACCGCATCGGTCGAACGGGATGCAAAGCGGCGATTGATGGTGTCGCTTGCCGACATGATGGTTACGCGATTCACCGCCACCTTCTCAGGTTGGGGCAAATGAAGCTCGCGCCGCGCGAAGCCGTTAAGTATTTTGCCAAGCCCGACCCCCGCCGCACCGGTGTTCTGATTTACGGGTCGGACGCGATGCGTGTCGCCCTGAAGCGGCAGGAGTTGATTGCCAACCTGATCGGCCCACAGGGCGAAGAAGAAATGCGCCTGACGCGGATTCCAGCAGGTGATCTGCGCAAAGACCCCGCGATGCTGTCTGACGCGATCAAGTCACGAGGCTTCTTCCCCGGTCCCCGCGTGGCCTTTGTCGAGGACGCGACCGAGACGACCGCTGGCGTCATCGACGACGCGTTGGAGGATTGGCAAGATGGCGATGCGCAACTCGTCGTCACCGCGGGCAATCTGAAAGCCCGTGGCGCGCTGCGTAAACTGTTTGAAATCCACCCAAATGCCTATGCGGTCGGGATCTATGACGATCCACCAACGCGGGACGAGATCGACGCCGACTTGAAACGCGCCGGGGTCGCGGACATTTCACCCGAGGCGATGAACGAGCTGACCAGCCTGTCACGCGACCTTGATCCGGGGGATTTCCGGCAGACCGTGGAAAAGCTGGGACTGTATAAGCTGGGCGATCAAACCCCCGTCACCCCCGGTGATGTATTGGCGGTCTCGCCCACCTCGACCGAGGCCGGTTTGGATGACCTGCTTCACGCCACCGCCGAGGGGCGCTCAGGCGAAATAGGGCCTGTTCTGGCCCGGCTTCAGGCACAAGGGGTCGACCCGGTTGGCCTGTGCATCAACACCACCCGCCATTTCCGCGCGCTGCATGCGGCCTGCGCCGACCCGGCCGGACCAGCCCAGGGTATCAACCGGCTGCGCCCACCTGTGCATTTCAAAAGCCGGGACCGCATGGTGCGGCAAGCCCAGCAATGGGGGTTGCGACGCCTGGAACAGGCGCTGGAAATTCTGGTCGAGACAGACCTGACGTTGCGGTCAGCCCAAAAAGCGCCGGTGATGGCGCTGATGGAGCGCACCTTGATTCGCTTGGCCATGCTGGGAGCTAAAAGATGACCTACACCGTGATCGGGCCGACCGTCACCCGTACCTTCCGCGTTCTGTGGATGCTGGAGGAGTTGGGGCAAAGCTATGACCGTCTGACCCATGCTCCGCGATCAGACGCGCTGCGCAAATTCAACCCGGCGGGCAAGGTGCCGGTGTTGTTGGATGGCGACGCCGCCCTGACGGACAGCACCGCGATCATGCACTACCTCGCTGACAAACACGGCGCGCTGACTTATCCGGCTGGCACGCTCGACCGCGCACGCCAGGACGGGTTCACCCATTTCCTTCTGGATGAGATGGACGCCACCCTGTGGACTGCCGCGCGCCACACCTTTATTCTGCCCGAAGAAAAACGCGTTCCCGAGGTGAAACAGAGCCTGAAATGGGAGTTTGCACGCGCGGTGAACGAGCTGATGCGCCGCAAGGGGGACGCACCGTTTTTGATGGGCGATCAGATGACCGTGCCGGACATTATTGCCACCCATTGCGGAAGCTGGGCCATCGCGGCGGGTTTCCCGCTGGAGAACGACGCTTTCCGCGCCTATGCCAAGCCCTTGCGCAGCCGGGCGGCCTATGTGCGGGCTTCTGCCGCCTGATCTTGCGCCCATTTTGCGGCGGCGCGCCCTGCATGCCGCCCCGTCGCCAGACAGGTGGTCAAAAGATACCCCCCCGTTGGCGCATCCCAATCCAGCATTTCGCCGCAAGCAAAGACACCGGGCAGGGTCTTGACCATCAACCCTGCATCCAATGCCTCGAAAGGCAGCCCGCCCGCCGTTGAAATCGACTCGTCCATTGGGCGCGGCCCGTGGTGGAGAACCGGCAGTGCCTTTATCACAGAAGCCAAAGCCGTAGGGTCGGTCGGCAACGGGCGGGCAAATTCCTGCAACAGCGCGATCTTGGCCGGGTCCAGTTTCAGGGTCTTGCGCAAGTGGTTTGTCAGGCTGGCTTTGCCACGGGGTTTTGCCAACCGGGTCGCCACATCATCGACGCTGCGATCGGGCGTCAGATCAACGAACAACACCGCCCCGTCCCGCATCGCACGACTGACGGCATAGATTGCCGATCCCTCGACCCCTTTGGACGAAATGACAAACTCCCCCACCACCGACGTGTCACCTGCGTGCAGGCGCACAGGCTTTATCGGCACCCCGAAATGGCGCGTCATGTGATCTGACCAAGCCACCACGAACCCCATGTTCGACGGCTGGAATGGCACGCAGGCTACCCCATTTTCCGCAAGGATAGAGACCCATTTTCCATCCGATCCCAAGCGCACCCAGCTGCCGCCGCCCAGCGCCAGAACGGTCACATCGGGGCGTAGAGCTTGTTCGCCGCCAGGGGTCGCAAACACCATGTCGCGCGCCCTGATCGCAGTCCAAACCCAGCCGCGCCGCATTTGAACACCCATTCCGCCCAGTTCAGCCAACCACGCGCGCAGCAAGGGAGAGGCTTTCATCGCCTTGGGAAAGACGCGGCCCGACGATCCGGTGAACACCTCTTGCCCCAGCCCGCGCGCCCAGTCCTGAACGGCTTCGGGCCCGAAATCCGCTACGATATCGTGAAGCTGCTTCGGCCCAAGTATTTGGCTGAGAAACTGCTCCAGCGGTTCGGCTTTGGTCAGGTTCAGCCCGGACTTGCCCGCCATCAGGAATTTGCGCGCGGGCGAGGGTTTTGCCTCGGCAATGGTGACGGACAGACCGGCCCGCGCCAGTTCACCCGCCGCCATCAAGCCAGCAGGCCCTGCACCGATGACCAGAGCTTGTGTCACGCGGTGTCCTGAGTGGGGGCTTTCATCTCGACCACGCGATGCGGATAGGGGATTTCGATGGTGTTGGCCTTGAGGGTCTTCCAGACCTGCATCATCACACGCGGCGTAAACTTGTTGCGCCCGTCGTCGATGCCGTTCACCCAGAACTCCACCGCGAAATCCACTCCGCTATCACCGAAGGCACGCAGCTCGCAGTCCGGGCGGTGTTCCTCGGTGTCGGTCAACACAAAATCCAGTTCCGCCACGGCGTTTTCAATCAGTTCGGGGATCGCTTCAATATCGGAGTCGTAGCTGACCGAGAACGGTGCCTCGTACCTGTTGGCGCTGCCCGCATCCGAGTAGTTCACAACGCGGGTGGTGATGAAATGCTCGTTCGGAACAACGATCCAACGGCCGTCAAACGTCTCTAATATGGCGGCGCGGGCGGTCATCTTCACGATTGTGCCCGCCTCGCCCCCATCCAGTTCAACATAATCCCCGACGGTGGCTTGCCCTTCCAGCAGAAGGATCACGCCGGAAATGAAGTTCGATGCAATCTGTTGTAGCCCAAAGCCAAGCCCGACACCGATGGCACCCCCCAGAACCGCAAGCGAGGTCAGGTTTATGCCCATGATGTTCATCAGCACCAGGAACGCGACGCCGAAGATCGCGATCTCGGCAGCCTTGGCGGCCAGTTCTCGCGTTGCCGGGCGCATTTCCTTCTGTTTCTTGATCGCCTGCCGCGTCTGATCGTTAGACCACCGCCCCAGCCAGAAGATCGTGCCGCTGATCACGACAAACTTCACGGCGAACAGCAGCGAGAAGCTCATGTTGCCCAGCGGCACAACGGTTTCTTCCAGTTTGGTAGTGACCGGCGCAAGCAACCCAAGCACATAAAGCGCCGCCACGGGGATCAGCACATACCGGCCCAGCAGCTTCAGGAACGGATCCTTGAGGATCTGCTTCACAAAGGCTCGCACCGCAAGGAACAGGAATATCCGTTTACCCAGTGCGATCACGGCTCCGGACCCGAACAGGGATCGCGTCACTTGTTCACCAATCCCCGTAAACGCCCATGCCAGCAGGGGCAGGGTCAGCGGAAGGAATATCAGCAGGAACAACCGCGCCTTCGACAGCAGGGATTTTTGGTTGCCGGCGGGTGACAGCAACCGTGTAATGAGAGGGGTCAGCTTTCGCGCAACCAGATGCGCCGCCAGATAGGCCACGACCAGCAAGCCGAATTGCGACCACGCCGCCGGGGACAGAAGCCACCCTTCGGCAAGTTCCCACGCTTGGTTGAAATAACCTATGGCCTGATCCAGAATTTCCGGGCGGTTCTCCATACGTGTCCTCTTGCCAAAATGGGGATGTTTGCAAAACTATCCGGCATGGATAGCGATCTGGCATCAAAGGGCAAGGATTCGGTGCCCATTTGCGTGTTATGCAGCAGGCCGATTCCGCCTCACGTGGTGCAAAGCCGGCGTCATCTTGTGCCGAAGTTGCGTGGCGGCGAGGGTGGGCGACAATGCTTCTGCATCAAATCTGCCAAAACCAAATCCATCTTGAACTGAGCGAGGCCAACCCCGCACGCAGTTTCAACGCCGCCGCAGCACTGCAATCGCATGCTGCGCTGGCACGGTTCATCAGGTGGGTGGCGAAACGTCCACCGGATTTCTATGACATACCCAAGAGGTCGCGCCGACCATACCGTCGATATCAGGCTTGATTAGAGCCTGCATCCGGGATCATCCGCTTCATTTCAGCGACGTGATCCGCGCGTTGGGTTCGCGCCGCCTCTGCAAGCTCCAGTGCTGCCTCCAACAGCGTGGCGCGCGGGACAAGACGATCCACCAGCCCCCATTGCAGAGCCTCGTCTGCCTGCACTTTCTGCCCGGACATCAGAATGATCTTGGTGCGTGCGGGACCGATTAGCCCCACCATCCGGCGCGGATCGGACGGCTGTGGCAGGAACCCCAGCTTCATCACCGGATAGAAGAACGACGCCTCGGGCACCGCGATGCGGATGTCGCAGGCCAGCGCCATTCCAAAGGCGCCGCCCGCCAGCGTGCCGTTCAGGGCCGCGATGGTCAGGCAAGGGGCTGCGGACACTGCGTTTGACAGACGTTCCCACACCCCATCCACGGCAAGCCCGGCGCGTGCCTCATCCAGATCTGCCCCGGCGGAAAACACATTCCCGGCACCCGTCAGGATCATAACGCGCGCTTCACCCGATGCTTCCATAGCGATCTTCGCCAGATCTTCCAACATCGCCTTGGTCAGAGAATTTGCCTTTTCCGGGCGGTTTAGGGTCACAATCCAGACCCCGTCCTGCTTTTTGACGTCGATCATCCACGCACCTGCGCGCGCGCTCGAATGTCCTCGTCCCGAAGCGAGATTTCTTCGCCAAGGAAATCGTCTGCATCCTCGGTGCACATCCACAACAGCGCGCGGGCGACCCATTCTGGCGGGATGTGTTCGGACCATGAAAGCTGGGCAACCGCGTTGATACCCGACCCTTTGATCTCGCGTTGCATCTGGGTGGCAACGGTGCCTGGCGACAGGCCGATTGCGCGGATGCCCTTGCCCGCGCCCTCCCGATGCAGCGCCTTGTTCAACATATGCACGCCTGCCTTCGACGCACAGTAATGCGCCCAGCCTTCCAGCGCGTTATGCGCGGCACCCGAGCTGATGGTCAGTACTGACCCACCGCCTTGCGCCGCCATGATCGGCATCACTGCCCGGATACCATAATAGACACCCTTCAGGTTCACGTCGATCACATGACCCCATTCGGCCGGATTAGAGTCTATCAATGGTCCAATCGGTTCGATCACGCCTGCGTTGTTTATCAAGACATCGACATTGCCGAATCTGGCGACCGCCGCGTCAACGGCAGATTTCACATCCTCCCATTTTGATACGTCACATCGCACCGCGAGGGCGCGGTCGCCAATTGCGGCAGCAATCGCGTCGATCTGGGATTTCCCACGCGCCGTCAGCACGACATTGGCCCCGGCCTGGGCAAAGATATGGGCGGCGGCCTCGCCGATCCCGCGGCTGGCACCGGTAATCAATACGGTTTTTCCGGTCATGTCTGTCATCGTCACTCCTCCTGTCCCCTAAGTGCTAGCCCAGCAAAGTGGTTTAGGCCAGAGTCACGTCTTGCGACCACGCGCCCCTGACGTTACCTCAGGGACACGACCGGGAAAGGGACCGACATGACAAATTCGCTTGACGATCTGACACAGCAGTTGCTGGACGCCGCCCAGAAGGCCGGGGCCGATGGGGCGGATGCGCTCGCGGTTGACGGGACATCGGTGTCGATCGACGTGTTGCACGGGAAACTGGAACATGCCGAGCGATCAGAGGACATCGATATCGGTCTGCGCGTTCTGGTTGGGCAGCGGCAAGCCTGTGTTTCCGCATCGGACATTTCGACACAAACCATTCAGACCATGGCGGAACGCGCAGTCGCGATGGCCAAGGAAGCCCCCGAAGATCCCAATATTGCGCAGGCCACAGCCGAGATGCTGGCCAGCGACTGGGATCTGGCTGCGTTGGACCTGCAAGACCCGACGGCCGAACCCGACCCGGCTGATCTGGAACGCGATGCTGCCGAAGCAGAGGCCGCTGCGCTGGCGGTCGAAGGTGTGACGCAGGTATCCAGCAGTTCTGCCGGATATGGGCGACACCAATTCCATCTGGCGACAAGCAACGGGTTTTCCGGCGGATACGGGCGCACCCATCGCGCCATTTCTACCGTTGCAATCACTGGCGAAGGGGCCACGATGGAGCGTGACTATGCTGGCGAAATGCGCAGTTTTCAGGCCGATCTTCCTTCGGCGGTCGAGGTTGGCACGAAGGCCGGGCGGCGCACGGTGGAACGTGCGGGCGCACGCAAACCCCCAACCGGAGCCTTTCCGGTTCTCTATGACGAGCGGATTTCCTCGTCGCTGATCGGACATCTTTTGTCGGCGGTCAACGGTGCCATGATCGCCCGCGGTTCGTCCTGGCTGCGCGACGCGTTGGGCGAGCAGGTCTTGCCCGACGGCATTGACCTGATCGAAGACCCACACCGCCCGCGCATATCGGGTTCGCGTCCTTTCGACGGAGAAGGGCTGGCCACACGGGTCCGCAAGATCATTGACAACGGCACGTTGACCGGGTGGACGCTGGACATTGCAACGGCCAACAAATTGGGCCTGAACAGCACAGCCAGCGCATCGCGAGGCACATCATCACCGCCGTCGCCCTCAATCTCGAATGTGACCCTAACACAAGGCAAATCGACCAAAATGGACTTGACGGCGCAGATGGGAACCGGTTTGCTCGTCACCTCGATGATCGGCTCGACCATCAATCCGACAACAGGCGATTACTCACGCGGCGCATCAGGTTTCTGGGTCGAAAACGGCCAGATCGCTTATCCGGTCAATGAATGCACCATTGCGGGCAATCTGCGGGACATGCTGCGCCGGATCATTCCCGCCAACGACGCCGAGGCCCACCTGAGCCGCATGGTTCCCAGCTTGCTGGTCGAAGGAATGACCATTGCCGGAGACTGATGACCTGTCCCTGCTGATCGACGCCGCGCAGGACGCAGGCAAGATCGCCGCACGCTATTTCCATGGGTTCGCAGATCGCTGGGACAAACCCGGCGGCCAAGGCCCCGTGACCGAGGCCGATCTGGCGGTGGACCAGATGCTGCGCGAAGAACTTACCGCTGCGCGGCCTGATTATGGTTGGCTGTCAGAGGAAACTGAGGATGGCGCGGAACGGTTATCCGCCGAGCATGTGTTCATCGTTGACCCCATCGACGGCACGCGGTCCTTCATCGAAGGATCCACCACATGGGCCCATTCGTTGGCCATCGCCCGCAACGGTCGTGTCGAAGCGGCGGTGGTTTATCTTCCCCTGCGCGACAAGCTCTACGCCGCCGCCCTTGGTAAAGGGGCCACTTTGAACAACCAGCCCCTTGCGGTCAGCACCCGCGCAGAGCTGGACGGCGCAACTGTTTTGGCTGCAAAGCCCAATCTCGCACCATCGCGTTGGATCAATGCGACAGTTCCCCCGATCAGCCGCAAGTTCCGGTCATCACTGGCCTATCGGCTGTCACTCGTGGGTGAAGGCCGTTTCGACGCGATGATGACATTGCATCCCACCTGGGAATGGGATGTCGCGGCGGGCAGCCTGATCGTGGAGGAAGCCGGCGGCATTGTCAGCGACCGCGCGCGCCAGCCGACACATTTCAACAACCCGGTGCCAAAGCTTCCCGGCATGGTTGCTGGTGGAGCGATCATTCACGACGCGTTGCTGACCCGTCTGGCATGACGATGTTAGGCTAACATCGGTTTGAAAAGAGGTCATTGCCAAGAAAGACTTTATCGCTAACATGAGCGCATCCATTTACCTGCGAGGATGCCTTCGTGACCGACACAGCCCCTTCCCGAAATCGCCGCCCCCTTACCCTTCGTGATGTCTCGGAAGCGTCCGGTGTCAGCGAAATGACGGTCAGCCGGGTGTTGCGGAACCGGGGAGATGTCAGCCAAACCACCCGCGAACGCGTGTTGGAGGCTGCTAAAGACCTGGGCTATGTGCCAAACAAGATCGCTGGTGCTTTGGCTTCGCAACGGGTCAATCTGGTCGCGGTGATCATCCCGTCCCTCAGCAATATGGTATTTCCCGAGGTCATGACCGGTATCAACGAGGTGCTGGACGAAACCCCGCTGCAACCTGTCGTGGGCGTGACCAATTACAAGCCCGAACGCGAAGAAAAAGTGCTGTACGAGATGCTGTCATGGCGCCCGTCCGGTGTGATCATCGCCGGGCTGGAACATTCCGACGCGTCCAAAGCCATGCTGAAAGCCGCAGGCATTCCAGTGGTCGAGATCATGGACACCGACGGGCAGGCTATTGACGCCTGCGTCGGTATTTCGCACCGGCGCGCTGGGCGCAAGATGGCCAATGCCATCCTGAAAGCGGGCTATCGCAATATCGGCTTCCTTGGCACCAAGATGCCGCTGGATCACCGCGCCCGTAAACGGTTTGAAGGCTTTACCGAAGCGCTGGCCAAAGAAGGCATAGAAATCGTTGATCGGGAATTTTACGAGGGCGGATCGGCGCTGGCCAAGGGGCGCGAAATGACCGAAGCGATGCTGAAACGCACGCCCGAAATAGATTTTCTGTATTATTCCAACGATATGATCGGGGCAGGCGGATTGCTGTATTGTCTGGATCAGGGGATCAGCGTTCCCGGCCAAATCGGCCTTGCCGGGTTCAACGGGGTCGAGTTGCTGGACGGCCTGCCCCGGCAATTGGCCACGATGGACGCCTGCCGCGCCGAAATCGGTCGCGCCGCCGCCCGCATCATCGCCGAACGCAGCGCCGAAGATGGCGCAATCGGCGGTGGCGAGCGCATCGAACTGACTCCCAAAATACAGCCCGGCGACACACTCAGGCGCAGGTAGACCCGGCTGGACAAGCCAGTTGCCTGACACTATTCCAACCAAAAGACCCCGTGGCTCAACTGGATAGAGCAGCCCCCTCCTAAGGGGCAGGTTGCAGGTTCGAATCCTGCCGGGGTCGCCAAGAACACCTGAAAAATATGGCTTATCTACAGGGCTTTGCGCAGAAGCGTGCGGAAAGTCCCGCGAGTTTTCACGCCGAACTCGCCGGATAAGGGCGAATTCTCGTACAAAACCTGTACAAAATTCGCACGTCTGTGCGCCTTTTGGGGTGGTCCAATGAGCTGGCGGGTGGCGAATGCATGTGCCGAACGGAAGTTCGGGAGCGCCACGCGAAAACAGATCATCATGTTCCTGGCCGACAAGGCGAGCGACGATGGTTCGGGCATCTGGTGCTCGAAGGGGACGATTCAGCGGCAGACCGAACTAGGGGAGAGCACGGTCAAGCGGACGATCCGGGGGTTCCTGAAGGAAGGCATCCTGGTCGAAACCGGCGCGCGCGGATGCAAGAACGGATTCACCGTCGTGTACCGGATCGACCTGGCGAAGGTCGAGGCGTTGGAGCTGACCGTCGAGCCGGATATCGAGACGGGGGCCACAGTGGACCCCGTCCAGACCGGACCCGGAACGGGGGCCACAGTGGCCGGGGTACCGGGGCCACAGCGGCCCCCAAACCATCCTAAAACCATCCAAAAACCCCCTACGCGCGAGCGCGCGGCGGCGGAGGATGAAGAAGCCGAGAAGGTGCTGGCGGCCTATCCACCGGACCGGGTGCGGGGGAAGGCAGACAGCCTCAGGCGGATCAGGGAGGCCTTGGATGATGGGACAGAGGTCGAGGACCTGCTAGAAGCCGTGAAGTCTTACGCCACCGAGAGCGCGGGCTTCACCCGCTCGAAGGTCTGTTTCTCAGACAACTGGTTCAAGTCGGGAAGGTGGCGGACGTATGTCGAGGACGTCGCCAGGGGTCGTGAAGAGACGAAGGCGAAACAAGCCGGGATGCTGGCGGGCCTGGCAAGCTGGGTCACGGACCGCCATCCGCTTTGTCGTCACATCACCCCGGGCCAGGTCGATGCGTTGCTGGCCGCAAAGCTGGTGACACAGGACCAAATCCAAGCGGCGGGTCTCAGAACATGAGCGCCACCAGACCGACCGAAGCGCAAACAGCAAGGCGACCCATGTCATACGCTGGCGCTGCTGACACGGGACCTTGCGAGGGGCGGCAAGCCTCCCCTTCGAACCCCACCGGCGCGGGAAAAGCCCGCGCAAAGGAGCCGCTGACGGAGACCTTCGTCTTCCGTTGCACGGCGGCGGAGAAAGCAGAGCTGCGCGCCAAGGCCGAGGCCGCTGGCCTGCCCGCCGCGACGCTCCTGCGTGAGGCGCTTGGCCTGACCGAGGCGCGCCGCCGCAAGCCTGTGCCGCGCGTCGATCCGGCGCTGGTGCTGGCCGTGGGGCGCATCGGCGGCAACCTCAACCAGATCGCGCGCTGGCTGAACCGCGCGATGCTGGTAGGCCGCACCGACCTCGACAGTCTGACCGTGGCGCGCCGCCTGCTGGTGATCGAACGCCAGCTCGCCCAACTCCTCGAAGAGGCGCGGCGGTGCTGATCAAGTTCTTCCCCAACGGCAAGGGCGCGGGCGCGGGACCGGTCGGGTATCTCGTGGCCGAGCGCGTGCTGGCCTATGACGGCAATCGCGACCTGATCCGCGATGCCGACGGCCAGCCCTTGACCGTGACGCGCGATCCCCTGCCCGAAGTGCTGCGCGGCGATCCCAGTCGCACCGAAGCGTTGATCGACGCCAGCCGTCACCAATGGACCTACCGCGCGGGCGTGATCAGCTTCGCCGCCGAGGACGCGCCGAGCGAGGCGCAACAGGCTGATGTGATGGACTGCTTCGAGCAGCTGGCCTTCGCCGGGCTGGACGGCGAACAGTACGACATGCTCTGGGTCCGTCACAGCCACGAGGATCGCGTCGAGCTGCACTTTTGCACCCCGCGCCTGGAGCTGACCACCGGGCGCAGCCTCAACATCGCGCCACCAGGCTACCAGGACGCCTATGACGGCCTGCGCGACCTGATGAACCAGCGCCACGGCTGGGCCGACCCGATTGAGCTGGAGCGCGCCCAGGAGGTGCGGGACACCATCGAGGCCCCAACCCGCGCCCAGGGCCGGGACGAACTGCATGTGTGGATCCTCGATCAGATATCGATGGGTCTGATCGAGGATCGCTCCAGCATGGTCGAGGCGTTGACGGAGGCGGGCTTCGACCTGCCCCGCGTGGGCAAAGCCTACCTGACCGCGCAAGACCCCGAAACCGGCGAACGCTGGCGCCTGAAAGGAGAGATTTTCCATGAAGACTGGCAAGCCGACCCGGCTGAGCGAGAAGCTGAACTCGGAGCTGGACACGATACGCCAGGATTACGCCGCCTCGATGGCATCCCAGCTGGAGAGCTTCAGGACCGATTTGACGGCCATTGCGAGCGACGCGCGACGTACCATCGAGAGCGATACGCGCCACTTCCTGAACGAGCACAGGAGCTTGTTCGAGACGCGGACCGAACAGATCAGGCGCTGGCTGACGATCTCTCCCTGGGTGATCTCGGGGCTGATCGTGACGGGGATCGCCTCGATGATGGCCGCGAGCTGGTTCTGGACGGCCATGCTGACGCGCTCGGAGATGGCGGAACTGGGCCTGACGCGGATCGACCAGGGGGAAGAGACCTGGCTGACACTGGACCCGGACAGGACCGAGCTGAAGACCTGCACGCTGGCCGGGACGCCGGTCATCTGCATCAAGATCGAGGAGAGATGAATGACGACGCCCCTGACAGCCTTGGAGCGCGACTTGCTCGCTTGCGTCGAGCGGTTGGTGACGGCCTGCGAAACCTCAGCCGCGGAATTGAGCGGCTTGGAAGCGCGCTCGACGAAGAGGCTGCAAGCCCAGTTGGATGGTATCGCGGGCTGCGCGACGTTGCTCATACGCTCGCAGATCGCGTCAATGCAGGCGTTGCGTGGCTTGCTGAGCGAAGAGGCCACCTACAACGCGCTGGACACGAAGTTGAACGAGAGCTTGAGCTTAGCGAAGGCCGCAGAAGAACGGCTGAGACAGAGCTAGAGGTGCGGGATCGCGAAATGGATCGGGGGCTGACGCATTGAGCCATTTGCCAAGCTACAGGTTGGCAAATGCGCGCCCTTTGCCATGCTATGGTTTGGCGCGCGAAAGACCCTTGGGGAGTTCAGGCCGCGCCAGCACTATTCCGTGGGTCGGTTGCCGGATTGTCCGCGTAGAGGAAGTGCTTGGCATCTTCACGGATTTCCAGCGTCGCGCCGTCAATGACGCCAACGGCAAGACCAGCGTTGACCCTGCGCGCAGGCTTGCCGGCACTCAGCCATCTGGCAGCCTTCTCGACCGAGAAACGCCCCTTGCGCGTTCCTGCGCCCTTACCTTGCGCGGCTTCCATGATGACCACGGCAACCTCTTCCATACGGAACAAGCCGCCTTGGCTCGGCAAGGGCATTTTTCGCTTCTGGAGAGACTGGCGTGTCACGTCGAGCCGCTTTGCCACATCAGCGAGGCTGACCAGGTCCGGGCGCACTTCACGCAGTACAGACCCAGCAGGAAGCTGTTTCTGGACCGCGCGCGCGGCGTCTAGAATGGCGTCTTCGGCGTGATCGCTGGCAGCTTCCAGCGCGATCCCGATCATGCCAGGGACACCAGCGCCAACGATGGCGTCCTCGAATCCGGCCTCGAAGACCGCATCCATCAGTTCGAACGCATCGTGATCGCCTTCGGGAAGGGTGAAGACCAGTTCGAATTCGATTTCTGCCATGTCATTCATCCTCTTGAGCGCCATCATCGGCATTGCCTAGCTTCGTGCAGCCAAGCGCCCGATTCCTTAGTTGCCGGGCAAACCGGCCCGGATTCTGTGGCGTCGACCAGACACCCATCTGACAAAACTCACCGCACCGGCAGTCCGGATCGTTGTTCGGGCACCTGATCAGGCCCCAAGCATGCCCGCGCCCGGAACGCAGAGTGACCGTCCACCCCAAGGCTTCCAGCTCACGCAAGACCGCCTCGATCTCCTTGGACTTGTGCGGCTTACGGGACATGATATAGGCTTTCTGAGTTAAGTTGTCAATCGACAACCTTACGGGGCGGCGTTCGATCCAGATGCTTCAAGCATATTGACAGGGCAACAACAACGGCCCGGTGCGCCATTGCCTAATGCGGCTCGACCTGAAGCTCACCAAGTTCCATTTCAGGCTCATCTGACTTGAGCCAAGTTGCCACCATCTCTGCCGTTTGCGTCATTGCTTTGGGGTTCCGCAAAGCGCATTCCCAAACGGTGGCAACTCGCCATCCCTTCCTGGTCAACTTGTCGTGGACCGCAGCGTCTCTTGATACGTTTGCGGCGAATTTCGTCTTCCAGAATTCCACACGGGTCTTGGGGACGGTTGCATATCGACAACCGGCATGACGGTGCCAGAAGCACCCATGAACGAACACGACCGCGCGATACTTTGGAAACACGATGTCAGGCCTTCCGGGGACATCCTTCACATGCAGCCGGAATCGAAAACCCCGCGCGTGAAGAGCCCTTCTGAGAGCAAGCTCGGGCTTTGTATCCTTGCCGCGAATGTTGCTCATCATCTGTGAGCGGGTTCTGGCATCAACGATGTCTACCATTCCTACTCCTTGCCATGAGTCCGAAAACCTGGAAAGAGGAGATCGAGGAGTAATGCAGTGTCAAAACCCGTTCAGATAATTGATCTATTCTCCGGCCCGGGCGGCCTTGGCGAGGGATTTTCATCGTGCAAGCAGGCGGATGGTTCTCGTGCATACAAGATTTCTGTGTCGATTGAGAAGGATAGTGCTGCGCACAAGACACTCCGACTTCGCGCGTTCTTGCGCCAGTTCAGCGAGTTTCCACCCGAGTACTATTCATGGATTTCCGGAAAGCACGACTGCCCGGATTGGAAGAATCTCTTTCCGCGTGAATGGAATGCCGCCGAGAATGAGGCCGTTTGCGCGGAGCTTGGGAAGGCAGAAACCGCCGCGCTCTTGTCGGAGAGGATTTCCGAAACCAACAGAACAGCAGGCGATCGAACGCTTTTGATCGGTGGTCCGCCTTGCCAAGCATACTCTCTTGCCGGGCGCTCACGTAACGCAGGGATTGAGGACTACCGACCGAAAGACGATGAGCGCAACTTCCTCTATCGCGAATATTGTCGTGTATTGAATGAGTTGAGCCCCGCAGTGTTCGTAATGGAGAACGTCAAGGGCATGCTCTCTTCGTCTGTCGAGGGGCTGGCGATCTTCGAACAGGTCATGTCTGATCTCCAACATGCTGGTCCTGGCTACAGACTCATGTCCTTGTCGGCCAACATCCAGCCGGGAGATCATCCCGAACCGAAGGATTTCGTTGTTCGCACCGAAGACCACGGAGTGCCGCAGGCACGCCACAGAGTGATCATCGTTGGCATCAGATCGGATATTGACGCGGGTTCCGTGCTCAGACTTCGTCGGCGGAACACTAAGGCGCAGGTCAAGGACATGTTGACCGGATTGCCGCGGCTGAGAAGTGGTTTAAGCAGACGCGACGACGAACATGCCTGGTATGACGCTGTTGTCCATGCGATCGAAGCCGTTGGTCAGATCACTCGAGAATACCCAGGCGAGAACTTTCGCAGTTTTCGAGATGAGTTGGATCGTGTCGAGGAACGATTGCTGGCAACGTCACAGATGGGCCGAACGAACCACGCGCGAAAACCCCTATCAAGGAAACTGCAGCCAGAGCTTGCCGCGTTCCTCGACGACCCGAACCTGATAGGCGTTTCGGGTCACGAAACCCGTGGGCACATGCCGTCCGATCTTGCCCGATATCTGTATGCCGCCTGTTTCGCGAAGGCGGAGGGCCTAAGCCCGCGCGCGCATCAGTTTCCAGACATCTTGGCGCCGAACCACAAGAACTGGAAAACGGGCAAGTTCAACGACCGGTTTCGAGTCCAAGTTGGCAATGCTCCGGCTTCGACGGTAACGAGCCACATTTCGAAGGATGGGCACTACTTCATTCACCCCGACCCGACGCAGTGTCGCAGTCTTACTGTACGCGAGGCTGCGCGGTTGCAGACCTTCCCAGACAACTACCATTTCATGGGTAATCGCACCGAACAGTTCGTGCAGGTCGGGAACGCCGTGCCGCCGTTTCTTGCGCGGCAGATTGCACAGGTACTATTGCCGATCTTTGACAGTCTCTAGCATCGCCGTGTGTTCATTCAACAGCAGCCCTTCGCCGAACCTCGGCTCACTCGATTTCCAAGCGGTAAGTCGACGGTGACCGTCGGGCGGTCGAGATTGGTACACTGCCGTAGTTTTTCGACAGAACGCCTTCGAGGCGACGTCGGTAGTCGGATGGCATCCTCTCGCCCACCACGATTTGCGTGATGGCGTCAGCGGGGTACTTGCGCAGGATCGGCAATTCGTCGTCACGATCAGACTGCACCAACAAACGTCGTTCGCGTTCGTAGCTCCATTCGGCAGGCTTGGTACCGAAGGCGTGCCGCCAGATATCATGCATCATCCTGACAGCTTCAGCGCCAGCTTCTTCGTACATCGGAATTTCCGCCTGCAATTCCTTCCTTCCTTGGAATTCGATCGCTGTCGTTGTTTCATCGATAGCGGTCTGGCTGAACCAGTCTTGATCCCAAGATATCCCGTAAACCAAGCTGTCTACAGTGGGCGGCGCCTGCAGATAGGCCACATCAAACAAGTAACCGTCGGGGTCAGCATTCGCGATCGAAGGTTCGTCGAACACGATGCAAAACCCGCGAAGACCGTCGCCATAGTGGGACCACATCAGCAAATTGTCCTGTTCGGAACCGAAGCAGGCAATGCGAATACCTTGCCGCATTGCTCCAAATGGCGGCGCATAGTGCTGGCACTCGTCAAAGTACTCTTCCATGTTCTCAAAGAATCCTCGATCAACCATCAGCTCGTCGACTGAGTTCGCCGGAAACCCCCACGCCGATGCAGCGGCAAGAAATCTTTCTGGTTCGAGCTTTGGATCGGGAATGCCTTCGTAGATGTTACTCCAGAACTCGAATGGATCATTGTAAGCTGAGTAGTGCTGACAAAAAATCACCCCGTTCTCCAGGTTCTGAAGAGCGTACGCGGTTGGACCACTGAACTTGTACAGCTTCCTGTTCGAGTCAGGTTGCATCGACGCCCACGCCAGTTGAAAAACCTTCATCCTGAAGCTTTTTGAGCGCGCTCATCGCAATAGCGCACTGCTTGTCCGACGGCATCTTGCTTGGGATCGCGGCGCAGGTTTCCAGAACGCCATTTTCTCGCGGGGACAGAAGCCCACGCTCCCGCGCCCAATTCCGGGCTTCCGCCCAGAACGCGGCGCCAAGCCTGTGCACCTCCAACTCCGCCTCGACGCTGGTCTCGACAGCCTTGTCCGCGCGGGCCTCTCTCACCCGTTCATTGGCCAGGTCCGGAGAAATCAGAACGCGGTCGAACCCCTCCGGATAGATCAACTCACGATCCTCCAGCCACTTCCAGCATGGTTGCTTCTTTGCCCATTCGCTGAAATTGCGCACACCCTCGGGCGGGTGCGTGATCACGTCCTGCGCTTCTGCCGCTGCCACCAACAAGGCCGCCTTCAAGTCTGGAGAAACATCCTGGTATCTCCAGACAGCGTCCAGATCGACGACCATTTCCCGTTCCTCTGCATCATGGACGAGCTTGGCAATCGCGTAGGTCACGATGTTAGCGCGGTAACCTCCTTCGTACCATTCCGCGCCCGAAACCAGCTTTTCGGTGGCCCGGAAGATGATGGCCTTGGCGATCATGCGCCTGAACCAGAGCTCATCGAACGCCGCACCTTCAGAACCCCATCGCTTGCCGATATGCTTAGCGAATTCCGCGAAGTTCTTCTGCGCGCCGAGACTTACGATATGCGGCAGGCAGGCCCAGGTGTTCTCGAACTTGGCTAGATCGGTCTTCGTGAGGAACTGGGAGCGGGGGAACTCGGCCTGAAACTTCCGACTTTCAGCAGTTTGTCTTCCAGAACTCTTTCTCCGTCCGATTTCATCGGCATATTGCCCCCTCGCGCGCTCGTAGAACCATTTGGTGTCCCGATACCCGTCTTCTCCCCGCGCCAAAACCTTGCGCGACAGCTCTTCTATCCGGATGTGGAAGGGGTGGTTGGCGAAGAAGTCCGCAGCATTCACCTTGTTCTGGCTGTTAGCATACTCGGAAATGCGCGGGACGACGAGTTCGGACTGTTCGCGCGGCACGATGGTCAACTTCATCTGGACGTGGACCTGTTCAAGCTGCTCAGCGGAGGTTTTCCGAGCCGCATGCAGTGAGGCTGTCGTCTGCCCACCGTTGACGATCTGTAGATTGTCCGCCCGCACAAGCTGGAGGCCCTGATCGGTTTGCTCCACCTCGATCGCGTCTGCCGTCGCGCTGAGCCCGTTGTTGTAGGAAAAGAACATGTGCGGTTCATCGCGGATCGTGTCGCGAATGCCCCTGTTCACCTTGTTGCGCGCCTGAAGAAAGCTCCTGACGTTGGCTTCGAGGAGGCGCGGCCCCCATTTATCGTAGATTGCGGCCAGCTGTTTGCCCGGAATGACCGCCAGATAACTCTCGAGCGAAGTTTCGGCCCCGGATGCCGCGAGTAGCGGAATGCCGCCACCGAAATCCCTTTCGAAATCGATGGCCAAGTTGGCCCGCGCCTGCCCTTGCTCCATGTACTGCTTGAGGCGCTTCAGATCCCAGACACTCAAGGTTACCGGCTTGCTATCGACATCCGTCACCTTGGCTGCGTCGGCTTGTGTCCTTGAGTCAGCGTTCGAAACGATGATCAGTTTGATCTTCTCGATGTCTTTCCAGGTCGTGGCAATCAGATCAGCGACACCAAAGCCGGAACTCGTTTCCTCGAGCTGTTCCCTGAAATCAGGCTTCAAGCTTGCTTTGAGAAAGCGATGCAACGTGTTCAGCAGAACCTGGAGCCGATCCTTGTGAATAAGCCTGACTTCATCCGTGATCGAGAAGTCGCAGAGGATTAAGCTCAGCACTCCATCGCCGTCCCTCGGGTCACCACCGTAGCCGTCGATTCGTGCCGGATTACCGGAAACGCTCCCTTCGAAATACGCTCGGTTTGCGCCGTCCAATTCGCCAGCTTCCGTGAGCAACTCGCCAATCTTCTCGAAAAATGCCTCTACCGTGACGAGGCCGAGGACGTCAGCATCGCCCTGGATATCGGCGATAAGTTCATGATGGAATTCTTCCAGATCACTCATGGTCAAGCCCTCCTCGGATGACGTCGATCAGATCACCTTCCAGTTTGAACGGTTCGCAGGCATCGAGAGCAATCGCGTACCGGACATTCTCCACGCCCGGCGCAAGAGGTGTGCAAATCCGGGGAAAACCTTCTGTCACCTCGTAGTCGGTCGCAGCGCCAAGAAGCCATCGCCGCTCGTCGTAATCGTTCTCGGAATCATATCCTGTCGAATAGAGCGTCTCCTCCCACGCATCGAAGGCCGCGCCGTCTTCTTCGAACATCTCGGCCGTCATTCGCACGTGATCATGCAGGCTCTGACCTTCCGGCAGGACGGCCGACGCCACATTGACCACACGAAGGCACAGGCGGCTCCCTTCGATATCCGCAAGCTGGACTTCGGACGAAATGGCCACGAACGGCTTTGCAGCCACCCGCCTTGCCTTCACCTCGACGCAGCTTCCGATGAGCTCGAAGTCCTTCGCCGAGCCGGTCGGGCCGGTCCAGGCCTCGATTGCAGTCTCTGGGCCGAATGCGGACACTAGGTCCCGAACGAAGGCCAACTCGCCGACTAGCCCCCGCTGCTCTTCAACGGATAGTCCATTGGCCTTTCCACCGCGTAGGAGATGATACCAGCGACGTGTACGTTGAAGCGCTCTCGAGAGCGCTTCGTCCCGATCCGCACCTGCTTCCCCAGCCTCGACCACATCCCGGCAAAGGGTCTCGAAGATCTCGACCTGGCTTCTTTCCTTGAGGGCAAGAACGAATGCCGATCCACCCGAAACCGGTCGGAAGGAGGCAACAAGGTTCTTCAATTTCGGCAGGCGTGGGACTGGTTGTGGCAGGGCGGGCAGCTTCAACATCAGGCCGGGCATGCCGGCGTCCAGCACCACCCAGAAGAAATCGAAACGGCCCGCGACATCGACCCGTTTGGCTTCGTCCGGGTCCAGTCTTTCCCAGGGATCACGAGGTTTCAAGAGGTGCCTCCTGATCTTCGTCTTCGTCTTCTTCACCGAAGAGTTCCCGATAGCGCACCGTATTCACCACGTATTCAACGCGTTCGGCCGGGCGAGAAGAAACGGGAAGGCTTATGCCCCACGCCACAACGGGATCGGCAGGAATCAGGTCGACTTGCTTGGCATCTTCCTTTCCATCTGGCGCCTTTGCCTTGACGAAATGGAGAATGAAAAGGCCGCGATCTCTTTCGCGGCGGTAGATCGAGTCCGGATAGTTCACGCGTTCACCGTCTGTCTTCCCGTTTTCTTCCCGATACCGCGACTCGGCTGCCTCAGCCCTTGCCGGGTCTACACCAGCCTTCTCGATACCCCGAGACGCGACGCGCATTCGCCTCCCGCTGAATGACATGAAATCATGTTGCAGATCGTCCAGGTCCACATATCGCGTCGCGGGCACGATCGGCATGCCTAGCGTTCCGTCGGATTCGCCTTTGGTTAGGCTGGGCACTAATACATCCCAAGTTTGCAACTCGTCCGAACTTCGCGCATCGATGTATTTTCTGACCGGGTCCGGGTCAGTCGTTACGCTCTGCTCGGCGTTTCGCCACGCGGCAAGAAATTCGTCTATGAACTGGACCGGTACGCCGCGATACAACACCCCCCAAGACGATCGCTCCTCCTCTAAGCCCGCGCTCTTGAGCTTTAAAAACAAAGACTTGGTCGCATCAATATTCGCGGAAAGATCGGCCGATCTTATGCTTACTCTCGATGTCTCGACAAACTTGTTAGAGAGTCCGATCAGCGTCGTGACCTTCGTTCCCGACCCCATCTTGTTGCGTGCTGTGACGAGCAACGAAGCTGGATGACTTCGCACCGCCAGACCGAAATCCCTAGGAGTGGCCGTCGGAACAGCCGCCATATCGTGAATTTCTGAGTGCAATTCCTCTGTCGCGTTCGCAATGTATGCGTACCATCCAATAGCTTCGGCTGGCATCCAGATACGGCAAAGATCTTCGTATCCGGTCCGATATCCGAACCAACGCCCCATCTGCATGAGGGTATCGTACATCTTCGTGTTACGTAAAAACCAGGTTACTGTCAGCCCCTCGAGCGTTAGTCCGCGCGATAGAGAAAAACCGCCGACTGCAATGTATTTTCTACCCGCTTTGCCACGAACTTCATCGGGATACTCCAAGACATCTTTCGACTTGTAGTTCACCAACACGACCTGTGCTGCGGCTATTGCCTCATGCAGCGCAACCTGAATCTCCTCCCATGAGGAATAGGTCTTTTTGAATTCGCTTTCCCACACCTCTTTCAAAGCTGCAATCTCAGGGTCTGCAATTCCCTTGATACCAGTTGAACCGTTCACTCTGACAGCATTCTGAATCCTTTGAAGTACTTCATGCAACCGATTCCGCAGCTGTGATTGAATAGGGTTCCGAAAGCTTGCGTTCACCAACATCGAGCAGTGTTTGTGCTCTTGGTTTCTTAGCTTACGAATAGCAGCAGTCAGCACGAAGGCGCGAACAGCTCTCACCAACGAGTCCGGGAGTGCTTCCACGAAAAAATCCTGTGGATGTTTGACGGGAAGCACATCTTCATTGTCGTCGACATACCTCAACCAAGTTGGCTCCTCATCATCGGGCAAGCCTTCGACAAAGACTTTTTTGCCGCCGAAATAATTGGATGGCGCATCGAGGCCGATGATAAAATCCTTCGGAAACAGGTCTTCCGCCAGCATTTCATCGTCTTGATCAGGGTCGATGAAGATATTCGCGAAAGGAGTTGCGGTATACCCGACATAGCAACTCCGGTGGAAAGTGTTCAGAAGCTCGCGGATCAACCTATTTGTGGTTGTGACTTCCTCCTTATTGTACTTGGTATTGATCGAAGCGTTGTCAGCCTCGTCATCAATGAGCAGCATAGGCTGATCAATCATCTCACGGTCACCGCGGGCACTATTGTCCTTGAGCCATTGCAGCAGGTTGCGGAGTGTATTCGACTGCTTCTTGATCACGAGGACGACAGGAACCTTGTAGGAGTCAATCTCGCTCGTGTTAGTTGAGGCCGTGGCCTTGTTGAAATCCCGTAGAGTGTTGGTAAGGCTGACCGGTGTGTTGTTCGGGTCGAAATGGCCGACGCCGATGATGTGTTTTGCACCGCCCTTCTTGGTTTCCTGGGATTTCCCGGTATCACGACCGATGAAGCCCTCGTCGATCCGGGCCTGAGTCTGGTTTCGAAGGTTGTTGTGAATACCCGCAATAACGATGATCAGCCTGTACCCCGCATCTGCCGCCTTGCAGATCAGGCCCGTATAATTGGCGGTCTTGCCGCTTTGGACGTGGCCAACCACCATGCCACGCCGATCCCACGGCACGTGTTTCTCGGGGTTGCCTAGTCGGCTGAGAATTTTATCCGTAACCGTGTCCGTGGAAATCACCACGTCTTTAGGCAGGCCGTTTTGCAGGAGCAATTTTTGGTAACGGCTCCAGTAGAAAGGCTCGATCGACGGCTTCGCGTCATCCAGCCAAGGTTCGAAATCCTCGCTATCGACCACCGCACCAAGTCCCGCCTTGATACCCTGCTTGTGCTCGATCTCCCGCGCAATCTGCTCGATCTCTTCATCGCTGAGGCCCGGCGGTACCAAAGCTGCGACGCCTCGGATCATACTGCGCAACTCGTCTTCGGTCTTCCGTGCCTGATTGAACAGGCCACTTTCGACCATGTTCTTCACTGTCTCGATGGCATCACTCATGAATTTCGTGTCCTCAAGAATTCTTCCAGAATCGGTGCGGCGGCTTCCCACCGCACTCGCAAGAACGGGTTGCTCTGCATCGTGTCCGACAGGGCCTCGGAGGGCACACCGTTTTCCGTCAGTGTCACCGCAAGGGAATAGACCAACTCTTCGAGGTCGGTTGCTGAAGTCTCATCTGCCGTCACAGATTCCGCGTTTCCGACGAGTTCAGCATGCAGCGTCTCGATCGGCAGACCTGAACCGACAATGCGCAGGCAACGTTCGAAACCCTCTCGCAGCTCTTCTGGCAGCTGCTCGGCATAGGTTCGAAATACCGGGTGCTCCAGGTTGGGGCGAAAGACGATCTGCCCATCCTTCTGCACCCGATTCCAGATCGGAAAACGGGTCTCATCGACCAGCTTCTGGCCTCGGCTGCGATAGGTGCGCTTGGATGTGCCGACGAACCTTTCTACAACCTTCTTCAGTCGCTCACGCACCACCGGCGGAAGCTGGGCCGAAGCTTTCTTGACGTCGATCTTCCACTCCGCATCCATCGTGTTCGGGATATCGACTGCGATCCGGCAGAGTTTCGTGAGTTCGGTCTGGCGCGCGAGACCCAGCCATCCGCCCGCGATGATTAGACGTTTCTCACGATAGACGTAGAGGCCCTGGGCCTTCAGATGGCCCTCCGGGCCGCCGATTTCTTCCCATTCTTCCCGGCTCAGCCGCTTGTGATGGGGCAGCGTGTGGCACCTTATCAGAACGTCACCCTGACGCAGGCGAAGCACTTCTTCCGGGTCCTTCTGCGTCGCGACGTGTGTCGTTGCCATGGGGTCGATAGGTTTCAGCGGTCGACCGTTCAGCGACAGTTTCAGACGCGGCGTGGAGCCCTCCAGAAAGCGATGAAACACCAATCGCAGATGATGCTCTGCGCGGGACAGCTCCGAATTCATGTGCTCGGCCCGCTTGGTTCGGTCATGGGTGTAGCCGCCACTCAGGCGATCGAGTTTCTCCCAGATGACGACCGTTCCGGTCTCCGCAAGGAGGTCATGCCCTGTCACGAGTTCGGGGTTGTCGATGAGTTCGAGGCTCCAGTCGTTCCGTTTCGCGACGCGGTCCAGATCCCAGCGCGCGCAGGATGTGCGACCGTCTTGCCGCGTCAGAACCGTCAGACTTCGGCACTGCGAGAAGCTGGCACTCTTGAGGCCGAGGCCGAAACGACCAAGGTCTTCTGCCTCGCGCTCGTCTGTCGGGTTCTTCGAACCGAGACGCATGGCTTCGACCAGTTCGGTTTCCGTCATGCCTGAACCGTCATCAGCCAATGCGATCCACGGCTCGTCGGCAACGGTGTCGGCGATCAGCTCTACCGTCCGTGCGCCAGCGGTGATGGCGTTGTCGATGATGTCGGCGAGAGCTGTCTCGAGGTTGTAGCCGAAGTCGCGATGGCCCTCGATGAGCGATGCCGCATAGGGTGTTGCATCCACCTCCCGAACAATATGCTCCGTCACTTTGGCCTCCTTTCTCCGAGACCGGAACGAAGAGTGACCAGCTGATCGGGTGACAACTTCCTGGCGCATGAGAGTGCAGAAAAACTGCCCAGAACCAAAGCGTTGAAGACTGCACGGGTTGAAATTGAAAAAATGGACAATGTCATGTGCATCAATTGCTCGGCATGCCAATGCGCTCAGTCAGAAATTGCTCGAAGCTGGCGGCTGCGAGAGCTTGAGCGCTGTCGTTGAGTTCGGCAGTCACAATTGCCTGGATTAGGCCGAAAAGCCCGAAAATCGCGATGCCGGGCAGCATCCAGAGCCAAGTGGTCAACGATCCGAAGTCGTCAAACAGCACGGGATAGAGGAGCGGCCAGATGATGAAAGGAATAGCTGCGAGTGCCATGATCCTGAACGGTTTCAGCTTGCGATCCGCTTCAGTCGAAAGACGCTCGTGTGTTTCTGCCAGGTTGCGTTCCCATGCAAGATATTCGTCTTCGATCTGGCCAGTCAGGTAGTGTCCGCAGCGACAATATTCGCGCGTGATGTATTCGATCTGGCCACACCCGGCGCAACGGGCCGCGTTGACGCTATCAGCCTTCGGGCGCAATCCATTGGCCTGCCCTGCCTTCTTTGGGTCGACTTCCACACCTGCAACGCCTTCAAGCAGGCGTTCTACATCCGGGCCCAGCCGAAGCTTGCGCGGGCGCAGTTTTGCCACGTCGTCGGGGAGTTTTTCGTCCAGCATCAGCTTACCAACCTCAAAACGCTATCAATTCTCGTGGTGTCCGGTTCTTCGCCGCCTGCAGCGAGGACATCGGTGTTCAGGAACTCATCGAACAGGAAATCGATGGCATCCCATTTCTTTTCGGGGGTCACGGTCAGTCCGCGATCAATGATCCGGCGCTCGACCGCGATGCCGATCTTTCGATTGGCGGCGGCGATCTGTTCGTGTCTTCGGTTTTTGCCGTCCGTGGTATCGCCCTCGAGCATCCAGAGCGGATCGACGTCGAATTCCTCGTAGACTTTGAGCAACAAGGAGGCCGTCAAATCCCGTTGGCCGCGCTCATAGTATTGGTACGCGCTTCGGCTAGTGCCGAGGCGCTGCGCCATCTCCTCTTGGGAGAGGTTTGCTTCGCTTCGCACAGCCGCAAGGCGGTGCCCCAAGCCGGGAACTGTCATCCACAACCTTCTTAATGGTTGCATTGACCACAATACTGGTTATATGAATTACATATGACCATAAATCGTGGCAACGCGTTCGATTCACGTAAGATCAGCGTAAGTTTGTTTCATTCTGAACGCAAAATGAAATCGCCTGCCTCGATTTGTGAGCGCAACGATTGAGGAGGCGACGCGTGCAAAAGCTCTTGGAAACCCCGAAAGAACTGGCCGAGCGCGTCGGCATTCCGGTGTCCAACGTGCGTTACCTGATCCGCGAGGACATGCTGGACCACATCTACACGGCCCCAGGGCGCCGGAATCCGAAGATCCCAAGCGGGGCCTGGGAGAAGTACGTGGCGCAGTTCACGGTCAAAGCTGACTGCAATGCCGCCAACAAGAGCGGGGAGTGCTGATCCATGTCCGGTTCCGACTATGCAGACAGCTCGCAAATCTTGGGACTTGGCAAAACACCGGCGCAATGGGTCGAGGTCATGGCAGACATGGGGATCGACATCTCCGAGCGCACCTTGCGCGAGCGGGCAAATGACACTGGCGCATTCTACCGCCTTGGTCGGACCATGCTCATCACGCCCGCGCAGATTGATACGATTTTCGAAGGAGGCCAGTCATGCCGCTCCAAATCTACAAGAGGGGTCGCTTCTACTGGGCTAAGGGGTGGGTCGAGTACAACGGCAGGCCAATCGCAGGCCCATACCGGCGAAGCACTAAGGCATCTACAGAAGCGGGCGCACGGGACTGGATAAACCACGAAACAGAGCTGCAGATACGCCGTCATGTCGTTGGCGATGAGCCGAGCAAGACCTTCTCGGATGCGATCATGCTTTACAATGCCTCTCCCAAAACCGCGAAGCAGTTGATCCCGATTGTTGAAGAAATCGGTGACATGCCTCTAGGCGCAATCTCTGGTGCGCTTCTGAAGGGACTTGGCCCCAAACTTAAGCCAAAGGCTTCGACCGATACTTGGTGGCGCGAGATCGTGACGCCAGCGAGTGCGGTCATCAACAACGCGCACGAGTTGGAGGGTACGCCTCTGATCCGGGTGAAGCCCTACGACAAGTTCGAGCGGATCGCGCAGGACAAGCGCCGGGGGAAGATCAGCCGTGTCGAACGCAAGCCCGCCGACAAGGAATGGATAGAGGCTTTCTGCAGGGCAGCTGACCCCTACAACGCCGCCTTAGTACGTTTCATGTTCGAGACGGCGGCCCGGATCGATCAGGCTGTCTCGATTGAGCCTGACGATCTGCGGCCTACGGAGAACAAAGTCAGGGTGAAGGCGCAGAAGGGCCATCCGGAAAGCTGGATAACCGTTTCACCACAGATGATGGACGAGCTGCTGGCCTTGCCGCCGAAGCGGCCCAAGAACCGGAAGACCGGCAAGCTGATGAAGCCCCGCGTCTTCGGTTATGGCAGCTCGACAGGCTACAACACGCGCTGGAAGACGATCTGCAAGAACGCAGGCATCCCGTACCTCTCGGCGCACCCGGCAGGACGGCACGGGTTCTTCACGGAACTGGTCGTGCGCCAAGGCGTTGATCCGGTCACAGCGGCCAAGGCGGGCCGCTGGTCAGACCCCAATTTGCCCATGCGCATCTACGCCCATGCGGAGGCGGATGAGGCAGATGTCAGGGCCCGTTTTCGTACACACCACGTACAGCCGGACACCGTACAAACAACCAAGAGCAAGAAATCAAAGAAGGAATAGCGCTATGAACGGTTCCCTCCTAAGGGGCAGGTTGCAGGTTCGAATCCTGCCGGGGTCGCCACCCCCTCAGATCATTCGGATCACATCCTTGTCGATCGACAGCATGTAACCGCGGCGGGCGATGGTTTTGACCAGCAGTTCGCTCATCATCTGATTGCCCAGCGCATCGCGCAGGCGTTTGATCCGGGTGGCGCCTGCCGCCTCGTCGCAGTCGGCGGGGTCGCGACCGGAAATCAGCCCCTCAAGTTCGGACCCCGACAAAACCTCTTCGTCCATCCGCGCCTCAGCAAGGGCCGACAGGGTTTCGATCGCGGCTTCGGTCAGGGAAAATTCCATGTTGTTCAGATAGACCGTCCGTTCCTCGCGGCTGATCAGCAGCGAGTTGACCTGGATGCCCGCCCGCTCAATCTCGCCCATACGCCGGTTCAAGCCGATGATGGTCAACAGAAACACCAACGCAGCCACCAGCAGCGCGGTGGCGAACACCAGAAGCACGAAGATCACCATGCGATAGCTGGTCAGCGTGTCGGCAAACGCGGTGCCTGATTGGGCCAGAATTTCCAAGAGCTTTATCTCTGCCCCCGAGGTCAGGCCGTCATTTTCGACAAATATCCGCTCGACCCGTGCGTTGAACGCATTGGCGTCTGGCAGTGTCATGAACAACACGATGGCGGCGATCAGAAGTATCCCGACAATCGCGGCAATCCCCGCCACGACCACCCGGTTCGACACCCGTCGCGCATCAGAAGCGAAGGAAGAACTCTCCGGCACTTTCTTTCCTTTCGGTAAGACCTGACTCGTCGAAGATGGACTGAATCTTCAAAAGCAGCCACCCCTCGTTTTCAAGGCTTTGCCGCACCTGTCGCATGGCCACCTGTCGGTTGTTGCACGCGGCATCCGACAGCTCGATCACGCCGTAGTGTAGCCTGAGCGGGTCGTCCTGTTTCGCTTTGTAATCAGCATAACACCCGGCCTGAGACGGCAGAGCATAGGCAGAAAGCGCAAGGGCAAGAAGGATATGTTTCATCATGTTCAAACCATGCGGTCCACGCGCGGGATATTCAATATCAAACGCATTGATAGGTCATAACAATGAGGCGTTATTGCCTGACCTTTGCCCACGGCTCCACCATCGGTTCATCTGCCACGCGTCCCCAAGGATGCATTGCCGAAAGGACACAAGATGAAACGCCATTTGACAACCTCGCCTTTGAAGCTCGCGCTTAGTGCCACACTTGCTTTGGCCTTATCGGTCGCCCCCGTTTCTGCTGACAATTACGGTTCGCGATCAGACAGCCAGGATGCGACAACGGTGATTGGAATATTGCTTGGTCTGGCAACTGTGGGTGCATTGCTGTCCAGTCAGAAGAACTGGAAAGAGGACAAGGACAAACCCAGTCGTCCGCATAAACGTGTACGCCGCGTGCCGGATCATCTGCAACTGCCTGCCAATTGCTTGCGCACTTATCGAACGCAGCAGGGCAAACAGAAATTCTTTGCTCCGCGGTGCCTGAAGCGGAACTTCTCATATGCATCTGATCTTCCGCGCGCTTGTCGGGACACGATCGTCGCGCGCAACAAGAATGGCATTTATGTCGCTCGAAAAGTGTATCGCAGCGGATGCCTGAACAATCGCGGATACCGCACGAAGACCACCTATTAACCCAACATCGAGCAGCGGTGCGGCGTCCCCTAACCCATCGCACCGCCAAACTTGCGAGAGCTTCGGCTCTCGCTTTTTTTGCTTGCGGGCGGGCCAGCGATCGGCGACGCAGGGGCATGACCAAGCTCGTTCCCGATTACACATTCGAAACAGCGGCGATGACGCGCGGCTTTGCGCGGATCGCCGGTGTGGACGAGGTCGGTCGCGGACCCTTGGCTGGGCCGGTCACGGCGGCGGCGGTCGTGCTGGACCCCTCAAACATTCCCGACGGGTTGAATGATTCCAAGGTTTTGACTTCCAAGAAGCGTGAAGGTCTGTTTGACATCATCCTCTCATGCGCTGACGTATCAATTGCCCACGCGACCGTGGACGAGATTGATGAACTGAACATCCTGCGCGCCAGCCATCTGGCGATGGAACGAGCGGTGGCAGGGCTGGCAACCCCGCCCGACCACGTGCTGATCGACGGCAACATGACACCGCGCGGTTTGACCCTGCCATCCGAGACCATCATCAAAGGCGATGCCCGGTCGGTGTCGATTTCCGCCGCCTCGATCATCGCCAAAATCACCCGCGACCGGATCATGGTGGATTTGGCGCAACAGTTTCCCGGCTATGGGTGGGAGACGAACGCGGGATACCCGTCAAAAAGCCACAGGTTGGCGCTTCAAAATCTTGGTGTGACCCCACACCATAGACGTTCGTTTAAGCCGGTGCACAATATCTTGTATCAACAAGAAAATGTAAGTGACTGATTCAAAAAAGAATTTGACGGCGAATCGCCTTTGACTCATGCTGACCACATCAAAACGAGCGCAAAAAAGCGCCACCGATAAGCGCAAAATGCGCCGGGTACATGAGGCAGAAATGAAAACGAAAACCACAACAAAAGCGGCTGTCGATCTGCCGCTGAACCAGATTATTGACGGTGACTGCATCAAGGTGATGAACAGTCTGCCGGAAAACTCAGTCGATCTTATTTTTGCCGACCCGCCCTATAATTTGCAGTTAAAAGGCGATCTTCATCGACCCGACAACTCCAAGGTCGATGCGGTCGACGATGATTGGGACCAGTTCGACAGCTTCAAGGCCTATGACCAGTTCACCCGCGCCTGGCTGAAAGCCGCGCGCCGCATCCTGAAACCGGATGGTGCGATCTGGGTGATCGGTTCATATCACAACGTCTTTCGCATGGGCGCCGAGCTTCAGAACCAAGGCTATTGGATCCTGAATGATGTGGTCTGGCGCAAGTCGAATCCGATGCCGAATTTCCGCGGCAAGCGTTTCACCAATGCGCATGAAACGATGATCTGGGCTTCGAAATCCGAGGGCGCGAAATACACGTTCAACTATGAAGCGCTCAAGGCGTTGAACGAAGGCATTCAAATGCGGTCAGACTGGGTTCTGCCGATCTGCACCGGCCATGAGCGCCTGAAAGACGAAAACGGTGACAAGGCCCACCCGACCCAGAAACCGGAATCGCTTCTGCATCGTGTTCTGGTCGGATCGACCAATCCTGGCGACGTCATCCTTGATCCGTTCTTCGGCACCGGCACCACCGGGGCCGTGGCCAAGATGTTGGGCCGCGATTTCATCGGGATCGAGCGCGAAGAAGCCTATCGCAAAGTGGCTGAGAAACGTATTTCGAAAATCCGCAAGTTCGACAAAGAAGCGTTGATCACCACACCGTCAAAACGCGCCGAACCACGCGTGCCCTTCGGCCAACTGGTCGAACGCGGCATGTTGCGCCCCGGTGAGGTGCTGACCAGCCCCCGTGGCCAAACCGCCAAGGTGCGCGCCGATGGCACGCTGATCTCTGGCGACGCGCGCGGCTCGATCCACCAGGTCGGCGCGGCACTGGAAAGCGCGCCAAGCTGCAATGGTTGGACCTATTGGTTCTTCAAGCAAGACGGCAAGAACGTCCCGATTGACCTGCTGCGCCAGCAAATCCGCGCAGAGATGAACTAGCCTTCCCGTTTTTTGCAGAACGCAGATACATGCGCCTGCAACACGGTGTACCGCCGGTGCCTGTGGTCTGTTCCATGGCACTTTAACTGACCCCACCCTGCAAAGGGTGGGGTTTTTTTGATCTGCACAGGGTTGCCCACTTGCACCTCTTGTGTCGGATCAGGCAGGAATAGACCATGTTACCGATCCTTTATTCCTTCCGCCGTTGCCCCTATGCGATCCGCGCGCGGCTTGCGATTGCCAGCAGCGGTGTGCAAGTCGAACTGCGCGAGATCCTGTTGCGCGACAAGCCACAAGCGTTTCTCGACGCCTCACCCACGGCGACCGTGCCGTGTCTGGTGACGGCTAAGGGTGTGCTGGATGAAAGCTACGACATCATGCGCTGGGCCTTGGCGCAGAACGATCCCGAGGGGCTGTGCGACATGCCGGACGCCGGGTTTGACCTGATCGAATCATTTGACGGCCCGTTCAAACGCGCGCTTGATCTTACGAAATACGCCGTGCGCCACCCCGACAGCGACCCCGAGGTTACACGCGCCGAGGCCATGGCGATGCTGACCGGGCTTGAGGCGCAACTGGCCAATGGTTGGCTATATGGGCGCACCCCAACTCTGGCCGATTTCGCCACCCTGCCCTTCGTCCGTCAGTTCGCAATGATTGACAAGCCGCGCTTCGACACCCAGGCAACACCGCGCATTTCCGCATGGCTAGAGACGTTTTTGGCCAGCGACCGCCTTGCGGACGTCATGCAGAAATACCCTCCATGGCAGACCGGTGACACACCAACAGTCTTCCGCTAACGGACCCCCGGCGGCGGCAGGGTTCCGGCCTTGTAGGCGCTCCAATCCGTGATCTCGGGGTAATGCAGCTTGCGCCAGGCCCGCACACGCGGGTTCATCACGCGCCGCCACACGGGCGGGATCAATGCGGCGACGGTCATCACCGGATAGCCAAAGGGCAGTTGTGGCGCGTCACTGTCGGGATAGGTCTGCAACAGCGGAAATCGCCGCGCGGGTTTATAGTGATGATCGGAATGGCGTTGCAGGTTGATCAACAGCCAATTCGACGCGCGGTGATCGGCGTTCCAGCTGTGATGCGGCATCACACTTTCATATTTTCCATCGCCCAGATGTTTGCGGGTCAGGCCGTAATGCTCGACATAATTGGTCAGCTCCAACTGCCAGATGGCGATGAATCCCTGAAAGGCAAAAAGTGCCAGACCAAGCCAGCCGCCAATCAGGACAGCCAGAATACACGCCGTCAGTTGCAAGGCCCCATAGCGCCAAAACGGGTTCGACCCGTCCATGACCGACAAACCCCTGCGCGCCAGCATCGCCTTTTCCGCCTTCCATGCCGACACAGGCGTTTCATGCAGCACGCGCAGGAAATAGCGGTGAAAGCCTTCGTTGTATCGCGCCGTCACGGCATCGCGGGTGGTGCCGACATAGGGGTGATGAACCAACAGGTGTTCGGTGCGGAAATGGCTGTAGAGCACAGTGGCCAGCAACAGATCGGCCAACCACCGCTCCAACCGGTTGGATTGGTGCATCAGTTCATGGGCATACACGATCCCAACCGAGCCCGACAGAACGCCCACGCCGAAGAACACCAGGAATTTTTCAAGCAGCGACAGGTGGTCCGCGCCGGTGACATACCAGACCATCCCAAAGATCATCACGAACTGAATCGGAAACCAGATCAGCGTGATCAGTCGATACCAGAAAAGGTCTTTTTCAGCCGTGTTAGGGTCCGCATTGTCAGTGTATCGTCCGATCGCCGCGTCGAGAAGCGCGTAAAGCCACCATGTCCCCAAAGGCGGCAAAAGCACATACCACCCGCCCTTCACAGCCGCGATGCAGACCAAAATGGGCAACAAGAGCGAAACCCCGAAGGGTGCTGCATTTCGCACCCGGGATACTGTCGAAGCTGGAACCATGGCGATGTCCTTATCTGTTCCAATCAAATGTATAGCCCCAGCACCTGTGCGGCTCAATCCGGCAACGCGGCTTTCGCCACGTCAAAGGCCTTGCGCATCACGGTGGGCAGGTCAGTGGGTCGTATCTTCTGAAACTGGCCAACCGATGCCTGTGCGGCGTTGGAAACCGTGGCCAGGCGCAGCGACAGAATTAGATGAAAGTGCGTGAAGGTGTGGCGCACTTCGACACCCGGATCGCACCAGTCTGCCTGCAAGGGCTCTGCTTCAATTGCCGTGTCGCCCCACGCGGCCCCCGGCCAGCCCAGCATCCCGCCCAGCAGTCCCTTTTCAGGGCGACGTTCGACCAGCCACGCCCCATCCGCGCGCC
This sequence comes from Aliiroseovarius sp. B-4, assembly GCF_056857795.1. Classification (NCBI taxonomy): domain Bacteria; kingdom Pseudomonadati; phylum Pseudomonadota; class Alphaproteobacteria; order Rhodobacterales; family Paracoccaceae; genus Aliiroseovarius; species Aliiroseovarius sp. B-4. Next base: position 259,848 of record NZ_JBSXNV010000039.1, read on the forward strand.
GCGCTAGATAGGCGATGCCGTATCGCGTGGGTTTGGGGGTTTTCGGTTTGCGGGCGGGCAGCGCGACCTGCACCCCTGCCCTGCGGGCGCGGCAATTTCTGATCCATGGACAAATCCCGCAAGCGGGCGACTTGGGTGTGCAGATCGTGGCCCCCAGATCCATCACGGCTTGCGCATAATCACCGGGCCGCGCATTGGGCGTCAGGCTGGCGGCGCGCTGCTTCATTTCGGGCTTGGCGTCTGGCAGCGGCGTTTCGATCTGAAACACCCGCGCCATGACGCGTTCAACATTTCCGTCCACCACCGTTTCCGGCAGATCATAGGCGATCGCAGCAATCGCAGCTGACGTATAGGGGCCGACACCCGGCAAATCCTCAAGCGCCGAGCGGGTCCGGGGAAATCCGCCCATCTGCGTGACCACGCGCGCGCATTTCAGCAAGTTGCGTGCGCGGGCGTAGTATCCAAGCCCCGCCCATTCGCCCATGACATGGTCGTCATCTGCGGTGGCCAGATCCTCGACCGTCGGCCACAAGTCCATGAATCGGGTGAAATAGTCTCTGACGGCCGCCACAGTTGTCTGTTGCAACATGATTTCGGACAGCCATACGGCATAGGGGTCCGGCACAACGCCGGCTGCTCGATCCGAGGGGCCGACACGCCAGGGCAGATCGCGGGCATGGCGGTCATACCAGGCCAAAAGGTCGGCGGGCTGTGGTGCGTCACACAAGTGTTATTCCCTATCATTGCTTTGCACTGGCATAGCATCCTCAACCGCATAGAATAGGGGCAAAACCGGGATGTGCCAGACGTGAGTCAACCGAAGAACAAACAGCGCCGCAGAAAGGGCTTTGAGCGGACATCAAGTCTGCTGTCGACGCGCATTCGCAAGACGGGCGAAGCGCGTGGCTTTGCGGTAACGCGTGTGCTGACACATTGGGCCGAGATCGTCGGCGAAGACATTGCCGCCATCGCTAAACCTGTCGAGGTGTCTTATGCCCGGGGCGGCATGGGGGCGACCCTGACCGTGCTGACCACCGGCGCGCAGGCGCCGATGCTGGAAATGCAGAAAGAGCAACTGCGCGAAAAAGTCAACGCGGTCTATGGATATAACGCCATCGCGCGGGTAAGGATCACCCAAACCGCTCCGACTGGCTTTTCCGAAGGACAGGCGCAATTCACCCCGGCACCGAAAAAGGCACCGGTGATCGACGAGACAACCTGCACCCGCGCAGCCGAGGTGACGGAAGATGTCACTGACGCAGGCTTGCGCGAAGCGCTTGAAACGCTCGCACGTAATGTGCTGATGAAACAAAAACACGATAGAGGCTGACACTTATCATGATCCGATTCCACTCCTTCCTGCTTGCCGCCGTTCTGCTGATTGGCGGTGGTGCATATTATATGAGCCAGAACAACGGTTCGTTCCCCGGCGTTTCCATCGCCGAGGCGCAAGACGCAAACACCGAAATTGAACTGGCCCCTGATATGGTCATGGGGGACGAGAACGCGCCGCTGACGGTGATCGAATATGCATCCTTCACCTGCCCGCATTGCGCCAACTTCCATGAAAATGTCTTTAAGGATCTGAAGAAAAACTACATCGACACCGGCAAGATAAAATTCGTTTATCGAGAGGTATATTTTGACCGCTTTGGCCTGTGGGCAGCTATGATCGCCCGCTGCGGTGGGGAATCGCGGTATTTCGGCATGACAGACCTGCTCTACTCGGGACAGAAAGAGTGGATTGGCGATGGCGACCCCGGCAACATTCTGGATAACCTCCGCAAGATCGGCCGCACCGCCGGGATGAATGACGAACAGATGGATGCCTGCCTGCAAGACGAAGCAATGGTGCAAAGCATGGTGGCTGCTTACCAGAAAAATGCCGCTGCGGACGAGATCAACTCGACTCCATCCTTTGTGATCGACGGCGAAACCTATCCCAACATGTCTTATGACGACTTCGCCAAGCTGATCGACGAAAAACTGGAAAGCTGACGGCGCGGGCTAGGGTTGATACAGGCTCTAGCCCAGCCCAATTCGCTTCAATTCGACATCAACTGTCGTCCAGTCCGACAGCTCCAGCCGCACGGGCACGGTGAGCACCTTCCGTTTGAACGCGGCGGGCAGGCGCACCGCGTCCTTTTCGGTGGTGACAAGCTGGGCGCCCAGTGCCGTCGCTTCGATCTGTAGCCGTTTCATCAACGCACCGGTCAATGGCTGGTGATCCGCCAGCGACTCGGCCCTGACAAGATCTGCGCCCAGGTTCCTGACGGTGCCAAAGAACTTCTCGGGCAGGCCGATCCCGGCAAAGGCCAGCACCTTCATTCCCTGCCAGTCCATGCCGGTCTGAAGCGGCACAAGCTGACCCATGGCATGCGGGCAAGGGATTGCGTCTTTCCACTCTTGCAAAAACCGCTTCTGTGCCCCGTCGGGACCGATCGACAACAGCAGGTCAGCGCGGCGCAGTCCTGCCCAAACGGATTCACGCAGCGGACCGGCCGGGATGCAGCGCGCATTGCCGAAACCTTTCACTGCGTCGACCACAACAATCGACAGGGTTTTCTGAACAGACGGGTTCTGAAACCCATCGTCCATCAGGATCACATCGGCCCCGGCGGCTTCGGCAGCCTTCACACCCGCCGCCCGGTCGCGCGCGACCCAAACCTTGGTGAATGCGGCCATCAATAGGGGTTCGTCGCCAACATCTGCGGCAGTGTAAGTTCGTTCTTCCACCAGAACAGGGCCTTCGACCGTGCCTTTGTGCCCGCGCGAGACGACGTGCACATCAAGACCGCGCACCATCAAACGCTGCGCCAGAGCAATCGTGGTCGGCGTCTTGCCTGTACCGCCTGCGTTGATATTGCCGATACAGATCACTGGAACTTGCGCACGATACCCATCCTTCAAAGCCACGCGCCGCGCGGTTGCTGCGGCATAGATCCAACCAAGCGGTGCAAGAATGCGCGCGCGCCAATCAGGTTGTGACGGTGATGTGAACCAGAACCGGGGTGTCTTCATTGCAACCCCCTAGGTGCGGCGCATTTCCAGCGCGTCGGTCAGCTTACCACGCAAGAGGTCGCTGACCTCGGCTCCGCTGGTGGTCACATCCCAAGCTGCCATCGCCATATTGGCAGCTTCCTCGGGGGACAACAAATGCTCGACCGCTTTGGTCAGGCTGTTTCCGTCACTGATCTTGGTCGCAGCCCCCGCGCGTTCAAGCCGTCGATAGGATTCGAAGAACCCATTCACGTTCGGGCCAAACAGGACGACTGACCCCAATGCAGCGGGCTGAAGGGGGTTCAGATCGGTACCCACGCCCATGCTTCCACCCGCATAGGTGATCGGCGCAAGGTGCATCCACAGACCGGACTCTCCTGCCTGATCTGCGATGAACACCTGGATATCCGGGGTGGGATCTTCGTCGCGCGACCGGCAGGCAACGCCCCAGCCATCCGCCTCAAGCTCGGCGGCCAGTTCGGGGCCACGCTCTGCTTCGCGTGGCTCGATGATCAGCAAGAGCCGATGCGATTTGCGCACGAGTTGCTTGTGCGCGTCCAACAACGCTTGCTCCTCAATCTCACACACTCCGGAAGCAAGCCATACCGGGCGCGCCGCCAATGTCGCGGCGATCGCATCCCGTTCGGACATATTGCAGCTGGGAGGGACCACCTGAATCTGCAACGGACCCGATGTCACGATGCGATCCTTGGACGCACCGAACCTACGCAGTTCACGCGCTGCGGTGTCATTTTCCGCCATAATCGTGTCGAATCCATTCATCAACGACTTGATCGAGCCGGGCAACCAGCGCCATTGGCTTTGCACTTCTTTCGGGACATGTGCATTGACCCAATGTGCGGGAATCTTGCGGTCAAAAACGGCCGGCAGCAACGTCACATCCAGCTTGTCATCCATCCATAGCAGCACATCCGGCCGCCAGTGTTCCAGAAATGCCGTGACAGGCGCAGTGGCCGAGTAGGGCGCATATTGATGGACAAAGCTGGACCCGTTCGGCGGGGTGCCATCGTGGTGGGTCGTCGTAATCAGGATTGTCAGATCTTCGTGATCGGCCTGGAAATGCTGCACAAGCCCCAGAACCTTCTCTAACCCATCCGAGTTTTTCAGATGAATCCAGGCCAGCGCACCATCTGGTCGCCTGGCAAGCCCACGCCCCAACCGTTCCGCCCCACGCGTGGGGTGTTCCGTGCCGTCCTCGACACCGCGCCGCAAACGACGCTCAAGCCCCGCAGCGCCCTGCATGTTTTGCAGGCCCCGGAACAGTGAAATCCCAATGGGCGGCATTCTTACTGCACTTCCTCATTCCGCGATGCGTTATCCGCTCGCATTATTATGACCTTAGATTATGGCATATTCGGCAATGAGGGAAGCGTCACTCGCGCCATTCGCCCGTTGCGAGCATCTTTGTTGCGGCGACGATACGATCGAAACTGGCGCGCGCGCGCTGAACGCTGTGACGCGCGCGCAGATATCCATGCACCAACCCGGTCTCGTTGATCCAAACGGCCTGACCGCCTGCGGCTAGGATCGCGTCACGATAGTCGCGACCGTCATCCGCCAATGGATCACATTCGGCAGAGAAAATCACAGTTGGCGGCAGGCCCGTGAAATCCTTATCCGCAAGCGGTGTGGCGGTTGGGTCGTTTTGCGGCATTGCCCTGTCAAAACGCATCGATTGATAGAATTTCAAATCGTCCAATGTCAGCATCGGCGCCTGAGCATGATCACGATACGACCCGCGCATCATGTCGCCACCCAAACCCGGATAAATCAGAACTTGTCCGGAAAAATGCAGCGTCCCACGGCTTGCATGAGCCACTGCGGCCGCCAGGTTGCCGCCGGCACTGTCCCCGGCAAGAATATGCGATCCAGCCCAAGTTAGAGCCACATATTGCGTTGCGTCCCGAGCGTCCTGAAACGCTGCTGGATGCGGGTGTTCAGGGCAAAGGCGATAGTCGACGCTGACGACCCGAACACCAGAGCGCACGCATATCTCGGCGCAGACATCATCATGGCTGTCCAGCCCACCGACCACGAAACCCCCGCCATGAAAATAGATCAGGGTGACGCCATGGGATCCACATTCATAGATACGCAAAGGGATGGTTCCGACACGATCATCTCGTGCCGTCACACCTTCTGGATAGCCGGTGAAAAACGCACGGCACATACGGTTGTAGATTTCCCGCTGCGTGGCAACATCCGCAGAGATCATGTCCGGAGGATAATGGTCTTCCGTTCCGCGTATGAAAGCCCATGTTTCAGCGTCGATAAGCGTGTTGTAATCCATGGCTGGAAAGCTACGCTTCTGCATCTAAGCTGACAAGGAACCACTGGACGTTAATCGGGCCGCTGTCTGGCCATAAACCCATCGCCATCTGGACCTACCGGTGAGCTGGCCTGACTGTTTGGTTCTTGGAACTACAATTTGCGCGCAAACATCTTGTTTCGCCGCACCAAATTGTCTTCAACAAAAAGACCTTGCGACAGGGCGAACAGGTAAATGACGAAACCGGAACACCTTCAGATTGACACCTCGCCACCCGTATCGGACGAGTTGCGCAAGACGACGTGTTACATGTGCGCCTGCCGTTGCGGGATTAACGTGCATATGAAGGGCGGTCAGGTGGCCTATATCGAGGGCAATCGCGACCATCCTGTCAACAAAGGCGTTTTGTGCGGCAAGGGCTCGGCAGGGATCATGCAGCACTATGCCCCGTCACGACTGCGCGCGCCGCTGAAACGTGTGGGACGGCGCGGGTCAGGCGAGTTTGAGGAGATCACCTGGGACGAGGCGCTGGAGATTGCCGCCGGTTGGCTTGCCCCATTACGAGACACAGACCCGAAACGCATGGCGTTCTTCGCCGGCCGCGATCAGAGTCAAAGTTTCACGTCTTGGTTCGCACAAGCCTATGGCTCTCCGAATTACGCAGCGCATGGCGGGTTTTGTTCGGTCAACATGGCTGCGGCTGGCATCTATACGATAGGCGGCGCTTTTTGGGAGTTCGGGCAACCGGACTGGGACCGAACAAAGCTGTTCATGCTGTTTGGCGTGGCAGAAGATCACGATTCAAACCCGATCAAGATTGGTTTGGGGAAGCTGAAGGAACGTGGCGCACGGATCATCGGCGTGAACCCGATCCGGTCAGGTTATAACGCGATTGCGGATGACTGGGTGGGCATCACGCCGGGGACCGACGGGCTTTTCATTCTGGCGCTGGTCCACGAACTTTTGCGCGCGGGTAAGGTCGATCTTGCCTATCTGTCGCGCTATACCAACGCGGGCTTTATCGTCAATGAAGAGCCTAACTCACCAGAAAACGGCCTGTTCCTGCGTGGCGAGAATGGCAAGCCACAGGTTATGTGTCGTGCGACCGGCAAGTTGGCGGATTACGACACACCCGGCGTGATGCCCGATCTGGCGGCAAACTATCGACATGCCGGAATCTCGCACCGGCCCGTGTTCCAATTGCTGGCAGACCGTTATCTGTCCGACGCATATGCGCCCGACGCCGTGGCCCATCAGACCGGCATTCCCGCCGACCGTATCAGGTCGATCGCCGCGGAGCTGGCGCGGGTTGCCTTCGAGGAAGAGATCGTGCTGGACCAGCCGTGGACCGACTGGAAGGGCCAAAAGCATGACAAGATGATCGGACGGCCGGTCAGCTTCCATGCGATGCGCGGCATCTCGGCGCATTCCAATGGTTTTCAAACCTGTCGCGCGTTGCATATGCTGCAAATCCTGCTCGGCTCGGTCGAGGTGCCGGGCGGGTTCCGGTTCAAGCCGCCCTATCCCAAACCACCCGAAGCGCACCCGAAACCCCATGCGGGGGTCACGCCCGGCCAACCACTGGACGGACCCCATCTTGGTTATCCATTGGGGCCGGAGCATCTGCTGCTCGACAGTGAGGGCAACGCCAAGCGCATCGACAAGGCGTTCACATGGGAAAATCCGATGTCGGCACATGGGCTGATGCATATGGTGATTTCAAACGCCCATGCGGGCGACCCTTACAAGATCGACACGCTGTTCATGTATATGGCCAACATGGCGTGGAACTCGTCGATGAACTCGTCCGAGGTGATGGGAATGCTCACCGACACGGACGAAAACGGTGACTATGTGATCCCGCATATCATCTATTCCGATGCCTACAGTTCGGAAATGGTGGCCTATGCCGACCTGATCCTGCCCGACACGACCTATCTGGAGCGTCACGATTGTATCAGCCTGCTGGACCGTCCGATTTGCGAGGCGGACGGCGCGGCCGATGCGATCCGCTGGCCAGTGGTCGAGCCGGATCGTGATGTGCGTGGGTTCCAGACCGTGTTGATCCAACTGGGGGCCAAGCTGGGTCTGCCGGGTTTCGTCGCGAACGACGGCTCGCCGAAATTCAACGACTACGCCGATTATCTGGTGAATCACGAACGGCGTCCGGGCGTCGGCCCGCTGGCCGGATGGCGCGGAAAAGATGGCGAGGGCAGGGGGCGAGGAGAGCCTAATCCCGCCCAAATCGACCGATACATTGAAAATGGCGGCTTCTGGGTCGATCACATTCCCGAGGAAGCGCGGTTTTATAAACCGTGGAACAAGGCCTATCAGCAATGGGCGGTCGCCCGTGGCATATTCGATGCAGAGGCACCTTATGTGTTCAACCTCTATGTCGAACCGATGCGCAAGTTCCAACTGGCCGCCGAAGGGCATGGCGACATTCAACCGCCTGACCATCTGCGCGCCCGCATCGCGCAGACGATGGACCCACTGCCGATCTGGTATCCTTCGTTTGAAGATGCGAATGTCGACCCGGATGAGTTCCCAATTCATGCCCTGACCCAGCGCCCGATGCATATGTATCATTCATGGGGATCGCAAAACGCATGGCTCAGACAGATCACAGGCAAGAATTTCCTCTATCTGCCGACCGATCTTTGGCAGAACCACGGGTTCGCGGACGGCGACTATGCCACCGTGACCTCGGCGCATGGGTCGATCACCGTGCCGGTCGCCCATCACGCGGCGTTGAACCCAAAGACGGTCTGGACCTGGAACGCCATAGGTAAACGCAAAGGCACCTGGGCGTTGGATAATGATGCGACGGAAGCGACGGAAGGGTTTCTGTTAAACCACCTGATTCACGAATTGCAGCCGCCGAAAGGCGATGGGCTTCGTTGGACCAATTCTGACCCGGTGACGGGGCAGGCGGCGTGGTTCGATCTGCGTGTGAAGATCGAGAAAACAGACCCTAAACCAGCGGAAAGCCAGCCGACACATCCACCCATCACTTCGCCCGTTGGCAAAGGGCCAAATGTCGTGGCAAGGAAAATCTGATGACAGCTCTTCCAGAATCGACCGATAAGAAACTGGGTCTGGTGATCGACCTGGACACCTGCGTCGGATGCCACGGGTGCGTGACCGCATGCAAGGGCTGGAACACGCAAAACTATGGCGCGCCGCTGTCCGATACGGACCCTTACGGCGCGGACCCCGGCGGGACATTCCTGAACCGCGTGTTTTCCTATGAAGCGCAGGCCGAAGGTCGCACCGCACAGACCGTTCACATGCCACGATCCTGCCTGCATTGCGACGACGCGCCTTGCGTGACCGTCTGTCCGACCGGTGCCAGTTACAAGCGATCCGAGGACGGAATCGTGCTCGTCAACGAAGATCGCTGCATCGGCTGCGGCCTCTGCGCCTGGGCTTGTCCCTATGGCGCGCGCGAGTTGGATCGCGAGGCGGGCATCATGAAGAAATGCACCTTGTGCGTGGACCGGATATACAACGAGAACTTGCCTGAAGAAGACCGCGTGCCTGCCTGCGTGCGCACTTGTCCATCAGGCGCGCGACATTTCGGCGATCTTGGCGACCCGAACAGCGATGTGTCGAAGCTGGTGGCAGATCGAGGCGGATACGACCTGATGCCGGATCTGGGCACGAAACCTGTGAACAAATACCTGCCGCCGCGCGCCAGGGACACCCTGAACACCGTCCCGCTGGACTCCGTCGCAGACGAGCCGAAGGGCTTTCTGGGTTGGCTTGACAAAGCGCTCGAAAAGCTCTGACGGAGGATACGGATGCACCCCGCCCCCAGCGTCATTATCTTCACCACACTGTCCGGGCTTGGGTTCGGTCTGTTCTTTTGGCTGGGCCTTGGTGTGCCGGATGTCACTGGTGGGACCGCGTTCGCATTCTTCTTCATCGCCTATTCGCTGTCCTGCGCCGGGTTGTTGGCATCGACCTTCCACTTGGGCAACAAGAAGAACGCGGTCTATGCGCTTAGCCAATGGCGAACAAGTTGGCTGAGTCGCGAAGGTATCGCAGCGATCGTCACGCTTATCCTGTTCGCGCTGGTCGCCGTTCCGCGCATCTTCCTTGGCGCAGAGATGGCGATATCTGGCGCAATAGGGTCTATGTTGGCAGTAGTCACTGTTTTCACAACTTCGATGATTTATGCCCAGCTCAAGACTATCCCGCGCTGGAACCAGCCGCTGACTCCGGTGCTGTTCCTGCTGCATGCGCTGGGCGGCGGGGCACTGTTGGCGGGTGAGGTGAAGATCGCAGGCTGGCTGCTACTTGCGCTGACACTTGTCTTGTTTGCCGCGTGGCAGGTCGGGGATCAACGGGCGCGGGGGCGCGGCACGACCGGGGATGCCATCGGGTTGGCCCATCTGGGGGAAGTTCGGTTGCTGGAAAGCGGCCACACCGCGCGAAACTATGTTGTGGACGAGATGGTATACCGCGTTGGCCGCAAACATGCCCGGAAGCTCAGATGGATCGCTCTGGTCTTGGCGGGTGCGCTGCCCGCCGCGATCCTTCTGCTGACACCCTCTGGGCATATCACCGCTTTTCTGGCGCTTGCCCTTCATCTTTTCGGCACGATCATCGGGCGCTGGCTGTTCTTCGCCGAAGCCGAGCATGTTGTGGGCCTATATCACGGCAAATGATCCCTTTTCATTGAACCCGATCCCCACTGCGCCTATCAGAGGGAAAACGGAGCATGAGGGCGGATATGGCCAACCATCTATACAAACGTGACCTTCCCGATGGGCTGGACCTTGGGCCGGTCGTTGCAATCGACTGCGAGACGATGGGCCTGAACCCACATCGCGACCGGCTGTGCGTGGTGCAGATGTCATCTGGCGATGGCGACGCGCATCTGGTGCAGATCGAAAAGGGCCAGACCAGCGCGCCGAACCTGGAGCGGATGTTGACGGACCCTGATATCTTGAAGCTGTTTCACTTCGGCCGCTTCGATATCGCGGCACTGCTGAACGCGTTCGGCGTCGTCACCGCCCCGGTCTATTGCACCAAGATCGCGTCGAAACTGATCCGCACCTATACCGACCGCCACGGGTTGAAGAACCTGTTGGAGCAGCTTCTGAAGATCGACATTTCCAAACAACAGCAGATGAGCGACTGGGGCGCGGAAGACCTGACCGCCGCGCAATTGGACTATGCTGCATCGGATGTGCTGTATCTGCACCGCCTGCGCGAAGAACTGAATCAGCGTCTGGACCGTGAAAGCCGGACCGAGATGGCACAGGCCTGTTTCGATTTCCTGCCAATGCGTGCGCAGCTGGATCTTGCCGGCTGGCCCGAGATTGACATTTTCGCGCACTAGAGCGGCCATCGCCTGCCCTGTCCTTGGATCGGGCCGGTTGGTGCCTAAATATGAACAAGACAGAACAGCCGAGGTCACATGCTCCGGTCCGACAACCGTTATTCGCGCTTTATCGCCTGGCTGAAGATACTTCTGCCGGTCAGCGCACTTGCGTTGTTGTCGACGATGTTCCTGATCTCGAAGTCCGTCGATCCGACCACATCGCTGACATATGCCCGCGTCAATCTGGAAGAATTGACCGGCGAACAGCGCATCGACAGCCCCCGGTTTTCCAGCGTGACCGAGGATGGCGCAGCGATCACGTTTTCCGCCAAAAGCGCGGTGCCTGACCCGGACCAGACGAACGTGTTCAGCGCCGATGGGTTGGCGGCACGAATCGAAACACCGGATGGCGGGGCGGTTGACATCAACGCCTCGAAAGCCGTGATCAATGGCAGCTCGAACATCGTTGACCTGTCGGGCGGCGTCACGTTGGTGACATCAACGAATTACCACATCGCAACCAGCGGGCTGTCGACCGCAATGGATGCAACATCGGCCAAGACCCTTGGCCCCGTTAAAGCGGATGGCCCGATGGGGCATTTGACCGCAGGATTGGCAGAGATCACCCGCGAAGGCGAGGGAGGCGACACCTATCTTCTTGTTTTCAAAGGGGGTGTAAAGCTGATATACGATCCCAAGACAGAGGGGACTTACAAGTGATGAGATCTGCACGCATCGCGGCCTGTTTGCTTGCGCTTGGTTTGCCGATCGCGGCCCATGCGCAGGCCCAGGTTGCCTTTGGCGGTCTGAAACATGACAGCACCCTTCCCGTCGAGATTTCAGCAGATCAATTGCAGGTCGATCAATCGGACGGATCAGCCACATTCAGCGGAAATGTCCAGATCGGACAGGGCGACATGCGCCTGTCCGCGGGCAAGGTTAGGGTCGAATATGCGACCGGCGACGATACAACCGGAGAGATATCGCGCCTGTTGGCCTCCGACGGTGTCACCCTGGTGAACGGTGCCGAAGCCGCCGAAGCGCGCGAGGCGGTTTACACGATTTCCAGCGGCGTGATCGTGATGACAGGTGGCGTGATCCTGACCCAAGGGCAAAACGCGCTGTCATCCGAAAAACTGACGGTGAACCTTCAGTCTGGCACCGGCACGATGGACGGACGGGTGAAATCAATCATTCAGACAGGCGCGGATTGATGTCAGACACACCTGATCTGACCGTCGAAAACGGCGACGCCGGTCTGCGGATCATCGGATTGCGCAAAAGCTATCGAAAAAAACCGGTCATCCGCGAAGTGAACCTGGAGCTGCACCGGGGCGAGGTTGTGGCTCTGCTAGGCCCGAACGGTTGCGGCAAGACGACAACGTTCTATGCCATCGCCGGGTTGATCACGCCCGAAGCCGGTCAGGTTCTGATTGACGGGCGTGACGTGACGCTTCTACCGATGTATCGCCGGGCGAAATACGGCATCGGCTATCTTCCACAAGAGATGTCGATTTTTCGCGGTATGTCGGTCGAGGATAACATCCTTTCAATTCTGGAAATCTCGACTCCTGATCGCCACAAGCGGCGGGAACGGCTCGAAGAATTGCTGAACGAGTTTTCCATCAGCCACCTGCGTCGCGCCCCAGCGCTGGCCCTGTCCGGCGGTGAACGACGTCGCGTCGAAATCGCGCGCCTGCTGGCATCGAATCCCAAGTATCTGTTGCTCGACGAACCCTTTGCCGGAGTCGATCCGATTGCCGTGGGCGAGATCAGGTCCTTGGTTCACGAGCTTAAGGATCGCGGGATCGGCGTCCTGATCACTGACCACAATGTGCGCGAAACGCTCGAAATCGTGGACCGCGCCTATATTCTGCATGACGGCCACGTTTTGATGAGCGGCACCACCGATGAGGTGATCCAGGATGAGAATGTTCGGCGTGTATATCTGGGGCAGAATTTCTCGATCAAATAGGGACGCCGGGGTCTGATGTGGTTGACAAGCCCCCTCGACTCGTCGCCAAATGATGATAATGCAAGACCACCTGATCCTTTGTTCCTGCCCCCCCGAGTTCGGGAAATGCATGGCGGATCGTCCAAATGAATTTGGACGGGTAAGGTTGTTCAAAGCACTCACAACACTATGTAATTTATATAGGAATTCGCCTTCCCTCGTCCGAGAAAGGCATTTTTGAGGCCTGCACTACCATAGGAGGTATGGATGCAATATCAAATCAGTGGCAAGCAAATCGACATCGGTGATGCCCTTCAGGTTCACGTCAAGGAGGAACTGGGTGGTGTCGTTCAAAAATACGCTGAACGCCCCACGCGGGCCCAAGTGATCTTTTCAAAAAGCGCCCATGAATATGTGTGTGAAACGATCGTGCATCTGTCCACCGGATTGACCGCCCAGGCAAAGGGGGTCGCCACCGAAATCTATGCAGCTTTCGACAATTGCGCCGAGAAAATGGAGAAGCAATTGCGCCGCTACAAGCGTCGATTGAAGGATCACCATAAGGATCGTGTGGACCCGGTTGAAGTTTTCGGCGGGTCCTCGTATATCCTCGCCTCAGAAGAAGGTCAGGACGAAGCAGACGACGCCTCACTCCAGCCCATGATCATCGCCGAGATGGAAACTCAGATTCCATCGCTTTCGGTCGGCGAAGCGGTCATGCAGATGGAGCTGGCACATGCGCCCGTTCTGGTTTTCCGCAACGAGAAAACCGAGGGGATGAATGTGGTCTATCGCCGTGAAGACGGTAATGTGGGCTGGATCGACCCTAAAAATGCAGTGTAAGCCTCCCACCTGACAGGTGGGTGGGGAAAGTTGTTGGCGATGGAACTTTCGAGCATCCTCAAGCCGTCGGCCGTAAAGGTCGTATCGACAGTGTCTTCCAAGAAGCGCCTGTTTCAGGACCTTGGCGACGTTGTGATGGAATGTTACGGCATCAACGGTGGCGAGGCGTTCGCCGCACTTCAGCAACGCGAAACCCTGGGGCCCACCGGTGTGGGCCGCGGGGTGGCATTGCCTCATGCCCGCCTGCATGGGCTGGACAAGGTTGTCGGCTGCTTCATGCGGGTAGAGAAGCCGTTTGATTTCGGGGCTGTGGACAAACAACCCGTTGATCTGGTCTTCGCCTTGTTCGCGCCGGAAGATTCTGGTGTCGACCACCTGAAAGCCCTTGCCTTGGTATCGCGCACCATGCGGGATGCCTCGATCTGCACCAAGCTGCGCGCCAATACCGAGGCCGCAACCCTTCATGCGTTGCTGACCGAAAGCCTGTCGAACAAAGCGGCGTGATCGCGGATCAGTCCGACGCGCCCCAGGACCGAAATCCAAACATCATATAATCACGTTGATACGCTTTGCGCACAGCGGTCTCGATCTCGTCTGAATAGACCTGATCCAAGGAAAACGGCGCATCGGGTGACGCAGCGGGCAGGGTGGGCGCGGCGCCGGCTTGCACCTCGGCCAGTAAATGACCAAGCGCGGCGGCAAGCTGATCCTCCCGCAAGATGTGATCGGGCAGGGCAAACCCCGCAAAACCATTGACGGTTGCCGCTTGTGATGCCCAGCGCGGATCGACATTGATACCTGTCTGACCACCAAGCGACTTTGCAACAAACGCGATGAACCGCGCAAACGCGTCTTGGTGATCGGTCAGCGTCCAAGGCGCGTCAGGGCTGGTGGGCAACGCCACTCCATGATTATGCCGCAAGGCGTGCTTCAGATCCCAATCCGGGTCATTTTCTTGAAAAGCCACAAGGTCGCAAAACACCGAATGCAACCGCGCCACCGGGTGCCGTAAAACGGTGAAGCTGCGATGCGCCTTGTGCCGCCGCTTCCACTGCCGCAGGGCCTTTTGCGAGAAATCCCGGAGCAAGGGGCCAGCGGCCTCCATCCAGCCTGTGACCTGATCTGACGGCCCCCCTGCAATCGGCAGAAACACCAACTGCAATTCATCTGACGCCAGATATGTTTTCAAGGCGGGCGGGCGACCGGGCTCAAAACTCGGCGACTTGTGAAGATCAAATATATCAATTCGGGCGACCGTTGACGCCAACAGCTCGAAGTTCTGCACCTTGTCCGAGAGGGGTTCGGGATTCTGTTTCTTGAAGGTGCTGGCGAATTGCGTGATCTCGGTCTGTTCGCCCAGATATTTCGCCAAGCCGTTGATAACGCTTAGACTTTGCGCTTCTTCATAGTCGATGTAGAACGCCACCTGACCAGAGCGTTGTAGACGATCCTTGATCTTCAACTGAAAGCTCTTGAATCGATAAAACAGCTTCTCGAATTCGTCCGGGATGAAACGCGCCGGTTGCTTGCGGGCATCGCTCTGGTCGCTCAACTGCCATTGGTCAGTCGCCATCGCGATTCTGCGGGACACATAGGCGTCGACGGGGTTTCGGGTCAGCACGATCTTGGCGCAGCGCGGATCGTCGATCAGCGCATCGAACACACGCGGGTCATGGTCGTGAAAGAAGCGAAAACCCGGCAGACCGTCTGTTTCGGACTTCATTCGCTCCAACAGCAGCATCGGGTCCGCATCCCGCATCGCCACGGTGATGTCAAACAGCACTTCTGTCTTTGGCGTCACCATGAAATAGGGGTTGAACGCTTCGCCATAACATTTGAGGCCGGGAAACTGATCCAGATTGCTTTCCAGAAAGTTTGAACCGGTGCGCATCTCGGCGAAAATGATGAAACAATCAAACGGGCCGGTCATAAGATCACTTCACCAGATAGGGTTTGCGCTGAATGCGGGTGGTGGGCACAAGGTCATGCCCAGCCGGGAAATCACCCATCAGATAGGGATGCATCCCCTGATTCTTCAAATCCTGCAAAAATTGCCCAAAGCCGCGAAGAGGCTTCATTTTTGGCATGCTCTGCAAAGCTCCGGTTTTTCGCGGGCCAATGTCATCCACCACGCTTTGCAGAGGCTCTGATGGATTCAGCACGAAATCGGCCAGCGACCAGATTTGCGTGCGCGCCCGCGCATAGCTGGATCGCAGCGCAGTCAGGTGTTCGCTTTCAATCTTTTGCAAGCGCGCCGCCTCGCACCGGATGTCCGAAAAGTTGCGGTTTGAATGAAACAGTGGCACCGCCCAGGCCCCGGATACGACATAAACGCGTGCGTTCGGGTCTTTGGCCATAACCCAGGACAGGTCTTGATTGTCCTTTGGTCCGTACTGAAAGCACTGGCGCTCGCCTCGCGTGTTCCATATCAGATTGGTCAGAAAGGCTTTGGGGTTATAGTCTCGCAGGCTGGCAGAATCGGTGAGCGCGCCGAAGAAGACCTGCGCACCGCCCGCAAAATGTGCTTTATCTTCGGCAAACAGGTGGCCGTGAACACGGGCGCTGACGGTATCGGCCAACCATTGGTCAAACCCTTCGAACAGTTCGGAAAACCCTTCCAGAACGGTATAGCGCGCGGCGGTTATGTTACCTTCATGCCCGGCCCGTGGAAAACGGCTTGGCATATAAAGGCCAGGCCGTCCCTTCGTGCGCCTTTCGATGGCCTTGGTAAAGATTCGGTCGATCTTGCCGGGGTTGGGTTCGGCGCCGGTGAGGACGACCTTCTGTTCGGATAAAAAGCTGTCATACAACTTGTCTGCGTATCTCCACGCCTTGCGGGCAACAAAGCAATCGGACCGTCGCAACAGTTGCAGATGGTCATCATGAAACACGTGTGGCTTCCCCTGAAAATCAAACTTTGACAGAGTCAGCGACCGGCTCTCGATCCGGGTCGAATGACGGCGGGTCAGGGTCTGATAATAGCTTTCATCAGGGATCCAGACGCGCCTGAAATATCGGTCATAGGCAGGTCGATGCGGATCGTTCAGGATCGCCGTCAGGGTGGCCCGCGTCAAACACCACCACTGGCTGCCCAGATGCGGCACTATCCCATCCGGGATGGGGCGTTTGATCCTGAGCCTGCGCTGAATGCTGACGTATCGGTCGAACAGGCGGCGGTGTCGTTTCCACGAAAACGGAAACCGAAGCGTGAACCGTTCGATGTCCAGCCCGCCGATGGTCCACGGCACATCTTCGGTCGTGACGCTTTCGATAAAGTCGGTTTGCGGACGGTTGCTCAGATATGACCGCATCTCGGAAACGGGACGCAACGGCAGACAGCTACCAGATGCCAGCAGGACGTGTTTCACGTCGGGAAATGTCTCTAACATGGCTTCAGCGGCCGTCTGACTGGCCGCGACCAAGGACCATGTGCCCCATTCGCAGTGACGGCGTTTGCAGAACCGGACGTTGTCCAAATCACCCAACGCGGCAGTGAAATTTGCGAAGTCGTCACGCGACACAAAGGCATCGACATGCACGACGACGGGGCAGTCATGCGTCGCCCAATGGCGCACCAACTGCTCGGCGCGATCACGCGCGTCGTGCACCAGCATGACGATGCCAAGGCTCATGCCCAGTTTCCTTTCGACATCAGGCCCAGCATCTCAAGCTGGCGCCAGTTCAGATACTTCTCGCTCCAGTCGCACCACAGGTCGGTATCCTCGTTGGTGCCATCGTGATAGGCGCGGTATTCGTGACTGTTGGCATAGTGTTGCCCGCGCTTCAGTTCTTCCACCGACTTATCCTTGAATGTGTCCAGGAATTTGGCGTGCAGCAAGCAGCCCGAGGCTTTCTCACCGCCCCATTGATCATAGACAAGGTTCAGGCCCCGCGGCAAAAGCGCGTGGGTTGAACTGACATAGGTGTAGTTTCTGTTCCATTTCACCAGCGGAATCTTGTTCAGGGCGGGGGCCTTCTCGGGCTTGTCCCGAAAAAAGGCGCGGGCGCGGGGGCCGCCTTGTATCCACAGGTTTCCATATTTGGGATTCCTGGTAATGGTGTAGTTGCCGCTGTCAAACCAGTCCGCAACCTCGAACGGGTTTTGCCCGGAGACATAACTGAGACTGTGCATCGGACCTTTGGGATACATGTCCAGAAGCATGACGCCAAATGATCTGACACCCGAATTGTCCAACCAGTCGGTCAGCGCCCGGATCGGACGCGTGTCGCAAAAGGGATAGATCAGGAATTCATCAGGATCGACCACTAGCGACCAATGCCCATGGGCATATTTGCGTTGCAGCCATCCGGTCCAGTTCACGCCGAAATTGGCGTTCTTGTAGCTGGCGTCTGTGGACCACAACGAGACATCGGGCTGGTCTGCCAAATACGTGGGGCCGCCATCGTCCGATCCATTATCGACAAAGAAGAAATGGTTCACGCCAAGGTCGCGATAGTAGTTGAGGAAGAATGGAAGCCGGATACATTCATTGCGGATCGTCGAAAAGCACAGAATATCGTTTGGCGCGATAGCCTCGGTTCGATTGGCAATCTCGGTCAGTTCGCGCCGTTTGCGAAATGCCCGGATCTGGCATTGCTTGCGTTTCAGTCGCAGTCGGTATGATGTCCAGACGCCCAAGATCTTCCCCGTATCAGACTGGTATTACGCTATCACTTGTTTAGGCCCAGCCGCCATTGGAAATAAGCCCCATTTCCATCAGCGGACGCCAGCCTTGATAGGCCACCGACTGGTCGTGCCACAGATCGGGTGCGGATGAGAGCCAGTCGTAATAGGCATCGAAATCTTCGGGCTGTCCGAAATGCTCCTGCCGCATCTTCTCCTCGCGTGACCGGGTCACGACGTCCGGCAGGAACTTTGTGTGCAAAAGCGCGCCTGACAAACGATCGTCGCCCGAAATGCACGCAGGTCCGTCCCAAGCGTGATTCAGGCGCGGCGGCAGCGCCGAATGGGTCGAGTTCAGATAGGCGAAGCGTCTATTCCAGTGCACAAGCGGCAACTTGTTCAGGGTCGGGGCGCGGGCGGGGTGGTCGGCAAAGAAAGCTCGATCACGCGGCCCGCCCTGCACCCACAGATTCTGCGCGGGGAATTGCCGCTGCGCCCGATAAGGAGCGGCATCGAAATACTGCAATATCTCGGTTGGATCCTGACCCGGCGTGTATGTCGCTTGGTCCAGCGGCCCCTTCGGATACATATCCAGCATCAACGCGCCCATCGCGGTAGCATTCGTTTGCGCCAGACGTGCGGTCAGATCGGACAGGGTCCGGGTATCGCTGTGAGGATAGACCAACAGCTCGTCCACATCGACGGTCAGGCACCAGTGACGATTCCCAAAACGAAACTGAAGCCATGTGGTCCAATCGACCCCGAAGCGCGACGCCTTGTAGCTGTCATGGGTGCGCCACAAAGACACGTCGGGTTGGTCCGCAAGAAAGGCTTCGGACGCATCGTCGCTGTTGTTCAGAACGAACAGAAAATGCCCGACACCCAGGGTGCGGTAATGGGCCAGGAAATGTGGCAACCGCGTGTATTCGTTGCGCGCTGTAGAAAAGGCCAGCACATGGTCGGGATCGATCCGGTCCGTGCGATCCACCACCGATTCAAGGTCGTGGCGCGACCGGAGGGATCGCCAGATCAAACGGCGGCGCTTCCACCGCATCCGATAGGCTGACCACAGATCCCGTCCGACCTCTCGCACAGGGGATTACTCGGCAGCCTTTTGCTGTGTAACGATATCATGGAGATAGTCGGAAAACTCTTCCCGAAGCTCTTCGCGCGCCATGCCAAAGGCAACAGTCGCTTGCAAAAAACCCGCTTTGGATCCGCAATCGAACCGCTGGCCACGGAACCGATACCCAAACACATCGCGCCCCCGCTTGATTTCCGAGGCGATGGCGTCGGTCAGTTGAATTTCCCCCCCTGCGCCGCTTTTCATCTTGTTCAGACTGCGCAGAACATCAGGCGTCAGGATATAGCGGCCAATCACTGCCAGGTTCGACGGCGCGTTTTCGATGGCTGGTTTTTCGACCATGCCCTTGACCGACACCATGGTGCCCATGTCCTGCTTCACGTCAAGGACGCCATAGGCGCTGGCCTTCTCGGCGGGCACCTCCATGGCGGCCACCATGCAACCCCCTGTTTCGCGATAGGCTTCAACCATCTGTTGCAGACAGGGTTTTTCGGCGGCGATCACGTCATCAGGCAGGATGACCGCGAATGGTTCGTTGCCGATAAGACGGCGGGCGCACCAGACCGCATGTCCCAGCCCCAACGCCTTGTGCTGGCGTATATAGGCGATCGCGCCGCTTTCCATATTGGTGTCTTTCAGGATTTCCAACAGGGCGTCTTTGCCCTTTTTCCGCAATTCCTGCTCCAGAATGGGTGAATTGTCGAAATAGTCCTCAAGCGCGCCTTTGCCGCGTGATGTCACAAAAAGAAATTCCTTGATCCCCGCCGCGCGCGCTTCGTCGATTGCGTATTGGATCAACGGGCGATCGACCAGCGTCATGATCTCTTTCGGAATCGATTTTGTGGCGGGCAGGAAACGCGTTCCCAACCCTGCGACCGGGAAAATGGCCTTGGTGACCTTTTTGTGCGTCATAAAACACCTCTGTCTTGACCGATCCGTCTGAATATACGTCCGATGGGCCAACAATAAATTACCTGTGCAGGCTTAAACTATATACCGAACACCAATGGGCGAAAAATCTGACAACTTCATGGCAATTGTTCACGATATTGGGTCAATCAGCGGCTTTTCTCAAGGTAATTCCATTTTTCGGCGAAAAGGTGCGGTCGATTGCCCGCTGCGTATGCGAAGCGTCGGCAATGGCGTCGACCTAGGCCATGCCAAGCTCGCCCAGGATGCGTTCGATTCTCGTGACATCTTCGGGGTTGTTCAATTCCCAGAACTGTTGCCCGCGCGCGTCGACTTCGACACATTGCACGGGGTGATCCCTTTCCAGAAAGCGTAACTGCTCCAATCCTTCCAATTGTTCCAGCGGTCCGGGCGTCCAGCGCGCATAGGCTGCCAAGGCGGCGGGGCGATAGGCATAGACGCCCACATGGTGAAACACCGGGGTCACGGTGTGATCGTCCCATGCGCCGTCTGCGACGTGCGGGATCACCTCTTTCGAAAAATAGAGCGCTTTGCCCTCGGCCCCGAACACCGCCGTTGTCGCCCCAACCCGCCCGGCGCGGCGGTCGTCAAGAAAGCCACCAAGTGCCCGGCCATCACATCGCAGAACCGGTGTCGCCATCTCGGCAATCGGGTGGGCGTTCAACGCAGCAATCAGATCCTCGACAAACCAGGGCGGCGTCAGCGGGGCATCGCCTTGCAGGTTCACCACAATATCAAAGGCACCGCCCAACGCATCCAACGCTTCGGCACAACGCTCGGTGCCATTTCGACAGGTCGCAGATGTCATGACAACTTCGGCTCCGAAGCCTTCAGCCTCGGTGCGGATACGGTGATCATCTGTCGCAATGACAACGCGGTCCACACCGCCTACTGCCTGCGCCGCATCCCAACTGCGCTGGATCAGAGACTTTTCTTGCCCGGTCGCACCGCGCAGTGGCACCAGTGCCTTACCTGGATAACGGACCGAGGCGTAGCGCGCCGGGATGACGATCAGAACACTCATCCATCAGGCTTTCTTCAGGTCGACCCCTGGGGCGTAGGCAATGAAAAACGGGTTGGCATAATCCGGCTTGCCATAGGTCAGCGGCGCATGGTCGTCAAAGCGCACCACATCTCCACCCGCGCCTTTCAGCACCGCATGTCCTGCGGCGGTGTCCCATTCCATCGTGCGGCCGACACGGGGATAGATGTCCGCTTCGCCCGTTGCCACCAGACAGAATTTCAGCGAACTGCCCGCCGACCGCATATCCTTGACGGCATATTTTCCGATGTAATCATCCGTGGCCTGATCACGGTGCGACTTTGAGGCCACGACCATCAGCGCCGCATTATCCGGCGACGTGACAGAAATCGGGGACAGGGCCCCAACCGCGCCCCTGTCGAAAGGGCCTTGTTCCTCGACACTGCTGCCATCGGCGCGGGTGAAGAACATTCGGCCTTTTGCGGGGGCATAGACGACACCGCGAACGGGTGTGCCGTCCTCCACATAGGCGATGTTGACGGTGAAATCCCCGCGCCGGTGAATGAATTCCTTGGTGCCGTCCAAAGGATCAACGATCAAAAACGCGTCGGCCTGCTGCCCGTGGCTATCGGCTTGCTCTTCCGTCACCAACAACACGTCTGGAAAGGCGTCTCGCAAACCCGCCGAGATCACGGCGTCAGCC
Organism: Aliiroseovarius sp. B-4; assembly: GCF_056857795.1. NCBI lineage: Bacteria > Pseudomonadati > Pseudomonadota > Alphaproteobacteria > Rhodobacterales > Paracoccaceae > Aliiroseovarius > Aliiroseovarius sp. B-4. The sequence continues at coordinate 281,590 of NZ_JBSXNV010000039.1, forward strand.
GCTTCGTCGGCAGCCGTCACCGGGCTGTCATCAGACTTCGACCGGACATCAAAATCATCCGAATTGTAGATCTCCATTATCACATCACCAGCCGCAAGCGCCAGTTTGCGCATAACGCTTTCCAAACGGTCAAAATCCAAGGTCTTGCTCCTTATCCGCCAAGCTGTGCGGCCCGGTTGATTACATAATTTCGCCCACTTATGATGATTGAGTAAAGGAACGGCAAGAATTCCCTGCGAGAATCCCCCCATTGCGGGCAAAAAGGCAGCGCCATGTTTGAAGTGAAAGTGAACAGAACCCGGTTGGAGGCTGCGGCCTCAATGGTGTCGGTGATCTATCACGCGACGGTCTATGACCTTCGAAAGTCACACCCAAATGCGATAGTCGGCCTGCTGATCAATATCCTTCAATCGCTTCTGATGGTCGCGATTTTCTTCGTGATGATAAGCGTGTTCGGCCTGAGGACAAGCGCCATTCGCGGGGATTTCCTGCTCTACATCATGTCGGGCATTTTCATCTTCATGACGAACATCAAAACCATGAAATCGGTGGCAACTGCGGCAGGCGCGACATCAACCATGATGCTGCATGGACCGATGAACACGCTCGTATCCATCACCGCAGCCGCCCTGGGGGCGCTTTACCTGCAGACCCTGTCCATCGTCGTGGTGCTTACGATTTACAGCCTGGCGTTCAAGCCGGTTGAAATATACGATCCGGGCGGGGCATTCATGATGCTGTTGCTCGGCTGGTTCAACGGCGTTTCAGTCGGCATCGTTTTCATGGCCCTGAAACCATGGTTCCCGCGATTCACGCAGGTCGCCACAACGCTTTACATGCGGGTGAACATGTTTGCATCAGGCAAGATGTTTGTCGCGAACACGTTGCCGTTTTTCATGCTGGCCCTGTTTTCGTGGAACCCGCTGTTTCATATTATTGATCAGGCACGCGGCTATGCCTTCATCAATTATGTTCCACATTACACAAGCTGGCAGTATGCACTGATCGTGTCGATCGTGTTGGCCTTTCTTGGCCTGCTGGGCGACAGCTACGGCCGCAGGTATGTGTCGGCCAGTTGGGAAGCCCGGCGTTAAACCTCATCAGATGCGGTTGGTGCGATCTCGACCACCCGAAGCGTCAGGTTGATCCGCCCACGGTCACGCAGAAGGTCGGAAGACCCAAAGCGCAAACGATCAATCCCGTGATAGGCCAGCCGCGAAGGACCGTCCAGCACCAGAACGTCACCGGAGCCAAGCCAAGCGGACTGCGTCGATCCCTGCCGCTTGATCCCGCCAATCCGAAACAGCGCATCATCGCCAAGGCTGATCGACACGACCGGAAACGAGAAATCACCTTCGTCCCGGTCCTGATGCAGCCCCATCCGCGCACCATCGCCGTAATAGTTGACCAAACAACAGTCGGGCAGCCGATCCGCGCCTGACACAGCACGCCAGACCTCAAGCGCAAGGTCGGGGATTTCGGGCCAAGGCGCGCCTGTCGGGTGGCGCGGCTCATAACGATAACCCCGCCGGTCCGACACCCAGCCCAGACGTCCCGCCGATGTCATCCGCACAGACATCTGCTTGCCCCATCGCGTTTCGGGGTGGAAAAAAGGTGCAACAGACACCACATCCCGCAGTGCAGAAACAAGCGCTTCCTGTGTTGGACGATCCAGCATCCGCTTGAAAAGCCTCGCCCCTGCCAGATCCATCGGGGGAATGTCGTGCGCAATCATAGGCAAAACCCTGAAAATGACTCGTTTTTTGGCCCTTTGCGGCCCCTTGAACGCTTGCAGGCCCCATTTCCCCTACTTATATACGCCCAGACGCCGGACTGGGGTACGCCCATTCGGTCAGAAATCTGGGATCAGGGGCCGATGCTTTGCAAGGTCGGCTCCCACAACATCGCCTAAGAGAGGATTTTGAGCATGGCTAAAGTCATCGGTATCGACCTCGGCACCACCAACTCTTGTGTTGCCATCATGGACGGCTCGCAACCGCGGGTCATTGAAAACGCAGAAGGCGCACGCACGACGCCTTCGATCGTCGCCTTCAAGGACGACGAACGCCTTGTTGGTCAGTCGGCAAAACGTCAGGCTGTCACCAACCCCGACAACACCGTCTTTGCAGTGAAGCGCCTGATCGGTCGCAACATGCAAGACCCGGCTGTCGAGAAAGACAAGAAGCTTGTCCCTTACGCCATCGTAGATGGTGGCAATGGTGACGCATGGGTTGAAGCTGCCGGGCAGAAATATTCGCCCTCGCAAATCTCGGCCTTCATTCTGGGCAAGATGAAAGAGACGGCAGAAAGCTATTTGGGTGAGGAAGTCACTCAGGCCGTGATCACCGTGCCCGCCTATTTCAATGACGCCCAGCGTCAGGCCACCAAAGACGCCGGCAAGATCGCTGGCCTTGAAGTGCTGCGCATCATCAACGAACCGACGGCTGCTGCACTGGCCTATGGCCTGGACAAGTCGGAAACCCACACCATCGCGGTTTATGACCTTGGCGGCGGCACGTTCGACGTGACCATTCTGGAAATCGACGACGGCCTGTTTGAAGTGAAATCCACCAACGGCGACACGTTCCTTGGCGGTGAAGACTTCGACATGCGCATCGTTCAGTATCTGGTCGACGAGTTCAAAAAGGAAAACCAGGTCGATCTGTCGAAAGACAAGATGGCCTTGCAACGCCTGAAAGAAGCCGCCGAAAAAGCCAAGATCGAGCTGTCCAGCTCGTCGCAGACCGAGATCAACCAGCCCTTCATCTCGATGGGGTCGGATGGCTCGCCCTTGCACATGGTCATGAAGCTGACCCGCGCCAAGCTGGAAAGCCTTGTGTCGGACCTGATCAAACGCTCGATGAAGCCCTGCCAGGCTGCGCTGAAAGACGCTGGTCTGTCGAAAGACGACATCGACGAGGTGGTTCTGGTCGGTGGTATGACCCGTATGCCGAAGGTCATCGAAGAAGTGTCGAAATTCTTCGGCAAGGAACCCCACAAAGGTGTAAACCCGGACGAGGTTGTGGCCATGGGTGCCGCCATTCAGGCCGGTGTTCTGCAAGGCGACGTGAAAGACGTTGTGCTTCTGGACGTGACCCCGCTGTCGCTGGGCATCGAAACGCTGGGTGGTGTGTTCACACGCCTGATCGACCGCAACACGACGATCCCGACCAAGAAGTCGCAGATCTTCTCGACCGCGGAAGACAACCAGAACGCCGTGACGCTGCGCGTGTTCCAGGGTGAGCGTGAAATGGCCGCCGATAACAAGATCCTTGGCCAGTTCAATCTGGAAGACATCCCACCCGCACCGCGTGGCATGCCGCAGATCGAAGTGACCTTCGACATCGACGCCAACGGCATCGTGGAAGTGGGAGCCAAGGACAAAGGCACGGGCAAAGAGCAGAAGATCACCATTCAAGCCTCGGGCGGTCTGTCGGATGACGACATCGAAGCCATGGTGAAAGACGCCGAAGCCAATGCCGAGGCCGATAAGGAGCGCAAAGAGCTTGTCGAAGCCAAGAACCAGGCCGAAAGCCTGATCCATTCGACCGAAAAGGCGATGGAAGAACATAACGACAAGGTCGACCCGACCACGATCGAAGCGATCGAGCTGGCCATTGCCGCGCTGAAGGATGTGATGGAAGAAGACAATGCCGACAAGATCAAGTCGGGCATCCAGAACGTCACCGAAGCGGCCATGAAGCTGGGTGAAGCGATCTATAAGTCGCAACAAGAAGAAGCGGCTGGCGAAGAGCCCGAAGACGCCGACGGCCCTCCGGCGGTGGATGACGACATTGTCGACGCCGACTTCGAAGACCTTGACGACGAAAACAAGCGTTAAGTCTGAATAGGTAACGGGCGGGGCTGCCCTTGCAGCCCTGCCCCCTCCCAAAGGGAGATTTCCATGTCAAAGCGTGATTATTACGAAGTTCTCGGAGTGTCGAAGGGCGCGTCTGCGGAGGAGCTGAAAAAGGCTTACCGCAAGAAGGCAAAAGAGCTTCACCCTGATCGCAACTCGGACAACCCTGATGCCGAAGCCCAGTTCAAAGAGGCGAACGAGGCTTATGACGTGCTGAAGGATGCCGACAAGAAAGCGGCCTATGACCGGTTTGGGCATGCTGCCTTTGATGGCGGCATGGGCGGCCGTCCCGGTGGCGGGCACCATGGCGGCAATGGCGATTTCGCCAGTGCGTTTTCCGATGTGTTCGACGACCTGTTCGGTGACTTCATGGGCGGCGGTCGTGGCGGCGGCGCGCGCGCGCAACGAGGGTCTGATCTGCGCTATAACCTGCGTGTGACGCTGGAAGAAGCGTTCGCAGGGCTACAAAAGACCATCAACGTGCCGACATCCGTGTCCTGCGACGAATGCAGTGGCACAGGGGCCGAAGCGGGGGCCGAACCAACCGTTTGTCCGACCTGTTCGGGCATGGGAAAAGTGCGTGCCCAGCAAGGGTTCTTTACCGTCGAACGCACCTGCCCAACCTGTCAGGGCACCGGGCAGATGATCCAGAACCCCTGCAAAAGCTGCGGTGGCGCGGGCCGCAAGCACAAGGAACGCTCACTGTCGGTCAACATCCCGGCAGGGGTGGAAACCGGCACGCGGATCCGTTTGTCTGGCGAAGGCGAAGCCGGATTGCGCGGTGGTCCGACGGGGGATCTGTATATCTTCATCGACGTGGCCGAGCACCCGATCTTCGACCGCGAAGGCCCGCATCTTCATTGTCGCGTGCCAGTCTCGATGGCCTCTGCGGCGCTGGGCGGCGATATCGAAGTGCCGACCATCGACGGCGGCCGGTCGCGGGTGAAAATCCCGGCGGGCAGCCAATCGGGGCGGCAGATGCGTCTGCGGTCAAAAGGTATGCCGGGCCTGCGGGGCGGGCCGCGTGGCGATATGTATATCGAACTTGCGGTGGAAACGCCGGTGAACCTGACCGCGAAGCAAAAAGAGCTGTTGCGCGATTTCGAAAAACTGTCGGAAGAGAACAATCCCGAAAGCTCATCCTTCTTCACCAAGGTGAAGAGTTTTTGGGACAGTATGAAAGGCTAACAACCATGCGTTGTTAACCTTTCATTCACCACTTTTGGTGCAGTCTGCTCTCATGACCGAGAGCAGACAATTCCAGTTCGATGAAATGCCACAGGCGCTGTTTGACGCAGACGAAGCGCCTGTTCTTCCGGTGGCGGTCAAGGACGGCAAACTGCCATCCTATATCAAGGACCACCGCAAACGCCTGCGCGATCGGTTCATGGATGGCGGGGCGCAGGCAATGCCGGATTACGAAATGTTAGAGCTTGTGCTGTTCCGCGCCATTCCGCGACGGGATGTGAAGCCGCTGGCGCGCTGTCTGCTGGACACATTCGGCGATTTCAACCGCGTGGTGACGGCGCCTGTGCAGCGCCTGCGCGATGTGCCGGGGATTGGTGACGCTGTGATCACCGAATTGAAGATCGTGGAAGCCGCAGCGCAGCGCATGGCGCGCAGCCGTGTCATTCAGCGGCATGTGATTTCATCCTGGGATGCGGTGCTGGATTATTGCCACACGACCATGGCGCATCGCGACACTGAACAGTTCCGGGTGCTGTTTCTTGATCGTAAAAACGTTCTGATCGCGGACGAGGCGCAGGGGCAGGGCACCGTGGATCATGTGCCGGTCTATCCGCGCGAGGTGGTCAAACGGGCGCTGGAACTGAATGCCTCGGCAATCATCCTTGTGCACAACCACCCTTCAGGCGACCCCACGCCATCTGATAGCGATATTCAGATGACACAGCAGGTGAACGACGCGGCAACCGCGCTGGGTCTGACACTGCATGACCATCTGATCATCGGCAAATCGACAGAGCTTAGCTTTCGCGGGTCGGGGTATCTTTAAGATCAGTCAACCCAGATTTCGACCCGACGGTTGACGCGGCGCCCCCATGCGCTGTCGTCACAGGCCATGGGCATCGCTTCACCAAACGCATCGACCTGAAGATCAACCCGGGTATCGTCGAAAGCCTCTAGCTGCGCCAAGACCTGCTTGCGCACAGCCGTGGCGCGTTTGCGGGCCAGATCAAGGTTTTGCTCCGCCGCGCCCTGTCCATCAGAGAACCCGACAAACACCATCTGACGCCCATCAAAACGCCCACTTTCCAAAGCCTTAGCCAGCAGCGCGACGTTGGAACGGGAAGGCGCATCCAACCGGGTCGAACCCCCTTGGAAGCGGAAGCTGATCGACAAGCGGTCCTTGCCGTCGAACATATCCACCATGCGCTTCAACTCGGGCAGGGCCACTTCGTCACCGGCTGCTGAAATGGCGTTGGCCATACGATCCCCCTGATCCTGTATCGGAATACGCGTCAGCGCCTGATCGACAAACCCGGCCCGGCGCGTCACGAACTGCGCGCTGTCGGTGCGAAGATAAGACAGAAACTCGCGCCCCAGAAGCGGCAGACGCCGCTCGGGCAGATACAGATACATTGGCATGGTCAGCGGATAATCTTCCGACTTGATCGACCGGGCCGATGCCTGCACGCGGAAGCCACAGGTGCCGGACAGTTGAACAACCTCGCCATTGCCGGGGCGCATGAAGGACGTGATCGCGATGCCGAACGGATCACGCGCGATGGCATCATTCAACGCTGTGGTCGACGGATGGAAGCGCACCCGATCCGACAGGCTGACACCGCTTGCGGCGATGACTTGTTGCATGAAGGCAGGGCCAAAGCCTTCTTCGATATCCATCAGATAGGGCGTGATGGGGGCGTCTTCGCCGCCAAGCTCGCTCCAATTCCTGATCTTGCCGGCATAGATGGCCGCCAGTTGCGTAATGGACAGTTTGGTAACTGGATTACCCGGTGACACAACCGGCACCAGCGCATCCAGCGCGATCACCCGGCTTTGCCGCGCAATCCGCAGATCGCCCAACCCAGCCTCGCGCGCCATGCTGCGTTCACGGGTCGACGCCTGCCGCATCGACAGAACCATATCAGCCTGCTGCCCCAACAGATCTGCAAACCCTTCGGCGCTCGAGGTCAGCTTGATCGTTATGCGAGCCTGTTCCTGCCCGGAAACCCCATCATAGAGCGTGTAGAGCGTGCCGATCCCCAACACTTCTTCACGTTTGAGCGCATACCCTTCGCGCAGTGCGAAGCCTTCGACCAGGGCAGGAAACAACACCTCGCCCATCGCATAAGCTCCTGAAATGGTCAGTTCCGCCACAAACGGTCCAAGGTTTGGGCAACCCGGTCCCTCGCAGGTGACGCCGGAACTGTCGACGGTCAGGATGCCAAACTCGGTATCCACCCGGTAGAACTCGCCATCGAAGGTCAGAAGGGTGCCGGTCAGCTCGATCTCGCCATCCCGAGAGGTCAGCGTTACATCGCCAGCGACAGCGGCCTGACCAGTTGCCAGCATCACGTAGGCCATCGCGACGACCGCGCGCAAAATGTTCATGGCGCCCCCCAACCCGTGCAAATCCCTTGCGCAATCATCCGAATTGGCGTGCGGGATTTCAACCACTGATGTTGTCAGCGCGACCAATCATGCCAATCGACCGTGACAATGTTTGAACTTCTTTCCTGATCCGCAAGGGCAGGGATCGTTGCGTGACGGGTTGCCCCATGTCGCCGGGTTGGTTTCGTCAAACCCGTCCTTCGTATCCTGAGCTTCATCCGCAGCCTGCGCCAACGCCTTCTGCTGCTGGACCATCTGCTGCATCATCGCCTGCTGTTCTTCCTCGGACATCGGGCGAATCTGGGCCAGTTTCTTGGTCACATCGGCACGCAGACCATCCAGCAGGCTTTCGAACAACTGGAACGCTTCATTCTTGTATTCGTTCAGCGGATCACGTTGGGCATAGCCGCGGAACCCGACGACCGAGCGCAGGTGATCCAGCGTCAGAAGATGATCGCGCCACTTGCTGTCGATCGTTTGCAGCACCAGTTGCTTTTCGATGGACCGCATGGTTTCTGGCCCGAAATCTGCGGCTTTCTTGGCCATGAAGGCGTCCGATGCATCGTAAAGCCGTTCGCGAATGCTGTCATCGTCCACGCCTTCCTCGGCGGCCCAGTCAATTACCGGGGCTTCGAAGCCCAGATTCTCGATCACCGCCGCTTGCAAGCCCTGGGTATCCCACTGATCCGCATAGGATTTTGGTGGCATATGAACGTCAACCAGATCGTCAATCACCTGATGGCGCATATCACCCACGATCTCGGACAGGTCTTCGGCTTCCATGATTTCCAGACGCTGACCAAAGATCGCTTTCCGCTGATCATTCATCACGTCGTCAAACTTCAGCAGTTGTTTACGAATGTCGAAGTTGCGGCCTTCGACCTTGGCTTGCGCACGCTCCAGCGACTTGTTCACCCACGGGTGAATGATCGCCTCGCCTTCTTTCATGCCAAGGGTGGACAACACCTTTTCCAACCGCTCGGATCCGAAAATGCGCATCAGGTCATCTTCCAGCGACAGAAAGAACGATGATCGACCCGGGTCGCCCTGACGGCCGGAACGGCCGCGCAACTGGTTGTCGATCCGACGGCTTTCGTGACGTTCGGTGGCCAGAACGAACAGGCCACCGGCTTCTTTCACGGCTTGTTCATCCGCCTTGTGGGCGGCTTCAATCTCGGCGCGGATTTCGTCGGGGTTGCCATCAGGGTTGGCAGCAATCGCCTCCATCACCTTGAACTCAACGTTTCCGCCCAGCTTGATGTCGGTCCCCCGACCGGCCATATTCGTGGCGATTGTCACGGCGCCCAGCTTACCTGCGTCTGCAACGATCTGCGCTTCACGCTCGTGTTGGCGCGCGTTCAGAACGTCATGCTTGATGCCCGCTTCAGTCAAAAGCTGCGACAGCGTTTCCGATTTCTCAATCGAGGTGGTGCCGACCAGGATCGGCTGCCCTTTTTCGTTGGCGGTGCGGATTTCCTCGACCACTGCGCCATATTTCTCGCCCGTGGTACGATAGACGGCATCGTGCTCGTCCACCCGCGCAATGGGTCGGTTGGTCGGGATCTCTACCACACCCAAGCCATAGATTTCGTCGAATTCATCGGCTTCGGTCAGGGCCGTGCCGGTCATGCCGGACAACTTGTTGTACAGGCGAAAATAGTTCTGGAACGTCACAGAGGCCAAGGTCACGTTTTCTGGCTGTGTCTTGCAGCCTTCCTTGGCTTCAATCGCCTGGTGCAGGCCTTCAGACATGCGGCGACCGGCCATCATGCGTCCGGTAAATTCGTCGATCAGCACAACTTCACCGTCGCGCACAATATAGTCCTTGTCGCGCTGGAACAGCTTGTGCGCCCGCAAGCCCTGGTTGACGTGGTGAACGATGGTCGTGCTTTCCGGGTCGTAAAGCGACTGACCTTCAGGCAGCAGGCCGCGCGCATGCAGCACCTCTTCCAGAAACTCGTTGCCTTCCTCGGTAAAAGTGGCGCCACGGTTCTTTTCGTCAATCGTATAATGCTCTTCAGTCAGCTCTGGGATCAGCGCGTCGATGGTCACATAAAGCTCTGAGCGATCTTCGGACGGACCAGAGATGATCAGGGGCGTGCGCGCCTCGTCAATCAGGATCGAGTCAACCTCATCCACGATCGCAAAATTATGACCGCGCTGATACATATCTTTCAGTTCGGATTTCATATTGTCGCGCAGATAGTCGAACCCAAGCTCATTGTTGGTCGCATAGGTCACGTCACAGGCATAGGCGGCGCGTTTTTCGTCATCTGCCTGATGCGGATAGACAACGCCGGTTGTCAGCCCCAACGCGCCATAAACCTTGCCCATCCAATCCGCGTCACGCCTGGCCAGATAGTCGTTCACCGTAACGATATGGACACCGTCGCCCGACAGCGCGTTCAGATAGGCGGGGAAGGTTGCGACAAGGGTTTTCCCTTCGCCGGTCTTCATTTCTGCAATGTTTCCACGGTGCAGGAAAATCCCGCCGATCAACTGCGTATCAAATGCCCGCAAGCCCAGCGCGCGTTTCGCAGCCTCACGGCAGTTCGCGAAGGCTTCGGGCAGGATCGCATCCAGCTTTTCGCCGTCTGCGATGCGTTTTTTGAACTCTTCGGTCTTGGCGATGATGCCGTCATCCGTCAGGGCGGCAAATTCATCCTCAAGCGCGTTGATTTGTTCGACGATCGGGCGGGTCGTTTTGATCATTCGGTCATTGGGGGTGCCAAAGACCTTGCGCGCGATTTTTCCAAGCATATTTTCTTGCCTCAATGCGGTTCTGACGCTGGTGTGACCAGAGGGAACTTGCCCGTCCCTGCATGGCCCCCTATCTAGGGGCTCAAGAACCAGCGCTCTCAAGCCTTCAAGCGATGTAAGCGCCGGGTGTAAAACTGTCAATGTTGCCGGGGAACCCGGCCTGATTTGAGGATAAAAACATGTTGAAACGCAACGCTCTTCTTTTGACCTCCGCCTTGTCGGTCTGGCTGGCGCTACCACTGAGTGCCCAAGATACCGGCACGACCGAGGCACAAACGGACATGCCAGAGGTCGAAATGATCGAGCTGACAGGCGACACGGTGATTGCCACCGTCAACGGTGAAGACATCACCATGGCGCATCTGGTTGCTGCGCGGGCCAGCCTTCCCGAGCAGTTTCAGCAATTGCCCGATGATGTGCTGCTGCCGGGCATTGTCGAACAATTGATCCAGCAGGCGGTTTTGGGGCAAGCCATGGGCGAACTGAGCAACCGCGCCGAGATTCGTCTGGAGAACCAGCGTCGTGAACTGGCTGCCAATGAAAAGGTAGAAGAAGTAATCTCGGGTGCCGTGACCGATGAGGCTTTGCAGGCGGCATATGATACGGAATATGCCAATGCCGAACCGACACAGGAATTCAGTGCCGCTCATATCTTGGTGGAAACCGAAGACAAGGCGAAAGAACTGATCGAGGAACTGGACGGCGGGGCGGATTTTGCCGAGCTGGCGAAAGAAAACTCCACCGGCCCCTCGGGTCCAAATGGTGGCGATTTGGGCTGGTTTACTGCCGGTATGATGGTCAAGCCATTTGAAGATGCAGTGATGGGCTTGGAAGCTGGTGCCATTTCGGCCCCTGTCCAAACGCAGTTTGGCTGGCATGTGATCAAGCTGAATGAAACCCGGATGAAAGGCGCGCCGACGCTGGACGAAGTGCGCGACGAACTAAGCGCCAAAGTCGAGAACGACGCTGTCGAAGCCGCACTGAAGGCGCTGCTGGATGCCGCAAAAATTGACCGCATCGCGCTTGAGGGGATCGACCCGGCCGCGTTGCGTGATATGACGCTTCTGGACAAGTAAACCAAAAAGGGTGTGGGCATGGGGAAGAATGCCAAGATCAAGAAGCTGAAAAAGAAGATGCGGAAGTTGAAAGCGCGACTTGTCGCCGCACAGACACATACCCATGCCATCGCACCGCTGGCGCCAAAAACCTTCCCCAACCTGCCGGTGATAGCGGGCGCGCGGTTCGCGGCGGCCAAGGCGGGGATCAAATATGCAGATCGGCTGGACGTCATGCTGGCCGAACTGCAACCCGGCACCTCCATCGCTGGCGTCTTTACCAGGTCGGCAACGCGCTCTGCCCCTGTGTTGGATTGTCAGGCCAAATTGGGGTCCGACACTTCCGAGGGTGCCGCGATTCTGGTCAATGCCGGAAACTCGAACGCGTTTACGGGTGCCGCCGGTGACGGGTCGGTTGACGCCATCACATCCGAGGTGGCCAGGGCGCTGTCGATTCCGAAAAACAGGGTCTATACTGCCTCAACTGGCGTGATTGGCGAGCCTTTGCCCCATGATCGCATTGTCGCACGGATTGATGAGATGGCAGGCACGTTGGTGCCAGACGGGCTGGAACAAGCCGCACAAGCCATTCGCACCACCGATACCTTCGCCAAAGGTGCCAAGGCCGAGGTCAAGATGGGGGATCGCACCGTCCATATTGCCGGGATCGGCAAAGGGTCAGGTATGATCGCACCTGACATGGCAACCATGCTGGTGTTCATCTTTACCGACGCCAAAGTTGCGCAGGACGACCTGCAATCCATGCTGTCGGAGCTGACTGAAACGAGCTTCAACAGCATCACCGTGGACAGTGACACCTCCACATCTGACACGCTTCTTTTGGCGGCCACCGGCGCTTCGGGCGTCGAGGTCAAGAAAGGCAACCAGGCATTCCGCACCGCTTTGCATGGGGTCATGCTGGATCTGGCACATCAGGTCGTGCGCGATGGCGAGGGGGCAACCAAATTCGTCGAGGTGCGCGTCACCGGCGCGAGATCCGACACTGATGCTCGCACTCACGCACTGGCGATCGCAAATTCCCCGCTGGTGAAAACCGCAATTGCGGGCGAAGACCCGAACTGGGGTCGCGTGGTCATGGCGATCGGAAAATCCGGTGCCTATGCCGAACGCGACAAGCTGTCGATCCGGTTCGGGGATGTTCTGGTGGCCGAAGATGGCTGGGTTTCACCGCAGTATCGCGAGGAAGATGGCGCGGACTATATGAAACGGGACGAGCTTGTCATTGCCGTCGATCTGGGTGTTGGTGACGGCACTTCATCTGTCTGGACCTGCGATCTGACCCATGGATATATTCAAATCAACGCTGACTATCGATCATAACGCGGGTTAGGGGCGTGGAATGAAGGTTGTTCTTGTCTCGGCCGTGGCGCTGATCGACCGCGATGGTCGGGTGTTGCTGGCGCAACGACCCGAAGGCAAATCCATGGCAGGGCTGTGGGAGTTTCCCGGCGGCAAGGTTGAGCCCGGCGAGACGCCCGAGCACGCACTGATCCGTGAACTCAAGGAAGAGCTTGATATCGACACCTGGGCCTCTTGCCTTGCGCCGCTGACTTTTGCCAGCCACAGCTATGAAGACTTTCACCTTTTGATGCCGGTCTTTGCGTGTCGAAAATGGGAAGGCCAGCCAAAACCGCAAGAAGGTCAATTGCTTAGCTGGGCGCGTATAGACAAACTTCGAGACTATCCCATGCCACCAGCCGACCTTCCGCTGATCCCCATTTTGCGTGACTGGCTGTAAACCGCGCACATCTTGGCGAGAATATGTTCAAACACAAAATACCTGCTATGGTTGCACCGAATCGTTGTCTATGAATTGGGAGAATTCTGATGTTGCGGACGATTGTGCTTGGAAGTTGCGTAATGGTGCAGGGTCAGTATGTCCGGGATCTTTCAGACGGACGTATCGTCGTTCGGGTCGAAGATCGCTTGTTTTCGGGTCGCCCGGTTGACCAGCGCAAGGCAGCTTAACCCATCACCGGTATTGATTGCCTGTTGGCAAACGAATAAGGGGACGGTCAGACCGTCCCCTTTTTTGCATCCCGGCGCTGGGTGTTAATCCAGCGAGCGTTCGACTTCTTCACGTTCGAAGATCTCGATCACGTCATTGGGTCGGATGTCGTCATAATTCTCGAACGCCATCCCGCATTCCTGACCTGACTGCACCTCTTTCACTTCGTCCTTGAAGCGTTTCAGTGTCTTCAACGTGCCTTCGTGGATCACCACGTTGTCCCGCAGCAAGCGCACACCAGCCGAGCGGCGCGCGACGCCTTCGGTGACAAGACAGCCGGCAACCTTGCCAACGCCTGACACTTTGAAGACTTCACGAATCTCGGCATAGCCGATGAAGTTTTCACGCACTTCGGCGGACAACAGACCCGACGCCGCCGCTTTCACATCATCCACCAGATCATAGATGATCGAGTAATAGCGGATCTCGACGCCCTTCTGGTTGGCCGAATTACGCGCCGATGCGTTCGCACGGACGTTGAAACCAATCACAGGCGCACCCGACGCTTCGGCCAGACCGATGTCGGATTCCGTGATCGCGCCAACACCATAATGCAGCACGCGTACGCGCACTTCGTCGTTGCCGATTTTCTCCATCGCCTGAACGATGGCTTCGGCGGACCCTTGAACGTCGGCTTTGACCAGAATGGGCAGCTCGGCGACATCTTCGTCGGCCTTCGCCTTTGCCATCATCTGCTCCAGCGTGGTCGCGGCACCTGCTGCTGCACGCTTGTCCTTGGCGGCCTGCTCGCGATATTCAGCGATTTCGCGGGCCTGCGCTTCGGTATCCACAACGTTCAGAACATCGCCCGCTTCGGGTGTGCCGTTCAGGCCAAGCACCTCTACCGGGACAGAAGGCCCGGCTTCCGACACACGATCACCCTGATCGTTCACCAGCGCACGGACCTTGCCGTATTGTTCGCCCACAACGAAGATGTCACCCTGTTTCAGCGTGCCGTTCTGCACCAGAACGGTGGCCACAGGTCCGCGACCCACGTCAAGCTGCGCTTCGATCACAGCACCGGATGCGGCACGGTTCGGGTTGGCTTTCAGCTCAAGTATCTCGGCCTGAAGCGCGATGGCTTCCAGCAGTTCATCCAGCCCCTGACCGGTGATGGCCGACACCTCGACATCCTGCACGTCGCCCGACATCTTTTCGACAATCACTTCATGTTGCAAAAGCTCGGCGCGCACCTGATCGGGGTTTGCCGCGGGTTTGTCACATTTGTTGATGGCGACGATCATCGGCACTTTGGCCGCCTTGGCGTGGTTGATCGCTTCGATGGTCTGCGGCATCACCGCATCATCGGCAGCCACAACCAGAACCACGATATCCGTGACCTGCGCCCCACGGGCACGCATCGACGTAAACGCCGCGTGGCCGGGCGTATCAAGGAAGGACAGCACCGCGCCGCTATCGGTTTTGACCTGATAGGCCCCGATATGCTGGGTGATTCCGCCTGCTTCACCAGCCGTCACCTTTGCGTTCCGAATCGCATCCAGAAGCGAGGTTTTACCGTGGTCAACGTGACCCATGATGGTGATGACCGGCGGACGATCGACAAGGTCTTCTTCCTTGTCTTCGACCTGATCGATCACGTCCTCAACATCGGCATCCGACACGCGTACGACCTTGTGGCCAAACTCCTCGATAATCAGTTCGGCGGTGTCTGCATCAATGGATTGGTTCTGCGTGACCATCATGCCCATGTTCATCAGCGACTTGACGACATCCGCCACGCGCTCGGCCATGCGAACGGCAAGCTCGGACACCACGATGGCTTCCGGCAGCTGCACGTCACGAATGATCTTTTCGCGATCGACCTGTTCGCCCATCGCTTTCTGACGCGCGCGTTCCTGCTTGCGGCGCATCGAGGCGACCGAGCGGTGACGATCGCCACCACCGCGCAGGGCCTGGTTCAGCGTCAGCTTGCCTGAACGACGGCCATCGTCGCGCGCCGCACCTTTGGTGTTGCGGTTCTGACGATCCGCGGCTCCGCCACGGTCATCTTTCTTGCGCGGGCCTGATGCTGCTTTCCCGGCGCCACGCTGTTCAGCAGCTTGGGCGGCGGCAGGATCAGCGGCAGGCGCCGGTTGCTTGACACTCTTCTTGGCTTCTTCGGCATCGCGCTTCTTGCGATCTTCCTCTTCAGCCTTCGCTTTCAGGGCTTCTTCGCGTTCACGCTCTTCGCGTTCTTTGGCCTCAGCCTCTTCGCGGCGGCGATTGCGTTCTTCCTCGCGCGCCTTTTCCTCGGCGGCGCGGGCTTCGGCTTCTTCCGTCTCGCGGGCCTTGGCGGCCTGCAAGGCTTTCATCCGGCGCTCCAGCTCGGCATCCGAAATGCCGGCGGGGCGTTTCTTTGGATCGCCCGCCGCAGGAGAGGTCGCACCAGCACCCGAAGCCGCACCCGGCTTGGGCACGACAACGCGCTTGCGTTTCGTTTCGACCACGACGTTCTTCGTCCGCCCGTGGCTAAAGCTTTGCTTTACCTGACCGGGGCGTGATCCGCCGCGCAGTCCCAGGGTTTTTTTGCCGTCATTATCGCTCATCTGGTCTTCGTACCTTTCCGGTGACCGTTGCCACCGTCGCTATCTTGCACGCGCATCGCTTGTAGTTTCTTGGCTTCCTCTACAACACGGGATGCCAAACCACCAGACGCAAGCGCGCCATGTATCACATTTTCACGCCCGAAGGCCATTCCCAGCTCATCCGCCGTCAGGCAGGTAAAGAACCGGTCGCGGCCGGGCGGTGGGCGGAGCTTCGACTTGCCCCTCTCGGACCCATCCGACGCCTGGATCAAGACCGCCGCTTGCTCCTTAACAAGCCAGTCTTTCACCTTTTCAAACCCGGCGACCGCACCCCCCGCTTTCCGCGCAAGGCTGATCAGGTGGACCACGCGTGCCGCCAGCGCCTTTTCAAGCATCGGCAGCAAATCACCGGGCACGGTCACTTGCTGTTTGGCCGCGCGGGAAAACAATCCCTTGTTGGCGGCCTTTGTCAGCGCAGCACGGTCAGCAGACACCCAAATCCCACGACCGGGCAGTTTGCCAAGCAGGTCCGGCACAATCGACCCATCCGGCCCGACGACAAATCGGATCAACCCGGCCTTGGGCTGGGTTTCTCCGGTCGCGATACAGCGCCGTTCCGGCTCTTCCGGCCCCTTGTTTTGACCACCGCGCGTCATGCGCCGCCCCCGAGGCCTGAGATCAGGCCTCGGCCTCCTCGGTTGCGTCGTCTTCGTCGGCTTCCTCTTCGGTCACGAGATCGGCGGGATCGACCCAACCCAACAGGATGCGGGCCGTCATCACCATGTCTTGCGCCTGTTCCAGCGTGATGCCGAATTTTTCAAGCGAACCATCGTCCTTTGTCCGCTCGCCATCAACCGTGGTCCAGCCACCGGCCAGTTCCCAGTCGGCGCAGGTGGCAAAGTCTTCCAGCGATTTCACGCCATCTTCGGCCAGCGCTTCGATCATCTGCGGGGTCAGGCCTTCGAAGGCAACCAGGCTGTCTTCGACGCCCAGCGCGCGGGCGTTTTCCAGCGCCTTGGCATTCTGTGCTTCCAGATAGTCGCGGGCGCGGGCTTGAAGCTCTTCTGCCGTCGCGGCGTCGACACCGTCGATCACCAGCAGCTCATCAAGCTCCACATAAGCAACCTCTTCGAGGTTTGCAAATCCCTCGGACACAAGAAGCTGTGCGAAGAATTCGTCCAGATCCAGCGTGTCCATGAACAGCTTGGTGCGTTCGGCGAACTCGGCCTGACGACGTTCGCTTTCCTCGGCCTCGGTCATGATGTCGATGTCCAGACCCGTCAACTGCGAGGCCAGACGCACGTTCTGACCGCGACGGCCAATGGCCAGCGACAATTGCTCGTCGGGAACGACAACTTCGATCTTGCCGGCTTCTTCGTCCAGAACAACCTTCGAAACCTCAGCAGGCTGAAGCGCGTTCACAAGGAAGGTCGGCTGATCTTCGTTCCACGGAATGATGTCGATTTTCTCGCCCTGAAGCTCGTTCACGACGGCTTGCACGCGCGAACCGCGCATACCGACACAGGCACCCACCGGGTCGATCGAGCTGTCATACGAGATCACAGCGATCTTCGCGCGCGAACCGGGGTCACGGGCTACCGCCTTGATCTCGATGATACCGTCATAGATTTCGGGCACTTCCATCTTGAACAGCTCGGCCATGAACTCGGGCGCGGTGCGGCTCAGGAAAATCTGCGGGCCACGGGCTTCGCGGCGGACATCCTTGATGTAGCAGCGGATGCGATCATTCGGGCGATAGGCTTCGCGGCCGATCTTCTCGTTCCGGCGCAGGATGGCTTCGCCAGTGCCCACGTCAACGATGACATTGCCATATTCTTCGCGTTTGACCTGACCATTGATGATCGTGCCGGCGCGGTCCTTGAATTCTTCATACTGGCGATCCCGCTCGGCTTCGCGGACCTTCTGCAAGATCACCTGCTTGGCGGATTGGGCGGCAATTCGACCCATTTCAACCGGCGGCACTTCTTCCACGAATGTGTCACCAACCTTGGGGTCGTCCATGTATTGCCTGGCCTGATCGACGGTGAACTCGGCCTGATAATTCTCAAGCTCGTCATCCTCGACCACGGTGCGCACGCGGGTGAAAGTGGCGCGGCCCGTCTTGCGGTCGATTGCCACGCGAATGTCCATTTCCGCGCCATACCGCGACTTGGCGGCGCGTGCCAGGCTTTCTTCCATCGCTTCGATCACCAGCGCCGGGTCGATCATCTTTTCGCGCGCGACAGCCTCGGCGGTCTGGAGCAGCTCCAACTGGTTTGCAGAAGTAATTGCCATGGGTTCAGTCCTCCTCGGAACCGGTGATTTCTTGAATTTCGTCAAATTGCGTTTCGTCGATCTGACCCGTGTCTTTACGCTGGTTCAGAACTTGGCGAATAAGGTCATCTGTCAGGACCAGCTTGGCCTCTGACAGCCAATCAAAATCAAGCCCAATGGTGACTGTTTCACCTTTATTCTCGATCTCGATCAGCACGTCATTGCCATCGACACCCGCCAATTCGCCCTTGAAGCGCTTGCGGCCGTCGATCAGCTCGGATGTTTCGATCTTGGCAATGTAACCGCTCCAGTCCGCGAAATCTTTCAGGCGGGTCAGGGGGCGGTCAATGCCGGGCGAGCCGACTTCAAGCGTATAGTTATCGTCAATCGGGTCCTCGACATCCAGAACCGCGCTGACGGCGGTCGAAATCTCGGCGCACTGGTCGACTTCGATCCCACCATCGGGGCGTTCGGCCATGATCTGCAATGTGGGCGTATTGCCGCCCATCAGGCGCAGACGCACAAGTTCAAACCCCATCCCTTCGATCACGGGCTGGACGATCTCGGCAAGACGCCGGTCTATGGCTGCTTTGGCAACAAGGTTGCTCACACGCATCTCCAAAACAAAAAAACGGGCCAGCGGGCCCGTCGGAATTTCCGGTGGAGCTTCGGGGGTGGAGGCCGAAGCGCCGCTGTTGAAAGGGGATATAGGTCAGTTATCGGCGGGATGCAAGCCGAGTCTGCTACGCCCCCAACGTATCGCGCTGCCGGGCCAGTTTTTCCATCGTGCGGATCAACTCGTCGGCGATGCCGCGCTCGGACAGTGCATGGCCCGCCATATGGATCATCCGCAGGTCAGAAGATGGCCAGCGTTGGTGCAGCCGATAAGCGGTTGTCGGGGGGCAAATCATGTCGTGGCGACCCTGCACGATGGTGCCGGGAATATGAGCAATCTTCGGCATATCCCGCAGAATCTGGCCATCCGTCTCAAGAAACGCGCCATGGGTGAAATAGTGGTTTTCCAGCCGCGCAAAGGCGCGGGCGTAATCCGCCGGGCTGTCAATCATCGTCCCAGTGTTGTTGATCGAGGCCAGCGCATTTTCCCACCCGGTCCAAGCCTTGGCAAAGCGCGCCTCTTCGCCCGGATTGCCGGAAAACAGGCGCCGGTTATAAGCGGCGATCATGTCGTGGCGCTCGTCCTCGGGAATCAGGCTTTCGAAACGTTCCCACAATTCGGGCCAGAACCGGCCCGCCCCACCGCCATAAAACCAGGTCAATTCCGCCTGCGTGGCCAGAAAGACACCGCGCAGAACCAGCCACGCCACACGGGACGGGTGCGTTTGCGCATAGATCAGCGCCAGCGTCGCCCCCCAACTGCCGCCGAACACGACCCAGCGATCAACGCCAAGGGTCAACCGGATATGTTCGATGTCCTGCACCAGATGCCATGTGGTGTTGGCCTCGATACTGGCATGGGGGCGCGAGCGCCCGCAGCCGCGCTGATCAAACAGGATAATACGGTAATCATCAGGATCGAAGAACCGGCGCATCGCGGGTGACGACCCACCCCCCGGCCCGCCATGGAACACCACGACGGGGATGCCATGCGGATTTCCGCTTTGCTCGACATAGATGCGATGCCCATCGCCCACATCCAACATGCGCCGATCAAACGGGTCGATCGGGGGATGAAGCCTTGCAGTGGCGTTGTTTTTTCCCGCGGCCTTGTCCATATGTCATCTATATATTGGTCGGGCCGCGCCCGCTATCAGAAAGAAAGACGCACGAGATGAGCACTGACGCCCAGACTACCGTTGACCCTGCCGAAGTTGCCAAGTTCGAAGCCATGGCCGCCGAGTGGTGGGATCCGACCGGCAAGTTCAAGCCATTGCACATGATGAACCCTGTGCGTCTGGATTATATCACCAACCAGATTGCCGCAGAGTTCGGGCGTGATCTGGTCGAGGTTGAACCGCTCAAGGGTCTGCGCCTGCTGGACATCGGTTGTGGTGGCGGGTTGCTGTCCGAACCCATGGCGCGGCTGGGGGCCGAGGTTGTCGGTGCAGACGCGGCGGCAGGCAACATTCCGGTTGCACAGGTTCATGCCGAACAGATGGGTCTCGACATTGATTATCGCCACACCACCGCCGAAGCCTTGGCCGACGCAGGTGAACAGTTCGACGTGGTTCTGAATATGGAGGTGGTGGAACACGTCGCCGACCCGCTGGCCTATCTGACCGCCTGTCAGAGACTGTTGAAGCCCGGCGGGCTGATGGTGGCCTCGACCATCAATCGCAATCCGAAAAGTTTCATGGTCGCCATTGTGGGGGCCGAACATGTCATGCGTTGGTTGCCCAAGGGCACGCATGAATGGTCGAAATTCATCACCCCGGAGGAGCTGGCCGATCTGATCGTCAAGGCAGGCCTGACCGAGGTTGACCGCAAGGGCATGGTGTTCAATCCGCTGGGGTGGAGCTGGTCAATCTCGGACCGCGATCTGTCGGTGAACTACGCGATGACCAGCGTGAAGTCGACAAACTAGCGCGGCGGTCAAAATCTGCACCATCAGGTCGGTCGCAAATTCAACGAACCTCACTCCATATCGCTCAGAATCTGGCGCATCTCGCGCAAGACAGGCAGGACGTTGCGCACCTTGTCCGGACCGATTTTCGTGACCATGTTGCCGATGATCGGTGTGATTGCCTGCAACGCCGCGTCGCGCGCTGCCCGACCAGAGGGTGAGATCGTCACGAACTTGCGCCGCGCATCGTCCCAATCCGGCCGGATATGCACGTGTCCGGCCCATTCGAGCTTGTTCAGCGTGTTGGTCATGGCGCCCCGCGTCACGTGAAACGCCTTCGCCAATTGCGCCGGGCTTTTTTCGTCGTTCAGGCGGGCCAAATGATTCAGCACGGAAAAATGGCTCAGCTCCATCCCTTTCGGCAACGCCTTGGACAAGCGGTTGCGCGCCAGTTGATCGGCCATGAACATTTCACTGAACAGGGCGACCGAAAGGGTATCAACCGAGCTTTCTGACATCAGGGGCCTTCAATTTCGCGATCATGGTCAAGCGACGGCACGCGTCGGCGCGACCTTCTCACGTCCGCAAGGTCAAGATCAACCATTGTGATGCCCGGCGTGTCCCCGCCATCTGCCAATACCTCGCCCCAGGGCGAGACAACCAGCGAATGCCCGTGTGTGGCACGCGTCGGCCCGTTCTGCCCGCATTGCGCAGGGGCCAGAACAAACACTCCGTTTTCAATTGCACGGGCGCGCAACAGGCTTTCCCAATGCGCCTTGCCCGTCACGGGCGAAAAGGCGGCGGGCGTGGTGATGATCGTTGCGCCCGCTTTGGCGAGTTTACGATAGAGGTGCGGAAAGCGCATGTCATAACAGATCGTCATACCGAGCTTGCCGAACGGGGTGTCCGCCACAACCGCTTTGCCGCCCGGACGATAGGCCGCGCTTTCGCGATAGGACTCGGTCTCGTCGATCTCGACATCGAACATGTGGATCTTGTCATAGCGGGCGGCGATCTTGCCTTCTGGCGTAATCAGGAAGGACCGGTTGGCAAACCGCCCGTCAGCGTCACCGGTCTTGAGCGCCAGCGACCCGATCAGCAGCCAGACGCCCAGCGCGGCAGCATCCGCCTGTATCGCGCTTAGGAACGGGTCGTCGGCTTCGTGGTGCAACACCGCTTGTTGGTGGCGGCGACTGACCGACAGGATATTACTGACCTCAGGGGTCAAAATGAACGTAGCCCCAGCCTCGGCGGCGTCACGGACCATGCGGCGCACGGTCTTCAGGTTGGCTTCGGGGTCTTCACCTGCGGTAAACTGGATCAGTGCCGTTTTCATACTCTAATCCGCCAGTAAAAGGTCAAGCTTGCCACCGCGCTCCAAGGCGGCCAGATCGTCGTACCCACCAACATGGGTGTCGCCGATGAAGATCTGCGGCACCGTGTGACGCCCGTTCGCACGCTGCATCATTTCCTGCCGCTTGTCCGGGCTCATCACCACGTCGATCTCGTCAAACGACACGCCCTTGCTGTTCAAAAGACGCTTTGCGGCGTGACAATACCCACAAAGCTGCGAGGAATAGATGGTGACAGGCTGCATGAAAGGCTCCGCGTCGTGACAGGCCAAGGCGGCCAGAACGTCCGAAACCTATGCGCCCCGCGTCACGCGGGCAAGGGCCAGCACATTTACGTGATCCGCACCGGCCGCAAGACAGGCCCGTGTGGCGGCATCGAAACTGGCGCCCGAGGTCATCACATCATCCACGAGCAACACGCGACGCCCCTCAAGCGAGCCGCTCTTCTTTGGGCGAGGGCGAATTGCCCCCCGCATGTTTTCGAAGCGTGTATCGACATCCATGCCATCATGGGGGCGTGTTCGCTTTGGCCGCTGCAAGGCATCAGGTATATGCGCGAGGCCTGACGTCTTTGCCAGAAACCGGGCAAGCTCGGCCGATTGGTTATACCGTCGGCGCAGCAGACGCGACCAGTGGATCGGCATCGGCACGATCAGGGTTTCGCGGCAAATCAATGGGGCGGCGGCACGGGCCAGCCAGGGGGCGGCGGCGCGGGCAAGCTCTGGCCGGTCGCCATGTTTAAGCGCCAGAACCAGCCGTCGAGCGTTACCGTCGTATATCATCGCGGCCCGACCCTGTTTCCAGGGTCGTTTCACGGCGAGGCAGGCATCGCAATGGATCGGCGTCCCTTCATCTTCTCCGGGCAAAGGGTCGCCACAAAGATCGCAGGCAAGCCCCTCGATAAACGGGGTCTCGCGCCAGCACGCGCCGCAGAGTGCGAAATCCGCGTCTGTCGGCGCATCACAACTGATGCATTGCGGGGGATACAGAACGCCAAGCACCGATTGCATTTTCTTGCCTTCCTTCTATGGTCCGCGTCCATGACACAGACCGACCCAAACACGCCCCCGCGCCTGACCGATCGCACGCAGCTGGCCCGCAATCGCCGTCGCGCCGCGCCTGACGGGCTGTTTCTGCAAACCCTTGCCGCAGGCGAGGTGAAGGATCGCCTGACAGAGGTTAACAGAACGTTTACCAAACCCGCCGTCGTTACAGGTTTCGCCGATATCTGGGCGCACGCGTTCCCAAAGGCGAAAATCGTTGCGGATGACGACACGCTTAACCTTGAGGTCGGCGCACATGATCTGGTGATCCACGGGCTGTCTCTGCACTGGGCGAATGATCCGGTTGGGCAATTGATACAGGCAAAGCGGGCGTTGGTGCCGGACGGGCTGTTCGTCGGTGTGCTGTTCGGTGGTCAAACCCTGGCCGAGTTGCGCGCCGTTCTGGCCGAGATCGAGATCGAGATGACCGGCGGCTTGTCGCCTCGCATCCTGCCGATGGGAGAGATCCGCGACCTTGGCGCGCTGTTGCAGCGGGCGGGCTTCGCGTTGCCGGTGGCTGACAGCGATCTGCGCGAAGTCTCTTATGAAAACGCCACTGCGCTGATCCGCGATCTACGCTTGATGGGCGAACGAAATGCGCTGGATCAGAGACTGAATACGCCGCTCTCCCGCACGTTTCTGTCCGCTGTGAATAACCGCTATGCCAAACATTTCCCAGCGGGCGGTGGCCGCATCACCGCGAGCTTCGATCTGGTGTTTTTGACCGGCTGGGCACCCGATGACAGCCAGCCCAAACCCCTGCGTCCCGGATCTGCTGCGGCGCGCCTGGCTGAAGCGTTGGGCACGGATGAGACCAAATTGTCCGATTGACACCATTCCCCCAGCCCGCGATTGATCCAAGGTGCGAAACGGAGCGTAGATATGACCATGAAAAAGCCAGCCGACCACCCCTCATTGCCCGCCCGCAAGGTTGGCGTTCTGTTCGCCAATCTGGGCACACCAGATGGCTATGACTACTGGTCCATGCGCCGCTATCTGAGCGAGTTTCTGTCCGACAAGCGGGTGATCGACTATCCCGCGTGGAAGTGGCAGCCCATTTTGCAAGGCATCATCCTGACCAAGCGGCCTTTTTCATCGGGCGAAGCGTACAAGTCGATCTGGAACGAGGATCTGGGTGAAAGCCCCTTGATGACAATCACCAAGCAGCAAGTCACCAAGCTACGCGAAGGGTTGGAAAAGCGCTTTGGTGCGGAAATAGTCACAGATTTCTGTATGCGCTACGGCAACCCATCCACCAAATCCAAGGTGCGGGACATGGTCGCGGCTGGCTGTGATCGCATCTTGTTCTTTCCGCTTTATCCACAATATGCGGGGGCAACGATGGGCACCGCGAACGACCAGTTTTTCCGCGCCCTGATGGACGAGCCATGGCAACCTGCCAGCCGCACCATAGAACCCTATTTCGACGACCCGGCCTATATCGACGCGCTGGCCCGGTCGGTCGAACGCGGCTATACGGCGATAAAGAAGAAGCCCGACCTGCTGGTCGTATCCTACCACGGAATGCCCGAACGCTATTTGCAGCAGGGTGATCCGTATCACTGCCAATGCCAGAAAAGCACCCGCCTGTTGAAAGAGCGGTTGGGTTGGGGCGACGACGACATCACCACCACTTTCCAGTCGGTTTTTGGGCCTGAGGAATGGCTGAAGCCTTACACGGTAAAAGAGGTCGCGCGCCTGGCCGAGAGCGGCAAGAAGAACATCGCCGTGATCGCGCCCGCGTTTTCGGCCGATTGCATAGAAACACTTGAGGAAATTCAGGAAGAGATTCAGGAGGCCTTTGTCGAGGCAGGCGGCGAAAGTTTCACCTATATCCCCTGCCTGAACGATGACGACGCCCACATCGCAGCGCTGCTGGGTGTGGCTGAACGCAATCTGGCAGGCTGGCTTGAATAGTGTCTAATCCACCTGCCAACCGCGTTTTCGCAAGGTGCGCAAGATCTGACCCTCGCAATCCTCTGCATCGGCGCGGATCGCGTTCAGCATCGTGAACCAGTAAAGATAGCGATCGAATTCCGGTGTTATGGTCTGGACCGCATCGAACGCTTCTTGCACGCCCAAATCATGCACATTGGCGGCGATATGGTGGAAATCTATCCGTCCAAACAGCACGGTGGGCTTGGCAAAGAAGTATCCAAACAATGCGGCGGATGAATTTTGTGACACGACAAACCGGCATGCGGTCAGCGCCTGCTTCATCTCTCCGGTCGTGACAGCCAAGTTTGACTGACGCGCGCGTAGTGCTTCAAGAGCCTCGTTTTCAGCTTGAGTGTAAGCCTCGGACGGATGTAGCCCGACCAGCACGGGTATGTCGGGGAACCGGGTCGCAACCTGCTCAACCATCTCGATTGGGCTGACGGCCTGAAAGCTACGATGGCTCAGCAGCCGGCCCTGCAATGGCACATATATGGGACCATCTTTGGTCACATGTGACGCAGCCCCCTGGAACAACCATCTGCGCCACTTGTCTGCCCAGGCTTTTGCCGTGTCGGGGTCGACCTCGGACGGATCGAACGTCTTTTTTGCAACCTCGAACTCCCACCGTTTGGACGAGGCTTCAATCCGCCAGAACGGATAGAAATAGCTGCGCCGCATGGTCAGCGCGTTGGCGTGCAGCGGATCATCCATCAGAAACAGGGAATAGCCGTTGCGGGCGGCAGACGCCAAACGCTCCAAGTCACTATTCTTGCGATACTCGACCCGAAACCCGCGCTTCTCCAGCACCAATGCAATCTTGTTCACAAAGTTGAACTTGCCCTGCCGCGCGCGCTGTAACGGCTCGGGGTCAAGATAGACGCGTAGGATTTTTGCGACCGGCATGTCTGCACGCTAGCCCCCGATCCTGACAAGAACAAGCCGGGGTGCTTGTCTGGCCTGTCACCCACGTCCATATAGGGTGAAGATTAACGGAGGCGACATGGCAGATACGGATTTTCCCGGATGGCACGGCACTACAATCATTGGTGTGCGCAGGGGCGGTAAAGTGGTGATAGCAGGCGACGGACAGGTCAGCCTTGGTCAAACGGTCATCAAGGGCACGGCGCGCAAGGTGCGCAAGCTGTCACCCGGCGGGTTTGACGTGGTGGCGGGGTTCGCCGGGTCCACCGCGGATGCTTTCACCCTGCTGGAGCGTCTGGAAAAGAAGCTGGAAGCAACCCCGGGGCAGTTGGCGCGCGCATCTGTTGAGTTGGCGAAAGACTGGCGGACGGACAAATATCTGCAAAAGCTCGAAGCCATGCTGATCGTCACTGACGGTAAAGAGCTTTTGGTGATCACAGGCGCGGGCGACGTGCTGGAACCCGAACATGACGTGGCCGCAATTGGGTCGGGCGGCAACTTCGCGCTCGCCGCCGCACGGGGCCTGATGGAAACCGATCTGGATGCCGAAGCCGTGGCGCGTAAGGCGATGGCGATTGCCGCAGACATCTGTGTTTATACCAACGGCAACCTTACAGTCGAGGAGATCGGCGCATGACCGACCTGACCCCCCGCGAAATCGTCAGCGAGCTGGATCGCTATATCATCGGGCAAAAAGACGCCAAGCGCGCGGTGGCTGTGGCGCTGCGCAACCGTTGGCGGCGCAAGCAGCTGACCGACGATTTGCGCGACGAAGTATATCCCAAGAACATCCTGATGATCGGTCCCACCGGCGTCGGCAAGACCGAGATCAGCCGCCGGCTGGCCAAGCTCGCCCGCGCGCCGTTTATCAAGGTTGAAGCAACAAAGTTCACCGAGGTCGGATATGTCGGACGTGATGTCGAACAGATCGTGCGCGATCTGGTGGACGCCGCGATCATGCAAACGCGCGAGCACATGCGCGAGGATGTGAAAGCCCGCGCCGAAGCCGCTGCGGAAGAGCGGGTGATCGAAGCCATCGCCGGCACCGATGCCCGCGACAGCACGCGAGAGATGTTTCGCAAGAAGCTGCACTCGGGCGAGCTGGACGACCACGAGGTCGAATTGGAGATCGCCGACAGTTCAAACCCCATGCAAATGCTCGATGTGCCCGGCCAGCCGGGGCAGGGTATGGGTATGCTGAACCTTGGTGACATGTTCGGCAAAGCCTTCGGTCAGCGCACGGTGAAAAAGAAAATGACGGTGCGTGACAGTTATGACATTCTGATCTCGGACGAGGCCGACAAGCTGCTGGACGATGAAACCGTGACCCGTGCTGCGCTGGAATCTGTCGAACAGAACGGTATCGTTTTTCTGGACGAGATCGACAAGGTTTGCGCTCGCGCCGATGCACGAGGCGCCGATGTCAGCCGCGAGGGCGTGCAACGCGATCTGTTGCCCCTGATCGAAGGCACAACGGTGTCGACCAAGCATGGACCGGTGAAAACCGACCATATCCTGTTCATCGCCTCGGGCGCATTTCACGTGGCCAAGCCATCGGACCTTTTGCCAGAGCTTCAAGGCCGCCTGCCCATTCGGGTCGAGCTGCGTGCGCTGACGGAAGAGGATTTCGTGCGCATTCTGACCGAAACCGACAATGCGCTGACGCGGCAATATACGGCGCTGATGAACACAGAACAGGTGACGGTTGAATTCACGGAAAACGGCATCGCCGCACTGGCGCGGATTGCGGCAGAGGTCAATCAAAGCGTTGAAAATATCGGCGCGCGGCGGCTTTACACTGTGCTTGAGCGTGTGTTCGAGGAGCTGAGCTTTACCGCCCCGGATCGGGCGGGCGACAAGATCGTCGTCGACAAGGCTTTCGTGGATCAGAACCTCGGTGAATTGATGACCGCCACAGATGTGAGCCGCTACATGCTTTGATGTCTATGCAGACGCCAAATCCTCGGGTATCCAATAGCGGAACCCGGGGAGCGACGCGTGCGTATTGTTCATCACCTTGTCCTTATCTTGATGCTTGCCTCCTGCGCGCCGCGCGGGAAAATCACTTTGTTCCAGGGGGCGGCCGACACTGGCGACCTGCAACGTATCTATGTGGGCACCACGCGCGAGATGGACGCCCAGGGCTTTCCAAGCGGCGGTCGCAGTCGCGAGTTGATTTTCGGGCAATACAACGTCTCGGTCCCGCCCGAGCGCGAGCCGGGCAGCATCGAATGGCCACGGCGCAAGACACCTGATCCGGCCAGGCACTTCCTGCTGGACAGTTTCCTGCCCCTGACGACAGAGGGCGATTTCCGCACCGCGCTTCGCGGCGAGCTTGCTCATCGGCGGGCCGAACAGCGCACAGCGATCATTTTCGTGCATGGCTTCAACAACAATTTCGCAGAAGGCCTGTATCGGTTTGCGCAGATATCCGAGGATTTGGATCTGCCATTCCTTCCGGTTCATTACTCTTGGCCCAGCGCCGGGCATCCGCTGGGGTATGGGTATGACCGCGATTCGATGTTGATCGCGCGCGACGGGCTTGAGGCAACGATCCGCGCGGTTGCCGCATCCGGTGCGGACGAGATCCTGTTGGTTGGGCATTCAATGGGTGCGCTGCTGGCCATGGAGACCATGCGCCAGATGACCATTGCCGACGGTCAAAACGGATTGCGTAAAATCAGTGGCGTCATCCTGATATCGCCCGACATCGATATTGACGTTTTCCGCGCGCAGGCCGACCGGATCGGTGAACTGCCGCAGCCGTTTTATATCTTTACCTCGACCCGTGACATCGCGCTGCGCCTGTCTGCCGGCCTGACAGGACAAACCGCGCGTTTGGGCAACACAACCGACGTTCAGAAGCTGGCCGAACTTGACGTGACGATGGTTGATATTTCGGCGTTCAGCGATGGCAAGATCGACCACGCGACCGCCTTGGCTTCGCCATCCTTCTTGCGCCTGCTACAGCGCGTGCCAGACCTTGGCACGGCATATGGCGGCGATCCGTCAACGCGCGTTGGGCTTATTCCTGGCACGGTTCTGGTGGTTCAGAACGCAACGCGGCTGATCGTTACGCCCATCACGCAATAGCGGTTAGCGTCGTCGGCGCAGATAGACGTAATACGCCCCTTGCCCACCGTGTTTCAGATGCGCTTCGGATATTTGAAGCACATATTGTTTCAGCGGCATGGTGTTCAGCCAATGTGGCACCTGATGGCGCAACACACCATGGCGTACGGGAATCGGCCCGCCATCGTCGCGATGCTTCCCTTTCCCGGTGATCACCAGAACCAACCGTCGATCGGCAGCAGCAGCATCTAGGATGAACCGCACCAGCACGGGATGGGCCTGCGCAATGGTCATGCCATGCAGATCAATCCGCGCTTCTGGCGACAGACGCCCCTTTTTCATCTTGCCGAAAATCTTGCGATCCATCGACACCGGCTGGCTGGCGACACTGTTGGACAGAGACGGGGCAAGATTATGGGGCTGGGCGTTTGGCTGGGCGCGCTGCCCAATCTGAAACGCCGGAGGTCTGGATTTTGGATGCGGCTTCCGTGACGCTGGCGCGGGCTTTGTGGTGGGAAGCTCGGTCAGCGGGCGGGTCGCCGCGTGCATCCGCTCGGTGCTGTCCGTCACCTTTTTCCACAACGCCCTGTCCTCGGCGCTCAGATGTCTGGGGCGGCGGGCCATTCCTATTCCTCGGGCAGGATGGCAAAGGCGCGCTGGATCGGCAGCAGAACCACCATGCGGCCTTCATCGCGAATCTGTCCTGCCAGACGCCCCGCGCGCTCACCCGTGCCCCAGAATATGTCTGCACGCTGTGCGCCTTTGACCCGAGACCCGGTATCCTGCGCGACCATAAGGCGATTAAAAGGCTCTTTGCCTTTCTTCTCTAACCAGACAGGCGCGCCCAATGCCGTATATTCGGGATCCACCGCCACCGATCGATGCGCCGTGATCGAACGGTTCATCGCTCCTAGCGGTCCGCGATCTGTCGCCACTTTCCCGATCACACGGAAGAACACATAGGACGGGTTGGACAACAGAAGTTCACGCCCCGCCTCGGGATTGCGTTTCACCCAATTCTGAATGACCCGTTGCGAGACCTGATGTTCGTTATAGACACCCTGTCGGACCAATTCATTGCCTAACGACATGAGGTTGTGCCCGTTCGACCCCCCATACCCCAACCGAATGGTGCCCCCTTCGGCCAGTCGAATGCGTCCAGAGCCCTGAATTTGCAGAAACTGAAGCTCAACCGGGTCTTCGACCCAGGCGATCTCTAGCCCGCGACCCTCAAGCGCGCCGCCCTCCTCGATCTCGCGCCGCGACAGCCAGACATCGCCCGATGTCAGTTCTGGCGGCTTTCGATACACCGGATAGCGATAGCGCGGCGATTGCGTGCGTGATCCGCGGATCTCGGGTTCGTAATAGGCGGTGAACAACGGGTCGTTTCCGTCGCGGATCAGGACGGGGCGAAAGAAAAGTTCGAAGAAGGTTTTGCCATCATCCTGTTGGGCGGCAAGGGCGCAGATGGGTCGCCATTGCGCATCATCCAGGTCGTGACAGGTGTCCAGGAACACTCCCAGCGCCTCTTGATGGTTGTCGCGGTCCCAACCATCAAGATCATCAAACGAAAGAATTGTGATGTCGGCGTCATCCAGATCCGCCGATGCGGGCGTGCCCAAAAGGGCCAGCGCAAGTGCCAGCCCCCGAAACATCATCCACCTGTGGCGACAAGCTGCCAGTTCGGGTTGTCAGACCCCATGACCCGCGCAAAGGTCCAGACGTCTTTCTGGCGTTTCACTTCGTTGGGGTTGCCTTCGATAATGTCGCCGCCCTTGTCGCGCACGACCGAAGTCAGTTCGCCGATAAACCGCACAGACACTTCGCCTTCGTTTGTGTCGGGGTTGAATTCAGCGTCGACAAGTTTCAGCTCTCGCAGACCAACGAAATTGGCGTCGACCGACAGGCCTTTCTTTTCACGCGCCTCTATGACCGAGGCGAAGGTCTCATACACATCGTCGGCCAGGAAGGGCTTGATCTGGGCCAGATCTCCGGCTTCGAACCCCATCAGGATCATCTCGTACGCACCACGTGCACCGCCCAGAAACTCGCTGACGTTGAACGACGGTTCGGCACCCTTCATCGCGGCCAGTGCTTGCGCGGCCGAACTGCCTTCGGGAACGTGGTCGGTGATGTCGCTGTCGGGACCGCCTTGGATCACTTCAAGCTGGTCACGGCCAAGGCGGCGATCATCGTTTCGCGTCACCACGGGCTTTTCGAATCCTTCACGCGTCCCAAGCACATCGCGCAGGCGTAAAATCAGAAACAGGGCAATTCCGGCAAGCACCAGAAGCTGGATCAGGGATGAGCTCATTTATACCTCTTTTCAAGCGCGATATGGAAACGCGTCAACCGGAGACATATGTAGGTGCTGAGCGGGGCCAAGTCCACCGTTCGAAACGAAAAGGAGGCCTGCCTTATGTGGCTTTTTGCGCTGTTCATCGCCGTTCCACTGATCGAGATCGCCCTGTTCATTCAGGTTGGGGGGGCAATCGGCCTGTGGCCAACGCTTGCGATCGTTGTTTTGACTGCTGTTGTTGGCACCCAGTTGATGCGCGCGCAGGGGGCTTTGGCGCTGTCACAACTGCGTGAAAGTTTTGGTCAACTGAACGATCCGACCGAACCATTGGCCCATGGCGCGATGATCCTGTTCTCTGGTGCGCTTCTGCTGACGCCCGGATTCTTTACCGACGTCGTGGGGTTTGCGCTGCTGATCCCTGCTGTGCGCCGCGCGGTTTACAACTGGGCGCGATCGCGCATTCAGGTTCGGACCTTCACAATGGGGCAAGACGGTCCACAACAAGGCCCACGACGTCCACATCACCCCGAGGATGATGTGATTGACGGCGATTTCACCGATGTGACGCCAGAAAAGAAACGCCCGACACATCCGGGCGTGGAGGGCCCCTCAGGCTGGACCAAACACTGAGCTTGCGTGCTTGGACATGTAAATTTTCAGCCAGGGCGTGAAGGCATCAGGCGTCGCGGCGATCTTCTGTTCCAGTGTCGCCCGGTCAAGCCACTGCACCGCTTGCACTTCTGACGGATTCAGCGTGATGCCCGGTGTTTCATCGGTGTGGATAACGAACATGTCGACGACCTCGTGTTCGATCAGCCCGCCGCCAACGTCGGCGCGATATTCCAGCCGCTCGACCCATTTGGGGTGAACCCCCGTGATCCCCAGTTCTTCCTCCAGCCGCCGGATGGCACAATCTCGCGGGTCTTCGTTCCAATGGGGGTGGGTGCAACAAGTGTTCGCCCATTTGTTCGGCGTATGATATTTGCCCGCCGCACGCTGCTGGATCAATACCTTGTCCGCGTGAAACAAAAACACCGACACGGCCTTGTGTTTCATGCCTTCGACATGGGCGTGCAGCTTTTCAACCGGGGTAAGGGTGCCGTCTATCCAGGCGGGGATCATATCAGTCATAGCGCCCAGATACCGCCAAACCGAGCGCGGTAAAACCCTTTGTTGAGGGTGCCGGGGCAAGGTGATAAGCACATGCCAACAGTTTTTCCCGAAGGAGAAGATCATGGCCGAGGAAGCCAAAGCACAAACCCCCCCCGTTCAGCCCAAGATGCAGGTTCTTGGCCAGTTCATCCGCGACCTCTCGTTTGAAAACATTCTGGCCCAGAAGGGCGTGCAGGGCGAAGTTCAGCCCGACATCAATGTTGAAGTCGCGCTGGATGCCAAGAAGCGTCCGGCGGACAACCAGTTCGAAGTGATCTCGAAATATACAATCGGGTCGAAAAACAAGAACGGCGGCGAGCAGTTGTTCCTGATGGAGTTGGAATATGCCGGTATCTTTCAGGTCGAAAACGTGCCGGAAGATCAGATGCACCCGTTCCTGATGATCGAATGCCCGCGCATGTTGTTCCCCTTCGTGCGTCGCATCGTTGCCGACGTGACCCGCGATGGCGGCTTCCCATCTCTGAACCTGGATACCGTTGATTTCCTTGCGCTGTATCGCCACGAGATCGAACGACGTGTGGCTGCCGAACAGGGCGGTGCAAAGGTCAACTGATCCGGACCATCTAACCTAGCGATAGGTTTTCCAGACAGCGCCGTCGCCCAGCTTTTCGACGAAAGCTTCATGGGCGACGGCTTCTTCTTTTGTAATCCTTGATGATAGGGGCGTCGGGCGTTGTGTCGCGCGCCATGCGCCAGCAGCGCCCGGCCCTGCCGAGGCATCCTGATCAGGGGCCAGCACAAGATCAGGCTGCCGACCGCCGATCAGTTCCAGATACACCTCGGCCAGAATTTCACTGTCCAACAGCGCGCCGTGCAGGGTTCGGGATGAATTGTCGATGCCGAACCGGCGACACAGCGCATCCAGCGACGCCGGCGCACCGGGAAACTTCTTGCGCGCGATGACCAGCGTGTCGGTGGCCTGTTCCCATGGGATCGCGGGCAGATCCATCCATTTCAGCTCGGCATTCAGGAACTTCATGTCAAAGCTGGCATTGTGGATGACCAACCGGGCGTCGCCAATGAAATCGAGGAAAGCCTGACCGACCGTTTTGAATACCGGTTTATCTTTCAACGTCACCTCGCCCGCCTGCGCCGCGCGGGGGGTCAGAAGCAAATCAGGGCCGATCCCGTGGACGCCAAACGCCTCTTCCGGCATGTCCCGCTCCGGGTTGATATATTGGTGAAAGGTCTTACCGGTTGGCATGTGGTTATAAAGCTCAAGACACCCGATTTCGACGATCCGGTCGCCGCCATCCGGGTCAAACCCCGTGGTTTCCGTATCCAGCACAATCTCACGCATGGGACAAACGCTCCTTCACCTGGGCGACCACCGCTTTCACGGCGGCGCGCGCGTCTTCCAGTGTGTCCGTCGGGATCACCACATCCGCGCGCTTTCGTTTTTCAGCATCCGGCATCTGTTTTGCAAGGATTGCTTTGAACTGTTCCTCGGTCATGGTGCTGCGCGCCAGAACCCGCTCCCGCTGCACATCAACTGGAGCCGAGGCAGCAACGACAAGGTCCACCTGCGCATCCGTGCCGGTTTCGAAAAGCAGGGGAATATCAAGCACCACAATCGGAGCTTCGGCATTGGCAATGAAGTCGGCCCGATCCTCTGCGACCAGCGGATGGACCACGGCTTCGATCCGTTTCAGTGCCGCTGAATCCCTGCCGATCCAGTCTTTCAACACACCCCTGTCCACTGCCCCGGCAACGATTGCCTCTGGGCAGATCGCGCGCAGTGGTTCAACCGCCGCCCCGCCGGGGGCATAGATACGGTGAACCGCCGCATCGGCATCCCAAACGGGCACGCCTTCTTGCGCAAACATGGCCGCGGTTGTGGATTTTCCCATGCCAATCGACCCGGTCAGACCAATGATGAACGGGTCGTTCATGGACCAAGCACCGCATTGCGCAGCGCATCATCGACCACCGGGCGTAGTCCGAACCAGCGTTCAAACCCCGGAACCGCCTGATGTAAAAGCATTCCAAGCCCGTCTACGGTGGCGCATCCGGCTTTCTCTGCCTCCTCCAGAAAATGTGTGCGCAGCGGCGTATAGACCAGATCAGTGACCACAGCTTTGGGGTTGAACCCATCCAAGGGCACGCGGAAATCGGGTTTCCCCACCATACCAAGTGACGTGGTGTTCACAGCCGTCGTCGCTTCATCGAGCATATTGCCGGCTTGCAACCAGTCGAACACCTTGATCCGATTTCCAAACTCGGCCCGAAGTGCGTCGGACCGGGCGCGGGTGCGATTGGCCAGACGGATCTCGGGCACACCGACCTCGATCAGCGACGCGATAACGGCACGGGCAGCGCCACCGGCGCCAAACACGGCTGCCGGGCCTGTTTCCGGAGCCCAATCGGGCGCACCTTGGCGCAAATTTTCGGTAAATCCGTAACCGTCTGTATTATCAGCGTAAATCTTTCCGTCCGGGCGGAAGATCAGTGTATTGGCCGCCCCGATCAGCGCGGCACGATCGGTCACAGTATCGGCCATGTTCAGCGCCGTTTCCTTGTGCGGTATCGTCACGTTCACACCGACAAACCCCGCCTTTGGAAGCGTGCGAATGACTTGCGCAAAATCTTCGTTACTGACACGCATCGGAATATAAAACCCTGGTATCAAATTCGTCCGCAGCCAATGCCCATGCAAGCGGGGCGACAATGAATGCTCAATCGGGTCACCAATCACGCCAGCCAATGGGATACGTCGTTCACTCATATTTCAAGATCTCCTCGCAAGATCAGGTATGACAGCAGCTCTGTCAGCGGCAAACCCAGAACATTAAAATAGTCGCCATCCACTTTGGCAAACAGGCGAACGCCCTCTTCTTCCAGCTTGTAAGCCCCGACGGCGTGGCGAATACTGTTCCAATTGCGGGTGACATAACTGTCAATGTAGTCGCGCGACAGCTCTCGCATTCGCAGTCGCACAACACCCACATGTCGCCAGACCGCTTTGCCGTCCTGATACAGAACGGCTGCTGACAACAAGCGATGGGTCTGACCCGACATCATGGCCAGTTGCGCTTTCGCTTCCACTTCGTCCCGTGGTTTAGACAGAACCTCGCCCCCAAGTTCGGCAATTTGATCGCATCCAAGAACCAGACGACCCGGATTCTTCTCGCTGATTTTGCGCGCCTTGAATTCGGCCAGCGCGTCGGCAACGTCACGTGGGCTTGCGCCCTCTGCTTCCAATGACGCGCGGATGGTTTCTTCGTCGATTCGGGCGGGCTGCACGTCGATTTCAACCTCGGCGTTGCGAAGCAATTGCGCCCGAATGTCCGAAGCCGATGCCAGGATCAGGGAAGTGGCCATGTGATAACCCTGTGGAAAAACTCTGTTTGTTCCGGTGTTCGGAAGTTCGGATAACACGTCCCTTACGACACAACTGGATAACTCACCTCTTTCCTAGGACAGTTTTCGGGATTGCTCCACTGGGGAAAGTGGTTTTCGCGAAGGTGAGGTTTTTCGCCCACCCTATCTTTTTATCCTATCGGTTGTCCTCAGCGTGTTATCGAGATTACCGCGATATATTAATGTGTTACACTGTTATTCCCACAAACCAATTTCCTGTTATCCACCTGTTTATAAAAGCAGGGACAACTCAATAATCCCCATTACTCACAACCCCTACATAAACATCATCTTTCTTTCTTCTTCTTTATTAATTTAAGAAGGGCGGGCCGGGTCAAGTAAACAGGGGTGCAAAGAATGGGCGAATTTCTGGCCGATATTTATCCATGGACGAAATCGCTTCACATTATGTCGGTGATTGCATGGATGGCCGGGCTTTTCTATCTGCCACGCCTGTTTGTGTATCATACCGAGGTCGTCGGTTCAGGCAACGAAACGGATGACCTGTTTCAGACCATGGAGCGTCGTCTGCTCAAGGCGATCATGAACCCGTCGATGATAAGCACCTGGCTGTTTGGTCTGCTTCTGGTGTTGACCCCCGGCATTGTCGATTGGTCAATGATCTGGCCATGGGTCAAGGGTCTGTCGGTTATCCTGATGACGTGGTTTCACATGTGGCTTGGCGGGCGGCGAAAGGATTTCGTCGCCGGGACCAACACGCTGACCGGTCGGCGCTATCGGTTGATGAACGAGTTTCCGACCGTTCTGATGCTGGTCATCGTCTTCTCGGTTGTTCTGAAATTCTGAGATCGTTGACTCACACAGCAATCCGCCGTATGTGACGTTCAACGCGGGCCGTCCGGCCACGCATGTTTCCCATTCCTACTTTGACCGCATTGCCGCGCGCATGCTGTCCTGAGGCAATCCCAGAGTATTCCCATGTCCGATAACCGTCTGAACCTTGCAGAGCTGAAAGCCAAAAGCCCGAAAGAGCTTGTCGATATGGCTGAAGAGCTTGAAATCGAAAACGCCTCCACGATGCGTAAGGGCGAGATGATGTTCTCGATCCTGAAAGAACTGGCCGATGATGAGTGGATCATCGGCGGCGACGGCGTGTTGGAGGTGGTCCAGGACGGGTTTGGTTTCCTGCGTTCGCCGGAAGCGAACTATCTGTCTGGGCCAGACGATATCTATGTCTCGCCAGATATGATTCGGCAATATTCGCTGCGCACCGGTGATACGATTGAAGGCATCATTCAGGCACCGGGCGAAAATGAAAACTACTTTGCCATCACATCGGTCGAGAAGATCAATTTCGGAGACCCCGAACTGGCCAAACACAAGGTGGCATTTGACAACCTGACACCGCTTTACCCAGACGAACGTCTGAAGATGGAGATCGAAGATCCCACCATCAAGGACCGGTCGGCCCGGATCATCGACCTTGTGTCCCCGATCGGAAAGGGTCAGCGGGCACTGATTGTTGCCCCGCCCCGGACCGGTAAAACCGTGCTGCTGCAAAACATTGCCCATTCGATCGCGACCAACCATCCCGAATGCTATCTGATCGTTCTTCTGATTGATGAGCGCCCGGAAGAGGTGACGGACATGCAACGGTCTGTGAAGGGCGAGGTCGTGTCTTCGACATTTGACGAACCCGCAACCCGTCACGTTGCCGTTGCTGAAATGGTGATCGAGAAGGCGAAGCGGCTGGTTGAACACAAACGCGATGTGGTGATCTTGCTTGATTCTATCACACGGCTGGGTCGTGCATTCAACACGACCGTCCCGTCGTCCGGTAAGGTTCTGACCGGTGGTGTGGATGCCAACGCGCTGCAACGCCCAAAGCGGTTCTTCGGTGCGGCCCGGAATATCGAGGAAGGTGGATCGCTGACCATCATCTCCACCGCGCTGATCGACACCGGCTCGCGGATGGACGAGGTGATCTTTGAAGAATTCAAAGGCACCGGCAACTCCGAGATTGTTCTGGATCGCAAGGTCGCCGACAAGCGCGTGTATCCGGCCATCGACATCCTGAAATCCGGCACCCGGAAAGAAGAGCTGTTGGTGGACGCAAAAGATTTGCAGAAAAGCTATGTTTTGCGGCGGATTCTGAACCCGATGGGCACCACAGACGCGATTGAATTCCTGATCTCGAAATTGAAGCAAACCAAGACGAACAGTGAGTTCTTCGATTCTATGAACACGTAACTTATTGTTATAAAACAATGGGTTAATTATGGATACGATCTATTCTCTTGCCAGTGCCCGGGGTAAATCGGGTGTCGCCGTGGTCCGGATTTCCGGGCCACATGCGTTTTTGGCTGCGCAAGACATGGCGGGCGGTCTGCCGGCGATCCGCAAGGCAGGATTGCGCAATCTGAAGACAGCAGATGGGCGCGTTCTGGACGAAGCTATTGTGCTGTGTTTCGATGATGGGGCCAGCTTTACGGGCGAGCCTGTGGTCGAGTTTCAGCTTCATGGCTCCACCGCTGTTGTGCGTGCAGTGCTTGATGAACTGTCAAGCTTCCCCGACCTTCGCCTGGCTGAACCAGGCGAGTTTACCCGACGCGCGCTGGAGAACGAACGTCTGGATCTGGCGCAAGTCGAAGGTCTCGCCGATCTTCTGGATGCGGAAACAGAAGCCCAGCGGCGGCAGGCCTTCAACATCCTGTCCGGCGCGTTGGGGGGGCTGGCAGAAGTCTGGCGCCGCGACCTGATCCGGGCAGCGGCGCTACTGGAAGCGACGATTGATTTTGCTGACGAAGATGTGCCGGTTGATGTGTCACCCGAAGTCGAGGCGCTTTTGGATGGCGTTCTGACGACGCTCCGATCCGAGACCGCCGGCACCCGTATTGCCGAGCGCATCCGCGATGGGTTCGAGGTCGCGATTGTGGGTGCGCCAAATGCGGGGAAATCGACCTTGCTGAATGCGCTTGCCGGACGGGACGCCGCAATCACTTCCGAGGTGGCTGGCACCACGCGTGACGTGATCGAAGTTCAAATGGAGCTTGCAGGTCTTCCGGTGACGGTTCTGGATACGGCTGGCCTGCGCGAAGCTCAAGATGCTGTTGAAGCGATTGGCGTCGAACGGGCGCTTACGCGCGCGAAAGCCGCCGATCTGCGAGTGTTTCTGAAATCCGACATGGATGAGACCATGCCGTTGATGCCCGGAGCCGAGGATATCGTCGTGTATGGGAAGGCCGATCTGCGGAGTTCAAATGAGCTGGCAGTCTCTGGCCTGACCGGGAAGGGCGTTGATAAGCTTGTTGCCCGAATCGCATATTTGTTGGAAGACCGGGTCAAAGGGGCGGGTATCGCGACGCGTGCGCGGCACAGGGTTGCAATGGAACGCGCGCTGGCTGCTTTGGACGACGCTCGAATTGAGCTAGGACACGGTCCAGATCGGGCCGAGTTTGCGGCGGAAGAAATTCGCACCGCCATTCGCGCCCTTGATAGTTTGGTGGGCCGTATCGATGTAGAGCATCTGTTGGATGAAATCTTTGCAAGCTTTTGTCTTGGGAAGTAACGGCGCGAATTTGGACATGGAGTGTTTCACGTGAAACATCTGGATTACGATGTGATCGTTGTTGGCGGAGGCCACGCAGGCGCAGATGCGGCACACGCGTCTGCCCGCCTCGGTGCGCGCACCGCATTGATTACACTTCGCAAAAGCGACCTGGGCGTCATGTCTTGCAATCCCGCCATCGGCGGGCTTGGAAAAGGTCATTTGGTGCGAGAAATTGACGCGATGGACGGGCTGATGGGGCGTGTCGCCGACCGGGCGGGCATTCAGTTTCGCCTGCTGAACCGGCGTAAAGGGCCAGCAGTGCAAGGCCCGCGCGCGCAGGCCGACCGCAAACTGTACCGCGCCGCGATGCAGGCCGAGATTTCAAGGACGCCAAATCTGGTGGTCATCGAAGGCGAAGCGACTGATCTGGTGATGGATGGTCAGCGGGTCGCTGGCGTGGTCTTGCAGGATGGCAGCACGCTAGGATCGCACGCGGTCATCCTGACCACAGGCACCTTTCTGCGCGGCATCATCCATGTAGGGGATCAGCAAAGTGAGGGTGGCCGTATGGGGGATCGACCTTCGGTCAGGCTGGCCGAACGGATCGACGGTTTTGGCCTGCCGCTCGGGCGACTCAAGACCGGGACGCCGCCACGGCTGGACGGGCGCACCATCAACTGGGATATTCTGGACAGCCAACCGGGGGACGACGACCCGGTGGTGTTTTCATTTTTGAACAACAAACCCGACGCCCGGCAGATTTCTTGTGGAATCACGCATACCAATACCCAAACCCATGATATAATTCGTGAAAATCTAGAACGCTCCGCGATGTATGGCGGTCATATCGAAGGGGTAGGCCCACGATACTGCCCCTCAATCGAAGACAAGATCGTCCGGTTTGCTGACAAGGATTCGCATCAGATTTTTCTTGAGCCTGAGGGGCTGGACGATCACACCGTTTATCCTAACGGCATCAGCACATCCTTGCCGGTCGAGGTGCAGGTGGCCTATGTCCGCTCAATCATCGGGCTTGAGAAAGCTGAGATATTACAGCCGGGCTATGCGATTGAATACGACTATGTCGACCCACGATCTTTGACAGAGACGTTGCGGCTTCGCGATGTGCCAGGCTTGTATTTGGCGGGACAAATAAACGGGACAACCGGATACGAAGAAGCCGCCGCCCAAGGTCTGATCGCTGGTCTGAATGCGGCGCTGACCGCCCTGGATCGGGAGCCGGTCATCTTTTCACGCGCGAACTCGTATATGGGCGTAATGGTCGATGACCTGATCACACGTGGTGTGACGGAACCATACCGCATGTTTACGTCGCGGGCAGAATACCGTCTGTCATTGCGAGCGGACAATGCTGACCAGCGCCTGACGCCACTTGCAATTTCGCTTGGTTGCGCGGGCGAGCTGCGCCAGAAAGCCTTTGAAAACAAGGCTAAGGGCCTTTCACGGGCAAAAGAGGCGCTGACGGAACGGACGTTTACACCGCAAGATCTTGAAAAACTGGGAATGACAGTGCGCAAGGACGGCACAAAGCGCACCGCGTTCGAGCTTTTGGCATTCCCGACCGTGGATTATGCGATGATCACGCAACTGGACCCATCGCTTGCAGACATACCGGATGATATCCAAACGCAGATTTCGCGGGACGCCATGTATGCGAATTACATCGAGCGTCAGGCACGCGATGTGGAGGCGTTGCAGCGTGACGAAGCACACCGCATCCCCGATGATTTTCTGTATGAGGACCTCGAAGGGCTTTCGAATGAATTGGCCAGCAAACTAACGCTTGCGCGCCCCAGAACGCTTGCCCAAGCGAGCCGCGTCGAGGGGATGACACCTGCCGCGCTGACCTTGATATTGGCCAGATTGCGTCGCGCAGGCCGAAAGCGGTCGGCATGACGGATCAGAGCGCGCTTGCGGGGCTTGATGTTTCACGTGAAACAATGGATCGGTTGAAGACCTATGCGGCCCTGCTGGAAAAATGGAATCCCGCGATAAATCTTGTCGCCCCGTCAACGCTGTCATCCTTGTGGACCCGCCACTTTCAGGATTCCGCGCAGATATTCGATTTGTCGCCGAAAGAAGTGGGGAAGTGGTGCGATATGGGCGCGGGCGGAGGTTTTCCGGGGCTGATTGTTGCCATTTTGGCCCATGAACGCGATCCTGACCGAAACACGATCTGCATCGAAAGCGATATGCGCAAGGCCACGTTTCTGCGAACGGTCGTGCGCGAAACCGGTGTTAAGGCTTCCATAATCTCTGAACGAATCGAGGCGGTTGCGCCATCAGGGGCGGATGTGGTGTCAGCCCGGGCGTTGGCGTCGCTGGCCGATCTTTTGGGCTATGCGGATCGGCACTTGAAGCCGGGCGGGGTGGGGGTTTTCCTGAA
The DNA here is from genome assembly GCF_056857795.1 of Aliiroseovarius sp. B-4. NCBI lineage: Bacteria > Pseudomonadati > Pseudomonadota > Alphaproteobacteria > Rhodobacterales > Paracoccaceae > Aliiroseovarius > Aliiroseovarius sp. B-4. The sequence goes on from NZ_JBSXNV010000039.1 coordinate 323,265, forward strand.
AGGGGAAAATTACCGCGCTGAGGTCGAAGAAGCGCTTGAAAAATGGCAGTTTGAACTTGATACATATCCCAGCAAGACCAACCCGAACGCCGTTGTTTTGAAAATCGGAGATCTAGAACGTGCCTGATATTATCAATGGCCATGGCCCGAAGATCATCGCGATCACAAATCAAAAAGGCGGTGTGGGCAAAACAACGACCACAATCAACCTGGGTGCCGCGCTGGCCGAGACAGGAAGCAAAGTGCTTTTGATCGACCTTGATCCGCAAGGAAATGCCTCAACTGGACTAGGTGTTGAGGTCGCGGATCGGAAGCTCACAACATATGACCTATTGCTGGAAGAGGCGCTGTTGACGGACGTCCTGCAAGAGACCGATGTCGAGAACCTGTTTATCGCGCCTGCAACCACTGATTTGTCCTCGGCGGATATTGAGCTGGTGTCGAATGAAAAACGCAGCCACCTGTTACATGACGCGGTGCGCGCGACGGGTTTAAGCCAGCTGGGTCTGGACTATATCCTGATTGACTGTCCGCCGTCGCTCAACCTTCTGACGGTCAATGCGCTGGTGGCCGCAGACAGCGTTCTGATCCCATTGCAAAGTGAATTTTTTGCGCTGGAAGGTCTTTCACAACTGATGCTGACCATTCGTGAGGTGCGCCAGACGGCCAATTCCAACCTCCGGATCGAGGGGATCGTGCTGACCATGTTCGACACTCGAAACAACCTGTCCCGCCAGGTAGAGGCAGATGCCCGCGACAATCTGGGAGAGCTTGTGTTCGACACCATGATCCCGCGCAATGTTCGGGTCAGCGAAGCGCCGTCTTTCGCGTTGCCGGTTCTGATGTATGATCCCATGTCGAAGGGCAGTCAGGCTTACCGCGATTTGGCATCCGAACTGTCCATACGCAACAGAAGAGGCTGAGATGAGCAGGAACCAAAAACAACGTGGTCTGGGTCGCGGTCTGTCTGCGCTGATGGCCGATGTCACAACCGAAGAAACGCCAAGCACGCAATCCCCGCGGCGCGCCGATCTTGTTGTGCCGGTGGAGAAAATTACGCCCAACCCAGAACAGCCCCGGCGTCAGTTCACTGAAGAGCAGCTGAATGATTTGGCCGCATCCATCCGCGAAAAGGGCGTGATCCAGCCTTTGATCGTCCGCCCCAAGCCTGGTGCGGACGGCGAGTACGAGATCGTCGCCGGCGAGCGGCGCTGGCGGGCGTCGCAAATGGCGCAACTTCACGAACTACCTGTTATCGTTAGAGAATATAGCGATACCGAGGCGTTGGAAGTCGCGATCATTGAAAACATCCAGCGCGCAGACCTGAACGCCATTGAAGAGGCCGCGGGCTATCGTGACCTGATGAATCGGTTTGGCCATACGCAAGAAAAAGTCTCGGAAGCGCTTGGCAAAAGCCGCAGCCACATCGCGAACCTGCTGCGGTTGCTGAACCTGCCTGACGAAGTGCAGGATTTTGTGAGAGATGGGAAGCTAAGCGCCGGACATGCACGCACCTTGGTAACGGCAGACAACCCGGTTGAATTGGCACGCCAGATCATCGCAAAGGGTTTGTCGGTGCGAGCCGCCGAGGCTCTGGCGAAATCACCGAAGCCAAACGCATCGAGACCACCGCGCCAAAAGGCCGAGAAAGATGCGGACACCCGTGCGCTTGAGGGTGACTTGTCCGCCGCCCTGGGAATGAACGTTCAGATTGATCACGCAGCAGGTGGGGAGAGCGGAACCGTTTCGGTGCGTTACGCCTCGCTAGACGATCTGGATACGCTGTGCGGAAAACTGTCGTCCTAGCCGGGAATCAATTCGCGAAGAATACCATTCAATACCGGGAGGCCCTTGTTGGTTGCCAGCAAGCTGTGGCCTTTGACGAGGATCAAGCCAAGATCGCTTAACTCGTTGATCTTGTTTGAATCTAACGTGAAGCCGAGTTGCCTATCAAGGCGATGAAGGTCTAAACCTTCCGTGGTGCGAAGCCCCATCAATAAAAACTCGGTGATCTGTTCATCGCGGGGCAGGGTGGCGCGCTGGCTTTCGCCCTGACCCGACGTTGCCGCCGACAACCATCTTGCCGGGGCCAGCGCCGTTTCAGTGGCAAACCGCGCGCCGCCCAAAGTCAGTCGTCCATGCGCACCGGGACCGATACCCACCCAATCCCCAGATCGCCAGTAAATGCGATTGTGCTGGCTTTCCTGTCCTGGCTTGGCGTGGTTCGATACTTCGTAGGCGGGCAGTCCGGCGGCGTCACACAGCGATTGCGTCAGGAAATACATGTCGGTCGCCAGATCTTCTTCGGGCAATCCGCGCAGTTTTCCCGCCTCAAATCGCGCGCCAAAAGCTGTTCCCGGCTCGACGGTCAGTTGATACAGGGACAGGTGATCGGGGTCGTAATCCAGAGCTTCCTCAAGCTCGGCTTGCCAGGCGGACAGCGTCTGATCCTGTCGCGCATAGATCAGGTCGAAACTGACCCGGTCAAACAGCGATTTCGCCAAGGTTAGAGCCTTTTTTGCCTCGTTGACCGAATGCAGCCTTCCCAGCCGCTTCAGATCCGGATCGTTCAGCGCCTGAATACCAATGGAGATCCGATTGACGCCCACTGCTCTGTAACCTGCGAAATTCTGTGCTTCGATCGAGCCGGGGTTGGCTTCCAACGTGATCTCAATGTCGTTGGCGAAGGTCCAGTGTTGCGCGGCACGCTCAATAATCGCGCCGACCGTTGCGGGGGCCATCAGGCTTGGGGTGCCGCCACCAAAATAAATCGAGCCGAGCACACGATCCGGCGTTTCGGATGCATAGCGGTCGATTTCCGCGACATAAGCCTCAAGCCAGGCATCGTGGTCAATTGATGCGACGACGTGGCTGTTGAAATCGCAATAGGGGCATTTGGATTGGCAGAAGGGCCAGTGGACGTAAAGCCCGAAGCCACCGATCTGCCAATTCTCAAGCAAAGGCGCCCCGCACCAGTTTGGCGAAAGCGTCGGCGCGGTGACTCATCTGATGCTTTTTTGCGGGGGCCATTTCGCCGAACGTGATGTCATGGCCATCCGGGATGAAGATCGGATCGTATCCAAAACCCTTATCACCGCGCATGGGCCAAGTGAGCGATCCATCAACCCTGCCTTCGAAGACCTCGTCATGTCCATCAGGCCAGGCCAGACAAAGGGTGCAGCAAAACTGCGCTTTGCGTGGGTGAGGCGCGTTTTTCTCGTCCAGCAGCGCCCATGTCTTTTCCATTGCCGCCGGGAAATCACGGCCATTGGGGGTTTCGGCCCAATCTGCGGTATAAACGCCAGGCGCGCCGTCCAGTGCATCCACCATGATGCCACTGTCATCGGACAGCGCGGGCAGGCCAGCGGCGTTTGCGGCGAAATGCGCCTTGATCCGGGCGTTCCCGACGAAGGTGTCTTCGGTTTCCTCGGGTTCTTCCAAGCCGAGAGCGCCCGCAGACGTCACCGCGACCCCGAAAGGCTCTAACAAAGCAGAAATCTCGCGCAACTTTCCGTCGTTATGGGTCGCGATGACCAATTCCGTGCCCGTGAACTTGCGCATTAGCCCGTTGCCTCCAGCTGAGCGGCCACAAGCTCGGATACGCCTTTGTCGGCAAGATCCATCAGTTCGTTCATCTGATCGCGCGTGAAAGTGGATCCTTCGGCGGACATCTGCACCTCGATCAGCTTCGGACCGCACAGCACGAAATTGCCATCCACGCCGGCTTCTGAATCTTCGGGGTAATCCAGATCAAGCACCGGCTGACCGGCATAGATACCACACGACACGGCGGCGACTGGATCCATCAGCGGGTCGGTGGTGATGTCTTTGGCCTTCAGCAGCTTGTTCACCGCCAGACGCAGGGCCACCCAACCACCGGTGATCGCCGCACAACGCGTGCCACCATCGGCTTGAATGACATCGCAATCCACGGTGATCTGGCGTTCACCAAGCGCCACAAGGTCTATGCCAGCACGCAGCGACCGCCCGATCAGGCGTTGAATTTCAACAGTGCGCCCGCCTTGCTTGCCCGACGCAGCCTCGCGGCGCATCCGAGACCCGGTGGAGCGGGGCAACATCCCATATTCTGCCGTCAGCCAACCCTTGCCGGAATTGCGCAAAAATGGCGGCACGCGTTCTTCAAGCGAGGCGGTGCACAACACATGCGTGTCGCCCACTTTGATCATACAAGACCCCTCTGCATGCTTTGTTACTCCGGTCTCAATTGAAATCGGGCGCATTTGATCTAGATTCCGACCTGACGGGCGCATGGGCTTCCCCCTTTGTTTCATGTTCAAAGGCGTGATACCCATGGCTCTGGCGAAAAGGCAAGGCGATTGCGTATGGAAGACCGTCATGAACTGATGAATGACATGAACGCCCGTTCGCGCGAGGTGTTTCGAAGTGTCGTTGAAAGCTACTTGAGCACGGGCACGCCTGTGGGGTCACGCACGCTGACCCGGTCGCTGACGGAAAAGGTCAGTGCCGCAACCATCCGCAATGTGATGCAGGACTTGGAATTTATGGGTTTGCTGGACAGCCCGCATGTTTCAGCCGGGCGCATTCCGACCGAGCTTGGCTTGCGCATGTTTGTCGACGGGCTGTTGGAGGTTTCCAATCTGGATCAGGGGGATCGTCAGAAGATAGATGAAACCGTCGGTAAAACAGATAACAATATCAACACGATGATGGATCGTGTGGGGTCTGCGCTGTCGGGGATCACCGCCGGGGCCAGCCTGGTGCTGACCCCGAAGCACGAAGCGCCGATCAAACATATCGAGTTTGTGTCTTTGGGTGCGGACCGGGCTTTGGTGGTTCTTGTGTTCGCCGATGGTCACGTGGAAAACCGTGTGTTCACGCCCCCCGCCGGGCAAACGCCAGCGTCGATGCGCGAGGCTGCGAACTTCCTGAATGCGCTGGCCGAGGGCCGCACAATTTCAGAACTTCAAACCATCGTGACCCGTGAGATCAAGAAGCGGCGGCAGGAGCTGGACGTTCTTACACAGGATCTGGTCGAAAGCGGTGCGGCGTTGTGGGAAAACGAAGGCCAGCCTTACGAGCGGTTGATCGTGCGCGGACGGTCGAATCTGTTGGCGGAAGATGCGGAAGCCGCCGATCTTGAGAAGATCAAAACGCTGTTTGACGACCTTGAACGCAAGCGTGATATCGCGGAATTCCTTGAATTGGCCGATCAAGGCGAGGGTGTGCGCATTTTTATTGGGTCCGAGAACAAACTTTTCTCACTTTCGGGTTCCTCTTTGGTGGTTTCCCCATATATGAACGCTGATCGAAAGATCATTGGTGCGGTCGGGGTCATCGGGCCCACGCGATTGAACTATGGGCGGATCGTGCCCATCGTCGATTACACCGCGCAATTGATCGGCAAGATGATCTCGGATCGAAGGTAAAGGCGAAGAGATGGCTGACGCAAAGAACGACGCAGTAGAGAACTTGGAAACGGCAATCGAAGAGCTGATGACCGAGGAAGTAGAGATTGATTTGACCGAGGAAGAGCCGGTCGATGAATTGGCCGCCTTGCGCGCCGAACGGGATGAATTCAAGGATCGGTTCATGCGGGCGCTGGCGGATGCCGAAAACACGCGCAAACGTGGCGAGCGTGACCGCCGTGAGGCCGAGCAATACGGCGGGTCAAAGCTGGCACGCGATATGCTGCCGGTTTATGACAACATGAAACGTGCGCTGGAAGCTGCGGAAGATGCGGGCGACGGTGCGAAAGCGCTGGTCGAAGGTGTCGAACTGACAATGCGGTCGCTTCTGAACATCTTCGAGAAGCACGGGATCCGTCTTTTGTCGCCCGAGATTGGCGACAGGTTCGACCCCGAAGTGCATGAGGCGATGTTCGAAGCCCCCGTGCCCGGTTCCAAGGCCGGCGATATTATTCAGGTAATGGGCGAAGGCTTCATGCTGCATGATCGGCTGCTACGGCCCGCGCAGGTGGGCGTTTCGTCAACTCCGAAGTAAATTACCCAGAATACAGAATTGAAGAAACGCCCCGAACCTGGGGCGTTTTTCGTCAGGTTTCCAGCTTTTCCCGAAGCTGATACAGAAGGTTCAGCGCCTCGATCGGGCTTAAGCTGTCGGGCTGAATATCGGCCAGAGCCTGCTCGATCTCTGACGGGCCGCTTGCGGCGGTCTGCTTCGGGGCGGGCATGGCGGCGAACAGCGGAAGGTCATCTATCAAGGCCTTTTGCCCGGTGCCTTCACGCTCGCCTTTTTCCAGCGCTTCCAGAACCGTGTTGGCGCGGGCAATCACGCTGTCGGGCAGTCCCGCCAGCTTGGCGACTTGAACCCCATAGGAGCGGTCCGCCGCGCCTTTGTGCACTTCGTGCAGAAAGATGACGTCGCCTTCCCATTCCTTCACGGCAATCGTGGCGTTTTCCACACCGTCCAGCTTGGCGGCAAGCTGTGTCATTTCGTGATAATGCGTGGCGAACAGGGCGCGACACTGGTTTACATCGTGCAAGTGCTCAAGTGTGGCCCAGGCAATCGACAACCCGTCATAGGTCGCGGTGCCGCGTCCGATTTCATCCAGGATCACCAATGCCCGGTCGTTTGCTTGGTTCAAGATCGCAGCGGTTTCGACCATTTCAACCATGAAGGTGGACCGGCCCCGCGCCAGATCATCCGACGCCCCCACGCGGCTGAACAATTGTGACACAATGCCGATATGGGCAGACTTCGCAGGCACATAACTGCCGCTTTGCGCCAGCAGGGCGATCAATGCGTTCTGCCGCAGAAAGGTTGATTTACCGGCCATGTTGGGACCGGTCAGCAGCCAGATATCGGCATCGCGCTCTCCGTTGGACAAACGACAATCATTGGCGACAAATGGATCACCCGACCGCTTCAACGCAGCTTCGACCACGGGGTGACGCCCGGCCTGCACGTCGAAAACGCGACTTTCATCTACTGTCGGGGCGGTCCAGTTTTCGGATCGGGCGAGCGTTGCAAAACCTGCGGCCACATCCAGTTCAGCCAAGGCGCGGGCGGTGTTCGCAATCTCGGCGGCCTGGGTCAAAACTTCCGCAACCAAGGTGGAATAGAGACGCTTTTCGATCTCCAATGCCCGATTGCCCGCATTCAAAATCTTGGTTTCCATATCGCTGAGCGCAACCGTGGTAAACCGCACCACATTGGCCGTGGTCTGTCGGTGGATGTAGTGTTCTGACAGCGGAGCGCCAAGCATCTTCTGCGCGTGGGTGGCGGTTGTTTCGATGAAATAACCCAACACGTTGTTGTGTTTGATTTTCAGGCTACTGATGCCGGTATGGTCCGCATATTGGGCTTGCATACCGGCGATCACGCCGCGCCCCTCGTCGCGAAGCTGGCGCGCTTCGTCCAGATCAGCGTCATAGCCCGGTGCGATAAACCCGCCATCGCGGGCCAGAAGGGGCGGCTCGGCAACCAGCGCCTCATCCAGCAGGTGAGACAGGGCGTCATGCCCGGTCAACGCGCTTGCGGCGTCGGAAAGATTGTCGGGCAAATCCCGATCAGAAAGCATTGTGGCGATGTCTTCCGCCGCGGCGATCCCGCTGCGAATGGCAGCCAGATCGCGCGGGCCGCCGCGATCCAGACCAAGGCGTGACAAGGCGCGGTCGATGTCGGGCACTTTGCGCAGCGCAGCCCGGACATCTTCGGTCAACCGGGACGCCTCTTTGAAAAACGTCACGCCATCCAGCCGCGCACGGATTTCCGCCTGATCGCAAGAGGGGCTGGACAGTCGCCGTTCGAGCAACCGCCCGCCACCCGCCGTCGCAGTCCGGTCGATCACGGACAGCAGCGACCCGTCCCGCCCACCGGACAAGCTGTGGGTCAGCTCCAGATTGCGCCGGGTGGCGGCGTCGATTTGCATCGTGCCATGTGCCATTTCGCGCACCGGAGGGCGCAGCAGCGGCAGCTTCCCTTTCTGCGTAATGTCGAGGTATTCGACGATGGCACCCATCGCGCCCATTTCGGCACGAGAGAATGTGCCAAAGGCGTCCAGAGACCCGACCTTGAACAGATCCAGCAGGCGCTTTTCCCCGCTGGCGCTGTCAAATGCTGCCCGCCCTAAATCGGTGCCGTCTGCGCCGGACTCAGAGACTAATTCACCCAATTCCGCGCTGAGATCGTCGCAGACCACCAATTCGCGCGGCGCTAAGCGCGCCAGTTCGGGGGACAGCCGCGTTCGATTGGATGGCATTACGCGAAACGCCCCGGTCGAGATATCGACCCACGCCAGCGCGGCGTCATCGCGCACTTCGTTATAGGCAGCCAGGAAGTTGTGGCGGCGGGCGTCCAGCAGACTTTCCTCGGTCAAGGTGCCGGGTGTGACCAGCCGAACGACGTCGCGCCTCACCACGGATTTCGATCCGCGCTTCTTGGCTTCGGCGGGGTCCTCCATCTGTTCGCAAACGGCGACCCGAAACCCTTTGCGGATCAGTGTCAGCAGATAGCCTTCGGCGGAATGAACAGGCACACCGCACATCGGGATGTCGTCACCCAGATGTTTACCCCGCTTGGTCAGGGCGATGTCCAGTGCGGCGGCGGCGGCAACGGCGTCGTCGAAGAACAGTTCGTAAAAATCGCCCATGCGATAGAACAAAAGGGCGTCGGGATAGCCATTCTTGATCTCAAGAAATTGCGCCATCATCGGCGTCACTTTGGCCGTCTTGTCGCTCACCTTCGGTCCCCCGTGTTCCGGTTTGCGCCAGACTATGGCCTTCACTTCCCGGACGAAAGGGGCATCAGGTGTTTTTGCGGCGCGAGACCCAGTTCCAGCTTGAGGCGCACATCTCATCCAGATCCAATTCCGCCTTGAAACCCAGGGTTTGCTCGGCCAGCTGCGTATCACCATAGACGCAAGCGACATCCCCGGCGCGGCGCGGGGCTATGCGGTAACGCAGTGTACGACCGGCGGCGCGCTCGTAGGCGCGCAGAACGTCCAGCACGGAATAACCGGTGCCGGTGCCAAGGTTCACCACATGGCCCGTGCCCGATGCCAGCAGCGCATCCAGCGACTGCACATGGCCGCGCGCCAGGTCCATCACATGGATATAGTCGCGAACACCGGTGCCGTCGGGCGTGTCATAGTCGTCGCCCCAGATCGAAAGCTGCTCCAGTTCGCCGGTGGCGACCTTTGCAATATAGGGCACCAGGTTGTTCGGAATGTCGTTGGGATCTTCGCCAATCAACCCGGTTTCATGCGCGCCGACCGGGTTGAAGTATCGAAGAACGCCAAACGCCCAGCGGTCATCCGATGCGGCAATCTGTTCCAGCGATTGTTCGCAGACCAGCTTCGTGAAGCCATAGGGGTTGTTGAAGCTGCGCGGCGCGGTCTCGTCGACCGGAAGGCGGGCAGGCTCACCATACACCGTCGCTGACGACGAAAAGACCAACGAGAATAATTCGGCCCGCTGCATTGCGCCCAGCAGGGAATAAAGCCCAACAATGTTCGTGTTCAGATAGTCCAGCGGCTTGTCAACGCTTTCCCCCACAGCCTTCAGCGCGGCGAAATGGATGACGGCCTGTATAGCGTGTTCGGAAAAGATGCGGTCCAGCAACGCGCCGTCCATAACGTCGCCGACCACATGTTCGACGGGTGCGCCGGTGATGATCTCAAGCCGGTCAATCACGTCTTGGCGCGCGTTCGAGAAATTGTCGAGGATGACGGCCTCATACCCTGCGGCCTTCAGGGCGACATATGTGTGCGACCCGATGAACCCGGCGCCGCCTGTCAGCAGAATCTTTTGAACCACGTGAAACCTCTTGTCCGTTGAAGCAGGTATAGGCTGGCTGCAAGAAAAAGGCACGCGGGAACCGAAGTGGTGAGGATGGGGGGCCAAGATGGCGCTAACATTCGGGTTATTGCTGTCCAACCCTTCCTTGGTTTCTATAAATTGCAACAATCTGGCTTCAAACGAAATAACATTGCTTGAATTGCGGTTGAGGCCGCCGCTCACCCCTTGTATGGGTTGGGCGTTCCAACCACTTCAAAAAGGCCGTAATTCATGCCCAAAGCCAAGATCACGTCGGAAGAGGCGCTTGCCTTCCATTTGGACCCCATGCCGGGCAAATTCGAAGTCACCCCCTCGGTCCCCATGACGACCCAGCGCGATCTGTCTTTGGCCTATAGCCCCGGTGTGGCCGTGCCATGCGAAGCCATCGCGGCCGATCCTCAGACGGCTTATGACTATACGAACAAAGGCAACCTTGTCGCGGTGATTTCGAATGGGACGGCGGTTCTGGGGCTGGGCAATCTTGGTGCCTTGGCGTCAAAACCTGTGATGGAAGGCAAGGCGGTGCTGTTCAAGCGGTTCGCCGACGTGAACTCGATCGATATCGAGCTGGATACCGAAGATCCCGAGGCCTTCATCGACGCGGTCAAACTCATGGGGCCGACTTTTGGCGGCATCAATCTTGAAGATATCAAGGCACCGGAATGCTTCATCATCGAGCAACGATTGAAAGAGGAAATGGACATTCCGGTCTTTCACGATGACCAACACGGCACGGCGGTGATCTGTGCGGCGGGGTTGATGAACGCGCTGCATCTGTCCGGCAAGAAGATCGAGGATTGCCGGATCGTTTTGAACGGCGCGGGTGCCGCCGGGATTGCCTGCATTGAACTGATCAAGGCCATGGGCGCCAAGCATGACAATTGCATCGTTTGCGACACGAAAGGCGTCATCTATCAGGGTCGCAAGGATGGCATGAACCAATGGAAATCCGCCCACGCCGCCAATACCGACCTGCGCACGCTGGAAGAGGCGATGAAGGGCGCGGATGTGTTTTTGGGCGTGTCGGTCAAGGGGGCGGTGACGCAGGGCATGGTCGCCTCGATGGCCGACAACCCGGTGATATTCGCGATGGCCAACCCGGACCCGGAGATCACGCCGGAAGAAGCGCATGAGGTGCGCAATGATGCCATTGTCGCCACCGGACGGTCGGACTATCCCAACCAGGTGAACAACGTGTTGGGTTTTCCCTATCTGTTTCGTGGGGCGCTGGACATCAACGCCCGCGCGATCAATGACGAGATGAAGATCGCCTGCGCCCGTGCGCTTGCCGAACTGGCGCGCGAGGATGTGCCGGACGAGGTCGCGATGGCTTACGGCAAGAAGCTGACTTTCGGGCGCGATTACATCATCCCGACGCCCTTTGATCCGCGCTTGATTTATGTTGTGCCGCCGGCTGTGGCGCGGGCCGGGATGGTCACGGGCGTTGCGCGTCGTCCGATCATCGACATGGATGGCTATGAACAAAGCCTGAAGGCACGGATGGATCCGACCGCCTCGATCCTGCGCGGGATCACGGCACGGGCGCGTAAGAATCAGGCCACCATGATCTTTGCCGAAGGTGATACGCCGCAGGTGTTGCGGGCTGCGGTTCAGTATCAGCGCAATGGCTATGGTCGTGCCCTTGTGGTTGGTCGCGAAGAGGATGTGAAAGCCAAGCTGGAAGCTGAAGGGCTGGGCGATGCGGTGCGCGAGCTGCACGTGGTGAACGCGGCGAACACAGATCAAATGCCTCAATACAAAGAGTTCTTGTATGAGCGGCTGCAACGCAATGGTTTTGATCGCCACGACATCAACCGGTTGGCGGCTCGCGACCGGCATGTCTTTGCGGGACTGATGCTGGCGCATGGGCATGGGGACGGGCTGATCACCGGGGCGACGCGCAAATCGGCCTATATTCTGGACCGGATCAACCATGTCTTTGACGCCCGCGCGACGGACGGAGCCGTAGGTGTCACCGCCTTGCTGCACAAAGGGCGGATCGTCCTGATTGCCGATACGCTGGTGCATGAATGGCCCGAGACCGAGGACCTGGCCAATATCGCCGTGCGCGCCGCGGCCGTCGCGCGCGGTCTTGGGCTTGAGCCGCGGGTGGCCTTTGTCAGCTTCTCGACCTTTGGCTATCCCAAGTCCGAGCGGGCCGAGAAAATGCACGAAGCCCCCGCCATTCTGGAAGCGCGCGGGGTCGATTTTGAGTTCGATGGCGAAATGACCGTCGATGTCGCCCTGAACGCAGACGTGATGGCGCATTACCCGTTCTGTCGTCTGTCGGGTCCCGCCAACGTGCTGGTGGTGCCCGCGCGGCATTCGGCGTCAATCTCGGTCAAGATGATGCAGGAGTTGGCGGGTGCGACAGTGATTGGCCCGATCCTGTCAGGCATTGATCAACCGATCCAGATTTGCTCGACCAATTCCACCTCGAACGACATTCTGAACATGGCGGTCTTGGCGGCGGCGCGGTTGGGCGAGAGATAACCTCAGCCGTTTGACCGGAATTGTCTCATGCCTTTATCGTGGGGCATGGGATATGTTAAAACTCATTGGCGTGGACAGCAGCCCCTGAACCGCTCGTTCTGGGTCAATGGTGTTCTGTTGCGCCTGGGTGCCTACGGTGGTCTTGCGTTGTTGACCTGGGCGCAGCCCTTACCCAAAATCTTCCTGTTTGCCGCAGTCGCGGCCGATTTGATCGTGATGATCTGGCAGTCTGTCGGTTACTTTCGTGCGGCAGAGCACAACCTGTCAGGGTCCAGTTCGATGCTGCCGTTGTGGGGCGGAATGGTCGCGTTGATCGTGGCGGTCGCGGTCATGCTGTCACAGTGGTGGGGTCTGGTGCTGGCCGCCAATGCGCCGCCAGCGGAAGAACTTTATTCCGCCAAAATGGAACGGATGCGCGCCGCGCAATATGTGCTGACCGTGGATGATGCCCGCAGCGCGGTGACGTTTAAGGGCGATCTGACACATGGGGTCACGAAGCGGATGGCGGCGATTCTGGCGGAAAACGCCGGGCCTTCTACCGTTTATCTGGACAGTTCAGGCGGCAATATCTTTGAGGCACGCGGGCTGGCAAAGCTGATCACTTCAGCCAAGCTAGACACACATGTCGAAGAAAATTGTAGCTCGGCCTGCACAATCGTGTTTATCGCCGGGGCAACGCGAACCGCTGATCCAGATGCGCAGCTGGGCTTTCATGGCTATGCGCTGATGGACGCGGCAAAGCTGCCCCAGTTCGACATCGCAGAAGAACAAGAGCGTGACCGGTTGTTCTTCGTGCAGCAGGGGGTCAGCGATGAATTCGCCGCGCGCATCTATAACAGCCCGAACCGATCCATCTGGTTTCCCGCGCGTGATGAATTGCTCCGCGCCAATGTGTTGACCCAGGAATCCCAGCGCAAATAAGAACACCCCGCCAAGATATGACGGAGTGTTCTGGCTTTGCAGCGCAGAAGGTTAACCGATGATGGCGTTCAGCGTGGCGCTGGGCCGCATCACTTTCGCCTTTTTCTCAACGCTCGGGTGGTAATAGCCACCGATATCGGCGGCCGGACCCTGAACCGCAGCAAGCTCGGTCAAAATTGCCTGTTCGCCGTCGGCCAAAGCTTTTGCGATGGGGGCAAACTCCGCCGCGATTTCAGCATCGTCGGTTTGCGCCGCCAGCGCCTCGGCCCAGTAGCGGGCAAACCAATAGTGGCTGTCGCGGTTGTCCGGCTCGCCCACCTTGCGCGACGGCGAGCGGTTGTTGTCCAGAATGCCCTGTGTGGCATCTTCGGCTGCACGACCCAGAACACCCGCCTTGGCGTTGCCTTTCGCATCGGCCAGGAAGTTCAGGCTTTCGCCCAGTGCGCAGAATTCACCCATTGAATCCCAACGCAGATGGTTTTCTTCGACCAGTTGCTGAACGTGTTTGGGGGCAGATCCGCCCGCACCGGTTTCAAACAGCCCGCCGCCCTGCATCAGCTTCACGATCGACAGCATCTTGGCCGAGGTGCCAAGCTCCAAAATCGGGAACAGGTCGGTCAGATAGTCACGCAGAACGTTGCCTGTGATGGCGATCGAATCCTTGCCCGCGGTGATGGTTTCCAGCGATTGGCGGGTCGCTTTGCGCGGTGCCATGATCTGGAACTTATCGGCGACCCCGGCTGTTTTCAGCGCGGGTTCGACGTATTTGATCAGCTCGGCGTCATGGGCGCGGTTTGCATCCAGCCAGAAGATCGATTCAGACCCGGTCAGGCGTTGGCGGTCCATCGCAAGCTCGATCCAGTTTTCAATCGGCGCTTTCTTGACGGTGCAGGCGCGCCAGATATCTCCGGCTTCGACATTGTGCGAATGCAGGGTGTCACCGTTGGCCAGAACAATGCGAATGATGCCGTCTGCGGGGGCTTCGAACGTTGTGGGGTGCGAGCCATATTCTTCGGCTTTCTGCGCCATTAGACCCACATTTGCGACGGCGCCGGCGGTGGTGACATCCAACTTCCCGTTCTCTTTGAAAAAGTTGATCGCTTCGTCATAGACGGTTGCATAACACCGGTCAGGGATCACGCAGTTGGTGTCGCCCTTTTTGCCTGCCGCGTCCCAGCCCTTGCCGCCTGCGCGGATCACGGCGGGCATCGAGGCGTCGATGATCACGTCCGATGGCACATGCAGGTTGGTGATGCCCTTGTCCGAATCGACCATATATATCGCTGGCCGTTCAGCAGTTACAGCCTTGATCGCGGCCATGATTTCGGCGTCGTTTTCGACGCGTTCCAGCAAGTCGCCCATACCGGAGTTCGGGTTGACGCCCAGCGCCTCTAACCTACCGCCAAACTTGTCGAACACGGGTGCAAGCCAGGCCTTGACGGCGTGACCAAAGATAATCGGGTCCGAGACCTTCATCATCGTCGCTTTCATGTGAAGCGAGAACATGGTGCCATCTTTTTTGGTGTCTGCAATGGCGTCGGCAAGGAATGAACCCAGCGCGCGGGCCGACATGAACGTGGCGTCTGCAATTGTGCCTTCGTCCAGCGTCCAGCCGTCTTTCAGAACGGTAACGCTTCCGTCTTTGCCAACAAATTCGATCTTTGCATCACCGGCTTGCGTCGCGGTGATGGTCGCGGACTTCTCGTTCGCATAGAAATCATTGCCGGGCATGGACGAGACCTTGGTCTTGCTGTCTGACGACCAATCACCCATCGAATGCGGGTTTTTCTGGGCGAAGTTCTTTACGGCCTTGGCTGCGCGACGGTCGGAATTGCCTTCGCGCAGAACCGGGTTCACCGCCGAACCCTTGATTGCGTCGTAACGGGCGCGGATGGCTTTCTCTTCGTCGGTCCTGGGTTCTTCGGGATAGTCTGGCAGTTTGTAGCCCTGCGCCTGAAGCTCTTCCACCGCGGCCACAAGTTGCGGCACCGACGCCGAGATGTTGGGCAGCTTGATGACGTTGGCATCAGGCGTTTTCACCAGCTTGCCAAGCTCGGCCAGATCGTCGGGTTGGCGTTGATCTTCGGTCAGGTTTTCCGGGAAAGTCGCGATGATGCGCGCGGCAAGCGAAATGTCTTTGGTGCCAACAGTCACACCCGCTGCGGACGCAAAACGCTTGATGATTGGCAGAAACGAAGCGCTGGCCAGCTCGGGCGCTTCGTCTACAATGGTATACAGAATGTCAGGTTGCGATGTATCGGTCATGTCAGGACACCTCATTTTTCGCGGAGAGTTTCACCGAAGGGCCAACGCCCCAACCGGTGAAAGGTGAAATTTCCCCACCCACATACACAAGATTGATGCAGAAAAAAAGGGTGGGGCGCTAACAGTTGCCACAAATGGGATCGAAGATCAGACCACGCGCCCATTTGCGTGATTGGAAACGCTACAGCCGGTCCATGATCGCGTCGGCAATCGACATGGTATTGCCGGTGCCACCCAGATCTGGGGTGACGCGGTCTTTGGCTTGAACAGTCTCTATCACAGCCTTTTTCAGGCGGCCCGCTTCGTCGTTCAGGCCAACATGTTCCAGCATCAGGCCCGCCGCCATCAGGAAGGCGCAGGGGTTGGCTTTCTGCTGACCGGCAATGTCGGGGGCGGAGCCGTGGACGGCCTCGAAAATCGCGGCGTCTTTACCGATATTGGCTCCGGGGGCCAGCCCCAACCCGCCAACCAGACCGGCGGCCAGGTCGGACAGGATGTCGCCGAACAGGTTGGTGGTGACGATCACGTCAAACGCTTCGGGATACATCACCATCTGCATGGCGCAGGCATCCACGATGCGCTCGTCGCAATCCACGCGTCCTTCGTATTCTTTCGCGACCTCGCGCGCCTCTTCCAGAAACATACCCGACAGCAGCTTCAGGATATTGGCCTTGTGCACGATCGAGACTTTCTTGCGCCCGTTGGCGACGGCATAGTCGAACGCAGCGCGTGTGATCCGGCGCGCTTCTTGCTTGGTGTTATAACCGGTGGAATAGACTTTACCTTGTGGGTCGCCATCATGCTCCATGTATCCTTCGTCGGCGATGTAATAGCCTTCAAGGTTCTCGCGGAAGATCACCATATCGATATTGTCATACCGCCCATCGGTCTTGATCGTCTTGGTGGGGCGCACGTTGGCGAACAACTCGAACTCCTGACGCAGTTGCAGGTTGATCGACTTGAAGCCACCGCCGACCGGAGTGGTCAATGGGCCTTTCAGCGCCAGTTTGGTGCGGTGGATGCTGTCGATGGTTGCTTGCGGCAGCGGGTCGCCGGACGCATCAATGCCGGCCATACCTGCTTGCTGCACGTCCCACTCAAACGGCTTGCCCATATGGTCAAGGATGGCAGTGACGGCTTGTGTGATTTCGGGGCCGATACCGTCGCCGGGAATCAGGGTTGCTTGGATCTTGGTGGTCATGGTTATCTCCAGGCTTTTTGCGCGTTCCCTGCTCACTTAAACGGTATACAATGGAATACAAGCAGAAAGTCAAATTCACCACCTCGAATAAATCGGGGGTAATCGCAGTCCAGCCTAGCTTTCCCTTGTGATAACTGTCCAGCGCAATAGGCTACCCACAAAACGGGAGGGCACCTTGGCAATCTATAATCTGGGATCCATCAATATCGACCATTTTTACGAGGTGGACCACCTGCCGATGCCGGGCGAGACACTTGCGTCGTCGGGTTATCGTGTGGGGCTGGGCGGCAAGGGCGCGAACCAGTCCATCGCCGCCGCGCTTGCGGGTGCGCCTGTGCACCATATCGGTGCCATTGGAGAGGAAGGCGGATGGTGCAAGACCCGCTTGTCCAACGCGGGTGTTGATACTGATCTCGTCGCCACGGTCCCCACAGCCACAGGGCACGCCAATATCTGTATTGATACGGCTGGGGAGAACTTGATCATTCTCTATTCCGGCGCAAATGCACATATATCAGACACTCAAATCGGTGAAGCGTTGGGCCAGGCTGTGCCGGACGACTATCTTGTTCTGCAAAACGAAACCTGCCTGACATACGAGGCCGCCCTGATCGCGCGCGCGCGTGGCGTATTCGTTGTTTACTCTGCCGCACCCTTCGATGCATCTCGCGCAATCCAGATGCTGCCCGTCGTCGACCTTCTTGTGGTGAACGAGGTTGAGGCCGAACAACTGTCGAGCGCGCTGGGCGTTGAGGTCGATGATATTGAGGTGCCCAACCTATTAATCACGCGGGGAGCGAATGGCGCTGTCTGGCGGGTTGGTGCAACGGGCGAACACATCTATGCGGACGCGTTCAAGGTCGATCCGGTAGATACAACCGGTGCCGGCGATTGCTTTGTCGGAAATACGGTCGCTGCGCTGGATCATGGGATGACCATCCCTGACGCGATCCGGTTTGGTGCGGCGGCGTCGGCCATTCAGGTCACGCGCCACGGCACGGCGGACGCGATGCCAAACCGGGCCGAGGTTGTTGCGTTCCTGGCAGAAAGAGGCTCTGATTAACCTCTCAGCAATTGGCCCAGACGCATCGCAATCGAGACGTCGCCAGACACTTTGATCTTGCCCATAGCAAAGGCGCTGATCGGGTTCAGCTTGCCTGCCATGAGCTTTTCAAGATTATCACGCGTCATCGAAATTGTGCAGGCTGTGTCCGTATCGTCGCGTGACACCGCACCGTCGCGCAATATGATGACACCATCGTCACCGCAATCCAGCTTGAGGCTTTCGTCGAACGGCCGCTTCTTCAGGCCGCGTTCAATCTTTTCGGCAATCGGGGTCAATGGCATCCGGGTCTCCAAGCAAATAAACGCCCCCGCTTGATACGAGGGCGTTCAGTTTCGGTCCACGGTGACGTGGCGCGAGGTTACTTGAAGCGGCGGTTACGCATCGCGATCAGCTTCAGACGCAGCGCATTCAGTTGGATGAAACCTGCCGCGTCTTTCTGGTCATACGCGCCCATGTCTTCCTCGAAGGTCACATGCTCTTCGGAATAAAGCGAATGATCAGACCAGCGACCCACAACGCGGGCCAACCCCTTGTAAAGCTTCATGCGCACCGTGCCGGTCACGTGATCCTGGCTGGCGTCGATGGCAGCTTGCAGCATCTCGCGCTCGGGGCTGAACCAGTATCCATTATAAATCAGCTCGGCATATTTCGGCATCAGTTCGTCTTTCAGATGCATCGCGCCTCGGTCCATCGTGATCGATTCAATCCCGCGATGGGCGTCCAGCAGGATGGTGCCGCCGGGGGTTTCATAAATCCCGCGCGACTTCATCCCGACATAACGGCCTTCAACCAGATCAAGACGGCCGATGCCATGCTTGCGGCCATATTCGTTCAGTTCGGTCAGGACGGTTGCGGGGGACATGTCCACGCCGTTGATCGACACTGCGTCGCCCTTCTCGAACCCAATTTCGATGAATTCGGGTGTGTCAGGGGCATCTTCTGGATGCACGGAGCGCTGATAGACATAATCAGGTGCGTCCTCGGCGGGATCTTCCAGCACTTTGCCCTCGGACGAGGTGTGCAGAAGGTTCGCGTCAACCGAGAACGGGGCCCCGCCACGTTTGTCTTTGGCCACCGGGATCTGGTGCTGCTCGGCAAATTCCAGAAGACGTGTGCGCGAGCCAAGATCCCACTCACGCCACGGGGCGATTACTTTGATTTCCGGGTTCAGCGCATAGGCCGCCAGCTCAAAGCGCACCTGATCGTTGCCCTTGCCCGTGGCACCGTGGCTGACGGCATCCGCGCCGTGCTCTTCCGCGATCTCAACCAAGCGTTTGGAGATCAGCGGGCGCGCGATGGATGTCCCCAGAAGATACAGACCTTCATACTGCGCGTTGGCGCGGAACATGGGAAACACATAGTCGCGCACGAACTCTTCACGCAGGTCTTCGATGTGGATGTTTTCCGGCTTGATGCCCAGCATCTCGGCCTTCTTGCGTGCCGGCTCCAGCTCTTCGCCCTGACCAAGATCAGCGGTGAAGGTAATCACTTCGCAACCATACTCGGTTTGCAGCCATTTCAGGATGATCGAGGTATCAAGACCTCCGGAATAGGCCAGGACAACTTTCTTGGGCGCGGGCATTGTTTTCTCCTACGTATCGTCTGCGCGCAGTTACCTGTTTTTATTGGTAAGAGCAAGGAGCCTTCCCAAAAGCGTGGTGCAGGTATGAACCGTCAGCAAGGGCTTGAACCATTCTGATTTTCAGGCGAAGGCTGTGCCATGACCAAATTCACAGACAAAGCACACAGCGCCGAACATCTGATGCGCACGCTGTTTCCCGCAACGCCCTTGCTGCGCAACGATCACCTGTCCAAGATGTATGAAGCCGATATCTGGCTGAAACGCGAGGATCTAAGCCCGGTGCGCAGCTACAAAATCCGGGGTGCGCTGAACGCGATGGCCAAGGTGCGATCGCGCAGCCCAAAGACCAGCGTATTTGTGTGCGCTTCGGCTGGAAATCACGCGCAGGGCGTGGCGTATGTTTGTCGTCATTTCGATGTGAAGGGCGTGATCTTCATGCCGGTCACGACACCGCAGCAGAAGATTGACAAGACGCGCATTTTTGGCGGCGACAACGTCGAAATCCGCCTTGTTGGTGACTATTTCGACGACACGCTGGCCGAGGCGACGCAGTTCTGTTCTGACGCTGGCGGGCATTTCCTGTCGCCCTTTGACGACCTTGATGTGATCGAAGGGCAGGCAAGCGTCGCGGCCGAAATTGTCGAGCAATTGAGCAGCCCGCCAGACATGGTCGTGTTGCCGGTCGGTGGCGGGGGGCTGTCGGCGGGCGTGAGTCGATATTTTCGCGATGTTTCATCGCAAACAGATATCAGGTTTGTGGAGCCCGCCGGGGCCGCAAGTTTGACCGCAGCTCTGGACGTCGGGGCACCGGTCAAACTGGACCGGGTTAACAATTTCGTCGACGGGGCGGCGGTCGCGCAAATCGGACAGCTTACCTTTGACGCGCTGAAAGCCACGCCTGCCGATCACGTTCTGACGGTGCCCGAGGATCGCATCTGTTCGACAATCCTTCAGATGTTGAACGTCGAAGGTGTGGTTCTGGAACCCGCTGGCGCCTTGTCAATTGATGCGCTGAAAGACCTGCGCGCCGAGGTGAAAGGCAGAACCGTAGTCTGCGTGACGTCCGGCGGCAATTTCGATTTCGAACGTTTGCCGGAAGTGAAAGAACGCAGTCAGCGATATGCGGGGGTAAAAAAATATTTCCTTTTGCGACTTCCCCAACGGCCAGGCGCGCTGAGAGACTTTCTTCAAGCGCTCGGGCCAGAGGACGATATCGCACGGTTTGAATACATGAAGAAAAGCGCACGCAACTTCGGGTCGGTTCTGATTGGCATCGAAACCAGCCGATCCGAAAATTTCGAAACGCTATATGCCCGGCTGGACGCGGGCGGTTTTGTCTATTCCGACATCACGAACGATGAAACCATCGCCGAGTTCGTGGTCTAATCACCGCTCAAAAACGCCTGCTTTGATGCGTCATAGGTTTGGAAAACGGGCGCCAGAGGAACGGCGTCATAGTTTCCGGCTGCCGCTTCCCGCTCGCCTTCGCCACACAGTTTTGACAGTTGATCAAACCCCAGATTCAAAGACGAGCTTTTCAGAAAATGCATGTCCTGTTCAAACAGATCCGGTTTCGGTGCGGATTTCAGACGGCATATCACCTCCTCCACTTCTTCCAGAAACAGAACGGCGACTTCGGCGAAGTCGTCTTCCCCGATTTCGGCTTTCAGCTCATTCACGCGAGTCCAATTGATCATTACGGCCTCCTTCTACGCTCCGGCAGTTTAGCCGCAGGCGGTTAACAAGCCGTAAGCCGCGAAGATCACGTAAAATTTTCGCTTTAAATGACTGTTAAACGACAGGCGCTAACCATTTCTGACAAAGCGAATCCTATCCGGGACATAAGTGTGAGCGCCGCAAATGCATATTTAGGTTGTGACGAACCAACCCCAGTTGCGCCACCTGTTCAGGTGGTTGAAAATCCGGTCCGCCGGATTCTGGTGGTCGATGACAGCCGGGCGCAGCGCCGCATATTGACGTCTTCCCTGACCCGACAAGGCTATGACGTGACCGAAGCCGGAACGGGTGACGAGGCGTTGGACATCCTTGGGCGTGAGCATTTCGACCTGATTCTCAGCGATTGGATGATGCCGGGGATGGATGGGCTTGAGCTGTGCGCGGCGTTTCGCCAGCTGCCGCTTGCGGGCTATGTCTATTTCATTCTGCTGACGTCAAAAACCGACAAGGGCGCCGTCGCGCAGGGGCTGGACGTCGGGGCGGATGACTTTCTTGCAAAACCTGTCAACCCGGACGAGTTGCGCGCGCGTATCAATGCTGGTGGCCGCATCCTGTCGATGGAACGGGAGTTGCAGGATAAGAACCGGCTTGTCACCTCGACCCTTGATGAAATTCAGGCGCTTTATGACTCGCTTGACCGTGACCTTGTCGAGGCGCGGAAGATGCAGCAATCTTTGGTGCGTGAAAAATATCGCGATTTTGGCGCGGCCGAGGTGTCATTGATGCTGAAACCTTGCGGCCATGTGGGTGGCGATCTTGTCGGTTTTTTTGAGGCCGGCCCCGACACGCTTGCGTTCTACTCCATCGACGTGTCCGGGCATGGGATCGCTTCCGCATTGCTGACCGCGCGACTGGCGTCGTATTTCTCGGACGGGTCGCCAACGCACAATATCGCGCTTGAGCGAGGGCCGAGCGGCGATTATCGCTGCCGCCCGCCCGAGATTGTTGCAGACGAGCTAAACAAGCTCTTGCTGAACGATCTGCGGTCCGAGCACTATTTTACGATGCTGTTCGGATATCTCGATCTGACAACCGGTGCGGTCGAGATGTCACAGTGCGGCCACCCAAATGCGGTGCGGTTGTCGACGCAGAACCGGGTGAGGTTTTTCGGGGAAGGTGGGATGCCGATTGGTCTGATCACAGATGCTCAGTTCGACCGACAACAGCTATCGCTCTTACCCGGTGAGCGGTTGATCTTCTATTCCGACGGCTTTACCGAATGCACCGACAATTCCGGCGCCATGCTGGATGAGGCTGGGTTGGCGAATATTCTTAGAAAAAACAGCGCGTTGACGAACGAGGCCCTGTTCGATGCGTTGGTCTGGGATCTCGATGCCTTTTCAGGGGGGCAGGATCTGGGGGATGATTTATCTTGCGTGATGGTCACTTACCGACCTGACCGCAGGTGATGGCGGACAAAATGGCGATCACCCTGGTTGCATAGGATGCGTAAGGCCGTATCGAAATCGGTCCAAATGGCCTGATGATCTGGCTCCAGCGGCGCGCCGACCTGCCGGATCGGGCGGGCCGCGAAGATGTGACAAATTTTTTCCGCCCACAGGTCGTATTCTGGCATAAAGCTGAACCGGCGATACGCCCCCAGCCGTTTTGGCGCAGCGATCTTCCATCCCGTCTCCTCCATCACCTCGCGGTGCAGCGCCACAATCCCGGTTTCGCCCGGATCAATCCCGCCGCCGGGAAGCTGGAATTCGTTGAACGGCTCGGCCTGATGGGTGATCAGCATGTCGCGACCATGAACGAGAATGGCATAGGCGCCAGGCCGCAGCACGTATTTGCGCCCATGTTCCCGCTGTTTGCCAAATCTGCGCATCTGCCCTTTTCCCTTCGGTTGCCGACACCATATAGACGCGGTATGCCAAGCTGAACGCCGATAGGAAACCCCATGACTCTTGGAACCCAAATCGCCTGGGATGACACCATCCTGCCCTTCCAATTGGATCGCAGCGACATTCGCGGGCGGGTGTTGCGGCTGGACGGCACATTGGACACCATTCTATCGCAGCACAACTACCCCCCGGCGATCGAGGCATTGGTTGCCGAAGCCGCCATGCTCACCGCGCTAATTGGGCAGACCATCAAGATGCAGTGGAAACTGTCGCTGCAAGTGCGTGGTGACGGTCCGGCCCGGCTGATTGCCACCGATTATTATGCGCCTAAAAAAGAAGGCGATCCTGCCACGATCCGCGCCTATGCCAGCTTCGACGAAGACCGGTTGGAACCAAACGCGCCGGGTTTTCCGCAGGTTGGCAAGGGGTATCTTGCCGTTCTGATCCATCAGGGCAGCGAACAGAAACCCTATACCGGGATGACGCCGATTGCCGGCCAATCGCTGTCGGATTGCGCGCAAGCCTATTTTGCCCAGTCCGAGCAGTTGCCGACGCGGTTTCACTTGACCTTCGGGAAGTCGACCTGGACGGGCGGCACTGAAAGCTGGCGGGCAGGCGGGGTCATGTTGCAGCACATGCCCAAGGCTTCGCCGCAGGTGACGGGCGAAGGTGGCTCGGGTGAGGGTGGATTGTTGTCCGCGCAGGATCTGCTTTCGGATGATGATGCCGAGAACTGGAACCGTGCCAATATTCTGCTCAGTTCGGTGGAAGAATTGGAACTGGTCGGACCGTCCGTTCAGCCCACCGATCTGCTGGTGCGCCTGTTCCACGAAGAAGCGCCGCGCGTGTTTGACCCGCAAGCCGTCAGCTTCGGCTGTCCTTGTTCGGAAGATCGGGTGCGCGAAAGCCTGTCAATCTACTCCGCCCGCGATATTGGTCACATGACCACGGATGACGGACGTGTCACCGCAGATTGCCAGTTCTGTGGCGCGCATTACGATCTTGATCCGACCACACTGGGCAAAGATGCGGTTGATCCGGGTGACTGATGTGTTGGACAATATCCGGACGGCGGTTGCCCGAGCGGGCGCGGGCAGTTCGGATTTTGATCTGACCCCCGACATAGATCTGCCGGGCAATCGAAAGCTTCGCCCCGCAGGTGTGTTGGTTCCGTTGATCGAGGAGAGGGGCGAGCTACAGCTTATCCTGACCAAACGATCTTCGGCGCTGAAGCATCATCCCGGCCAGATTGCCTTTCCGGGCGGCAAGGTTGATCCGGGCGATGCGGATGTCATTGCCGCGGCGTTGCGGGAGGCGCATGAGGAGATCGGACTGCCGCCGACACAGGTCAAGCTTATTGGACAGATGCCGCCACATGAAACAGTAACCGGATTTTCCGTCACCGCAGTGATCGGTTTCATCTCTCAGCCGTTCGATATCGTTGCCGAAATTGGCGAGGTCGAGGAAGTTTTCGCTGTTCCGTTCAAACATGTCTCTAACCTTGCCAATTATGCTCATCAGGGGCGGATGTGGCAGGGCCGGATGCGCCTGTATGAAACGGTTCCCTTCGGGCCTTATTATATCTGGGGGGCGACAGCACGGATGTTGCGCGCCCTTGCTGAAAGGCTGCCGCAATGACCCGCGTTACAGGTGACTGGATCAATACACCTGCCGCTCAGGCAGTCTGCGAGATGATCGCGAACGCGGGTCATCAGGTGTATTTTGTGGGCGGGTGCGTGCGCAATGACCTTTTGGGAGCAGCTATTTCAGACCTGGATCTGTCCACCGACGCGCGACCAGACCAGGTGGTAAAAATCGCCAAGGATGCCGGGTTGCGCGCAGTGCCGACAGGCATTGACCATGGCACTGTCACCGTGGTGGCCGAGGGGCAGGGGCTGGAGGTCACGACCTTTCGCAAGGATGTCGAAACGGACGGTCGGCGCGCCGTGGTTGCCTTTTCCGACAGGCTTGAGGATGACGCGCATCGGCGCGATTTCACGATGAACGCGCTCTATGCAAAGCCAGACGGTTGGATCGTTGATCCGCTGGGCGGTCTGACGGATCTAGCCGCGCGCCGCGTGCGCTTCATTGATGATCCCGGCGACCGTATCCGCGAAGATTACTTGCGGATATTGCGCTTCTTTCGCTTCCACGCCTGGTATGGCGATCCGTCCGGCGGGATGGATGGTGACGCCTTGGCCGGAATTGCCGCGAACTTGGCTGGGTTAGAGACGCTTTCACGGGAGCGTGTCGGTGTCGAGATGTTGAAACTGCTGGCGGCACCGGACCCATCGGCAGCGGTTGGCACGATGGCACAGGTCGGCGTTCTGGGCGCGGTTCTGCCCGGTGTGGATGCGCGCAATTTGCCGGTTTTGATTCATCTGGAAGGCCAGCGCGCGCCTGATCCGCTGCGTCGACTCGCCGTGTTGGGCGGTGTGGACGTTGCCGACCGCCTTCGACTGTCCAAGCGTGATCGCAAAAGGCTTGAGTTGCTGCGGAACGCAATGGGGTCGACGGAAGGGGCAGGAGAGCTTGCCTATCGTCACGGGGCTGACCTTGCCGCGGACATGATGCTTCTGCGCGCGGCGCAGATGGGCGCGGATATCAACACAGAGGTCTGGGCCGAGATCGAAAAGGGCGCGAAAGCTGTATTCCCCGTTCGACCTGCTGATTTGCTTCCGACATATTCAGGCCCCGCGCTGGGCGATGAATTGCGACGCCTGGAAAGCCTTTGGATCGCATCGGGCTTCACATTGCAACGAGAGGACCTGTTGTCGTGACCCAAACCTATGTGATCGAGCGATTGGGCCATCTGGGTGACGGTATTGCGCCCGGTCCGGTTTTCGCACCCCGATGCCTGCCCGGAGAAGAGATCTCGGGCGAGGTAGCGGACGGGCGCATTGCTGCGCCGCGGATCGTGACGCCATCGCCTGATCGGGTCAAAGCGCCCTGTCCGCATTACAACGCGTGTGGGGGCTGCGCATTGTTGCACGCCTCTGATCAGTTTGTCGCTGACTGGAAGGTGGAGGTGGTCAAAACCGCACTGGCCGCACATGGCCTGACGCCAGATTTTCGACCAATCAGAACTTCGCCTGCTCGTTCGCGCCGCCGGGTTGTTCTGTCTGCAAAGCGGGGCAAGAAGGGCGCGATTGTCGGGTTTCACGGGCGCCGGTCGGACACGATCACCGAAATTTCCAGATGCCAGCTTGTTCACCCCGACATACTGGCCGCCCTTCCAGCCATGGGCGAGTTGACCAAACTGGGCGTGTCGCGCAAAGGAGAGTTGTCACTAAATGTTGTGCAATCCGCAGCTGGGCTGGATGTGTCGGTCGCGGACGGAAAGCCGCTTGATCGTGCGTTAGAGACTGAGTTGGCCCAAACCCTTCACGCCTATGGATTTGCGCGACTGAGCTGGAATGGCGAGGTGATTGCCACCGAAACGCCACCCGTGCAGATGTTCGGCATCGCAGCGGTCGTGCCGCCGGCCGGCGCATTTCTTCAAGCCACGCGTGAGGGAGAAGAGGCCCTGCTGAATGCGGTGCGCGAGATTGTCGGCGGCACACAATCCGTGATCGACCTGTTTGCCGGATGTGGAACTTTCGCGCTTCCCTTGGCGCAATCCGCAGATGTTCATGCGGTCGAAGGCCACGCTGCTATGACGGATGCCCTTTCCCTTGGGTGGCGCCAGACGCAGGGGTTGCGCCATGTCTCGACCGAAGTGCGCGACTTGTTTCGCAATCCGCTGATCGCCGAGGATCTGGCGCGCTTTGACGCCGCGGTCATTGATCCGCCCCGCGCTGGCGCCGAGGCGCAGATTGAACAGCTTGCAGTGTCCGACATCAAACGGATTGCCATGGTGTCCTGCAACGCGCAAACTTTTGCGCGCGATGCAAAGACCTTGGTGAACGCCGGATACCACCTTGACTGGGTTCAGGTCATCGATCAGTTCCGTTGGTCCACCCATACCGAGCAAGTCGCGAGCTTCACCAAGGCGTAAAACACCCGGGAATCGCCGATAGGGTGATCTGACGTCAATTTTTCTTGTGTTGTAGTCTATCTGATCTACCATAATCGAAAAAATGCGAGCAGCGTGGGACACCAAATGAGAGCCGTATTAACGATACTTGCCGTCCTGTCTTTGGTCTTTGTCGCCTCCTGCGGCACCAAGCAATATGCATATGATGGGCCGGAAGTGACGCAGATCATCGTCAACAAGGGTGACCGAAAGCTGTATCTGATGCATGGGACCGAGATTTTGAAATCCTATCGGATCGAACTTGGATTCGCCCCGGAAGGCCGAAAGAAATACGAAGGTGATGGCAAAACACCCGAAGGGCGCTATGTCATTGATCGGCGTAATCCGAAAAGCGCCT
Organism: Aliiroseovarius sp. B-4; assembly: GCF_056857795.1. Taxonomy (NCBI): domain Bacteria; kingdom Pseudomonadati; phylum Pseudomonadota; class Alphaproteobacteria; order Rhodobacterales; family Paracoccaceae; genus Aliiroseovarius; species Aliiroseovarius sp. B-4. Next base: position 350,529 of record NZ_JBSXNV010000039.1, read on the forward strand.
TCTATCTGTCAATCGGCGTGTCCTATCCCAATCGCCAAGACGTGGAACAGGCCCGCGCCGCCGGACGCAAACCGGGCGGCGAGATTTTCATCCATGGCGGCAGGCGCCCGCAAGACCCGAAACGGGACGATTGGACGGCTGGCTGTATCTCGGTGAAGGATCACGAAATCCGCGAAATCTTTACGATGGTTCGCTTGGGAACTGTGATTGATATCAACCCGTAAGGCGGGGCGGGATGGGTGGATTAACCGCCCATCTCCATCACCCACCAGATTTTGCCATTCCGTTCTTGCAGCCATGCAAAACCAAGATCGCGGGCGTTCGGATCAAGGATGATCCGTCGGGTGTCTGGTTGACTCATCCAGGCCGACAGGGTCTGAAGCTCGGTCTCGAACGTTTCCGAGATGTTTTCACCCAAATAAGTGCCGGTGTATCCAGCGCGGCGAGCGCGATCAATGGGCGAGGATCCGTCCGATCCAAAATGCCAGGGTCGGTTCTGCACCGACATGTCACGGGCATGTGTCAACGCAGCGGCATTCAGCTGTGAATTCAGCTTAACCGGTTGTGCGCCAGCGGCCTGGCGCAGTTGGTTGATGCTGTCCAACATCCGATATTGAACCTTCGACGTCTGTCCAGACGAGATCCGGTATATTTTGACCCCACCACCGGTGCCTTCGCTTGTCGGAGCACACGCAGAAAGGGCGAATATTGCGGCTACAGCCATCAAGAACACGCGCATAGTCAGTCTCTCATCCAAGAAAATCGTTGTATTCGCGCCTGTCTATCGTGAGTATTGGCAAGTAGCAAATGACGGCTTTGCGAGAATAGGCCGATAACACCCGATTGAATTGCGACTGATGCGCAAGCGCAATATAAACCATGCAAACATGCGAGTTTTTTGGAGATGAGCAATGCAGAAGAAACCTGAGACCCAGTTGGGCAGGCGTGCATTTCTTGGGGGAACGATTGCCGTCGCAAGCGGGTTGGCAACGCCTGCGCTTGCACAGTTCGAGAATACAACCCAGGGCGAACGCGACCTGACAGAGGTTGTTAAACGAAATATCTCCAGCTTCCGCTCGTTGCGGTGGGAGCCTTATTTTGACAACACGCGCAAAGGCGCAATTCTGGTCGATATCAGCTCGCGTTGTTTGCATTATTGGTCCGAGGATCAAGCGATCTATCGCCTGTTCCCGACCTCGGTGCCGATGTCCGAAGACCTGACGCGTCGCGGTCGCACCAGCATTATTCGCAAGGTCGAGGGGCCGTCTTGGGCCCCGACACCTGCAATGCGAAAGCGCAATCCCGAATGGCCGTCCTTCGTGGGTCCGGGGCCGGATAACCCGCTGGGCACCCATGCACTGTATCTAAGTTGGCAATATTATCGCATCCACGGCACACAAGACACGCGCAAGATCGGACGCCAGTCGTCGAACGGGTGTATCGGGCTTTACAACGAGCATATCGCAGAGTTGTTTGGTTACGCCAAGAATGGCACGCAGGTACTGTTGATCTGAGCATTGTGTTGACGAGACAAAGAAAAAGCCCCGCTGAATTGGCGGGGCTTTTTCTGTTTCAGGTCAGGTTATGAGAATCAGACGCTCTCATCGATCCATGATTGAAGTGCGGCTTTTGGTGCGGCGCCAACCTTGTTCGATACAACCTGACCGTCTTTGAACATGAACAAAGCAGGAATGCCGCGAACACCCATTTGGGCGGGCGAATTCGGGTTCTCGTCCACATTGACCTTCACGATCTTGATTTTGCCCTCATACTCGGTCGACAGTTCTTCCAGTGCAGGGCCGATCTGCTTGCAGGGGCCACACCATTCGGCCCAGAAATCCACGATCACGGGAAGGTCTGACTGGCGAACTTCTTGCTCGAATGTGGCATCGGTGACAGCTACAGTTGCCATGTTGTATTCTCCTGATAACTATATGTTGTGGTGAACCTAGGTAGGCAGGCGGGTTGCGTCAAGATGGCTGAAGGCCGCATCCACCAAAGCATTATCGAAACGCATCAATTCACAGCTTTGTGTCCACAAGATCGCGGTGCGCACATGGCGGTCGGGGTAGATCTGGCTTAGCACAGCCCGGTATGCGCCCAGCTGCACAAGCAATCCGCCTGGCGTGTCTTCGGGCGTCGCAGGCACGATACGGTTGGTTTTGAAATCAACTGCAACTACTTCTTCGTCGGATATGATCAGTCGATCAATCACCCCGTGCAGGACACGCCCCGAGAATTGCGACAAACTGGCCGTGACGGGTACTTCGGCCAGATCAGTGCTTGCAAAGATCGGGGTCAGTGCGGGGGTGGTCAGAACGCGCGTGGCTTCCTCCAGCAGCGCGGACTGCTCGGCGTCCGACGCGCGATCTTCTCCCGCTCCAAGCAGGAAGCGTGCCGTTTCCTTCCACTTGGCCTGTGGAATCTGCGGCAGGTGTTCCAGTAACAGATGTATCTGCCGACCGCGTTTCTTGGCGTCACCGCTGGTGCCAAAATGATCCTCGCCGGGAAGCGCCTTTGCACCCCCCAGATCAGAAGGTGAGATGGGTTTGTCGGCCAGCGCGGGCGCTTCCACCCGCGAAGTCAGCCATTTGGGCAGGTCGGGTTGATCGTTCCCGCTTTCGGCGTGTTCATGTAGCTGCGGCGCGGGCCAATTCCCGACGGCAAGCCGCTTGCCCGGCCCGGTTGGAAAATCGCAATCGACAGCCGCCGCCTTGTTCATTGCACCCTCGCAAATGCGATACCAGACATCGGAATCGGATTTGCCGAGAGCGCCCGCCGCCGCCAAAATCAACCAATGTTCTGCCCGTGTCATCGCGACATAAAGCAGCCTTGTTCGCTCTTCGGTTTCGGCGTCTTTGATGTCGCGCGCCACCGCCTCAATCGTTTCGGTGCGATCCTCTTGCTTGGGGGAAAAGAACGCCTGCCCATCCGGAAGTTTTGCCACGGGGGGCATCGACGATGCCTTCTGTTGAGCCAGATCAGGCAAAATCACAATCGGCGCCTCCAGGCCCTTTGAGCCGTGAATGGTCATCACCCGAACCTGGCGCCCCACCGAATCCATCTGACGCTTGATCGTCACATCATCGGTTTGCAGCCAGGTCAGGAACCCGGTCAGGCTGGGCGTGCCTGACCGTTCATACCCGATGGCCTGCGCCAGCAAGGCGTCGATCCCGTCCTCCGCCTCTTGCCCCAACCGCGCCAGAAACTTCTGACGACCGCCATGGCGGGTCAAAGCGCGTTCAAGCAATTCATAGGGTCGTAGGAAGTCAGCGGAATTGCGCAAATCCCGCAACACTCGCATCGTGTCGGGATATTGGCCTGCCTTGTCAGACAGCGCACGCCACAAGAATTTACCTTTGCTGCGCGCGTGCGCCAAACGAAACAGATCGTCCTCGGACCAGCCGAACAGAGGTGAGCGTAGGATGGTGCCCAGCGACAGATCGTCTTCTGGCGTCGCCAGGAACGACAGAAGCGCGGTCAGATCCTTGACCGCCAGTTCGGCGCCGATCTTCAACTGATCCGCCCCGGCAATCGGTATGGCGCGGGTCTTGCAGGCACGGATGATTTCATGGAACAGTTCTTTGCGCGACCGGACAAGCACCAGAATATCACCGGCGTGAACCGGGCGGTGTTCGCCCTTTTCCGCGGGAATAGTCTCGGATTTGATCATGCGATCAATATCGTCGGCAATGTGTTCGGCCAGTTGCACCCGGTGATCTTGCGGTGACGGGGCATCGACCGGATCATGCCAATCGCGATCCTCGTCATGGTTGACGGGTTCGATTGCAGGCCACAGATCGACTCGACCGGGCAAGTCGCTGAAAAACGCCCGGTGCAGGAAATCGCCACCCAACCCGCCGCGCGCCTTCAACGCGAAATCGACGAATTCCAAAATGGCGCGGGATGACCGGAATGAGTATTCCAGCGGCATCTGCACCATGTTTCGCCCAATCTGGGACAGGCGGTCGGCAAACGTGGCGCGCATCCGATCAAAAGCGGCAGGCTCGGCCCCTTGGAAGGAATAGATGGATTGCTTCGGGTCGCCGACCACGAAGATTGTGCGGTCCACATCGTCTCGCGCGCCAAAGCCGCTGGTGAACTCGCGCGCGAGATTGTCAATGATGCGCCATTGTGCGGGGCTGGTGTCCTGAGCCTCGTCCACCAGAATATGGTCGATCCCACCATCCAGTCGGAACAGGACCCAGGACGCAATCGCCGGATCGGTCAGGATCGCGCCTGCTTTCAGGATCAGATCGTCGAAATCCAGCCACCCCCGCTCCAACTTCACGTCTTCGTAAAGGCCCACGAAGTGATGAGCAAATCCGTGCAATGCGGTTGTGCGCCTGACGTTCGAGAGGGCGAGCCGTGCCAGATACGCATCTTCGACCCGCTGCATGAAATCGTCCAGTTGCGGCATGATGGTCGCACAATCACCGGCGCGCATCGCTTTGGTTGGAAAAGACCCTATCTTAGCGGAATACGGTGGTTTTTGATTAATCATGAACCGGGCACACTGGTTCAGAACATCGAAGGACGGGGCGGACAGATCGACGGCTGCCAGATAATCTGCACCCTTTTGTTCGGTGGCGCTTCCGGTTGCCAGAATATCCCGAAGTGTGACCAGCATATGCAGATCACCAGGTTTGAAAAGCGCATTCAGTATGGAATGCTCATCCAGTGCGGGCGATATGCCGAACCATCCGGCTATCTCGGCTTCGGTTGGCTGATCAATGAACAAGGTGCGATTGCCGGTGATTTCGGCGGTCAGCTGCGCCATGTCTTCGCCGGTGAAATGCTGCGATAGGGCGACCACATGCGGTGCAAGCGGTCCTTCGCTCATCCGGTCCAGCAGTTCGGCACGCAGCTCTTTGGCGGTGCGGTCGTCCATTTCTGTGAACTGCGGCGAGACACCGGCCTCCATCGGAAAACGGCGCAGCAAAGACGCGGCGTAGGCGTGGATGGTCTGGATTTTCAGCCCGCCGGGTGTTTCGATCGCGCGGGCGAAAAGTTGGCGCGCCAGTGACAGATCGCGCGTGCCCTCCAACCCCAGATCGTGCAGGGCGGTGGCGAGGGCGTCGTCATCCTTCATCGCCCATTCACCCAGCCGTTTGAACAGACGGTTCTGCATCTCGCTGGCAGCGGCCTTGGTATAGGTCAGGCACAGGATGTTCTGCGGCGAGACGCCATCCAGCAACAACCGCGCCACCCGGTCGGTCAGGACCCGCGTCTTGCCCGACCCGGCATTGGCCGACAACCAGGTGGAGTTGCGCGGGTCCGCGGCCCGGATCTGACTGAGCGTCGCGTCGTCAAATGTCATTGCCCCACCCCTATCGTTACCGGCTCATCGCTGTCATCCCATTCCCCGAACCGGGCGAGGTGATCATAGTCGCCATCAAATCGCTGTTTGTGCACAGCGCGTCGGGCGGTAAACCCCTGCTTCGGGCTATGATAGGCTTGGATCAGGGTCAGAAGTTCGTCTTGGACCACGTCGATGTCCCGCGCGGAAAGCGGCACGGGCTTCGTCTCCTGCGGGGTCAGCCCGATATAGGCAACACTTGCGACGAGGGCGGCGGATATGTCTCTGAACCCGCCCAACTTCGCAATTACGGCTTCCAGCAGCAGTTGCTTGTCGTAATGCGTCTGCATTTTGTCGGTGGGCGGCTGCCCGGATTTATAGTCGTAGATCTCAAGCTGCCCGTCATGTCGTTGATCGATCCGGTCCGCCTTGGCGCGCAGGGTGAAGCCAATATCGTCGAACGTGACCTCGCCCCAAACCTCGTTGGCAAGATTGTCCGCATTGGCGCGCCGCGCTCGTTCTTCGTTCACGAACCAATCCGCGACACGCCCGATCCGGGCCTGCCAAAGAATGCGTGTAGCGGGCCAAGGCACGTGGTCTTCCATAACCTCGCGGGCGATGTTCATGAGGCGCGCGGTTTCGGCCTCGTGATCGGCGCTTGGCGGGGCTTCTGCAACGAAGCGTTCGAAGACACGGTGCAGAACCGTGCCGCGAATACGCGCGTCAGCAGTTTGGCGCACCGGGTCCAGCGGTCGGAGGTGCAGCACCTTGTCGGCATAAACCGCATAAGGATCACGGATCAGCTTTGTCACACCCGTCACCGAGAGCGCTGTCGGGCGGGCCGACACCGGGGGGGCGGGCGATGGGCGCGGGGCGGGAGAGACCAGCACCTTGGGGGTGTCTAACTGGCCCGCCAGTTTTGACCAGTCCGCCCCACGCGACCGCATGTCCTTCAGCGCTTGCTCTCCGGCCCCTGACATACCGCCCATCAGGTTGCACAACCGATTCAGCCAGCGCGACGGAATGGTCTCGCTGTCCTCATCGCGGGTGGAGCGGGTCAGAAACACCTCGCGCGTCGCTATGGCTTGTTGGAAATCATGTGCAGACAGGCCAATGCGGCGTTCCGGCAATAACAACCCGGCATCCAATCGCATTTTTCGGTTCAGCCACGGATCAGGGCCGGGAAGTTCCGGCCATGTTCCGTCGTTCAATCCGGCCAGAATGACGCGATCCGCGCCTTGAACGCGGGCTTCCAATGTGCCCCAGAACATCACACCGGGATGTGGTGTGATTGGGTCGCGCACAACACCGGCGTTCAGAACCGACGCAAACAGATCGCGATAGGCAGAAGCGGATAGCTTGCCCCCATACTCTGCATTTCCAGCAAGGTCAGAGACTGTTTCGAGCGCTTTCTGCCCCGCGGATTGCTCCCAAAGCTCCCCCGTTCCATCCGGGGCGCAGCCACGGGCTATACGCTCGGTCAGATCAACATGCTGGTTGATAAGGGTCGTTAGTGAATGCTCACCTGCTTGCATCTGGTTCAGAAACGTCTGGCCGACCCAGCTGGCCCACACGTTCCGCGCGGGTTCGTCCGGGAACCTGGCAGCCCAATCCGTCAACGCGTCGATGTTGGGCGGCGCGTAACGGCCTCGCAGCACGTCCAGCTCAAGGTCACGGGTCCAGCGCAGATGATTACCCCGCGTGCCTGCGGTGCTGTGGGTCAGCGGGTGTTTCAATAGCGCCAGCAACGTCTCGCCGGTGGTCTCTTCACACAGAAGCTGTGCGCTTTGGCGCAACAGCCGCCCCGGCGCTGACAGGGCAAGCGGACGCCCGGCGCTGTCATCGGGAACGATCCGCCAGCGGTCCAGCGCGGCCGCCACCTGTCGGGTCAGGTTCCGATCCGGGGTGATCAGGGCAACCGATGCGCCATCTTCCACTGACCGACGCAACACGACGGCGATGGCCAGCGCCTCGTCGCGTGGGGTGCGGGTTTCAATCAAGGTCAGGTTCTGGGTTGCAGCTTTGATGCCTTGAAACGCCTTGCCCTCGACCTGCCATTGATCTGTCACCGGCGCGGGACGCAGGGCGAGTGATACCAACCGATTGCGATTGGGTTCTGGTGGTTCGTCTTGGGTCCAGCGCGGCACATCGGATGGTGTCAGACCAACCCGTTTCAGAAAGCTGGCGAAGCGGTATTGCGGGTGATCCTGCGCCGAGAAATCATTGTCTAACTCTGCCCAGGTCTGGTTCGGCATGTCATAGTCGAACCCCGGCAGGATCACCGCGCCCTGCGGGAGGCGCGCCGCCGCATCCATCAACAATGCGGTGGCCCCGCGCGAGCCGGTCGATCCGGCGATCAACACCGGGTGTTCCGGCGGTTGAGTGTGCCATTTTGCGATGGTCGCTTCGACAACCATGCGCTGGCGGGTTTCGACATCTGGAACATCCAGCGTTTCGTGATTGAAATAGTGTTCGACAAGCGAAATAAACTTCAGACTTCTGGCCCAATGTTCAGACATCTCGCCGACGTCAAGCGAATGCAGGTCCCGCGGGTGGACGCCCTCGCTGTGCATTTCGTCCATCAGATCGGCAAGGCTGTCGGCAAGATCGAAGGCCGCAGCTTTGGGGGCAAGATCTGGTTCGCGCTCTAAGAGCGCTGCGATCAACTGGCGCAACTCCAGCCGTCGCCGAAGTGGGGCCACCGGCAATGGCACCTCGTGCAGCGCCGGATCGCGAGCCAGATCGGTGATCAGGCGGATACGAGGCAGAAACAGGGGTTGCCCGTCAAACAAGGCGCGGACACGGGCTTGCATCCGGCTTGTGTTCACGAACACCTCCACGCGCGCCAAGGCGTCCGGATTGGACGGCGCGAGGCGATCCAGAATACCAGTGACCAGAGCTTGCGGGAAATCGACGCCTGGTGGTGTGCCGAAAATGCGCGGGGTGTCAGATGGGTCGAACATTTGCATCCTTCAGCATGGTTTCGGCAAGGGTGATCCCTTCGGGATGGCCAACATCGCACCAGCGCCCTTGATGTTCGAGCCCGAAAACGCGTCCACCTGCCAGCAACCGGTCCCATACGACGTTGAGCGAGAATACATCGTCCCCAACCGCTGCGACGGGTTCGGTTTTGATGATCTGGCAGCCGGTAAAGGTCAGCCCCGCACCGCGACGAAGCAATCCGTCCTCGGCCATCAGGAAATCCCCCTGACCTGTGTGGCCGACGGCGTTCTGTGGCGCGACGAGCATCAACAACGCGTCCATTCGACCGGGGTCCCAAGTCTTGAGCAAAGGCGGAATTGGGTTCGGTCCCGTCCAGACCGCATCAGAGTTCAGAGTGACGATACTTTCGCTTTTCAGCAACGATAGAGCCTTTTTCAACCCTCCCCCGGTTTCAAGCAGTTGGCGGTCTTCGTGCGAGAACCGGATATCCCGGAGATCAAGATGATCGACGATCTGGTCGCCCAGATGGTGCAGGTTGATGATTATATTCCTGATTGGGCTGTCATCGACAAGCGCGAGCGCATGGTCGATCAACGGTTTGCCCGCCACCGGAATCATCGGCTTGGGAATTGTCTGGGTCAGCGCGCCCATGCGCGTGCCGCGACCGGCTGCAAAGATCATGGCGGTGTCTGGCATGGAGTCCTCAGGATTTGCAGGAAGGCCCGGGTTGGCGGTTCAAGAAGCGGGGTCAACGTCGCCGACAGGTTTGCAAGCGACGGATGTGACAGATCGGTTTGCAAATGTGCCCAAACGCGCGGGATCAGATCGACGTAATGGGGTTTGTTCATCACCCGAGACAAGCGGGCGAAGATACCCAGGATGCGCAGATTGCGTTGGGCCGAGATCAGTGCGGCTTCGGCCCGGAACGATGGTTCGTCATAGCCTTTGATCTGGCAGAACAACGTGATCAGGTGATCGGCAAGTTCGGGCGACACGTCGCGCCGTGCGTCCCGGATCAGCGACATCAGATCATAGGCTGGATGGGTTTGCACCGCGTCCTGGAAATCCAACAGGCCGACGCGCGCAACCCCTGTGCGCTTGGGCAGCCATATCAGGTTCTCGGCATGAAAATCGCGCAGGGATACGCAGGTGAACTCGCCCAGTTGGGCCAGAAGCTCGCGCAGCAAGTCTTTGGCGTGACGCGCATCGTCGCCGGGTGCGGTGGGCAGCGTTGTCTGGTAATGTAGAAACGCCAGATCAGTGGCCTGCGCCATTTCGTTTGGCCCATATTTCGGCAGCGACTGGTTGGGATGGGCGTGCAGATGGCAGATCACGTGAAGGGCGGCTTCGTAGAGATGTTGCTCACGCGCTGCATCATTTGTGATCACATTCGCAAAAAGAGCATCCCCAAGATCTTCTAGCAGCAGAAAGCCAGCCTCCAGATCATGTGCAAATATCTCGGGCGCCGACAGGCCGGATTGTGTCAGGTAGTCGGCAACCATTATAAACGGTGCGGATGAACCGGTGCGATCCGGCGGTGCGTCCATCAAGATGGCCGTTTGATGTGTATTTGGGTGCGTTAGTCTCTGATATGTTCGTGCAGAGGCATCGCCCGCGATGGGTTCCAAGGTGGCGGATTGCCAGCCGGCATCAATCAGGAACTGCGACCTTTGATTTGCGCGGTTACTCATGACGGCAATGCGCCCAGAACGCGGTCTTGCCAGATGTGTTTGGGGCCTGTGAATGTGATCACACGATGATCTTCGCGACCCGGATCTGCGCTGGTATCGAATGTCATAAGCAGGGCGCGTTCCGGCCAAAGGTCGCCCAGACGATCCGGCCATTCGACAAGGCAGATGGCGTCGTCAAAGGCTTGCGTAAGCCCCAGCTCCTCGACCTCGTCGGGATGGGACAGGCGGTAAAGATCCGCGTGCCATACCTCGGATGGGTCAACGTCATAGGTCTGAACCAGCGTGAATGTTGGCGACGGAACATCTTCCACGCGACATGTTCTGGCTTGCAGCGCCTGGATCAACGATCGGGCAAAATGCGTTTTCCCGGCACCGATCCCGCCTTCCAGCAAGATTACATCACCGCCGCGTAGATAAGCCGACAGGTTTTCCGCAAATTGCCGGGTGTGATCCGGTGAGGGGAAAAGACCCTGATGAGAAAACGCCTGCGACATGGCAGGAGTTTTATCCCTCTGTCAGGGTGACGCAAGCCCGATCACGCACCGGCGGTCAGGAACTTCTCGGCAGACGCGACGGGTTGGGCTTCGGTCGCTGCAAATCCGAAGCGCACCATCGTGGCGCCGCGCATCATCGGAGCGACCGAGCAAGTCAGCATTCGGCCATCTGACTGCATCACCGAGGTGTCCCAGGGTTCCCGGTCGCCGTTTGTGGCAACAAACTCTTTAAGGTTCTGCCAAAGCGGCGTGTCGTCACAGGCCTTGCGCCACGTCTTGATGGCGTCCCCAAGATTGACGTCGCCCAGACTGACCGACGGATCGTCCTGCCATAATATGCTGTAGGCCTTGTTTGACATCGTCAGCACGCCGCCCGCGTTGAAGATTGCAATGGCATCGTCAATGCCATCCAGTGCGGCCTGCCCCATCTCAAGCTCGGTCCGAAAACGGCGGGTCAGTGATATTTCCGCACTGATATCTTCAAACAGAAACGCAACAGCGCCGTCAGGATGGGGTCGCCCGGTAACACGATAGGTCTGCCCGGTGGGAAGTGCCCATGTTTCTTCATAGGTTCCGTTCACTGCCGCGGCTTCCAGATCGGACATCTGTTGCCGCCATGACATGTAGTCTTTCGGTTCTGGCATCATGCGTTTTTCGCGCAACCGGTCCAGAAAGCTGGACTGGGTCGGCCGACCGACAAGGAAATCCACCGGCAATGCGACCAAATCTGTCAGTGCAGGATTGAACAGGGTCAATTGCCGCTTACGGTCAAAAATAGCAAGGCCAATGGGAAGATGCGCGAAGGTCTTGGTCAGTGTCGTGATGAACTCGTTGCGTGAGGTTTCTGCCTGAACAATCCGATCAGCCGGAACAGCAGTAAAGAGTCTATCATTGCCTAAAACGGCGTCATGCAGGTCAAACCAGTGCCGCGTTTGGTCATCCGGAAGCTGGATCGCAACCCGACCGGGCTGTGTCAGGTCCTTCACCTCCTTCAGCTGTCCCTGCTGAAATATCTTCAACGGTGGCCATGCCGCAAGATCGCCGGTGTCGTTCATCTTTTCGGCCAGATCCAGATAGGATTTGTTGGCCCAGGTGATCGCGCCGCCTTCGTCTTCGCGCCACACCATCAGCGGCAGATGCTCGGACGTGGCGCGCAGGCTTTCAAGTTCGTGCTGCATAGCGTCGAAGCTCAGCCGGTCCATCGCTTTGGAGGTGGTGTGGCTTTCGCTGTCAATAAGTTCGATCCGCGCCAAACCACTGCGCCATTCCGCGACAATCCGGTTGCTTCCATCCGAGGAGGTCAGGGTCAGCGTGCCCAGATCGGCCAATTCGCCCATGTGTTTCGTCAGATCGGGGAAGCGATTTTGAAGCAATTGTGCAAACCGCTGCCAATCCGTGTCAGGACCGTCGGGCCGACCGGCCAACAACATCTGACGCGCCGCTGGCGTCGCGTCGCACAGCGTTTCGTCGTCGAACAGAAACACCATCTGGTCATCCGCTGCATCGGCGTCGTCGCGCAGGCTTTTTCGCCGTCGCGCTTCAACCCAAGACAGGGCAAGCAGCGCTATGAACGCGGCCAGAAATGCGGCAAGGACAACCCCGATTGTAAGCAGTGTGTTAATCATATGCGCACCTCTCTGCCGCTGCGCACCCGTTGCGCCGCGCTGGTCGTGAGGCCACCCTACTCACGGGTTGGTTAATGAAGGTTTAATCGCGGTGCTCGGTCAGCCGAACGGGATGTTTTCACCCAGCCCACCTTCGACTGGTTTGCGTTCGATCCCTCCAGTGGTGCGAGGCCAGACGACCTGCGCAATGGCACCTGACTTTTCGCGCGGGTGCGGCCGGCCGGTATAGGGTTCGGTTCCGTTGGCAAAGCTCAGCCTGGCGCCGGTCCGTTCCAAAAGGGTTTTTGCGATGAACAGACCCAACCCCATCCCCTTGTATTCGCGGCGCCGTCCCTTGTCCTGCGCGGGTTTCTTGCCGCGAATGAACGGATCGCCGATCCAGCCGATCACTTGGGGCGAGTAGCCGCGCCCGTCATCAATGATCCGGAGCTTGATCTCAGTCCGGGTCCAGTCGATCTCGATCCAGACCGTCGTTGTCGCAAAATCGACAGCGTTCTGGATCAGGTTCCGCAGACCATGGATGATCTCGGGGCGGCGCGCGACGACAGGCTCATCGGTCGGGTCGTTGAGGTGCGACACGACCGAGATTTCAAGCGCTTTACCGCGATCTGCGTGGGGCTCGGCGGCTTCTTCCACCAATGTGACAAGAGGCACGCTTTTCATCAGCATGTCATCCTTACCCGCCCGGCCCATCGACTGAAGAATATCGCGGCAGCGGTCAGCCTGCTGACCTATCAGGGCCGCGTCTTCGCGCAGATCGGTCTGATCGTCCAGTTCATCGACAAGTTCGGATGCGACCAACTTGATCGTGGCCAAGGGGGTGCCAAGCTCGTGCGCGGCAGCGGCCACCACGCCGCCAAGATCGGTCAGCTTCTGTTCGCGCGACAGGGCCATTTGCGTTGCCAGAAGCGCCTCGGACATCGACCGCATTTCGGACGAAATTCGGCGGGTATAGAGACCAACAAAGCCAATGGATGTCACCACTGCCACCCAGATGCCGAACACGAACAGATCGGGCATCAGAACCGCCACACCGTCCTGGGTTTGCAGGGAGATGTTGAAATCCGCGACCGCCGTCGTAGCCGCTATCGCGACGCTGCCCACAATGACGGTGGCACGGGTGGACAGCGCGGTCGCGGCGACGGTGACGGGGGCCACGATCAGCACCATGAACGGGTTGTGAAGTCCGCCGGTCAGGAAGACCATGAAGGCCAGTTGAAGCGTGTCGAACAGAAGCATCCCGGTCGCGTCCCGCTCGTTCAGGCGTGCGTTCTTGGGAAACACGGCCAGCGAAACAAGATTGGCGATCACCGCCAGCCCGATGGCCACCGCCGCCAATCCCAGCGGGATTTGCAGCGAGAACACATAGATCGACACGGCAATCGCGGCGACCTGGCCGAAAACAGCGGCCCAACGCAGCACAACCAGTGTGCGTAACCGCACCCAGCGACCCGGCAGGATATCCGCGTCCGCCTGAAACATCCGATGGTTAAGAGGCCCCGTGCTGTTCTCGCTCATGTGATCCATCGCTTGCTGGTCTTGGGTTGTGTCATTTTGACCCCTTGTTAGTCCTGCGCAAAAAGCGGATCAATGTCGACACGTTATCAAGGAGTAAGCCGATGATGCGACCATATGCAATTACCGGGGCCGTCGCCGTCGCAGCTTTGCTTGGGGCGACCTGGTATGTCACCACCGGCGAAACCGACAAGTTTGCGCAGTGCCGGGCCGGGGCGGTTGGGACTGGGGCGGCTTCCATCGGGGGACCGTTCGAGCTGACCGATGAAACCGGCAAGCCGGTGACAGACAAGGATGTGATCACAAAGCCCACCCTGGTCTATTTCGGATATACGTTTTGCCCGGATGTCTGCCCGCTGGACAGTGCGCGTAATGCCGACGCGATGCGCCTTTTGCAGGATCGCGGCTATGACATTCAGTCCGTGTTCATCTCGATCGACCCGGACCGTGACACGCCCGAGCAACTGGCGGATTTCACCAACTATATGCACGAGGATATGATCGGATTGACTGGCACGCCAGAGCAGGTGAAGGCCGCAAGTCAGGCCTACAAAACCTATTATCGCAAGCAAGAGCCGGAAGAGGGTCAGGAAGAGTATTACCTGATGGACCACTCGACCTTCACATACCTGATGTTCCCGGACAAAGGGTTTGCCGATTTCTTCAAACGCGACGAAACGCCCGAGCAATTGGCAGACCGTGCGGGATGTTTCATTGACGCCTCAGACAAATAGCCGGTTTCGGCGCGTTGAATTTGACCTTACGGTGCGAAATGCATAGGTAAAGTTGAATAAGACGCGAACCGGAGGTTGGTCCGATGACAGCACAGGAACTAGACGCGATCGGCGAGGACGCATCCCTGCTGCTTGTGGATGATGACGAACCTTTTTTGCGTCGTTTGGCGCGTGCGATGGAAAAACGCGGATTTGCACCGGAAACGGCTGGATCCGTTGCTGCGGGCAAGGCGATTGCCACGGCCCGTCCGCCTGCCTATGCCGTTGTTGATTTGCGGCTTGAGGATGGCAACGGACTGGATGTCGTTGAAACCATTCGCGAAAAACGACCCGATGCCCGCATCGTGGTCCTGACGGGCTATGGCGCGATTGCCACGGCGGTGTCGGCGGTCAAGATTGGCGCGAATGATTACCTGTCAAAGCCCGCTGATGCGAATGACGTGATGAATGCGTTGCTGGCCAAGTCGGATGCCATGCCGCCGCCGCCGGAAAACCCGATGTCGGCCGATCGTGTGCGATGGGAGCATATTCAGCGGGTTTATGAGCTTTGTGATCGCAACGTGTCGGAAACCGCGCGGCGTCTGAACATGCACCGCCGCACCTTGCAGCGAATTCTGGCCAAGCGTAGCCCCAAGTGATGCGTTTGCTGATCGTTCTTGCGACATTGTCGGGCCTGACGGCCTGTATTGCGCCGACACCGACATCGACGCGCAGCGCGGTGGCCGTTCGCCCGGATGCCGCAGGGCTTCAGGTCGATCCGGTGAACAAGCGCATAGATTTTGGGCGGTCGCCCAAAGGTGTCGTGCCTGCCATGGACCGCGAACTGGGCCGCCATGCGGTGCTGCCACTGGATGGCTGCCCCGCAGGCGTTGTGCAGCAGTTGCAGTGGGATGATCTGGTTCTGACCTTCACACGGGAGCGGTTCGTCGGTTGGCGTGACGCGAACGGGCGTCAGGGGCAAACCTGCGCCTAGGCGATATCGAACCGCTTGCGCGTCGAATTCTGACCGATGCAGCTGTGGATCCTTCACGAATGATCGGGTTCAGAAGGTCACACATGGCCTGTGCGTCTGCGGCGTGGGCTTCTGGTGTCGAGATCATGTCATCTGCCCCAACAGTGCAAGGTGTCGGTCTGTGAAATCTTTGCGCACATTGGCGGGTGCGCGCAGCACTATCGTCAGTCCGTCGATCTGTTTTGGGTCCGGCGTTCCGAAAAACTTGTTGGCTTCTTCGACAGCAAAGCCCGCGATCTGGGTGGCCTCAAGCCAAGCCGAGATCCGATCCGCCTGCTTGATCGCCCTTTTGATGGTGTCGGGCAGCTTGGCGGGCAGACCGAACTTTATGTGAATGGCCGCCATCAACCGGTCATCCATCTCGCCATAGGCCGGACCGACTGCCGATTTAACCGGCGAGATCATGTCGCCAATCACATATTCCGGCGCATCATGCAGAAGCGCCGCCAACCGCCATTTCACAGGCGCGGTGGGGTTCATGCGGGAATAGAGCGTTTCGACCAGCAGTGAATGTTCGGCCACGGAATAGGGGAAATCGCCAAAGGTCTGTCCGTTCCAGCGCGCGACGAAAGCCAGACCGTGGGCGATATCCTCGATCTCGATATCCATCGGGGTCGGGTCCAGCAGATCCAGACGACGACCGGACAGCATGCGTTGCCATGCGCGGGGCTGTTTGGGCATTGTGGCGGTCTCCTCGCGTGTTTCGAGGCGCACTTTGGTGTTTTTGGACCCCGAGTCAATCAGGCTTGATTGCCAGCCCGTCCATAGGATGTTACGGCACCTGCAAAACGTATTGGGTTCTGTATCGGAGAAACACCGTGACCAAAGACTACATAGTAAAAGACATCAGCCTTGCCGAATTTGGCCGCAAGGAACTGGATATTGCAGAAACCGAAATGCCGGGCCTGATGGCATTGCGTGACGAATATGGTGAGAGCAAACCATTGAAGGGCGCGCGCATTGTCGGGTCGTTGCACATGACCATCCAAACCGCTGTTCTGATCGAAACGCTCGTTGCGCTGGGCGCTGATGTGCGCTGGGCGTCGTGCAACATCTTCTCGACCCAGGATCACGCTGCTGCGGCGATAGCGGCGGGGGGGACGCCTGTCTTTGCGATCAAGGGCCAGTCGCTGGAAGAGCATTGGGATTATCTGGACCGCTCGTTCATGTTCCCCGACGGCCCGAACCTGATTCTGGATGATGGCGGTGACGCGACACTTTATATCTTGCTGGGCGCACGCGTCGAAAACGGCGAGACAGACCTGATCGAAACGCCCACCTCGGAAGAGGAAGTGGCGGTTTTCGCCCAGATCAAGAAGCGTATGAAGGCCACCCCGGGCTGGTTCACCAAGATGCGTGGCCAGATCAAAGGCGTGTCCGAGGAAACCACCACGGGCGTTCACCGTTTGTATGATCTGGTGAAGCAAGGCCAGTTGCCGTTCCCCGCGATCAACGTGAACGATTCCGTCACCAAGTCAAAATTCGACAACAAATACGGCTGTAAGGAATCGCTGGTCGACGGTATCCGCCGCGCCACCGACACGATGATGGCGGGTAAGGTTGCTGTTGTTTGCGGTTATGGCGACGTCGGCAAAGGTTCGGCCGCGTCGTTGCGTGGCGCTGGCGCCCGCGTGAAAGTGACCGAAATCGACCCTATCTGTGCGCTGCAAGCCGCGATGGACGGGTTCGAGGTTGTGACGCTGGAAGATGCGGTGGCTGACGCCGACATCTTCATCACCACCACCGGCAACAAGGACGTGATTCGCATCGAGCATATGCGCGCGATGAAGGACATGGCCATCGTTGGCAATATCGGCCACTTCGACAATGAAATTCAGGTGGCAAGCCTGAAGAACCACAAGTGGACCAACATCAAGGAACAGGTGGACATGATCGAGATGCCGTCAGGCAACCGTCTGATCCTTCTGTCCGAGGGGCGTTTGCTGAACCTCGGCAACGCCACCGGCCACCCGTCCTTCGTGATGTCGGCCAGCTTTACCAACCAGGTGTTGGCGCAGATCGAGCTGTGGACCAAGGGTGACGACTACGGGAACGACGTCTATATCCTGCCCAAGCATCTGGACGAGAAAGTCGCCCGCCTGCATCTGGATCGGATCGGTGTGAAACTGTCCACGCTGAGCAGCGAGCAGGCGTCCTATATTGGCGTCACACCCGAAGGGCCGTTCAAGCCCGAGCATTATCGGTATTGATTGATAGCCGTCGCGCGAAGCGGCGGAAATTCGCAAGCCTCAAGTGTGCGTTCCGGCAACAAACTGCCGGTTCAAAACGGCTGCGCCATCGCCGGGAACCAAGGCCGGCCTGCTTCGTTGTGCCTGTATCCATATCCAGCAATGAAAGGAGATATGATATGACACTCAAGTATTTCTGGATGAGCACGGCGGTTGCAACGATGATCGCCGGTGGCGCCTTGGCGCAGGACACGGCCACCCCCGAAACGGGCGTGGCAAGCGGGGGTGCGGACACTGCGGTGATCGCACCAAAGTTCATGAGCCTTGAGGAAATGACTGTTGGCGACATGATCGGCACATTCGTCTATGACCCGGAGGGCGAACGGATCAGCGAGATCGACTATGTGATCGCAGGGGTTGGTGGCCCGGAAGTCGTGCTGGGTATCGGGGGGTTCCTCGGTCTCGGTGAATACACCGTCGCCCTGCCGCTGACCGATTTCAAACTCGGTGAGGACGGCTTATCGCTGCGGCTTGATACGGACAAGGAAACGTTGAAGACCTATCCGGAATTCGACGAATCCATGGCCGAGAACCTGCCAGCGGAAACGTCCATCGGCACATTGTTGACCCAGGCCGGTGATAGCAGCTCCATGACAACCGGAGAAGGTGCCGCAGAGTCAGATGCCGCGACCGATGAACCGGCCACGGATGATGCCACGCAGATGGAAGAAGGTGACATGACCGATGAGGGCACTACGGAAGGTGAGACCACCGAAGAGACCACAACTCAATAGTGCAGATGTCACTCTCAAACTTGGCGGATAACCTGAATGCGCCGCCCTTCGGGGCGGCGCTTTTGGTTTACAGGTTATCACCAAACCCGAAGGTCTCGGTGACATAGTCAATATCCTTGTCGCCCCGCCCTGACAGGTTGATCAGGATCGACTTGCCGGGGTTCTTCGGTGCTTCGCGCATTGCGAAGGCAACGGCGTGTGCGCTTTCCAGGGCAGGGATGATCCCCTCATGACGGCTGAGCGCATAGAAAGCCGCCAGAGCCTCTTTGTCGTCAGCGGAGGTATAGTTCGCTTTGCCGGTGCGATACAGATGCGCATGCTCTGGTCCGACACCGGGATAGTCCAGACCAGAGGCGACTGTGTGGACCGGTGCTGGATCACCGTTCTCGTCTTTCAGAACCATGGTGCGGAACCCATGAATATCTCCGTCTTCACCATAGGTAATCGTGGCCGCGTGATCGCCCAGCTTGGATGACGTGCCCATCGGCTCTACTCCATGCAGCGATACGTCTTCGTCGTCGATAAAGCCGGAAAACAGACCCATCGCGTTTGACCCGCCGCCGACACAGGCGGCGACCATGTCGGGTAGCCCGCCGGTCATCTCAAGGAACTGCTCACGCGATTCAATCCCGACGATGTGCTGGAAATCGCGCACGATCAGCGGGAAAGGGTGTGGACCGACAACTGATCCGATGGCGAACAGAGCGGTATCTGCCTGCCCCATATAGCTTTCAAACGCACTGTCCACAGCTTCCTTGAGCGAACGTCCACCGAAGCCGACCGGCACAACCTTGGCACCCAGAAGCTTCATGCGGGTGACGTTCGGAGCTTCCTTGGCGATGTCGATCTCGCCCATGTGAATTTCGCATTCCAGCCCGAAATAGGCCGCAGCAGTCGCCAGCGCGACGCCATGCTGACCCGCGCCGGTTTCGGCCATCAGCTTTTTCTTGCCCATGAACTTTGCCAACAGCCCCTCGCCCATGCAGTGATTCAGCTTGTGCGCACCGGTGTGGTTCAGATCTTCGCGCTTGGCATAGATCTGCGCCCCGCCAGACAGGTTCGACAGGTTCTTGAGGTAAGAGATTGGTGTCGGTCGTCCTTGGAAATGCTTGCGGATATGGCGCAGCTCGGCAATGAAATCGGCCGACTTTGAGATACGGTCATAGGCGTCGCGGATTTCCTTGAAATGCGGTTCAAGCGGCGGCGGTAACATTGCGCCGCCATAGTTTCCGAACATGCCGTCACGGGTGGGGGTGGATTTCAAGTATGATGCCATCGTGTCATTGATCCTTGCTTGCAAGTTTCAGGGGATCAGACAGGGACTTGTCTTTTGCCACAAGGTAAAAATTGCCGCAGGTCTTGATTTTGCAGCAAAAACGGCCCGCTGTTGAACGGACCGCTTATCCATGATCATGACGATTTTAGCCGGGGATGCGCAGCTTCTGACCGGGATAAATCAGGTCAGGGTCTTTCAGCATAGGCTTGTTGGCCTCAAAAATCTCTTTGTAGCGCGCGCCATTGCCCAGCGTCTTTTCCGAGATTGCCCAAAGCGTATCGCCTTTTTCCACAGTGTGGAATGTCGGCTCGCCATCCAGGTCGGCTTCAACCTCGGCGACGCCTTCGACGTTGCCAACGGCAAGAATGACCTTCTCGCGATCTTCCGCGCTCAGGTTCTCGCCGCCCTTTACTGTCACCTTCTCGCCGTCCAGCTTGATGTCCAATTTGGATGTGTCGATACCCAAATCAGCCACTTCCTTGTTCAGACTGTCAGCAGATGCTGTTTCATCACCGCCACCAAACAGCGATTTTCCCGCGCCCTTCACAAAACTCCAAAGACCCATGATTTCCTCCGTTACAAAAACATACGACCGGCGACATCCTGCGGGAAATCAGCGCAGATGCCTAGGGGGAATACAAAGGTAAACTTTTCCTTTGACCAATTTACGATTGAGCTTAGTCTCGTTGTCGAATTGGGCTTCGGCCCGTTGGTAAAATTATGGGAGACCAAAATGGGTAAACGTGACGAACTGATTGCAAAGTATGCGGATGATCTGAAATCGAAATGCGGTATGACGCCGGATATGGACCTGCTGACCAAAGTGACCATCGGTTGCGGCCCTGCGATTTACAATGCCGATGCGTCTACCGTTGCGGCTGGACAGGACAGCGAGCTTGAGACCGTGAAAGACAATTTCCTGGTCAAGAAGCTGGGTCTTGCCGATGGCCCGCAACTGATGGAAGCAATCAATGCCGTCATCGACACCTATGGTCGTAGCGAGCGTAACAAGTATCGGGCCGTTGTGTATTACATGCTGGTCAAGCACTTCGGCAAGGAATCCGTCTACGGCTAAGCTGTTCGCGACGTGATGCAAGGGCGCTGCCATTTCGGCGGCGCCTTTTTTAGTGATGCGTTAAGATGTTGATTTTGAATAGTATTGTAAGCAAAGCAAGCTTGCCTCGCGGCGCGCTGGCCGCTACTGTCAAATCGAAGGCTAGGATGGCCGGACCCGAATTTCAAAGACGCTTGTGGTGCTGGGGAGCACGTGGGGTGGAAAGGAGGGGCCGAGACGTCAGCCCCTCCTTTCTCTTTTTTCAGAACACTAGAACAGGACAAGCACCAGCCCGATCACCGCACAACCGCCCGCGGCATAACCGCCGTCGATCCAGATCAGGCTTTTGTTGCGATCGCCGAACATCACATTGTTCACGATCCAGGGTGCCACCACGAACAGGCCCAACCCAAGTCCCGTGGTCAAGCCTTCGCCAACTGTATCAATGCCAGCCATGACAAAGATGTGCCGCATCATTCCAGCGACCACGAGCGCGCTGACGAACGCGACGATGAAAGGCAAGGGTGACTTGTCGACGGGCTTCCCGTTTTCATCGACTGCGATACCAGTCGCTTTCACCCATTGCTTGGCAAGTGCCATATACCAAACCGCGCCAAACGCGTAGCCCGCGATGGCCGAGATTAAGACCTGCAACATGAACAATCCTCCTGTGCGCGCTTTAACGCTTACAGTATGGACCCAAACCTAGGGGTTGTCGCCGGAAAGCTCTAAAACGATATCCCATTCTTCCTTCGTCACGGGCTGAACTGACAGCCGGGTGTTGTTGACCAGCACCATATCTGCAAGACGCGGATCGTCCTTGCACATGGCCAGCGTCACCGGGTTTTTCAGCGGTCGCACGGCCTTGATGTCCACGCAATCCCAGCGGTCATCGTCGGTGGTGCTGTCGGGATGGCTTTCAGCAATCACCTCGACAATGCCAACGATCTCTTTCTCTTTTTGTGAATGATAGAAGAAGCCCAGATCGCCGACTTTCATATCGCGCATATGGTTACGGGCCTGATAGTTGCGCACACCGTCCCATTCTTCGCCGGCGTCACCCCTTGCGACCTGCTGGTCCCAGCTCCAGGTCGAGACTTCGGATTTGAAAAGCCAATATGACATCAGCCCACCACCTTGTTCCACTGTTCAATTCGGACGTTCGAGAACAGGCCCGCCTTGGCATAGGGGTCCCCGTCGGCCCAGGCTTGCGCCGCGTCACGGTCTGCAACGTCAAGGATCACGAGCGATCCGCACATCGCCCCGTCTGCGTTCAGAAATGGCCCGGCCTGGGCCACGACGCCGGTGTCCTTGATATAGGCCAGATGGGCATCGCGGTTGGCTTTGCGAATGTCGATTGCACCGGGCTTGTCGGTGAAGATAAGAGCGGTGAGCATATCATTCCTCCTTCAGGGGCCGTGTCAGCAACATGTCTGCGGCTTCGTTTACGGTCAGGTGTTTTTCCAGGACGGCCACGACCATGTCGGCGATGGGCATATCCAGCCCGATCTTTTTGGCAAGGTTAGAGACTGCTTTTGCCGTCGCCTTGCCCTCGATCGTCGTGCCTTCGGGTAACGGCTCGCCCCGGCCAAGCGCAAGACCGAAGGCATAGTTGCGCGACTTGTCGGACGAGCAGGTCAAAGCCAGATCACCAAAGCCGGACAGGCCGGACAGGGTTTCGGGGCGCGCGCCGCGCGACAGGGCAAACCGCTGCATTTCGGCAAAGCCACGGGTCATCAGGGCGGCGTGGGCACTTTCGCCAAGCCCTGCGCCGATTGTCATTCCACAGGCGATGGCGACCACGTTCTTCAGCGCACCACCGATTTCAACACCGACAAGATCGGCGCTGCGATAAGGGCGGATGTTCGGCGTCGACAATGCGGTTTGCAGCGCATGGCCATCGTCAACCGCCAGCGTCAGCGCCGTGGGAAGGCCGGCTGCGATGTCCACAGCGAAGCTTGGCCCCGACAAAATGGCGGGTGTTGCGGCAGGGCAGGCTCGGCGGATGATTTCGGCCGGTCCAAGGCCGGTGGTCAGATCAATGCCTTTGCAGCACGCGACAAGGGTTTTGCCGTCCAGAAACTTTGTGTGCTGGGTCAGAAAGCGGGCAAGAGATTGCATCGGGACGGTCAGCAAAAGGATGCTGGATTGCGCTGCGTCCGACAGGTCGCCGGTCACGGCCAGCGTTTCGGGAAAGGTGAAGCCCGGCAGGCGTCGCGTGTTCTCGCGCGCCACGTCCATATCTGCCAGATCGCGCGCCCAGAGCGTAACGGGTTGCCCCGTGCGCGCCAAAGAGATCGCCAAGGCTGTGCCGAAAGCACCTGCGCCCAAGACCGAAACCGTCATGCTTTCGCCCCCTTCTTTCCTGATCCAAGCATGGCGGGGGCATGTTGGTCCAGTGGCCATCTTGGACGGGCCTGCAAGGTCATGTCGTCGCGCTGACCGGCCCGGAAACGCTCGATCCCCGCCCAAGCGATCATTGCGGCATTATCTGTGCACAGCGCAAGTGGTGGGGCCAAGAATGTGACTTTCTCACGTTCGCAAACAGTCTCTAACGCAGCGCGAATTGTCATATTGGCGGCAACACCTCCGGCCACGGCCAGCGTTGGGGTGGCCGGTGCCAAAGTCAGGTATTCGGCCAAGGCTCGGCGTGATTTTTCGGCCAGAACATCGGCCACGGCGGCCTGGAACCCGGCACAAAGATCGACACGGTCGGCACGGCGCAACCCGCCATGTTCGGCGACCAGTCGGTCGCGTTCGCGCAGCAGGGCCGTTTTCAAGCCCGAAAAACTCATGTCGCAACCGGGGCGATCCAGAAGGGGACGTGGGAAATTGAACCGTTTGGGGTCGCCCTTGCGCGCTTCGGCTTCGACCGCGGGACCGCCGGGTTGCAGCAAACCCAAGAGCTTCGCTGTTTTGTCGAACGCTTCGCCGGGGGCGTCGTCGATGGTGCCGCCGAGCCTGCTAAACTCATCCGGTCCTTTGGCGATCAGGAACTGACAATGCCCGCCGGACACCAGCAACATCAGATAGGGGAACGCCGTCTGATCCGTCAGGCGGGGGGTCAGCGCGTGCCCTGCCAGATGGTTCACGCCAATCAGTGGCAGACCGGCTCCAGCCGCCAGACCCTTGGCGCACATGACCCCCGCCACGACCCCGCCGATCAAACCGGGTCCGGCTGTGACGGCGATCCCGTCAAGCTCGCCAAGGCGCAAACCGGCCCGTAACAGAGCCTCTTCCACGCAAATATCCAGTTTTTCGGCATGGGCGCGGGCGGCAATTTCCGGCACCACCCCACCGAAATCAGCGTGCAACTCGGTCTGCCCAGCCACGATGGACGACAAAATCTCGGGCATTTGGTCGGCGGTATGGCGCACCACCGCCGCCGCCGTGTCATCGCAGGAGCTTTCCAGCCCCAAAAGGGTTATCGTGTCTGTCATCGCGTTCTGGTCCAAGCGGGATTGGTTGCGGTGTGGCCTCTGGTCGGGGTAACACCACAGGGCAAATCAGACAATCCCGGCAGGCTTATCATGTCCACCCAAAAGACGCTGGTTCTGACCCGACCAGAGCAGAACGCCAACCAGTTGGTCACTCAGATCAAGGAGTCCTTGGGTCGAGATGTGCCAGTTGTCCGCTCACCGATTATGAAAATTTCTCCGACGGGGTTTTGGCCGGACCTGACGGGCGTTGATCTGGTGATCGCGACGTCTGCACACGCCATTCATGGCCCGCTAGATGGCAAACCGGTTTTTTGTGTCGGCGTGCGCACCGCAGATGCGGCGACACTAGCGGGCGGAGATGTGCGCCACTGTGCGTTGGATGCGGCGTCACTGCTTGTGTGGATGGAAACTCAGCCCGATCCGGGCACGGTGATCTATTTGCGCGGGTCGCATGTGGCGACCGACATTCCAGCGGCACTGACAAAACTGAATATCGCAGCGCGCGCCGCTTGGACCTATCGGCAGGATGACCTGCCGCTGACCGACGCCGCCCGCAAAGTGTTGGAAGGAACGAGACCGGCGATCCTTCCCCTTTATTCGCCCCGCTCAGCGCGATTGGTTGGGCAGGCGCTTGCAAAGATCGGAGAGAGCCTTCATGTCATTGCGATCAGTGACGCAGTTGCCGATGTTTGGCGCACCAAGACAGGGGGATCGTGTGATGTGGTCGCCGAACCCACCGGCGCGGCAATGGCAGATCGGATAATCACGACCCTGCGACACTGACCTTGCTTGAGCCAACCGGGGTGGCAAGCTAAGCTGAAACCACAGACGCACCGTGATTTTCTTTAAGAGATTCGAGAGGTTCCGAAATTGGCCAAATCCCGCAAACCAACCAAGGACACGCCAGAAACGGTCGAGGACGCCGTTGTCGTTGACGAACCCAAAACAGATGAACCGGAAACAGTGAACAAGGTGACTGAACCCGATGCGCCGGATCAGGCACCCGACGAGCAGGAGAAATCGGAAGGTGGTGGGCCTGATGCAGATGCAGAGGATGCAACCACGGATACAGATACGCCAGATCAGATTGCCAAGGATACGCCATCCGCTCAGGCTGCCCCCACCGCAGCCCCCGGTGGATCGACGTTTTTACCACTTCTATTGGGCGGAGCCGTTGCGGCGGCGCTGGGCTTCGGCGCGGCGCGCTATCCCGATCAATGGCCCTTTGCCAGCCAACCCGATGTGGACCCGATAGAGATTAAACTGACCGATCTGGGTGATCGTGTGTCTGGTATCGAGGAAGTGACGGCAGCGCAATCGGCCACGCTGACGGATTTGCAGGACGCCACCGGGCTGGATCAGTTGCGCGGTGAAATGACGGGTCAACTGAACCAGCTGCGCGTTCAATACGAGTCAATGTCGGAAAAGCTGACCGAACTGGAAAACCGGATCGTTACGGTCGAGAAACTGCCGCAGGGGTCCGGCATGGAAGCGGCCGCCGCCGCGGCTGCCGCCTATGAGCGCGAATTGCAGCAAATGCGTCAGATGCTGGACGCGGAACTTGAGCGTATTGGAAACGCTCAGGATCAGGCGCAGACGCTTGAGGTCAGCGCCGCCGAGGCAGCCAAAGCCGCTGCGGCACGGGCTGCGATGTCTCGTGTATTGGCGGCGCTGGAAAGCGGACAGCCCTATGGTGATGCGCTGTTTGATCTGACCGAGAATGCGGGTCTTGACGCACCGGACGCGCTGTCGGCATATGCGGAAACGGGCATCGTGACGCTGGCAACACTGCAAGCGCGGTTCCCGGAGGCGGCGCGCGATGCACTGGATGCGTCTATCCGGGCGGCGGTTGCAGATGGCCAGATGGATCGTGTGACGGCATTTTTCCGCACCCAGCTTGGTGCCCGGTCGCTTGAGCCGCAAGAAGGCGATGATCCCGATGCGATCCTGTCACGGGCCGAAGCCGCGCTGAAGGATGGCCGGATCGCGGCTGCATTAACCGAGCTTGAAGCTTTGCCCGACGCTGGCAAACCCGCGCTTGATGCTTGGATCGAACAGGCCGCCGCCCGCAAGGATGCGCTTGAGGCTGCCCAGGCCTTGGCCCAGCAAGTGAACAGTAATTAAGGACGCACCGATGCTTTGGTCTCTTTTCAAGATTATCCTTTTCGTGACTGCCATCGCTCTGCTGACGCTGGGTGCCGGGTTCCTGATGGAAACCGAGGGTGGCATTCGCATTGCCATTGGGGCGACCGAGTATAATCTGGAGCCTTTACAGGCGGTTATCGCTGCTGTGGTTCTGGTGGTGGCGATCTGGCTTGCGATCATTGTGCTTGGTCTGATCGTGGCTTTCATCCGGTTCGTGAATGGTGATGAAACCGCAATTTCACGCTATTTCGACCGGTCGCGAGAGCGCAAGGGATACGAGGCGTTGGCCGAGGGCATGATCGCGCTGGCCTCCGGTGAAGGCAGCACCGCTATGTCCAAGGCCAGTCGGGCCGAGAAATATCTGCACCGCCCCGAATTGACAAACCTTCTGACCGCGCAGGCCGCGGAAATGACCGGTGACAAGCGGAAGGCGGACGAGGTGTATCGCCGCTTGCTGAAAGATGAACGAACCCAGTTTGTCGGCGTGCGCGGCATCATGAAGCAAAAACTGGCCGAAGGGGATACCGAGACGGCGATGAAACTGGCGCAAAAGGCGTTTGCCCTAAAGCCGCGTCACACGGAAACGCAGGACGTGTTGCTGGGCCTGCAAGCCCGCCACAATGATTGGTCGGGTGCGCGCAAGACTTTAGGGGCCAAGCTGAAATATGGCGACCTGCCGCGTGATGTGCATAAGCGTCGCGATGCGGTTCTCGCGCTGTCCGAAGCCAAAGGCGTTCTGAACGAAGGCAACGACATCAAGGCGCGTGAGGCTGCAATTGAAGCCAATCGCCTGTCGCCCGATCTGGTGCCCGCCGCCGTGATGGCTGCCCGCACCTATATCGAACAGGGCAAACCACGCTATGCCAGCCGCGTTCTGGTCAAGGCGTGGAGCGCCCAGCCGCACCCAGACATCGCCGCCGCCTTCGCCGAGATTGTGCCGGATGAGACACCCGCCGATCGGCTGGTGCGGTTTCATGCGCTGACCAAGCATCGCGACGGCGATCCCGAAACGCGGATGCTTCTGACCGAGTTGAACATCGCCGCCGAGGATTATGCCGAAGCCCGCAAAGCGCTGGGCGATTTACCCGATGCCTTGCCCAGCCAGCGTGCCCTGACGCTGCTAGCCGCAATCGAACGCGGCGAAGGCGCAGATGATCAAACCGTCCGCGCTTTGCTGGCGCGTGCCGTGACGGCCCCGCGCGGTCCGCAATGGGTGTGCGAGAACTGCAACCATGTCCACGCCGCCTGGACCCCGATCTGTGATGGGTGTCAGGGCTTCGACACGTTGGCATGGAAGCCTGCGCCCGAAACCGATCACGCAATGCAAGGGGGGGCTGAGATGCTGCCGATGATTGTCGGCGCAGCGGACGCGGGTGATGACACAGCCGAACTTCTCGACCCTGATGACGGGCAAGAGGACGACGTGCTGGAGGCCGAACTGCTGGATGCGGACGCCACGCCGGATGGTGACGCGTCGAAAACCTAGCGACACGCGAGGACGGACAGGCAGCCTTGGCAATTCGATCTGCGACGATCCATCACCATTGCATGAAATTCGCTTGCACAGCACCCAACCCGCGTCTAAAACCCCGATCGCTGCTGTGTTGTTCCGGGCCGGCAGTCATCTGTGGGCCGCTGTAGCTCAGCTGGTAGAGCACGTCATTCGTAATGATGGGGTCGGGGGTTCGAGTCCCTTCAGCGGCACCATTCTTCTCTTAGAAACAAGCATTTAGTCAAAAACAAATATGACAAACTTCCGGTTACAAGGAGCTATGTCGCCTATCGACCAACATCGGCAGCAGCCTGACGAACCCAAGAAGAAAAATTGGTGGAGCCAAGCTGCTCCTTGTAGCAATAGCGGCCCGCGTAACGAGAAAGCCTTATTACGTTCGTGTCGTGCGGTTTGATCCAAGTTGCCGGAAGCGTGACAGGCTGGGTGTAGTCATCGTACTTGACCCATTTTCCATTCTTGAATTCGGCCAAGCGGATGCTGTCGCCAGCCTTGTAAACTGCCATGTAGTCTAATGGGTTCGGCCCTTCATTCGACACGTACCCCTGTTGATTGCCCATGCGATGTATCCCAACAGCCAAAAGACCGTTACCTTTGACCACCGAGCGCGCAATCTCATAACGCACCCAACGACGCTCAAATGTGTTCGATCCTACGAGCACACAGGTTACAGAAGTATTCTTGATGCCTTCTCGGATAAGGTTTTTCAGAGAGTCTGGTCCGGTCCGCTTCGATCTCTCCCAAATACTACCGTCATAAAAACCCTCAGCCTCGCGTGAATATTCGTGATTGTAGCGCCAAGATTGACGAACTTGGTTCACACGCCAAACGTCGCTTTGGTAGTGAAATGAGAAGAATACTCGCCGTTTCGTGGTCGGGATTTGCAGTGAGGTGAACAAACTATTCATCTATACTCCCCTAAAAATGAGATATGCCACGGCGCCAAGTGAGAGCAATATCGCTAAGTAAAACCAGCTCACAGACCAAGAAACCGCAAGGCGCAACGTTGAAGCTGTTTCACTCATGAACGGTACTGCATTGAGGCTGTAGGCTTCAATTTCTTCACCGCGACGTACATGGTCATAGAGATTACGATAAGCGCGCTCTAGGCGGAGGTATTGTGCATCCATCAACCAGAAGATCAGCATCGGAACTATCGCAGCTACTGCATAGTATGGGGAAGGCTGTTCTACTGTTGCCATGACTGCCACTGCGGCACTACCAAACGTTGCCGCAAGCGCCTTCAATGTGAAGGAATTCGCGCCCATGCGGGAAATGACCCCTTGCAGCATTGTCAAATGTGCAATCCGGATGCTTTCATCTTGCGTTTGGTCTGGCGCCAATAGTCTATCCCTATCTTGTATGTCCTACTCGGTTATCAACAATATGTACCACACCCAAGTACAGGAACGAAAGAGGAACTCGTTGGGCTGTTTGGATTGAAGGACCACGCATCGCTCCGCCAGAAGCTAATGCCTACATCCGGTGACATGATGATCGACAGGACATGCCCCGGCTGCATCCCGCGAAATAGCATCCAGATCACTGCGGCGTACACCAGCTCAGAACGGGAGGCATAGTTCTTTCCCGGGGGATTGCTGCCCGTCATGATGGCCTCGACCCATTCCGGCTCCGGCGGCAGAACTTCATAGAGATGATCGGGCAACCCTGCGTTTGCCGAGCAGCAAATCATGGTTCGGCTCGGAAAGACAACTTCTAACAGAAAAGTGGTGCCCCATGACGGACTCGAACCGCCGACCTTGTCCTTACGAAGGACCTGCTCTACCAGCTGAGCTAATGGGGCTACGCGACCGCCCGTTTAAACGCAACGGGCGGCCCCTTCAAGGCAGATTCAGAACGGAATCTCGTCGTCGCCATCATGCGTAGCCAAGCTGGCAAGAATCTCATCCTCAGACGGCTCGTCACTCTCTGCGTTTGCGATGAAAAACCAGTCACCACGGTCACGGTTCATCTTCCATGGGATGGCGCGAAGATTCCAAGGCACATGCAATCCGCAGATGACCTGCTCGCCCGCCTTGTTCTTGCCCACGAGTTGAACCATGTGATCCACCTCATGCGGAATGCCTGTCGCTATGTGCAGCGCCTCTTCGGCATCGTAGATTTCAAGAATCTGCTTCTTCTGCTCAACGAAGAGTTTTTCAACGAAATACGCCGATTGTGTTGAAAAAACTTCCCAACTGAGTTGGATGAGCCAATTTTGCGGGAAGATATTCTGGTGAGGCGGTGAATTCCTCTGGTTTTTGGCTAATCGTAGGTCGAGTAGGAATAATGTTTTGCATTTTGTAGGACGCAGAGCGCCACAGGGAATTTTTCAACACAATCCGCCCAATTCGATAACGTAGCAAGCCAAAGAACGGATTCAGTTTGGGTCTGCTATTGACGCTCAGATTCCTATGAAATATGTCGTCATCCTACTGGGCGGGCGTTGTGTAGTGGTAAGACCTTAGCCTTCCAAGCTAATGACGCGGGTTCGATTCCCGCCGCCCGCTCCAGACCTCTTCGTTAGTTGCAAATACACGCTATCGCGCTGGCTGCATCGCCAGTTCCCTTTTCTCATCGCGTTTGAAAAACACGTAGTAAAAGACCGGCGCGGCCACCAATGTCAGGACGGATGCGAACGCCAAGCCGCCCATGATCGTCACCGACATCGACACGAAGAACGCGTCTGACAGCAGGGGTGCCATGCCAAGGATCGTGGTCACGGCGGCCAAAACAACGGGGCGCACCCGTGACGCCGATGCCTCGATAATCGCCGGTCGCAGGGGCACACCTTCAGCCCGGACAAGGTCGATTTCCTCGACCAGAACGATGCCGTTCTTGATCAACATGCCCGACAAGCTCAGAAGGCCAAGCAGGGCTGTGAAGCTGAACGGAAGACCAGTGCCCAACAGGCCAACCACCACACCGTTCACCGACATCGGCACAAGAAGCCAGATGATGATCGGCTGTCTGATCGCGTTGAACAACAGGATCGAGATCATCACCATGATCAGTGCACTCAGCGGCAGTTGCGCACCGAGGCTTGCCTGCGCTTTCGAGGCGTTTTCGAACTCGCCCCCCCATTCCATCGTGTATCCCGAAGGCAGCGGGATCGCCTCGACCGCAGACCGGATTTCGGTATGGGCCTGCGCGGCGGTTACGTCCGTCGCCACATCGGCCCCGACCGACATCGTCGGCACCCTGTTGCGCCGCTGGACCAATGTGTTTTCGACTCGATAATCAAAGCCCTCGATCAATTGCTCAATCGGCAGATAGGTGCCCGTGATTGGCGAGAACACAAGCTGGTCGTTCAGATTGAATTCTTCCGGTTGTGGGCGGCGCATGATGATCGGGATCTGTCTTTCCCGCTCGCGATACACCCCCGCGCGCAAACCGTCGGTCGCATAAAGAAGTGATGCCGCCACGTCGTCACGGTTGATCCCTGCCGTCTGCGCGCGCTGGGTGGCATAAACCGGCTCGATCACCAGTTCCTGCTCGCGCCAATCGGTGCGCAGGTTCAGAAGATTGTCGGAACTGTCGGCCATGACCTGCATGGCCTGATCCGCCAGATCGCGCAACACGGACGGATCACCCCCCGAAAAACGCACTTGGATTGGATCACCGCCGCCGGGGCCAAAGACAAGCCGCTGAACACGGAACTCAGCTTCGGGGAAGTTTTCCTTCCCGAAGGTTTCCAGCCGGGCGTGGATGTCCGGAATATCTTCCAAAGCGTTGGTGCGGATGATCAGGTGCCCATAGCTTTGATTGTCCTTGCCACCGTCATAGGTCAGCATGAACCTTACCGCACCACGCCCGGCATAGGAAGCAACCGAGGTGACATTCTCCTCGTTCAACAACCAGTCTTCCATCACCTCAAGATCGTCCGAAACCTGCTGAATCGAACTGCCCTGCGGCAGCTTGTAATAGACGAAGAACAGCGGAGTGTTCGAGTTTGGGAAGAACTGCTGTTTCACCGATCCAAAACCGACAAAGCAGACCATCGTGATGGCAACCAGCCCTGCAATCACCGGCCAGCGGAAGGTCAGGGATTTATCCAGGATCTTCTTGTAGAGCACAAAAAACCGGCCGGAATAGGCATCCGCCGCGTCTTGATTGCTGACCTTGAACAGGTAATGGCCCAGCAGCGGTGTCACCGTCAGCGCCAAAACCCAGGACAGCAACAGCGAGATACCGATCACCGCGAACAGCGAGAACAGGAATTCGCCAGTGGAATCCGGCGACAGACCAATCCCGGCAAAGGCCATGATCCCGATCACTGTAGCTCCGAGAAGCGGAATCTGGGTTTTCTTGGCGGCGTCATCCGCCGCCGCAAGCGAACTGCGCCCCCTGAGCATCGAGATTTGCATCCCTTCTGCGACAACAATCGCGTTGTCCACCAGCATCCCCATCGCAATGATCAGCGCGCCCAGCGAAATCCGCTCCATCTCGATCGAGAAGATCGCCATGAACAGAAGTGTTCCGACAACGGTCAACAGAAGCGTTGCCCCGATGACAATGGCCGCCCGCCACCCCATGAACGCGCCCAAAACGACGATCACGATGCCGACCGACATGGCGAGGTTCTTCAGAAAGTCGTTCGAACTTTGCTCGACAACCAGATGCTGCTGATAGATGGGATGCAATTCGATCCCGTACGGGATGTCGGCAGACAATTGGGCCAGACGCGCGTCAACGCGATGTCCAACCTTCACGATGTCTTCTGTGTCCAACCCGGCAATGCCAATTGTGAACGCCTCTTCCCCATTAAACCGAATGATCTGATCGGGCGTCGCCACCCGTTCTCGGCTGACTTTTGCAACATCGGCAACGTTGAACAGCTGCCCATTCACCCCAATGCTGAGAGAGGCGATATCAGACACGGTTTCCGATCCTTCGGGTGCCTGGAACATCAATCGTGCGCCGTCCTTGTTCAGCGACCCGGCAGAGGTCACGGAATTGGCGGACGACACCGCGCCTATGATTGCAGCTGGCGGT
Source organism: Aliiroseovarius sp. B-4 (assembly GCF_056857795.1). Taxonomy (NCBI): domain Bacteria; kingdom Pseudomonadati; phylum Pseudomonadota; class Alphaproteobacteria; order Rhodobacterales; family Paracoccaceae; genus Aliiroseovarius; species Aliiroseovarius sp. B-4. The sequence goes on from NZ_JBSXNV010000039.1 coordinate 383,245, forward strand.
ATCCCCTGATTGACCGACAAGGTCATGTCAGGTTCGATATAAATTGCTTCTTCGGGGATGCCGGACAAATCAACATCGGCCACACCGTCCACGACAAGAAGCTCGCGCCTCAGATAGGTGCCGAGATCATATTTTTCGGCATCCGTGAAGCCGGGGGCGGTGACGGCGTAATACAAGCCGAATACATCCCCGAAACTGTCATTCACGAAGGGCGGAAGGGCGTTGTCGGGCAGTTGTCGCGATGTGTCACGCACGCGTGCACGAAGACGGGTCCAAATGTCAGGCAATGCCTCGGCTGGATAGGTGGATTTGATCTCAACATCTATCCGGCTTTCACCGGGACGGTTGGTCGATGTGATCTTCTCGACCTCTTCCATCTTCTGAAGTGCGCTTTCCAGCGGTTCAGATACCTCGGTCGCGACCTGCGCGGCAGTGGCGCCCGGGTATTGCGTGACGACGACGGCCTGCTTGATGGTAAAGGCCGGGTCTTCCAGGCGGCCAAGATTCAGAAACCCCCAGATGCCGCCCAACAGCATGGTAAGGATGATCAGCCATGTATAGAGCGGCTTCTCGATCGAGGCGCGTGCGATATTCGGCATGTCAGCCCCCTTAGTTTGCGAAACCGGTAAAGCGGCGCACCGCGTCACCATCCCGCAGCGCCGATGCACCCGCTGCCACGATTACGTCGCCCGCCGAAAGACCGGACAACAATTCGAAATCACCATTGGGCGCGGGCTTGACCGTCACCGGGGTCGCGCTGACTGTGCCGGCGTCGCCGTCACCTGCCACGAAGCGCATGACGGACAGCGCCCCGTCGGGGGCCGCGACAATCGCAGTCGAGGGGATCAGGATACCGGGATTTTCGTGTGCCGCCGACACCCGCACGTTCACCGATGATCCGGGCAGAACATTCAGGTCCTCCCGCGGTGCCATGCCCAAGGTCAGGCGATAGGTCTGACCGGCCTCGGCGGCCTCGGCGTTGAATTCACGGATTGCGACCGGAAACGGCGTGTCATGGGCCGGAAACTCGGCCACGAACTGCACATTCTTTTCTTTCGACGCTGTTTGGAACAGGATTTCGGGCACGTCGATCTCGATCCGGATTTCGCTCATGTCATGCAGACGCACAACAGGCGTGCCAGCACTGATCGTGACGTAATTGTCGACATCCCGCGCCGCGACAAGCGCGTCGAACGGGGCGTAAAGCGTAGCGTTGTTCAGGTTTCTCTCGGCCTGCCTGAACGCGATATCAGCCAAGCTCAGCTGCGTCGTCGCATCGTCCAGGGCCACCTGACTGACGGTGTTTCCCCGCAGCTTGGTCAAACGATCCAGTGTCCGTTCCGCCAGATCTTTCTGCACAGCCGCTTGTTCCAGCGCCAACGAAAACTGTTCCTGATCCAACTGCGCCAGCAAATCACCTTCAGAAACCAACTGCCCTTCGATCACCGGAAACTCGACGATCTGACCTCCCACCTGGAAGGCCATATCAACACTTTGTCGCGCGACCACCTTGCCGAAAAAAACGCGGCTTAAAGTGTCATCATCTGCTGCGACCGTCATAAGTTTCACGGGTTTGACGGCATCTTCGGCGACGGCGCCAGACATGGTAGCAACGATTGCGACCGCGGCGGCAGCCAAGAAGCGCGGAAATACGGGCATGTTTTGTCCTTAGCAGGTGGTGTGTTTCTGGATGTTACGGTGAATTTTAAGCGAGGTTCTGGCAAAACTGTCCAGCTCCTCGGCAGTCAGTTCCAGCGTCTCGCACAGCAATGTGCGCGCCATGACGACCATCGACGACCGCAAATCGGCGCCGTCGCCTGTCAACTTCAGAAGCCATGCCCGGCGGTCATCGGGATCACGCTCTCGCACCACCAGACCACGCGCCTCCAGCTGATCGGCGGCGGTGGTCATGGTCGAGGGCAGCACATTCATTTCACGTGCCAGCGTGCCAAGTCGCCTCGGACGGTCCAGCCAGACCACGATCTTTCGTTCGAAATAGGGCACGTCGATCTTGCTGTCGATTTCATCCATCAGCGATTCGATGAAGCCATGCAGAGCAAATACTCCCAGCAACGCGCCAAGTTCGGGTTCGACCGGTGAATCGTGTGGTGAATTGAAGTCAGATGGATGCGTCATGTGATAAACTGCCTGAGTCGCGCTGACGCACTTATAAATTTCATTTTCTGAAATATCCAGCATTAAAATCAATAAAATCGCCGTTAGCGTAGGACAACCCTGTCACACCCACCAATCTCCCTGGATGCCCTTACGTAACCTCTCACTTTGCATTGCGTTGCAGAGAATCCTCGGCAATCATCAGAGCGTTAGCTGTAAATAACCGTGCGTTCGCGTCGCGGCCTTCGGCCTCGCCTTTCACGAATTGGTAAAAAATTATTACCAGTTTGAGAAATATCAATTGAAATCTGGTTTTATCTACGTAGTAATTGCGTGGCAGCGTAAAGTTGACCCTTGGTCGGCCCGCGTTCGAACAAGAATATATCTAAAACTCGGAGGAGAATTATCTATATGGAACGCCGTAAGTTTCTAAAAGGCGCAGCGATTGGTGCTGGCGCAACAGCCCTTGCCACCCCGGCACTGGCGCAAGGTGGCAAGACAATGACCATCGTGTCGACCTGGCCGCGCGACTTTCCGGGTCTTGGTGTCTCGGCACAACGTCTGTCCGACCGCATTGGCGTGTTGTCCGAGGGTGCGTTGAATGTTGAATATTTTGCCGCTGGCGAACGTGTCGGCGCGCTGGACGTGTTTGACGAAGTCGCTTCGGGCAATAGCCAGGCCTATATCGGTGCTGACTATTACTGGACCGGCAAGCATCCTGCCCTGGCCTATTTCACCAATGTGCCCTTCGGCATGTCCTTCGCTGAAATCAACGCCTGGTGCCTGTATGGCGGCGGCATGGATCTGTGGGACAAGGTGCAGGACCAGTTCGGCCTGAAAGGTCTGCCCGCAGGCAACACCGGCACCCAGGCTGGCGGCTGGTTCAACAAGGAAATCGAAAGCGCCGATGACTTCAAGGGTCTGAAAATGCGCATTCCGGGCCTTGGCGGTCAGGTTCTGGCCAAACTGGGTGCATCAACCGTGTCGCTGCCCGGTGGTCAGATCTATGAAAACCTCGTCTCCGGCACTGTCGACGCGACCGAATGGGTTGGTCCCTATAACGACTACTTCATGAAGTTCTATGAAGCCGCCAAGTATTATTACACCGGTGGTATGCACGAGCCGGGTGCGCAGTTGTCGCTGACCTCGAACAAATCGTGGTGGTCCAGCCTGTCGGATTGGGAACGCGCGGTGATCACCGCAGCGGCGCTCGAAGAAAACGCCAACTCGTACTACGAGGCGATGGCGCTGAACGGTGAATACCTGACCAAGCTGGTGGACGAACAGGGCGTCGAAGTGCGCAGCTTCAATGACGAGACTTGGGATGCAATGGGCGAAGCCGCTCAGGAAGTGTTTGAAGAAACCGCAAGCTATGACGCACTGGCTGCCGAAGTGAACGACACCGTTCAGGCCAAGATGCGCGAAATCGGTCGCGGTATCGCGTTGTTCGAAGGTCAGTTCGTGAACCAGCGCAACCGGATTCTGGATCTGTAATCCAGTCTGGACGAAAGCCTAGAAAACCAAGGACGGGGAAGGTTCCCCGTCCTTTTTCCAAAGGATCACGCAAGAATTGATCCGACGGCCGTTCGGGAGGCGATATGGCACAAGACAGCACTCAACCAGACATTCCAAGACACGGCGACCCTGCAATCCTTGCGCGGTTGTTCGGCTGGTGCACGCTGACCATTCTGGCGGCATTTCTGATCAACAACGTGCTGGTGGTCGGGTTCGGTTACTCCGGCACAAATGCCTTTCTTGACGGCACAGCGCCCAGCGGATGGGTTCACCTGGCGTTGTATGCGGTGGCAATTGCCGTAGCTGCGGCCGTTGTTCTGCGCGGCCGGACGACATCACTGCGCTGGGATGCGCATCGGATCCACAAATTCAACGTCTACTTGATACGGGCCCTGTTCTGGGCCGTGTTCCTGATCGGGATCACAGACGCGACCATCGCATTCATGCGTGCCGAAAACCTGATCGAGCCGTTCTTGGGATCGACGAATGCCAGACTGTTCAGCCGTCCAAGCTGGGTTGGATCTTATGTGCACATTCCTTTGATCGTCGTCGCCTTTGGCATCGCGACTGTGACACGGACCCTTGGGTTCTTCTGGCTGGCTTTCCTGATCGTGATTGCCGAGCTTCTGATCGTAATCTCGCGTTTCATGTTCAGCTATGAACAGGCGCTGATGGGCGATCTTGTGCGCTACTGGTATGCCGCGCTGTTCCTGTTCTCATCCGCTTATACATTGTTTGACGAAGGCCATGTTCGGGTCGATGTCCTGTATGCTGGCTTCGGCAGAACGACGCGGGGCATTGTGAACGGGATCGGCACAATCCTGCTTGGAATGTCCACCGCCTGGGTCATTCTGGCTGTCGGTTTCGGGGGCAAGCAGTCCATCATCAACGCGCCAATCACCAGTTTCGAGATTTCGCAGGCCGGCCCCTTCGGCCTTTACACGAAATACCAGATGGCCGCCTTTATTGGCTTGTTTGCCGTCACCATGCTGATCCAGTTCGTCAGCTATTTCTTCGATGCCGTGGCAGACAAACGGGACGAACCCGGCCACCGCGAAATCGCACAATCTTCAGCGCACTGAGGTCTGACACATGGAACTTTTCTTTCTCTTCCTGCTGATCGTGATCATGGCAGGTGCGCTGGGGTCCGGCTATCCGGTTGCCTTCGCCCTTCCGGGTGCTGCGATCATCGCCATCGGCCTTGCCGCGGGCGCAGGCTATATGTTTACCGGATCAACCGATGCCTATTTCCATAGTGGCGGCCCGAACCAGTGGTTGTCCGCCGGGGTGACAAACCTTAGGGGCGTCTATTGGGAGGTCGAGCGAGATACGCTGATCGCCATTCCCCTGTTCATCTTCATGGGCATCATGCTTCAGCGTTCCAAGATCGCCGAAGACCTTCTGGTTACGATGGCCCGCCTTTTCGGACCGGTTCCCGGCGGGCTGGGCATTTCGGTCGTCTTCGTCGGCGCGCTTCTGGCGGCCACGACGGGGATCGTCGGCGCAACCGTGGTTGCCATGGGGCTGATCTCGTTGCCCGCAATGCTACGCAACAACTATTCGCAATCGCTGGCCACCGGCACCATTGCCGCATCGGGCACGTTGGGGCAGATCATTCCGCCGTCGATCGTGCTGATCATTCTGGCCGACCAGTTGGCCTCGGCCACCGACCAGGCCGGAACGGCGCGCAAGATTCTGCACAAGGAAGCCACGGGCGAGCTGTCCATGCCGTCCATGTTCGACGTGGTGTCGACATCGGCGGGCGAGATGTTTTTGGGTGCGTTCATCCCCGGTATGCTGCTTGTCGGGCTCTACATGCTCTACATCCTGTTTTACGCAATTTTGCGGCCGCAACAGGCCCCGGCTGTTCCCTATGAGGGTGCGTTTGACCTCGATTTCCTTAAGAACGTTCTGATCACGCTGGTCCCGCCGCTTGCCCTGATCTTTCTGGTTCTCGGGTCGATCATCGCAGGCATCGCCACGGTGAACCAAGCTGGCGCCATTGGCGCGGCTGGCGCGATGATCATGGCCGGATATCGTCTGCCCGCACCGGGCAAAACGCTGTATTATCCCGCACTCCTGGCCATAGCAGCCCTTTTTGTCGCGGGCTATGCCCTGACGAATTTTGAAATGAACGTCAAAGGCGTCGAAAACGTCACCGACCAGCTGGGTATCACGCTTGGCGTCATTTCGACCATCATGCTGCTGATTGCGCTGGGCTGGTCGTGCTGGCGCATCTTCAAGATCGAAGACACGTTGGCAGGCGTCATGCTGGAAACAGCCAAGACGACCTCGCTGGTCTTTATCATCCTTCTGGGTGCCGCCATGCTGACCGCTGCGTTCCGCGCCTTTGGTGGGGAAGAGCTGGTGCGTGAGTTCCTGTTGGGCCTTCCGGGCGGGTTCTGGACGCAGTTCGTCATCGTGATGCTGGTGATCTTCATCCTGGGCTTCTTCCTTGACTTTATCGAGATCGCGGTGGTCGTCGTGCCGATTGTGGCACCCATCCTGCTGGCCGATCCCGAAGCCAACATCACGGCCGTTTGGCTGGGTGTGATGATTGGTCTGAACATTCAGACCAGTTTCCTGACACCTCCGTTCGGATTTGCGCTGTTTTATTTGCGCGGGGTGGCCCCTGCCGTCGTCAAGACGGTGCAGATGTATAAGGGTGTGATCGCGTTTATCCTGTTGCAACTGACGGCGCTGGCCATCGTGGGTTCGTATCCTCCGCTGGTGAACTACCTGCCCAACCGGGTCAGTTTCCTGTCAGAAACCAGCCCGCCACCACGAAACCCAAGGCTTCAGATGTGCCTTGAGGAATATGTCGGGCAGAAACTGTCGGAAAGCACCGAAATTCAGGACGCTATCGCAACCGCGCGAGCCTTCGATCTGGCGGTGTTACCCGAAAATCTGTCGGACGACATGAGCGACGCGCTTGATTCTGCTGACACCGCCGTTTCCGAGCTTGAATCCGCATTTGCCGCCGAAAGCGAAGTGGAAGCTGCCGCGGACGATTATCGCCCGCAATTGCGGTTGGTGCGCGGGATCGAGAAACAGATCCGTAGTGCCAACGAGGCGATCGACAATCTGAAAACCCGGATCGGTCGGATGCGCGACGAAAGTCAGGCATCCGCGCGGACCGCGCTTGAGGCTGATGTTGCCGCCCTGACCGCCGAGGTCGAGTATCTACGCGAGCAAATTCCCGAAAGCTGGAAAGAGGTTCACGAAACCTTCCAAGGCTTGACCAACGCCGAAAACGCGGCGCGGACACGCTATCGCCGGGCTGCCGACTCGGCCTATGAGGATGCGCTGGATGTTCTGGCCGTGCTTGAAGCAACCGAGAGTTTCGCCGCGATGGAACCGCAATTGCGCGACTTGAAAGCGACAATTGAATCCACACCCGAAAGCGAAGCAGAGGATCTGGTCAGTGAAATGTCCAAGGCTTTCGGCAAAATCGAAGGTGCGGATGATGTCGAAGACGCCTTGAAAGACGTCGCGAAGGCGCTGAAGGGAAGCAACCCTGACCGTGTCGAAGCGATGGAATCCTATGACACCGCCGTATCAGAGTTCGAGTCGCAGATCGCATGGCGCCAGCAGGCGGACGCAACCCTGCGCCCCGGCCTGACAAGCTATGTGGACACCCTGCGTGGCAGCCTTGGCATTCGTGTTCAGGATCGATTCACCCGCGAACAGGCCTTGGCAATGGCATCATGTTCGTCGCAACATCGCGATATCTCGTTGAATTTCTGAGCATATTTGACACAACAACTGAAAGGGCCGGTGATGACACCGGCCCTTTTGTATGCTGTAGTGGGTAGTATTTTCACATCGGACATAGGATAAGTGTCGGAACGGAAAGCCACACAGTCGGTATCAAACCTTGCGAAACCCGATCATCTGGTCAACTCTAAGAGCCGATCTAAAAAAATGGGCCAAAAGGCCCAAAAGCTTCACACAGGGAGTCCTCAATGTCCAAAGAACTTGAATATCTGTCAAAACAGTTTGTCGCGCGTAAGCTATCACGCCGTCACTTCATGGGCCGTGCCGCCGCACTTGGCGTGACCGCAGCGGGGGCAAGCACCATGCTGTCTTCGGCAGTCTATGCCCAAGGGCCGGTCAAGGGCGGAACAATCCGCGTCGGCATCCAGGGCGGATCGACCACCGACAGCCTTGATCCGGCAACCACAACCAACTCCACCGGCACCATGGTCAACCGCTTCTGGGGTGAGCCTCTGCTTGAACTTGCCCCCCATGGCGGGCTTGAAAACAAGCTGGCTGAAGAGGTTTCAGCCTCGGCTGATGCCAAGGTCTGGACCTTCAAGATCCGCTCGGGCGTCCAGTTTTCAAATGGTAAGACCCTGACTGCCGACGACGTTCTGGCAACGATGGAACGTCATTCGGGCGAAGACACGAAATCCGGTGCGCTGGGGATCATGCGCGGCATCACCGCGATGAGCGTCGACGGGGACAAGTTCATCGTCGAGTTGGACACGCCGAACGCCGACCTTCCTTATCTGATGACCGACTATCACCTGATGATCCAACCCAATGGCGGCAATGATGACCCGACCGCCGCGATTGGCACCGGCCCCTATATCCTGAAAGAAGTGGATATGGGCGTCCGCTTTGTGGCCGAAAAGAACCCCGACTATTGGGGCGATCTGGGCCATGCCGATACCATTGAGCTTGTCGTGATCAACGACGACACCGCACGTATGGCGGCAATTCAGTCGGGCCAGGTCGACATGGTTGTCCGCGTGCCCCCACGGACCGCTGATCTGGTGGCACGCGCGCCCAACATCAATGTCTCGTCAACCTCCGGCCCCGGCCATTACGTGTTCATTGCCCATTGCGACACGGCGCCTTTCGACAACAACCACCTGCGCCTTGCACTGAAATACGGCATAAACCGCCAGGAGATGGTCGACAAGATTCTGTTTGGCTATGGCTCGATCGGGAACGACATCCCGATCAACGATTCTTATCCCCTGTTCACCGAGATCGAGCAGCGCAACTACGACCCTGATCAGGCAAAGTTCCACTTTGACAAGTCCGGGTATGATGGCACCATCCTGCTGCGCACGTCTGACAACAGCTTCCCCGGTGCCCCGGATGCGTCGGCGCTGTTTCAACAATCGCTGGCAACGGCGGGGATCAATCTTGAAATCAAGCGCGAGCCGAATGACGGTTACTGGTCCGAGGTCTGGAACGTCAAGCCATTCAGCACCAGCTATTGGAGCGGACGGCCGACCCAGGACCAGATGTATTCTACCGCGTATCTTTCGACGGCGGACTGGAACGACACACGGTTCTTCAATGAGCAATTCGACCAGATGCTGTTGGCGGCACGGGCCGAGTTGGACGAGGCCAAGCGCACCCAGATATATGCCGATATGGGCATGATCGTGCACAACGAAGGCGGTCTGATCGCCCCGATGTTCAATGATTTCATCGACGCCACGACCGATCGGGTCGCCGGCTGGGTCGAAGGCCACAAGGGCTTTGACCTGATGAACTTCTATGCCCCGATGAAAATGTGGGTCGTCGGCTGAAATGCCGTTGCTCTTGAAACTGCTGGTCCAACGCATCGCGTTGGGCCTGCTTCTTCTGCTACTCGTCTCGGTCCTGATCTTCTGGGGGACCAACATCTTGCCGGGCGACGTGGCGCAATCCATTCTGGGCCAGTCGGCCACCCCCGAAGCACTGGCCAATATTCGCAAAGAGCTGGGTTTGAACGAGCCTGCGATCAGTCGCTATTTCGCCTGGCTTGGCGGACTTGTTCAGGGCGATCTGGGCACCGCGCTGACCTCGGGGCAGGATATTGCCGCCAGCCTTGGCTCTCGTCTGAAAAATACACTTTTCCTTGCCTTCTGGGCCGCCGTGGTCGCTGTGCCGCTGGCCATCTTTCTGGGCCTGCTTGCGGTCCGCTATCGCGAACGCTGGCCGGACAAGCTGATTTCAGCCGTTACGCTGGCGTCGATTTCTGTGCCGGAATTTTTGATCGGCTATATCCTGATGTATTTCATCGGCGTGAAATTGGGCTGGGCGCCCACTGTGTCAATGATCCATGATGGCATGAGCCTGGGGCAAAAGCTGAACTCGATCGCATTGCCCGTCGCCGTGCTGACCATGGTTGTCCTCGCCCATATGATGCGTATGACGCGCGCCGCGATCCTGAACGTGATGCAATCGGCCTATATCGAAACGGCCGAGCTGAAGGGCCTGACGATGTTCACGATCATCTGGCGCCACGCCTTTCCCAACTCGATCGCACCCATCGTCAACGTCGTCATGCTGAACCTTGCCTATCTTGTCGTCGGTGTCGTGGTGGTCGAGGTGGTCTTCACCTATCCTGGCATGGGCCAGTATCTCGTGGACCATGTGTCCAAACGTGACGTGCCGGTGGTGCAGGCCTCCGGGCTGATTTTTGCGGCAGTCTATATCGGGCTGAACATGGTGGCGGACATCGTGTCGATTCTTGCCAACCCAAGGCTGAGGCATCCGAAATGACAAGAATACCCCCGGCCGCATTGTTCGGCCTGTTCTTCACTGGTCTTTATTTCTTCATGGCCATTTTTGCGCCTTGGATCGCGCCCTATTCGATGACCCAGATCGTCGGCGGGGTGTGGGAACCATGGTCTTCCGAACACTGGATCGGCACGGACAATATCGGCCGTGATCTCATGACCCGCATGATCTATGGCGGGCGCACGACGATCTTCATCGCAACGATGGCAACGATCATCAGCTTTACCACCGGATCCATACTCGGCTTTACCGCCGCCGTGATTGGCGGATGGATTGATCAGGTGCTCAGCCGTTTTGTCGATCTGGTCATGTCGATCCCGACCCTTATCTTCGCATTGGTCGTGTTGTCGGTCATGCCAGTGACGCTGCCGATACTCATACTGGTCATGGGGCTTCTGGATTCAACCCGTGTCTATCGACTGGCCCGCGCGGTTGCGGTGGACATCAACGTGATGGACTTCGTCGAAGCCGCCAAGCTGCGCGGCGAAGGCCGGATTTGGATCATTTTTCGCGAAATCCTGCCCAACGCGCTGTCGCCGCTGGTGGCCGAAATGGGGCTTCGCTTCATCTTTGCGGTGCTGTTTGTCTCGACCCTGTCCTTCCTGGGTCTTGGCGTCCAACCGCCCAACGCTGACTGGGGCGGCATCGTGAAAGAAAACAAGGACGGTATCGTCTATGGCATTCCGGCAGCCCTTGTGCCCGCTGTGGCCATCGCCACGCTGGCAATCTCGGTTAACCTTGTCGCAGACTGGGTTTTGAACCGAACAACCAGCCTGAAAGGGGGCCGCGGATGAGCAACAATCTTGTAGCAGTGCGCGACCTGAAAATCGGCGCGCGGGTCTATCCGCCGGGTGAAAAACCGCATGACATTGAAATTGTCCACGGCGTGTCCTTCGATCTTCAGAAGGGAAAAGTGCTTGGCCTGATCGGCGAAAGCGGTGCAGGAAAATCGACCATTGGGCTGGCCACCATGGCCTATGGCCGTGGCGGTGTTGAAATCACCGGCGGCGAGGTGTGGGTCAACGGGCGCGAGATCCTGAACACCAGCCTGCGCGACCTGCGCAAACTGCGCGGGACCGAGGTGACATATGTCTCGCAATCTGCCGCCGCCAGCTTCAACCCGGCCAAGAAGATCATGGATCAGGTGATCGAAGCGACGGTTCATGCGGGCAAACTTTCCAGAAAAGACGCGGAATCCCGCGCGGTCGAATTGTTCACCAAACTTGGCCTGCCGGACCCCGAAACCATCGGAAGTCGCTATCCACACCAGGTATCGGGCGGGCAGTTGCAGCGCTGTATGACGGCGCTGGCGCTGTGTCCAGAACCCGATCTTGTGGTGTTTGACGAACCCACCACAGCGCTGGATGTAACCACGCAGATTGATGTGTTGATGGCAATCAAGGACGCGATCCGCGACACCGGCGTCGCCGCGCTTTATATCACCCATGATCTGGCGGTCGTGGCGCAGGTCTCCGATGAAATCATGGTGCTGCGCATGGGCGACATGGTCGAACACGGCACCGCCGATCAGATTATCAACGCCCCGCGCGAAGACTACACCCGCGATTTGGTGTCGGTGCGGTCCCGAGTGCATGAGGGCAAGCCCCCGACCGACAATCCGGTTCTAACCGTCGAACACATCACTGCCCGCTACAAGGGAACGAACTTCGACGTGCTGCATGACGTTTCAATGGAACTGCACGCGGGGCAAACGCTGGCCGTTGTGGGCGAAAGCGGATCGGGTAAGTCAACCACCGCCCGCGTGATGACGGGACTGTTGCCCGCACGTGAAGGGCAGATCGTCTTCGAAGACCGAATACTGTCCCCTGATCTTGCCGGTAGGGCGCGCGACGATCTGCGTGAAATTCAGATGATCTATCAGATGGCCGATGTCGCGATGAACCCGCGCCAAACAGTCGGCACGATCATCGGGCGTCCGCTCGAATTCTATTTTGGGGTACGCGGCGCCGAAAAACGAAAACGCATTGACGAGCTTTTGAACGACATCGAGCTTGGAACCGAATTCAAGGACCGCTATCCCGCCGAGCTTTCGGGCGGGCAAAAGCAGCGGGTCTGCATCGCGCGCGCGCTGGCCGCGAAACCCAAGGTCATCATCTGTGACGAGGTGACATCGGCGCTGGACCCTCTGGTCGCCGAAGACATTCTCAGACTGCTTCACAATCTTCAGAAAAAAGAAAACGTCGCGTATTTGTTCATCACACACGATCTTGCCACGGTGCGCGCCATCGCAGACAGTATCGCGGTGATGTATCAGGGCCGTGTCGTGCGCTACGGCCCAAAGGCCGAGGTGTTGTCGCCACCCTTTGATGACTATACCGATCTTCTGCTCAGCTCGGTGCCTGAAATGAGGCTTGGCTGGCTGGAAGAGGTGGTGGAACACCGCAAAATGGAAAGCGCCGGGAACTGAAGGCAGGCTGTTTTAAGAAGAACATCATGGATCGCAAGCTGCTTTTGATCATTCTTGACGGTGTGCCGTGGCGAAACTGGCGCCGATTGTTCGGCAATCTGGAAGGTTGGGTCGACAGCGGCGATGCGCAACGCTGGAAAGTGCGCTCTGTCCTGCCGTCGACGTCGGCCAGTTGTTATGCCTCGATCCACACAGGCGTGACGCCGCAGGAACATGGCTGCACGGGCAACAACAACGTGTTCCGCCTGACCCAGCCCGACATTTTCAGTCAGGTGCGCAAGGCGGGCGGCGTCACCGGCGCGGTCACGCACAGTTTCTGGTCCGAGTTCTTCAGCCGTGCACCCTTCGATCTGGTGCGGGACATTGAATATGATGAGCCCGACAGCCCGACGATCAATCACGGACGTTTTCACACAATGACCGGATACGGGTTGATTAACCAGACCACACCGGCCGATATCGACCTGTTTGCCACGCTCAGTATGCTGTGTGAACGGTTCGGGCTGAACTATGGGATCCTGCACACCTGCACGCTGGATAGCATGGGCCACCGGTTCGGGCATGAGTGCCGGGAAATGGATCACGCGTGTTTTCAAGCCGACGAGCAACTGGCGCTGTTCATCAATCGCTGGCGCGCGGACGGGTATGAGGTAATCGTGACTGCCGACCACGGCCAGACCGACCGTGGGCACCATGGTGGACGCGAAGAGTTGCAGCAGGACGCGGCGCTATACTATTTCGGCCCCGCGACCGGCCCTGATTTCGACGATCGACTGGACCAGTTGCAAATCGCGCCCACAATCCTGTCGCGACTGGGCGCACCCATCCCTGACACCATGAAATCCGAGGTATTCCTGACATGACTTGGGCCATTCCCTGCCCCGCGCAACCGTCTCTGCCAATCACCGGGTCGGATGATCGCTTTCCCGTCCGGCGCATTTATTGCGTCGGCCAGAACTACGCGGCACATGCACGCGAAATGGGGTCGAATCCGGATCAGGAGCCGCCATTTTTCTTCTCGAAACCCGCCGATGCTTTGGTGCCTGACGGGGCGACGGTTCCCTATCCGCCGGGCACCGAGAACCTGCATCACGAAGCCGAGCTTGTGGTCGCAATCGGCTCTGGTGGTGCCAACATTCCGCGCGACACAGCGCTTCATCATGTCTGGGGATATGCGGTCGGCAACGACTTGACCCGACGCGACATTCAGGCGGCCGCCAAGAAGATCGGACGACCATGGGACATGGCGAAAGGTTTCGATCACTCTGCCCCCTGCGGCCCACTGCACCCGGTTGCAACGACGGGCCACATCAACAGTGGGGCCATCCGGCTGACGGTCAATGGTGAGACCCGCCAATCCTCGGACCTGTCTGATCTGATCTGGCCCATCGCGGATGTGATTGCCTATTTGTCGTCACTGGTCACACTTGCACAGGGCGACCTGATTTTCACCGGCACACCCGAAGGCGTCGGCCCGTTGGTGTCGGGCGACGTTTGCGTTGTAAAGATCGAAGGATTGGGCCGACTGACCACCCGGATCGGGGAAAAAGCGGGCTAACCCGTTATTGACGACAGGTGCAGGATCAGGCTTTCGCGCGCACCCAGGATATGGCGTTCAGTCAGGGCGGCAGCCTCATCCGCATCGCCACGTTCGCAGGCACTTTGAATCTGCATATGTTCTTCATTCGCGCGCGACATGCCTTCGCTGAGCACAAGCTGCGCTCGCAGATAGCGGTCGATCCGGTTCAGCGCCCCGTCAATAGCCTCCAGATGATAGGTCAGACCGCTGGCATTATAGAGCGTCGCATGGAACTGACGGTTCAGATCCCCCCATTTCATTGGGTCCGCTTCCATATGGAACGCCTCGCAATAGCTTCGCGCCTGGGCCAGAATGTCCGGCGTCATCTTTGGCACCGCGTGACGAATGACATGCGGCTCCAACACAGCGCGAAAATCAAAAATCTCGGACGCCTCGGTCGATGATAATGACGACACGACCGCCCCTTTATAGCGCTGCGACCGCACCAAACCGTGTTCTTCCAACCGCAATATCGCCTCACGCACAGGAATGCGCGACGTGTTGAACATCTTGGCAATCTCATCCTGACGCAACGGCGCACCTTCTTCGATCTCGCCCTCGATGATCGCTTTTTTTAGCGCATCAAAGATGATGGTCGCGGCGGACGCGGTCTTGGAAATGTCGACAGATCTGAGTTGCATCAAAATGCCTCCTTGCCCCGCGCGCACTCTAGCAAGCGGCGACCGCTCTTTGAAGTGGTGTCAAATTATTATTGCATATTGGATCCAATTTGCAATATGAGGAATTGAACACCCACTCTCGCGCCACTCACGTCCACCTTCTTGGCCTGATCCGACCCAACAGGAGACCTCCCGATGAACACCGACATTTTCACAGGCTGCATTCCGGCCCTGATGACTCCATGCACGCCCGATCGCAAACCAGATTACGATGCGCTGGTTGCCAAAGGGTTGGAGTTGATCGCCGCAGGCATGTCTGCCGTTGTATATTGTGGGTCGATGGGGGATTGGCCGCTTCTGACCGATGAAGAGCGGATGGAAGGTGTTGCCCGCCTGACCGCCGCCGGCATCCCGCTCATTGTCGGCACCGGCGCGGTGAACACCAAGATGGCCGTGACCCATGCCGCCCATGCCGCCAAGGTCGGCGCGAAAGGCCTGATGGTGATCCCCCGTGTGTTGTCACGCGGCTCGTCACTGGACGCCCAACGGCATCATTTCTCGGCCATTCTGTCTGCCGCGCCCGATCTGCCTGCCGTGATCTATAACAGTCCCTATTACGGCTTTGCGACGCGCGCTGACCTGTTTTTTGCGCTGCGGGCCGAGCACCCGAACCTGATTGGCTTCAAGGAGTTTGGTGGCGCGGACGACCTGCGCTATGCCGCCGAGAACATCACTTCGAAAGACGATGATGTCACTCTGATGATCGGTGTCGATACCACGGTATTTCATGGCTATGTGAACTGTGGTGCGACCGGAGCGATCACCGGAATCGGCAACGTTCTGCCACGCGAGGTGCTGCACCTTGTTGCCCTAAGCAAGAAGGCCGCCGCTGGCGACGTCACAGCCCGCGTAAAAGCACAAGAACTTGAAGAGGCACTTGGCGTTCTGTCCAGCTTCGACGAAGGGCCCGATCTTGTTCTGTATTACAAGCACCTGATGGTGATGACGGGCGACGATGCCTATCGCACGCATTTCAACGAAACCGATGCGCTGACCGATGCCCAGCGCAACTATGCGGAAAGCCAGTTTCACCTGTTTCGCAACTGGTATGCGGCATGGTCCAAGCAGGAAGGCATCGTTTCGGAATGCGCGTGATCGACAGCCATACCGAAGGCGAGCCCACTCGTGTCATTCTGTCGGGTGGCCCTGATCTTGGCACCGGCAGCCTGACCGAGCGCGCCCGACGGTTGCGTGATGATCACGGATGGGTTTATGCCGCAACTCTGGCAGAGCCACGCGGCCATGATGCCATGGTCGGCGCCCTTCTGGTGCCGCCGTCAGACCCGACCTGCGTGGCGGCCGTCATCTATTTCAACACGGTTGGCAATCTGGGCATGTGCGGGCACGCCACCATCGGGCTGACCGCAACTTTGGCGCATTTGGGGCAACTTGACCCCGGCACCCACCGTATTGAAACCCCAGTTGGTGTTGTCTCTGCCCAACTGTTCGACCGGAACACCGTGCGTGTCACCAATGTCGAAAGCTACCGCTTGCAGGCCGGTGTCACGGTCGATGTCGATGGCATCGGTCCTGTCACCGGAGACATCGCGTGGGGCGGCAACTGGTTCTTTCTGACCGAGTTCGACCAGATCGACCTCAGCCCGGACAACATCCCTGACCTCACTCAAGCCGCCAGACGTATTCGCGCAGCGTTGCAGCACGCGGGAATGACCGGAAAAGATGGGGCCGAAATTGACCACATCGAATTGCTCGGTCCACCAAAATCCGCCACCGCGCAAGGCCGGAACTTCGTGCTCTGCCCCGGTGGGGCCTATGACCGCTCGCCCTGCGGCACGGGGTGTTCAGCCAAGCTTGCTTGTCTGGCCGCAGATGGAAAGCTCGCAGAGGGCGCGGTCTGGAAACAGGAAAGCGTGATTGGCAGCACCTATGACTGCACCTATGTGACCCGCCCGTCTGGCGGCATCGTGGCCACCATTCAGGGTCGGGCGTTCATCACGTCCGAGGCGACCTTGTTATTCAACGCCGACGATCCGTTTCGGGGTGGTATTCGCATCAATCATCGCGGATGCTGATGCCCTGCAAAAGTATCACGCCATGTTCTGTGGAGACCCCGAATGACAAAGGAACCCATCGATATTGTCGTCATCGGCGCAGGGATCATCGGGGTCAGCACGGCACTTGAACTTCAGGCAAGGGGCCGCATCCCCTTGCTTGTCGATCGCAAAGGGATCGCCGCAGAAACCTCGCGCGGAAACGCGGGCGCCTTCGCTTTTTCGGAAGTCGAACCCCTGGCCACGCCGGGCATCATGCGCCGGGCACCCAGGTGGCTGTTGGATCCGCTGGGTCCGCTTTCGATTCCACCGGCCTACGCGTTGAAAATCGCACCCTGGATGTTGAAATTCTGGCGGGCCAGTTGGTCGGATCGGTATGATCGCGCGGTCACAGCACAGACCCGCCTGATGCAACATTGTGAGGCCGCGTTTGAACGACAGCTTTCCCGGTTCGGGGATCCGAACATGATCCGCCGCGAGGGACAGTTGGAGCTTTATGAAGGCGCAAGCGCGTTCAGAGAGGCGCAACCCAAATGGCAGCGTCGAGCCGATCTTGGGATCAAGGTGCATCTGTTGGATCACCCCGATGCCATCGCCGAAATCCAGCCAGGCCTGAGCCGGAGATTTACCCATGCCGGGTTCACTCCCGGCTGGTTCAACACCACCGACCCTCAGAATTGGACCGAGATGCTGGCCCAGAGATACGCCGATCAAGGCGGTCGGGTTGGGACGCTTGAGGTCCACGACATGACCCCCCGCTCGGATCACATCGAACTCGTGACCGACCAGGGCCGCTTGTTGGCCAATCAAGTCGTCCTCTGTGCAGGGGCATGGTCGCACAAGCTGGCCGCAAAGATCGGGGATGCCCTCCCGCTTGAAACCGAACGAGGATACAACACCACGTTTGACCACACATCTGTTAACCTGAAAACACATCTGACCTTTGCCGCGCACGGATTCGTCATGTCAAAGATTGGGGATGGATTGCGCATCGGAGGTGCGGTCGAGTTGGGTGGATTGGACTTGCCCCCCAACTATCGCCGGGCGGAAATTCTGGTGCGGAAAGCCGCATCATTCATGCCCGGTCTGGATGCGTCGGGTGGCAGGCAGTGGATGGGCTATCGGCCGTCTCTGCCTGACAGCCTGCCGGTCATCGGGCCGTCCAGCGCGGGTGATCGAATCCTCTATGCCTTTGGTCACGGGCATCTGGGTCTGACCCAATCGGCTGGCACCGCCGAGCTGGTGGCCGATCTCGCGGCACAATCAAAACCCGCGATCGATCTTGCACCATTCGCCGCCGCACGGTTCTGACGCTCTCGGCCGGGTAGCTACTGATCCTGACGCACGATGTTTGTGACAAGCACATCATGAACAACTTCGCCCAACAAGCTGGTCGCAACCTCGCGCAAGGCGCGGCGCAGGTTGGTCAGACGGCTTGTTTGCGTAAACACACCATCAAAGCCTCCAGTGTTTGCGTGGTTGAACATGACCTGCAAGAACTCGTCGCGCAGTTTCGGTTCGCGCTGATAGACGGCCTCGCGTTTGCCCGTCGTGACCTCCAGACTAAGCGAGAGCACGACAAGCGCCGTCACTTTTTCTTCCTTCACGATTGGGATCACGAACTGGTTGTTTATCTTAACAAATTCAGCGTCCACATCCGCCTTGACCGGGTTAGGGGAAGCAGTTTGACTGTCATCCTCACCATCGGCATCGGCGCACGTTTCTGGGATCTCAGCTGCGGGCGGTGGCTTCAGAAAATACCCTGCGCCACCCCCTGCGGCCAACCCCATCAGTGCCAGCAAAATTGGAAAGATCTTTCCCATGACTGCCCCTTTTAGAACGGCAAGATGATGTCGGTGACCTGCTGGCCGTAACGTGGTTGCTGAACGTCAGTGATCTGGCCACGCCCGCCATAGGAAATGCGCGCCGATGCAATCTTGTCATAAGAGATTTCGTTCTGACGCGAGATATCCTCGGGCCGCACGAATCCCGTCACCAGAAGTTCGCGCAGTTCAAAATTCACGCGCACCTCTTGTGTACCCTGAATCTTCAAAACGCCGTTGGGCAACGTGCCGATCACCGTTGCGGCGACGCGCAGCTCAAGTTTTTCGTTGCGCTTCACCGACCCGTTTCCATTCGACGCACTGCTGGGCGAGAGCGACACCGCGTTTGCCATCGACGCGCCTTCGGTCAAGTCTTTGTCGATGGATTGCGGCAGGCCGAAGAAGTTGGGAACCCCCATCTCCTCGGACCCGGATCGCGCGCGTTTCGAACTGTTCGAGAACTCGGCCCGATCATCTATTTCGATAACCACGGTCAGAATATCCCCGGCCTGCTGCGCCCGCCGGTCCCCCAGCAGGGATTGACGCCCGCCGCTCCACAGGGACGCCCGCATGGGCGAACCTTTGGCTGGTGCCGTGCGCGGCAGGGCCGAGGCGCTCATCGCGACGTGCTCTGCGCTCATCTCTACCGGGTTAAGCTCTGGCGCCTTGCCGATGTCATTTATACGGCCGCATGCCGAAACAACCATCAGGGTAAGAAGTGAAAGAATAAAATGGCGCATGGAAAATCCTTCGGGCTTGTTAACGCGTATGTGAGACAGAGACCGTTCCGTCCGCCAGAACGGACCCGGTGACGGTGCTGCGAGACGACAGGTTCAGGATGCGGACACGATCGCCTATGCCCGCCCGGCCAAGACTGCGACCTTCGGCAAGAATGGTCAGTGGGCCCGAGACATAGGCCAGCGTCACGATTTGATTGCGTTCGACAAGTGCGGGTGGGCCAATATCGTTCACCATGACTGGGCGACCTGCATACAGCACCACGCGTGCCTCTTGCCCGACCACATCCTCGATAAACTGGAATCCGCCAGGAAGATCAGATGGGATCAGTTCAACGTCTTGCGCCGTGATCACCGCATTTGCGCGAAGATTGCGCGCGGCGACCACTGTGTCGGCGCTGGCCAGACCGGCCGAGGCAACACACATGACAAGACCAATAAGCGCGCGCATCACCGCACCTGTGTTGTTGCAGCCAGCATCTGGTCGGCGGCGGTTATGACTTTCGAATTCAGCTCGTATCCACGCTGCGCTTCGATCAATTCGGTGATTTCACGCACAGCATCAACCGAGCTGTTTTCAAGATAGCCCTGTCGCAACGTGCCGCGCCCATCTTCACCGGGTGCACCAACAAACGCGGGGCCGGAAGCTGGCGTTTCGCGAAACAGATTCGATCCGATTGCTTCAAGACCCTTTTCATTGGTGAACCCCGCCAGGCTGAAGGCCCCCAACAATTCCGGTTCAACGGCATCTTCGAAATAGGCATAAACTTCGCCATCGGCATTGATCGAGATGGATCTTGCATCGCTGGGAACCGTAATCTCGGGCGCAACAGCATACCCGTCCGAGGTTACGATCAACCCGTCGCCGGACAATTTCAAACCGCCATCGCGCGTGTATCCTGATCCGCCCGACGGTAGCGTCACCTCGAAATAGCCTTTGCCTTCGATGGCGATATCCAGATTGCCATTGGTTTGTGACAGCGTGCCTTGCTGCACCAGCATCGAGACTGATGTGGGGCGCACACCCAGACCCAGTTGAATTCCTGTGGGCAACGCTGCGCCATCCGCTGCGCTGATGGTGCCGGCACGGGCCATCTGCTGATAATGCAGATCGGCAAACTCTGCGCGTCGCGCGTTGTATCCGGTCGTGGACATATTGGCGAGGTTGTTCGATATCGTCTCGACCCGCATTTGTTGCGCCAACATACCTGTGGCAGCGATGTTCAATGCACGCATTGTAAACCCCCTTTATCCGGCGATGGTTTTCAGGACGGAGCGGATGCGTTCGTCCTCTTTCTCAAGAAATTTCTGGCCCAGTTCGTAGCTGCGTTGGACTTCGATCATGCGGGCCACCTCGGAAATCGGATCGACATTCGATCCTTCCACAAAACCCTGTAGAATGGCGACGCTCTCCAAAATGGGTTCCATCCCACCGGGCGCTTCAAAGCGAACGCCATCACGGTGCAGAAGGTCAGTCTGATCGATGGGGGCATACAGTCCGATCTGCGCCACGGCCCGGCCGTCAATTGACAATGTGCCGTCGGCCGCAACCGAGACAGCCTGCGCGTCTGGTGGCACAAAGACAGGGGCGCCGCCGCCATCCAGCAGGCGATAGCCATCGGGCGTGGACAGTTCGCCCTCGGCCGACGGAGCAAACGACCCGGCACGCGTTAAAAACTGACCATCGGGACCGTCGAGCAGAAAAAACCCCGCACCTTCAATCGCAAAGTCAAACGCGCCGCCGGTTTGGACCAATGCACCTTGCTGAAGATCAAGAGCGCGCGCATTCGCCGTGGCCATCGACAGCGAAGGATCTCCCGGGGCCAGCGCTTGAATATATTCCGAGAATACAACACCTTCCCGCCGGAACCCGGTCGTCGAAGCATTTGCGATGTTGTTCGCGACGGTCTGCATTTCGCGCATCAGACCAGATTGACGGGTCAGCGAGGTGTAGCCGATGTTGTCCATGCCTATCCCCCTGCGATCAGCGGGATCACCCGCAGTTGAAAGAATCCAACCAGAGTCTCGGTCATGAAACCCATGCTGGCCCAGAACACGACAACGATCGCGAGCAATTTTGGGACAAAAGTTAGCGTCAGTTCCTGAATAGAGGTCAGCGCCTGAAGCAGGCCAACGATCAACCCGGACAACAGCGCCACGGTGAGGATCGGCACCGAGATCACCACCGCAATCCATAGACCCGCACGCAACGTGTCGTAGAAGATGATTTCGTCCATCATCAGATCGGCATCCTTAAAATTTCCTGATAGGCCTCGACGACCTTGTCGCGGACGGTCACGGCGGTTTCGACGGCCAGCTCGGTCTGTGCCAGTGCCTGCACAAGGGCGTGCGGGTCAGCATTGCCCGACAGGGCGGCCATCGCGGTTTTCTCGCCCTGCTGGACAGTTTCGGCAAAGCTGGTGGCGACCGTCGCGAACGGGTTCGTGCTTTGTTCGTCCAGCGGGGCGGGTGTCGCGGCCTGTCTGGATGCAGCGTATTGCTGAGCGGCGAGGGTTGATCTGATATCCATCTAACAGCTTCCTATCGGCGCAGAAGGTCAAGCAGGCTACTCGACATTTGCCGGGCCTGATCGAACATCTTGAGGTTGGCTTCGTAACTGCGTTGTGCTTCGCGGGCGTCCGCAATCTCGATCACAAGGTCAACGTTTGACCCTTGATAGTATCCGGTCTCGTCCGCCAATGGATGAGCGGGGTCGTAGATCGCCGGCAATTCCGTCTGATCCAGTATCACCCGTCCCGAACGCACGGCTCCGGTGGCTTGCCCACCGTCCATCACCGCTTCGAAACTGGCCAGCTTGCGGCGGTACCCGGGCGTGTCGGCATTGGCGATATTCTCGGAGATATAGCGCAGGCGGTTTGCCTGGCTCTGCATTCCGGAAGCGGCGGCTGCGACAGAGGATCTTAAGTCATTCATTTTGCGTCACCTCACCTGCGGCCGAGCGCTGTGCGCATGATGCCAAGCGACGTTTTGTAGACGGTCAAGGCAAGATCTTGGTCGCGTTTTGCTTCTGCGGCGGCCATCATCTCGGTCTCTAACGCGACAGAGTTCCCGTTGGGCGACATGGCCCCGGCGCGGTAGACCATGTTCGGCTCAGCATTTGCCTGATCAACAGACCCGGTCAGGTGGCGCGCGCGGGTGGCTTGCATCGCCCCGCCATTGTTTTCACGAAACGTTTCGGCAAATGATGCAATATCTTTCGCGCGGTATCCGGGTGTATCGGCATTCGCGATATTCTGCGTAATGACCGACTGTCGGGCGGCGGCATGTTTTGCCAGCCCCACGGCTTTGGTCAGGATTTCCATTTTTTCAAACATCGGGGCTTCTCCCTCGATTGGCTTCAACCAAGGCTTAACCCTGATTCCTTTAAAAACAGTTTCAGCAAATGATGGGAGATGCCGAGTGACCCAAATCGGATTTGAACAATTGGCCGCCGAAGTGTCGTCGGTGCGAACCGTCTGCCATGTCGGACGCATCGTGGAAATCGGGCGCGGCACAGTGCGGGTGCGCGGGTTGTCATCGGTCGCCGCGCAAGCCGACCTTGTCGACATTCAACCCAGAACCGGGCGCGCACGTATGGGAGAGATCCTGAATCTGAACGCTGAAACCGTGACAATATTGCCTGACGGAGATGTGGAAGGTCTGCAAATCGGGGATAAGGCTGTCTTGCAAGGGCGCGCCGAGATTGCGCCTGACGACAGTTGGATCGGTCGGGTGATTGACCCGATGGGACAGCCGCTGGATGGGCGCCCGATATTACGAGGCACGCATGCTACCCCACTGCGAGGGCAGCCTGCAAACCCGACAGAGCGGCGCGCCCTTGGTGCCCGGTTGGAAACAGGGCTGGCCGCGTTCAATACGTTTCTGCCCATCGTGCGTGGGCAGCGAATCGGATTGTTTGCCGGATCCGGTGTCGGTAAATCGACATTGCTGGCGAAACTCGCGCGTGGTGTGCAGGCCGATGTCGTTGTGATTGCCCTGATTGGCGAACGCGGGCGCGAGGTGAAGGAATTCGTCGAACGGGTTCTGGGGCCCGAGGGGATGAAGCGCGCCGTTGTGGTCGCGGCCACATCGGATCAATCGCCCATGGTCCGGCGACGTTGTGGTTGGGCTGCTATGACGGTGGCCGAACATTTTCGGGATCAGGGCCAGCATGTTCTGCTTCTGGCAGACAGCGTTACCCGATATGCCGAGGCGCATCGCGAAATCGCGCTGGCGTCGGGCGAAAGCGGAAACTTGCGGGGCTTTCCTCCGTCGACCGCACAACAAATCACAACGCTTTGCGAACGTGCTGGACCGGGTGCAGGCGCGGCGGGCGACATCACCGCCATATTCTCGGTGCTGGTGGCCGGGTCGGATATGGAGGAGCCAGTTGCCGACATTCTGCGTGGGGTGCTGGATGGGCATGTAGTCCTGGACCGAAATATTGCTGAACGCGGGCGTTTCCCGGCGATTGATTTGCTGCGCTCTGTGTCACGCGCTCTGCCAGAGGCCGCGACGGATGAAGAGAATGCCTTGATTTCAAAAGGGCGCAAGCTGCTTGGACAATACAGCAGATCGGAAATGATGATCCAATCCGGCCTTTATACGGCCGGTTCCGACCCTGCGTTGGACCAAGCCATAGCGGCCTGGCCCGATCTGGATGCCTTCCTGACCCACGCCGAAGTAAAAGACAGCACGGCGAGCTTTCAGCGTCTTGCGGCATGTATGGCAACCTAGCGCGGCTTCATCTGACCTAGGCGGCGGACTCATGGAATTCGAGCCACAGGCGTACCGATGCAAGTTTGATCGTTGCCAGAAAGTTGCGTTACGTTTTCTCATACCGCGTTGCGATGCGGCGGGAAGAGGCTTTGATGCGCTCGAAGAAGCGTTCGATTTTGTTGCGTTCCTTATAGATTCCCTGTCGAAATCCTTGGGCAACTTACGATTTGACCTGGGTGGGATCACGTCGATTGCACCTTGTTCCCAGATCATCTCGCGGATCCAATCGGCGTCATATGCCTTGTCCGCCAGTACGTATTGACCGGGTTGCAGAGCGTTCAGAAGTCGCTTTCAGGGCGGGGCATCATGGGCCTGTCCGGGCGTCAGCTCGAACCGGATCGGCAGGCCGTCCTGGTTGGTAAACGCTTGAATTTTCGTACTTAAGCCGCCGCGCAAGCGCCCGAGGCAACGACGCGGGTTGTTTTCTGAGCGTGGTAGCCGAATGGTGTGCCCGCACGGTCGTGCCATCCACCATGACCATATCGACGTTGTGGGCGTCGGCCACCGCCTCCATGATCCGATCCCAGTGGCGCGCATAGCCCCAACAATTGAAGCAGTTGTAGATCGTGGTCGGCGGACCGTATTGCTCGGGCAGATCGGCCCAGGGGATGCCCGTGCGAGGGACGTAAAAGATGCCATTGATCACGCGGCGATCATCAGCACGCTTCACGCCGCGTGACTTGTTGGGAAGTGCTTGTTGGGAAGTGCTTGCTTGATAAACTCCCACTCTAAATCGCTCATATCCGACCGCGCCATCTGTCTGCTCCCGCATGTTGTCTTGCGAGAAATGAATCACAAGCCTATACGAAAGAGCAGAAATTATCGGGTGTACCGCCTAGATCGTCTGAAGCAAACTCAGCGCAATCGCACCGCTTGACATTGACGCGTCGCCAGATGCGATTTGTGAGCGAACAAGGAAAAGCCGGTTTAACTCGTCCACTTTGTCCTGATCCGCAAACTGATCGACAGTGCTGCTACCCAAGTATTGGTCGGCCTTGTCCCGAAAGGTTGCCAGTTGCTGGTCGATGTCGACGGACCCGAACGCGCTTGGCAAACCAAAGGCTGTTTGGAACACCTCGCGCAAAGGTGGGTTGCCCATGATCTTGTACCATTTCGTATCGTCCGATCCGGACCCGCGAACAATTTCAGACAACTGGTAATCCAGTGTCATAGCCAACCGCATGTCGGCATCCTGCTCACCCACCGCAATTTCGAACTGCTTCTGCCGATAGGCATCGGCGACCCTGGACCCGAAATCCGAGATCTGGGTGCGCGGAATGTTGTAATCGCCAAACCCGAAATCCTTAGCGAACTCCAAATACCGTTTATCCGACAACTTGTTGGCCAAATCACCGGTGTCCAGCGTGCCATCGTCCAACACCTTCTTCACAAAATAGGTGCTGTTGATGTCGTCGCCCAACCCGTACGCACCCAAAGCCACACGCAACAGGCGGCGATCACCGACCAGATCTTCACTCGTCTTGATCGACCCGATTTTTTCTTCGAAATACTGTGTGTCCCGCTGGATTTCAGGCGAAGCATTGAACGCGGTCTGTTGCGCAGCCTGTGTGCGCTTCAGGAACGCCCAACCCGCCGCGCCGCCCATGGGTATGACGGGCTGAAAGCTCATGACAATCGCGCACCCAGCAGACGTTCCTCGCGCGGCAACAAGGCCCGTAATTGCTTGAGGGCGAGGTAGTGCTGATCCTCAAGCACGGCCGACGTCGCCAAGGACAGCAGGTCGCGACTGTCCACATCCGTCAGAACTTGGCTCAACTGCTCGATCCCACGCAAAAGTTGCAAGTGCGCATCGTCTTTGGTGACATCACCCGACAGAACAAGCTGTGCGATGTAACAGACCCTGCGTACCGGGGTATTTGCATCCTCGGGATGGATGGCATCCCGCAGTCGCAGGATGTTTGCATTCGGCGTCACGATGGACAGACGCGACCTGCGATCGCCGTTTTCGATCACGGCCCCATTGATCAAGACGCGTTCCTTTGGGCTGAGCTTCAGAACAAGGCCGCTCATGACGCACCCTCCGACTGCCGCAACCCGCGCATGATGGCTGTGTTGATATCCACGAGAACGGAAACATCTTCGCCTTCGGATAGAATCTTGCGACTGTGGTCAGCCGTAAACTCGGCCAGAAAAAATATGCGCGCCCGCAGTTCGTTGGGCAGACCGTTGCCATCATCGGCGACATCCGCCGCAAGCACGGTCCACAGACGCCGGTTTTCATGAAGGGCTGCGGCCAGATCAGCGAAGCCGGTGGTTCGCGCCCGGCCCAATTGGTGCGTAACCTTTGCAAAAGCGTCGTATTCAGTTCCGCGAGATGTGCGCAACGGTGCGCGGGAGGATGTATTATAGGCCGTTTTGGCCAAGGTGACTGCGTTCACTGGGATTTCCTTCCTGTGACGGGAAACTTACAGAGGGTGAGGTGAGGGCGCCATTTTGGCGCCCTCGTGTCAGTTTAGCGGAACAGTGACAGGATGTTCTGCGGCGCCTGATTCGCAATCGACAGCGCCTGCGTGCCAAGTTGCTGCTGAACCTGAAGCGCCTGCAACCTTGCCGAGGCTGCTTCCATATCAGCGTCAACCATCGCGCCGATGCCGGCTTTCAGTGAATCCGACAGTTTGCCCACGAAGTTGGATTGAATTTCAATCCGACCTTCAACCGAACCAAAGGTGGCCGAAGCATCAATCGACGTTTGAATCATGTTCTCAATCGCACCAAGGGCTGCATCCGCGCCACCGCTGGTCGAAACATCCATGGTGGCCAGACCTGCCAACCCACCAGACCCGCGCGACGCGCTGAACGAGAAGGCCGCATCAGCATTGGTTTCATTGGTGATCACCAGCTGCGCTGCATTGGTGTCGATGTCCATACTGAAGCTGTTTCCATCAAGCCCCTGCGCGACCATCGCGTTCTTCATGCCCGCAACCACGGATTCCGCTGTGTCACCTTCCTTGACGACATAGCTTCCTTGCACCGTCCCTATCGTCAGAGACAGTTGATCGCCAACAACCAGTCCGGTGGTCACGGCAGTATCCACCCCGGCCGCATCCGGCATCACTGCCGCAGTCGCAGTAGCGCCACCAGAGGCGTCAAGGAACGCAAACGTGTCCAGTGTGATCGAGTCGTTGGTGCCACCATCATTGGCATCGATCACACCGGCTGTGCCGGTATCCGTTCCGACCGAGGCAGCCGCCGCGGCCAACGCCGTGCCCGCCGTCAGCGACAGGTTCTGTGCGTCGACACCGATCGAGCTGGTGACGATGGATCCATCTGCTTTCCGGTCAAGCGACGACAGGACGTCGACGCCCGTGTTGCCATTGGCGTTGGTTCCGGTCTGCGAGCCATCCACAAGGTTCAGACCGTTGAATTGCGCCGCGCCGACGACGGATGTGATCTGGTTGCGCAGCGCGACGATGTCGGTTTGGATCTTGCCACGGTCAACATTGTCTTCCTGCGCCGCCACAATCTTGGATTTGATTTCCGTCAGCAGGTCGGTCACGGTTTCCGACGCCTGACGCGCAACCGCAACGGTGCTTTCGCCCAGTGACAAGCTGTCAGAAATGCCCTTGAAGCCTTTCACATCCGCTTCCATCACTTTGGAAATCGCCCAGACCGCTGCATTGTCTTTGGCTGAGCCGATGGCCTTGCCGGTCGAAATTTCAGCCTGCGTGCTGGCAAGGTTGGAATTGATGGATTTCAGTGTCTGAAGTGCGACCATCGCACTGTTATTGGTCAGAATACTGGACATTCGATTTTTCCTTCGTTCATTGGCGCTTTGCACCTGATTTCGTAGCCGCCGGTTGCGGCGGGTCTGCAAGTCTTTCTGACCGTTGCGTCGCCATAAATCCGGCACGCGCCATCCCTCAGGATGCAGAACTAAAATGAGACGAATGATCTAAAGGAAGTCTGAATCCATACAGTTTGCTTGCCTTCAATTTGAGACAATTCTTTCCTGATCAGGCTTTCCGTTCAAAGCTGGATCCCCGCTTCGACAAATCTTGCGCCCGCCCTTCGCGTGTATAGGTGCGCAGTTCCGACTGACCCTTCATCAGCGCATCCAGTCGCTGTTTCACAGCTCGAATCCCGCGCACCGTTGCCGCCAGCAACTGCTGGTTTCGATCTGCCCGATGGCGAAGCCGTTCAAGAGCCGGTTGGTCTGCCTCCAGCGACTTCACAGAGTTCAATAACCGCTCCTTTTCAGGCACCAGCCGCGTCAGCTTTTCGATTTCGCCTGAAAGGATAAAGACCCTTTCCCGCTCAAGCAGGTCTTCAAGTGCGTTCATAGCTGTAGGGGCGCTAGAGTCCTCCATTATCTTGTTCCTTCAACGCGTCGAACAGAGATTGAGCCAACCCAATGCCGCCTGATTTCACCATTTCCTCGGCCTGCGCCTGACGTAGAAACGATGCGAACTGATCCTCACCCGCACCACCTCCGAAACTGTCGGGTGTTTTGCCGATCCCTGCTGATTTCAGCATTTCGGACAGGAAACTGGCCTCCAGCTTGCGGGCAACATCCATCAACTCCGCGTCATTCTGCCCTTTGGCGTCAGCATTTGGTTGTGCACCCATACGGTGCGTGGATCCAACTGCGTCCATTTTCCGATCCTTTTTGACGACAATTTTCTTGGTTATCGCAGCAAGCGGTAAAGAACTGGTAACTTGCAACTGGCATGGTCGCCTTATCGGAGTCAGAACACCCGGGACATGACATGCAATTTAACCCCGCCATTCAGCCAATTGGACCCAGCGATGCCGAACACCGGCCGAGCCTCCGGTCGGCAAAATTGTCAACTGCGCCGGGTGTGGACACGCAGACGAGCATCTCGTTTTCTCTGGGTAAAGACAGGTCCAATATTGGATCGACAATGGAGCCTCCTGCAGTCGCCCGCTTTCTGCCTCCTACCACGCAGGCGGAAACG
The DNA here is from genome assembly GCF_056857795.1 of Aliiroseovarius sp. B-4. Taxonomy (NCBI): domain Bacteria; kingdom Pseudomonadati; phylum Pseudomonadota; class Alphaproteobacteria; order Rhodobacterales; family Paracoccaceae; genus Aliiroseovarius; species Aliiroseovarius sp. B-4. The sequence continues at coordinate 412,375 of NZ_JBSXNV010000039.1, forward strand.
GCTCCCATTCAGGTCGATCCACAGACCGACCTCAACAGCCAAAACGCGGAAATGACCAAACCAAGGGATACGAATGACCGTATGATGGCTGGGCCAAAAATGCCTGACGCGCCCCGCGCTGCTCCAACAAACGTCACGGCAAAGCCAAACCTTGAGCGCGATCCTGATTTACCGGAAACACCCGCACAAAACGAAGACGAACAGTCCGAGGCCGTGACAGTCCCTGTATTCGCACCTGAAACAGCACCAGCATTTGTCGGGCTTGTGGGCTGGAATGCAGGTGGACCGCCCGGTCACAGCCCGGCATCCGCCATCGGTTCATCACCAACAAACGCATATCCAAGCGAGAATCCCAAACCAGGTACCGCCGCGCCGGTCACGCACAGCCCGCTTGCTTCACAGGACGCCTCCACGCTATCCGTCACCATTCCCTCTGACCCGATTGTGACCATTGTGGCTGCGGCGGACACGGCCGTTCAAACGCCGCCTTTAGTTCCTGACGCCAAATCCGCAGGCCCTGCACTTGCGTCACCCATACATCAACCGATCGCAGGATCGCCCGAATCAAATCCTGTCGCGGCGACCCCTGCCGCGGTGCCACATGATTCTGTGAAAGAGGGGTCACGCTCGCGGATTGCAAATGACCCCGTGCAACCAATACAACAACAATCCCCGCTCCTTGATGGGTCAATGCGCAGCGAAACCAAAGCCGTTACACCACAATTGCCGCCATCGCCCTCACCTTTGGCAGCGTCCACTTCGATTGGCGTGTCAACTCCGACGAAATGGTCTTTGGACGACCCAATCACCGCCGCCGAGGTGTTTGTTGCATCGGACGACCCGCTCCCTGATCTGAGCGCGCCGCATCTTCGCGAGGCGGGTCAGCCTGCGCAGCTGCCCCGTTCGGCATCCGAATTGCCACGGCTTATCGCCACACAATTGGCCGATGCGGTTCGATCAAACCCTGACAAACCGATCGAACTGACCTTGAACCCCGAAGAGCTGGGACGCGTTCGGATGAGCTTTCAGACCGAGGCAGCATCCCTGAATGTCATCCTTCAGGTCGAACGCCCCGAGACGCTGGACCTGATGCGCCGCCATATCGAACAACTGGCGCAGGAGATGCACGAACTGGGCTATGACAAGGTCAGCTTTTCATTCCAACAGCAACGGCAAGACACAGCTTCGAACGGGCAGTCCCTGCCGACCGCGCAACAACTGTCGACAACCCGAACCGATCCCGTTGACCCGCTTGAAACGCAAGACGTGGTTCAGGTCCATGTCGGTGGTGCCACCGGCATGGACATTCGGATCTAGAAAGGAAACCCAATGGATGTATCTCAAACCCTGCCCGCTGCGTTGACGGCGGGACCTGCACAATATTCCGAAGGGACGAAAAATGGCGATGCCGTGATCTCTTCTGATTTTGAAACTTTTCTGAAAATGCTGACCGCTCAGATGGAAAATCAGGATCCGTTGAACCCGATTGAATCTTCCGATTACGCCGTGCAGCTGGCCACCTTCTCAGGCGTCGAACAACAGGTGCGGACGAATGATCTGCTTGACGGGCTTGGGACAAAACTTGGCCTGATGGGGCTGTCCGATATTGCCGGATGGGTCGGGATGGAGGCGCGCGTCGCCGCCCCCGTTCAGTTTGATCAGACGCCGATCACACTTGTACCGCAACCAGCCATCGGTGCTGATGAAACAAGGTTGGTCGTCAAGAACGCGGCTGGCGACATTGTCGAGAACAAGATTATCCCGACCTCGACCGACCCGGTTCAATGGGCCGGTGTGGATCAGTCCGGCATGCCGTTCCCGCGTGGTGTCTATTCGTTTGAACTGGTCAGTTCCGGCAACGGTGTTCACCTTTCAACCGACCCGGTAGAGGCTTATAGCAAGATCACCGAAAGCCAGAATGCAGATGGCAATCTGTGGTTGATCCTTGAAAGCGGTCAAAAGATTCAGGCGGACACGGTGTCAGCGATCCGCGAGCCGTGATTGATACGGTTGCCCCTGACCCTTTCGCATCCTAGCTTGGCGCCGGTTTGAACAGGGGCCACGGGAATGGACGAAAAGCTAAGGCAGACAAAGCGCGAGCAATTGCGGCGCATCTGGTCAGATGCGTCGGTGATCCCGGATGCGGCTCATTGGTCCCTGCTGACAGGTGGACGCACCAACCTGATTTGGCGCGTCGATATGCAAGATGCTCCGCCCTTGGTCTGCAAATTGTTCATTCCCAACACCGCCACGCCGCTTTTCGCCAATGACGGAACCCGCGAGGCGCTGGCGTTGCGTGCATTGAGCGGGTCACGCATGGCGCCAGAGCTTGTGGCTTTTCAGGACAGCACCCTTGGTGAAACGATGGTCTATCAGCACATCGACGGCCACCCCTGGAACGGCGATGTGACAGCGGCGGCACAAGCAATGGCACGGCTGCATGCACGCACGCTGCCGGTTGGACTGCCGGAATTGACCGTCACACCCGCCTCACTGATTGCCGATGGTCATGGCATGTCCCCATCCGGCCTGACCCCACCGCCGCCCGTTCCGCAAGCCCTGCCTGACGCCCACCGCGTATTTCTGCATGGCGACTTCGTTCCCGGCAATATCATCGTGACCTCCGATGGGCTGCGACTGATCGACTGGCAGTGCCCCGCCGCTGGCGACTCCAGCGCCGATATCGCAATGTTTCTGTCCCCGGCGATGCAGATGCTCTATGGCCACCGCCCTTTAAGCAAGAATGAAATCGCGCGTTTCCTGTCGGATTATCTGCATGCGAGTCAGGACGCCCGGGCCATCGCGCGTTATCATGCGCTGGCCCCGCTGTATCACTGGCGTATGGTCGCCTATTGTCACTGGAAAAGCGCCCGCGGCGATCAGGACTATGCCCGCGCAGCCTCGCTTGAACTGGACGCGTTAGAGCAGGCTTGACACCCACACGGCGACAAGGGCCAAACCACCACCCAGCGTCACATATCCCATCGCCCGAGCGGGGCGCGCCCGGTCGGTTTCCGGCGGTGGTGTGGATTGTCGGATCAGTGCCGCTTCAGCCAGTTCTGGCAAACGCGGGCCGAACCGGGCCAGCACCCGCACCGTCCGCGCCAAATCGCTTAACAGCGCCTTTGGCCCGATCGAGTTGGCGATATAGCTTTCGACCACCGGCTTTGCGACCTGCCAGATATTGATATTCGGGTTCAGCGACCGGGCCACACCTTCGACAACCACCATGGTGCGTTGTAACAAGATCAGCTCGGTGCGGGTTTCCATCCCAAATTTCTCGGTTACTTCGAACAGATAGGACAGCAGCCGACCCATCGAAATCTGCGTGGCATCCATGCCGAAAATCGGTTCGCCCACAGCGCGCAGGGCGCGGGCAAATTCCTCGACATTGCGGTCGGCGGGCACGTAACCCGCTTCGAAATGAACCTCGGCCACGCGACGATAATCGCGGGTGATGAAGCCATACAGGATCTCGGCATAAACGCGGCGGGTGTATTCGTCAATTCGCCCCATGATGCCGAAATCAATGGCGATAATATCCCCGTTTGCTGCAAATTTCAGATTGCCTTGGTGCATATCGCCATGAAACAGACCGTCGCGCAGCGCGTGTGACAGGAACAGTTGCAGCACCCGTTCGCCCAGCCCATCCATATCCAGCCCCGAGGCGCGAATGGCGGGCAAATCGTTTGCCGGAATGCCCTCGCCCCAACCCAATGTCATGACGGTCCGAGCCGACAATCCCCAATTGACCTTGGGCACAACGAACCCGGCATCATCTGCGGTGTTTTCGGCAAACTCACTGGCCGAGGCGCTTTCCAGCCGCAAATCCAGCTCGCCCATCACCACGCCCTCGAAATGTTCGACCACATCAGTGGGACGCAGGCGGCGGGTGGAGGGCAGCAAGAACTCGATGACACCGGCCGAGAAATGGAATGCGTCGATATCGGTGCGAAACGCGCGTTCAATATACGGGCGCAAAACCTTAACTGCGACTTCCTCGCCTGTGGCTGCGATGCGCGCGCGATGGACCTGCGCAATCGACGCAGCGGCGACGGGTTCTGAAAACTCCGAGAACACCTCGTCGATCTTGATGCCCAGTTCCTTTTCGACCATCCGCCGGGCAACGGCAGACGGAAACGGGGGAAGCTTGTCCTGCAGATATTGCAATTGATCCGACAGCTCCGCACCAACCACGTCGGGGCGTGTCGATAGAATCTGGCCAAACTTGATATAGGCTGGGCCAAGCGCCGTGATCGCGCGCGTCAGGGGCGGCAGAGACGTATCGCCCTTCTTGCCCAACCACGCAAAAGGAAAGCCCACAATTCGCGCGGCCATACGAATGATCGGCGGCGCGTTCATCGCATCCAGCACGACACCCATCGCGCCCGTCCGTTGAAAGGTCGCACCGGTGCGGATCAGCCGCCAGATGTTGTGGGGTCCGCGCATCCTAGATCTTCCATCCCGAATGCAGTGCTGCGATGCCCATGGACAGGTTGCGATATTTCACATTTTCAAATCCGGCGTTGCGGATCATTTGCGCGAACGTCTCTTGATCCGGAAATTTGCGAATGGATTCGACCAGGTATTGGTAGCTGTCGGCGTCATCAGCGATCAGTTTGCCCATGCGGGGGATCACGTTGAAGGAATAGAGATCATAGAGCTTCTGCATGCCGTCATTGGGAAGCTGGCTGAACTCCAGCACAATCAGGCGACCGCCGGGTTTCAGCACGCGGTAAGCCTCGGACAGGGCATCTGCGATCCGCGTCACGTTGCGGATGCCGAAGCTGATCGTATAGCGGTCAAAGCTGCCATCCTCGAACGGCAGCGCCATCGCATCGCCGACGACCCATTCCAGCCGGTCAGCTTTGTTGGCGACGTCTGCGCGTTTGCGTCCTTCGACCAGCATCGACTCGGTCATGTCCAGCACAACCGCAGATGCCTTGGGTGCGCGATCCAGGAAACGGAACGAGATATCGCCAGTGCCCCCTGCGACATCCAAAAGCCGTTGACCGTTCCGGGGGGCCAGCCAATCCATCATCGCGTCTTTCCAAACGCGGTGGATGCCAACGGACATGACGTCATTCATGATGTCATATTTCGACGCGACATTGGTGAATACGCCATGGACCATGCGGGCCTTGTCATCCTCGGCCACGGTCTTGAACCCAAAATGGGTTGTTTTTGTTTCGGATGTGCTCATCGGGCTTGCCCATTCCTTGCGATTGATCCCTCATATCCCGACGAATACCCACGCACAATGGAGACACGCCCGATATGCCCGAATTACCAGAGGTCGAGACGGTTCGTCGCGGATTGTCCCCCGTGATGGAAGGCGCGCGGATTGTCCGGGCTGAAACCCGGCGCGAGGGGCTGCGCTGGCCGTTTCCCGATCGGATGGCGGATCGGCTGACCGGGGCACGGGTCATGCGGTTAGGGCGGCGGTCGAAGTATCTGTTGGCGGATCTTGATACCGGCGAGACCCTGATCACTCATCTTGGCATGTCAGGACGAATGCTGATCTCGGGCCACCCTTTGGGCAAGTTTCATCACGACCACCCCGCGCCGGAAAAGCATGACCACGTGGTGCTGCACATGGACAACGGCGCACGGGTGACATTCAATGACCCGCGGCGCTTTGGCGCGATGGACCTGTGCGACTCGTCAGGGCTAGAGGACCATAAACTGATCCGCGTGTTGGGACCGGAGCCGTTGGGGAACGCCTTCGACGAACCCTATCTCATCGGCGCGTTAAAGCACCGTAACTCCCCCATCAAATCCGCCCTTCTGGATCAGGGAATCATCGCGGGGCTTGGCAATATATATGTCTGCGAGGTGCTGTTTCGGGCCGGCATTCACCCCACCCGCAAAGCCATGCGTCTTTCATCCGCGCGCATCGCAGGGCTGGTCCCGATCATTCGTAACGTGCTGGTAGAAGCGATTGAAAGCGGCGGATCTTCCCTTAACGATTACCGGCAGGCAGACGGCGAACTGGGCTATTTCCAACACAATTTTCAAGCCTACGGCCGCGAGGGTCAACCCTGCGTGACGCAAGGTTGCACTGGAAAAATAAGGCGAATCACGCAATCGGGGCGTTCAACATTCTATTGTGCGCAATGCCAAAGATAGCTTGATCACTGAGGCGGGCAGGCTTACGACTCCGCTTCGACCACCACGGACAATGGCAAGGGGAACCATGGCCTATAAGAATATCATCGTTGAGATCGAAGATCACATCTGTCTGATCAAGCTCAACCGACCCGACGCGCTGAACGCATTGAACCTTGATCTGCTGGGCGAACTGGGTGACGCCCTGGCGGACGCTCAGAAGAACGACAAGGCGCGTTGCATCGTGATCACCGGATCCGAAAAAGCCTTCGCCGCCGGGGCAGACATCAAGATGATGGCCGAGAAGAGCTTTGTCGATGTGTTCGCTGGCGACCTTTTCACTCCGGAAGAAGATGCGATCATGCGCATCCGCAAACCGATCATCGCCGCCGTGTCCGGCTATGCGCTGGGCGGCGGGTGCGAGCTGGCGATGATGTGTGATTTCATCATTGCCGCGGACACCGCCAAGTTCGGCCAACCCGAGGTGAACCTGGGTGTGATGGCTGGCATGGGCGGCAGCCAGCGTCTGACCAAACTTGTTGGTCGCGCCAAGTCGATGGACATGAACCTGACCGGTCGGTTCATGGACGCGGAAGAAGCAGAACGTGCTGGCCTTGTCAGCCGTGTCGTGCCCGCCAAGAAGCTGATGGATGAAGCGATGTCCGCCGCGGCCAAGATCGCCGAAAAGTCCATGATAACGGTGATGGCCATCAAAGAAGCAGTGAACCGCGCCGAGCAGCTGCCGCTGACCGAAGGCATCCTGTTTGAACGTCGCCTGTTTCATTCGTTATTTGCGACCGAGGACCAGAAGGAAGGCATGGCCGCCTTCACCGAGAAGCGCGAACCACAGTTCCGCGACAAGTAACGCTTTTTATGGGTTCCCTTTGCAGACATTTTTCCGTAAAGGGTGCCGTCATACATGCGCGTGAGGCCCGCTTTGGCCAGAATCACCGGTTCTGAACCCGGTCGGGTGCGAACGCGCGGCTATTGAAACGTAAACCACACCCGATGAAGGGATCAGACACATGGCAAATTCGCCCCAGTCCAAAAAACGCGCCCGCCAGAACGAGGCTCGTTTCGCTGTAAACAAAGCCCGCCGTTCGCGCATTCGCACCTTCCTGCGCAAGGTCGAAGAAGCCATCGAATCCGGTGACAAGGAAGCCGCGTCGGCAGCCCTGAAAACTGCTCAGCCCGAACTGATGCGCGGCGTGACCAAAGGCGTTTACCACAAGAACACTGCCGCTCGGAAAGTGTCGCGCCTGTCCGCACGGATCAAAACCCTGGGCTAATCGCGATTCTGGTCAAAGACCGGTTTTGAAAAACAGACGGAGCGTGTCCTCAAAGGCACGCTCCGCTCTCGTTTTTGGCGGCAAAAATTGCATTAGTGCAAGCCGCTTGGGATTCGTTTCTGCAAAGAATGAGTCAAGCACGAGTTTCTATTGCGCGCGCCGCTGACAGGTTGCTAGTTTGCCCTCAGCGATTCACATCGCCGACTTGGGACTATCATACATTCAAGGGATAACCCCTTGAAAAATTAGGTTAAAATTTGACCTGAAGATTGAATCGGAGCCTGTCCGGTGCAATCGACGTAAGTTTTTATTCCGACTTGGGGGTCGGGTTAAAGGCAAGCGTCGTTTCAGTGATTGTCAGACCGTTTCGGCCTGGCAGGTTAACTTATTGTTATGTCTCCATGCCCGATCGGGCGATCCCTGTGCCAAGACTGTGGTCTTGTGCAGCGAACGCCTGTCGGCTTGGCACGCTTTTGGTGAGGCAGGCGTGCTTGGTTTTGTGGATCGTCGGGCGCTTGGGCGCGTCTGGTATCTATATGTTTGGTAAAATGGCTGTCGTTGAACAGCCTATCAAAGAAACCGGGTCGAGGTGACATGACGAACGATGAATGGGGACTTGTTCGAAACAAGCTGCAAAAGGCGGTAGGGCAGAACAACTATACCAATTGGATTGAACCGCTGGAATTTGCCGATCTGAAGAACGGCGTGGCAACATTTCTGGTTCCGACCAATTTTATGGGCAACTGGGTGGATCGAAACTTCGGCGACAAGATTCTGCATCAGATGGTTGGCGAGGGCCTGAAGGTCTCGAGACTTGATTTTGCGGTCCCGTCGAAGACAGCCACGGCAAAATTGGCTCAGGCGTCAGATGAAACTGCACCGGCTGTCGCAATTGCCAGAACAAATCACGACGATCTGCCCGGCGCACCGCTTTACGACCGTTTCACCTTCGACAATTTCGTTGTGGGCAAGCCCAACGAACTGGCGCACGCAGCAGCCCGTCGCGTGGCCGAAGGTGGCCCGGTGACGTTCAACCCGCTGTTCCTGTATGGCGGCGTCGGACTGGGCAAAACGCACCTGATGCACGCCATTGCGCACGAAATGACCACCCGCAATCCCGATCTTCGCGTGGTCTATCTGTCAGCCGAGCAGTTCATGTATCGCTTTGTGCAGGCCCTTCGCGAAAAGCAGATGATGGATTTCAAGCAGTTGTTCCGCTCGGTTGATGTGCTGATGGTGGATGATGTGCAATTCATTGCGGGCAAGGACAGCACGCAGGAAGAATTTTTCCACACCTTCAATGCGTTGGTGGATCAAAACAAGCAGATCATCATTTCCGGCGACCGCGCACCAGGCGAGATCAAGGACTTGGAAGACCGTATCAAAAGTCGTCTGCAATGTGGCCTTGTGGTGGACCTGCACCCGACCGACTACGAACTGCGCCTTGGTGTGCTTCAGAACAAGGTTAGCACCTATCGCGAACAATATAACGGGCTGGTGATCGCGGATGGCGTTCTGGAGTTTGTCGCCCACCGCATCTCGACCAATGTGCGCGTTCTGGAAGGTGCTTTGATGCGCTTGTTTGCCTTCGCGTCTCTGGTGGGTCGCGAAATCACGTTAGAGCTGGCACAGGATTGCCTTGGTGACATCCTGCGCGCCTCGGACCGTAAGGTGACGGTGGAAGAGATACAGCGCAAGGTCAGCGAACATTACAACATTCGCCTGTCCGACCTGATCGGTCCCAAGCGTGTGCGCACCATTGCCAGACCGCGTCAGGTGGCGATGTATCTGGCCAAACACATGACCGCGCGGTCATTGCCAGAGATCGGGCGCCGATTTGGCGGTCGTGATCACACCACTGTCATGCACGGGGTGAAGCGGATTGACGAGTTGAAGGGCGCCGACGATCAGATCGCTGAAGATCTTGAACTTCTGCGCCGTGCGCTTGAAGCCTGAATTGACACGACTCTGGCGGGTTTTTAGGCCCTAAAGCCTTGACCCGCCCGCGAAAGAATCAGACATTCCGAATAACAAATTGAGCCGGGCGGAGAACGTGATATGTTCACCGTCCCGGTATCTGTCAGGAGTGGGACATGAAGATCAGTATCGAACGCGGCGCGCTGCTTAAAGCCGTGTCACAGGCGCAATCCGTTGTAGAACGCCGAAACACCATCCCAATCCTCGCCAATGTGCTGATCGAAGCCGAAGGCAACAGCGTATCGTTCCGCGCCACCGATCTGGATATCGAAGTTGTCGACAAGACCGATGCCATGGTCGAACGCGCAGGTGCCACAACGGTGTCCGCCGTGACCCTGCACGAAATTGTGCGCAAGCTGCCAGATGGGGCGTTGGTGCAACTGACCGATGATGGTGCAACCGGCCGGTTGGCGGTCGAGGCGGGACGCTCGAACTTTTCGCTCGCGACGCTGCCGAAGGAAGATTTCCCGGTGATGGCATCATCCGAGTATTCAGCTAATTTCTCGGCCCCCGCGCCTGTTCTGCGCCGCCTGTTCGACAAGTCGAAATTCGCAATCTCGACGGAAGAGACACGGTATTACCTGAACGGCGTCTATATGCATGTGGCTGATGCTGATGGCGGCAAGGTTCTGCGTTGCGTGGCCACTGATGGTCACCGTCTTGCACGGATCGACGCCGACCTGCCCGCCGGCGCCGAGGATATGCCCGGCGTGATCGTGCCCCGAAAAACCGTGGGCGAGATGCGCAAACTGCTGGACGATGACGATGCGACCATCGCCGTGTCCGTGTCGGAAACCAAGATCCGCTTTGCGACACCAGCGATCACACTGACGTCGAAGGTGATCGACGGCACGTTCCCCGACTACACCCGCGTTATTCCCACGGGCAACACCCGCAAACTGGAGGTGGACGCCACCGAATTTGCTCAGGCCGTCGATCGCGTCGCCACTGTGTCCAGCGAACGGTCGCGTGCCGTGAAGCTGCAACTGGACGAAGATCGCCTGATCCTGTCCGTGAATGCCCCGGACGCCGGTGCCGCCGAAGAAGAACTGGCTGTCGCCTATGGGGACGAGCGATTGGAAATCGGGTTCAACGCCAAATACCTGCTTGAGATTGCCAGCCAGGTGGACCGCGAAAACGCTGTGTTCATGTTCAATTCCTCCGGCGACCCGACCTTGATGCGTGAAGGCAATGACACCAGTGCTGTCTATGTCGTCATGCCGATGCGTGTGTGACCGCTACCAAGCCACGATCCGACGCCCCCGGCGGGGATGTTTTCTGTAAGAAGATAAGGCAGGGCAAGTGATGCTGGCCTTGCGAGAGCTGACACTCAGCCATTTTCGAAGCCACCGCATTGCGCGGCTGTCGCTTGACGGACGGCCCGTCGCCATCCATGGCCGCAACGGGGCTGGCAAGACCAACATCCTTGAGGCGATATCCATGCTGTCTCCGGGGCGCGGGTTGCGACGTGCAACCGCGGACGAGATGATCCGGCGGCCGGAAGGCGTCGGCTGGAAGGTCACGGCAATCCTGCAAAGCCTGCATCAAATACACGAGGTTGAGACCTGGATCGAACAAGGCGGCGTGCGGCAGGTGCGGATCGATGGTAAATCCGCGCCGCAGGTCGCCCTGGGCCGGATCGCGCGGATGGTCTGGCTGGTGCCGGTGATGGACCGTCTTTGGGTCGAAGGCGCAGACGGGCGCAGGCGGTTTCTGGACCGGATGACAATGAGTTTCGAGCCGCACCACGCCGATACGGTTCTGACCTATGAAAAGGCCATGCGCGAACGCAATCGGCTGTTGAAAGATGGTCAGCGTGACGGCCACTGGTATGATGCCTTGGAAGCGCAGATGGCGCGCGCTGCCGCCGAGATGACCAAGAACCGAAACACCGCCCTGTCACTGCTGATCGCGGCACAAGCCGAAGCCGAAACGGCTTTTCCGGCGGCGGAACTGTCTCTAATCCAGCCTGACGAGGCCGAATTGCCGACAACTGAAGAGGGTTTGGCACAGGCGTTTGCCGAAAGCCGTCCACGTGATTTGCTGGCCGGGCGGACCCTTGTTGGGCCGCATCGGACAGATCTGGCCGCCACTTATTCCACCAAGGGGATTGCCGCGCGGGATTGCTCGACAGGCGAGCAGAAAGCGCTCTTGGTGTCGTTGATTCTTGCCAACAGCCGCGCGTTGACGCGTGATTTTGGCGCACCGCCCATCCTGCTGCTGGACGAAGTGGCCGCACATCTGGATGCTGGCCGTCGTGCCGCGCTTTATGACGAGGTTTGCGCACTTGGGGCGCAAGCCTTCATGACCGGCACTGGTCCCGATTTGTTTGCCGAACTTGGCAATCGTGCCAGCCATATTGAAGTCAGCGAAGCGGATGGGCGCTCGCACATTGAAGAGGTGACGATATGAAGACCAACCGTGTGACCCTGATCACCCTAGGCGTCAGGGATATTGCCCGGGCCCGCGCCTTTTATGAAGCCATCGGGTGGGAGCCATCCGAAGTGCAGGACAAGGTGGTCTTCTATGACATGAACGGCATGAAATTCGGATTTTACCTGTTGGATGGCTTGGCCGAAGACACAGGGATGCCAATTGAGGCCCTGAAGACAGGGGCGATGACACTGGGACAGAACTTCTCGACCGAGGCCGAGGTCGATGCAGCCTATGACAAGGCTCTTGCAGCGGGGGCAACCGAAGTTACACGCCCTGAAAAGATCTTTTGGGGCGGGTATTCGGGTTACTTCGCCGACCCAGACGGGCACCTGTGGGAATACGCCATGAACCCGTTCTGGGAACTGGATGGTGATGGGCATCTGAAATGACAATCACAGCGCTTGAGCTTGGTTTCTATGTCATCGGCCTGTTCATCCTGTTCCTGACCCCCGGCCCGGTTTGGGTGGCATTGGTGGCTCGCGTTCTGGCCGGTGGCTTTGCCCAGGCTTGGCCGCTGGCGATGGGCGTCGCAATCGGCGACATCTTCTGGTCGGTTCTGGCGGCCCTGGGCATGGGCTGGGTGGCGTCCAGCTTTGGCGGGGCCATGTTGGTCCTGAAAATCGTGGCTTCGCTGTTTTTCATCTGGCTGGGCGTCGCGATCATTCGATCCGCCGATCATAAGATTTCCAAGGATCGCAAGTTGACCCGTCCCGGCATCTGGGCGGGTTTTGTCGCGGGCCTGATCGTAATTCTCGCCAACCCCAAGGCCATTCTGTTCTACATGGGCGTTCTGCCGGGGTTCTTTGACCTGTCGCGCCTGACCGCCGCGGACATTGTGGCTATTGGCATCGCCTCTTTCGTCGTGCCGTTGATCGGCAACCTGGGCATGGCGTTTTTTATCGACCGCGCCCGCAAAGTGCTGTCATCACCGACAAGCCTGCGTCGTATGAACGTGGCCGCCGGTAGCATGTTGATTCTGGTGGGAATCATCATTCCATTTACATAGGCGGAAAAGCGGTCTGTTGGACACTAAATCTTGTGTCAGGCGGGTGACAACGCCGGTAAAAAACCCTATATTTTCGGCAACAATGAACAGGAAGTCCCTTATGGCTGATGACGCGCAGACCGGTGCCGAATACGGTGCCGAATCCATTAAAGTTCTCAAAGGTTTAGAGGCCGTTCGCAAGCGTCCTGGCATGTATATCGGCGACACCGATGATGGGTCTGGTCTGCACCATATGGTATATGAAGTCGTGGACAACGGCATTGACGAGGCCCTGGCCGGTCATGCCGATGCCGTGAATGTCACAATCCACGCCGATAACTCGGTTTCTGTGTCGGACAACGGGCGCGGAATTCCCACCGATATCCACCAGGAAGAAGGCGTTTCGGCGGCCGAGGTCATCATGACCCAGCTTCACGCAGGCGGTAAGTTTGACTCGAACTCCTATAAGGTGTCGGGCGGGTTGCACGGCGTCGGTGTGTCGGTGGTGAACGCGCTGTCTGACTGGCTGGAACTGCGCATCTGGCGCGGCGGCAAAGAACATGTTGCGCGCTTTGAGCGCGGCGAGACCGTCGAACACCTGAAGGTCGTCGGTGATTGCGGCGACCGTACCGGCACCGAAGTGCGGTTTCTTGCGTCTACGACAACATTCTCGAACCTCGATTACCAGTTCAAGACGCTGGAAAACCGTCTGCGCGAGTTGAGCTTCCTGAACTCGGGCGTGCGGATCATCATCGAAGACGAACGCCCCGCCGAGAAACTGCGGACAGAACTGCATTACGAAGGCGGCGTGAAAGAGTTCGTGAAATACCTCGATCGCTCCAAGACCCCCCTGATGGAAGAACCCATCTTCGTCACGGGCGAAAAAGACGGGATCGGGGTCGAGGTCGGGATGTGGTGGAATGACGGCTATCACGAGAACGTGCTGCCCTTCACCAACAACATTCCGCAACGCGATGGCGGTGCGCATTTGGCGGGTTTCCGTGGGGCGCTGACCAGGACGCTGAACCTCTATGCCAACTCGACCGGGTTGGCCAAGAAGGAAAAGGTGAACTTCACCGGCGACGATGCGCGCGAGGGTCTGACCTGCGTGCTTTCGGTCAAGGTGCCGGACCCCAAATTCTCGTCCCAGACCAAGGACAAGCTGGTCAGCTCGGAAGTGCGGCCCGCGGTCGAAGGGCTGATGAACGAGAAGTTGCAGGAGTGGTTTGACGAAAACCCGAACATTGCCAAGATGATTGTCGGCAAGATCATCGAAGCAGCTCTGGCGCGCGAAGCGGCCCGCAAGGCGCGCGAAATGACGCGCAAGAAATCATCGCTGGATGTGGCGTCCCTGCCCGGCAAGCTGGCCGATTGTCAGGAACGCGACCCCGCCAAGCGCGAGCTGTTCATGGTCGAGGGCGACTCGGCCGGTGGCTCGGCAAAACAGGGTCGATCCCGCCACAATCAGGCTGTTTTGCCCCTGCGCGGCAAGATTCTGAACGTCGAACGCGCGCGGTTTGACAAGATGCTGTCCAGCCAGGAAATCGGCACCATCATCACCGCCTTGGGTACGGGTATCGGGCGGGACGAATTCGACATCTCGAAGCTGCGCTATCACAAGATCATCATCATGACCGATGCGGACGTCGATGGCGCCCATATCCGCACGCTGCTTCTGACCTTCTTCTTCCGTCAGATGCCGGAACTGATTGAAGGCGGATACCTTTATATCGCGCAGCCGCCGCTTTACAAAGTCAGCCGCGGCAAGTCCGAGGTTTACGTGAAAGATCAGGTAGAATTGGAAGATTACCTGATTGCGCAGGGCATCGACGGCACCGTTCTGCGGCTTGCAAATGGTGAAGAGATCGCAGGGGCCGATCTGGCTCGCGTGGTCGAAGCCGCGCGCAGTTTCCGCCGCATCCTGGAAGCCTTTCCCACCCATTATCCGCGCAACATTCTTGAGCAGGCTGCCCTTGCCGGTGCGTTTGATCCGGGTCGTGCCGATGCCGATCTGCAAGCCGTTGCTGAAAGCGTGGCGAAGCGATTGGACAAGGTCGCCGTGGAATACGAACGCGGTTGGCAGGGTCGGATCACCCAAGATCACGGTATTCGACTGGCTCGTATCCTGCGCGGAGTAGAAGAAATCCGCACCCTGGATGGCGCGGTGCTGCGCTCGGGAGAGGCACGCCGCCTGTCCGAGGTCTCGAAAGACACGCGCGACATCTACAGCGACAGCTCTCACCTCGTGCGCAAAGATCGTGAGGTTCTTGTGCAGGGACCAATTGACCTTCTGCAGGGTATTCTGACCGAAGGCGAAAAAGGTTTGACCTTGCAACGCTACAAGGGGTTGGGTGAGATGAACCCTGATCAGCTTTGGGAAACCACGCTGGACCCGGAAGCCCGCACGTTGCTTCAGGTGAAAGTGGACGATCTGGCAGATGCAGACGATCTGTTCACCAAGCTGATGGGCGATGTTGTCGAGCCGCGCCGTGAATTTATTCAGCAAAACGCGCTGTCCGTCGAGAATCTGGATTTCTAGTAGCTACTAGGTTTGGTCGAAAGAACAGGCAGCGGTTTTTCGCTACGGGCGGTAACAATAACCGCCATCGTTTACAACGCAAGCATCCGGCGAGTGGTCTGCTTACAGCGAGAAATCCGGCAGCATGTCCAAGGCCTCGCGCAGCGCGTCGCCCCATCCTTGGGAAACTGATTGGAAATAAGGGTCATCACTTGCCATGCGCCCGGTTTGGCCAGTTTTCAGGCTGTCTTTATCGTAGCAATGGAAATCGAATGGCGCGCCCACCGTCAGGTTTGCTTTGGTCGTGGAATCGAAGCTCACCAACAGAAGCTTCATCGCGGCTTCAAAGCTCATGTCCGACTCATAGGCCCTCACGAGTATTGGCCGGCCATATTTAGTCTCGCCAATCTGGAAAAATGGGGTGTCCTTGGCCGCTTCGATGAAATTGCCCTCTGGGTAGATCAAGAAAAGCCTATGCGGGCCTCCCTTAATCTGACCTCCAAGGATCAGGGTTGCGTTGAAGCTGCTATCGGCGCGCTGGCCTGTGTTGGCATGGCTTGCGATCACTTCGCGCAACGTGTCGGCCACTATGCGTGCCGCTTGGAACATGGAAGGAACCGCGAGAAGTGACGGCGCGCGTTCGTCGTGGGATTTGCTACGCTCGTCCAACAAGCTGACGACTGCTTGCGTCGTTGCCAGATTGCCCGCCGACATCAGCGTGATCGACCGATCCCCCGGCGTTTCCCAGATCGACATCTTCCGAAAGGTCGAGATATTGTCAAGCCCGGCATTCGTGCGCGTATCTGACATGAAAACCAGCCCCCGCTCGAGCATCATCCCCACACAGTAAGTCATTCAGGTCTTCCTATTGCTGCACCACATCAATGGCGACAGACAGAGTTTCTTCTGCACCACCGACGCGCGTGCCCGATACCGGGGCTGCTTCGGCATAGTCCCGACCGGTCGCCACGCGCACATAACGTGTATCAGGTGAAATCGCGTTCGACACGTCGAAACCGACCCAGCCCAGCCCTTCGACATGGGCTTCGGCCCATGCGTGCATCGCCTCCTGAGCTGTTCGGTCGTTTAGCATCAGGTATCCAGATACGTAACGCGCCGGGTAGCCCAGTTCGCGGGCACAACTCAGAAAGATATGAGTGTGGTCTTGGCACACGCCTTTGCCAGCCGCGATGGCCTCTTCTGCACCCCAATCTGCGTCTGAAGCACCCACCTCAAAACGCACACTGTCACGGATGATGTCCGACAGAGCATGCAATTGGTCCAGCGGCTCTGACTTCGGAGTGTCGTGCAGAATTGCCCTGACCCCTTGCCTCGCTTCTGTCCTTGTCGTCGATTTCTGAAAGAACCAAAGCGGTGCCGCCCCGCGATGCTGACCGAAGATGCCGTGATTGTCGCTCAGTTCGACCTCGCCTTCACTGACAACGGTCAACTCCTGTGCTTCCGGCGCGAAGCTGATCAACTCGACAGTGTTGTCGTTTTGATCTTCATAGCTCAGCTCACGTTGGCCGCCGACGACTTCTGTCCGCCATGACAATACCGATTGCTGGTGCGAGGACTTCGGTGTCTTGCGAAGCTGTTGCAACCCGTATTTCACCGGTGTAGCGAAATTATAGCGGGTTTCGTGGCGGATGGTCAGGCGCATGATCTTACTCATAGAACCGAAAGTCAGTTTCAATCTGCGCGGACAGGTCTGCTAGAAGCCTCAGCGCTTTCTGGACGTATTCGTGAAGGCCAAAGTCGAAAACTGCGTCGATTTCGTGGCTGAGATAGGTCCGTTCAAAATGCAAGGTCTTTGATTGGGCCGGACTGGGCCGCCTCAGATCTCTGCTCAAATATCCGAGATTATCGTGAAGCTTACGCACGCAGAACGCCAATGATCGCGGCATTCGCCTGTCGAGGATCAGGAAATGCGCGATCTCGCGCGTTCCGGCACCTGCGCCATATTCCATGCGAAACCCGCCACGTGCCGATACCGATCGCAGGATCGATTCCCATTGCACATTGTCCAGTGATGTTCCCACCGCCCTGGCCGACGGCAGTAGCACATAGTATTTGACGTCAAGAATACGTGCAGTGTTATCTGCGCGCTCGATAAATGTTCCAAGCCGCGCGAAGTTATAGATATCGTTGCGCAGCATTGTGCCGTGTGTCATCCCGCGAACAAGAGCCGTTCGTTGGCGTAAGGTGCTTAGAACGCTCGGCAAGTCACGCTCTACCACTTTGCGCGCAAGTACTTCGCGTGCGCTCATATAGGCGGCATTTGTGGCTTCCCAGACCTCGTGGGTCAGGGCCGTGCGCACCAGTCGGGCATTTTGGCGAGATGTTTCGATGGAGGACAGTACGGATGATGGGTTTGAACGGTCTCGCAACAGCCAGTCAATCGCGGCATCTTTGGTCAACTCGTCCCGGTTTGCTTCGAACTGTTCCAAGCTGCCAGCCGACTGCAGGACGGACCGCCATTCGCTTTCGCCCAACTCAAGCCGTGTCAGGGCGATGCGCTGACCGGTTTCAATCAGGCGCGCGGTGTTCTCGGCCCTCTCAAGAGAGCGATACATCCAGTAAAGACCATTGGCGGTTTTACCTAGCATTGCATCAGTCCTCCACCACCCAAGTATCCTTGGTCCCGCCACCTTGGCTGGAGTTGACCACAAGCGAACCTTTTTCAAGCGCCACGCGCGTTAGCCCGCCGGACGTGACCTTGATCGCGTCTGGACCGACAAGAACGAAAGGGCGCAAATCAACGTGCCGCGGGGTCAAACCCTGACGGGCAAAGATCGGCACGGTCGACAGGCTGAGTGTTGGCTGCGCGATATAATTGCTTGGCCGCGCTTTAAGCTTTCGCCTGAAAGCTGCAATGTCCTTTTTGGTGGCCGTTGGTCCGATCAGCATCCCATACCCACCTGAGCCATGGACTTCTTTGACAACCAGTTCTTCGAGATTGTCGAGCACATGGGCCAGTTGGTCCGGCTCAGAACAACGCCATGTCGGCACGTTCTTCAGCAAAGGACGCTCGCCTGTGTAAAACTCTACGATTTCAGGCATGTAGCTATAGATTGCCTTGTCATCGGCAATCCCGGTTCCGGGAGCATTGGCAATGGTTATCCCCCCAGCCCGATAAACGTCCATGATACCCGGCACGCCAAGCTGGCTTTCGGGATCGAAATTCAAAGGGTCGAGAAAGTCGTCATCAACCCGCCGGTAAAGCACATCAATCGGGGTATAGCCGCGCGTTGTGCGCATGGCCACGCGCCCGTCCACGACACGCAGATCATGGCCCTCGACAAGTTCTGCGCTCATTTGATCAGCAAGGAACGCATGTTCGTAATAGGCCGAATTGTATATGCCGGGGGTAAGCACCGCAACGACTGGTAGTCCCTTGGTTGCAGCGGGGGCGCAAGCCGACAAAGAACGGCGAAGATCCATCGGGTAGCTTTGCACGCTTTTAACCCGGTTGCGCGAAAACAACTCGGGGAACATCTGCAACATGGTCTCGCGGTTTTCGAGCATGTAGCTGACGCCGCTTGGAGTGCGCGCATTGTCTTCAAGAACAAAGAACTCGTCCGGACCGGTGCGCACAAGATCGACACCAACGATATGTGTATAGATCCCGCCGGGTGGTGAGACGCCGATCATGGTCGGCTCGAAAGCGGCATTCCGACTGATCATTTCGCGTGGAATTCGGCCAGCCTTGATGATCTCTTGCCGGTGATAAATGTCGTGCAGAAACGCGTTTATCGCGCGCACCCGCTGCTCGATCCCCTTGGTCACCCGTGACCATTCCCGATCCGAGATGATGCGCGGGATGATATCAAAAGGGATCAACCTTTCTTCAGCTTCAGCGCGCCCATATACGTTGAAAGTAATGCCCGTCAGCCGGAACAGGTCTTCCGCTTCGCGTTGTTTAGAGCGCAAGCGTTTGGGATCTTCACCTTCGAACCAGGGGTGAAACTGCTGATACGGCTGCCTCAGCCGCTTATTGCTGCCCCACATCTCGTCGAAGATCGGCGTATTCTCCATTCCTAACCTCTCCGAATGTCCCGGTGATTGGGCATTCCTTAGCGCGGAATTGCCAGAGTCAACGCGGCCGGTTTGCTAAGCTGATATTGATTTGCCCAATATTTGGGCGCCTTCGCGGCTCAGCCTGGCCTCAAGATCAATTTCCGCGCTTTTCAGTAACAGCTAAAGATGTGACTGCGGGCTGGATGCTTACAGGAACCCACCAATATGTCGCTGGCTTATGTGTCGATGGATGAAAGGTCCGTTTTCGACATTCGGGACTTCCTGCATGCACGCAAGCGGGAAAAAGAGGCCTGGAAGAGCTGGGCCAACTGTTGGTCAGACCGAGACAGCTTTGAGCAGCGCGTCTCGGTCTGCATCCTGTTTGCTTCCGGACATCGTGACTTCGCCGCGACGCAAAACCACAAAGTTGTCGGCAAGCTCATAAGCGAAATCGAAGTATTGTTCGACCAGCACGATTGCCATGTCGCCTCGATCACGAAGCAACTTTATCACTTCTCCGATCTGCTGGATGATGTTTGGTTGAATGCCTTCTGTCGGCTCGTCCAGCAAAAGCAGTTTGGGTTTGGTGATCAACGCTCGCGCAATCGCCAGCTGCTGTTGCTGCCCGCCCGACAAATCGCCACCGCGACGGCCCAGAAACTTTCGCAGTATTGGGAAAAGTTCGAACATCTCTTCCGGGATATGATGTTCCGATGCGGGTAGACAGGAAAATCCTGTTTCCAGATTTTCGCGCACAGTGAGCAGCGGAAAGATTTCGCGCCCCTGCGGCACAATTGCGATGCCTTTCTGAGACAAAGCATGCGCAGGCAGCACGCCCAAATCTTCGCCATCCAAAGTGACTTTACCGCCTGATCTTGGATGCGCCCCAGAAATCGCGCGCATCAGGCTAGTTTTGCCGACGCCGTTCGTGCCCATTACACAGGTGACTTTGCCTGCCTGTGCTTCGAATGATATCCCGTTCAAGATTTGTGAATGCCCATAATGGAGCGTCAGATCGTTCACGTTCAGCATGTTTTATCGCCCCAAATACACGTCGATGACTTCTTGGTTCGACGTGACGTGATCCAGACTGCCTTCAGCCAGCACAGCACCTTCATGCAAAACCGTGACCCGGCAGTTCAAACGTCGCACAAATTCCATGTCATGCTCGACGACAACCACGGCACAGGTTTTTGCGGCCTCGACCAGCAGGGCGGTTGTGTGTTCACGTTCTGCGGGTGTCATCCCAGCCGCGGGTTCATCAACCAACAACAACTGTGGGTCTTGCGCCAAAAGCATGCCGATCTCCAGCCACTGTTTTTGCCCATGGCTAAGTTCGCCCGCCTTGCGGTGTAACTGATCGGCAAGGTTAATTTCATCCGCCAACTCGTCAACACGCGACATGTCGTCCGAACTGCGTTTGTAAAAAAGTGCCGCGAACGGGCCACGTTTGCTTTTCAACGCCATGACAAGGTTTTCTTCGACCGATTGGTCTTCGAATACCGTCGGCTTTTGAAACTTCCGACCAATGCCGGCTTGTGCGATTTTTGCCTCCGACATGCCCAGTAATGATCGGCTCAAGTCCCCCCAAACAACGCGTCCTTCATCCGGTTTGGTTTTGCCGGTAATGATGTCCATAAATGTGGTCTTGCCTGCGCCGTTCGGACCGATGATGGCACGTAACTCTGCCGACCCGATTGTGAAGCTTAGATTGTTGATCGCCTTGAACCCGTCAAAGCTGACAGAGACACCAGAGACTTCTAAAAGAGTGCTCATTCAACAGCCTCCTTTTCTTGCAGCGAGCCTTCGCTTGGTCCCAGATCGGCACCGTGGCGATTGGGGCTTTTGCGGTCAGTCCACAGATCAACCAATCCTCCGATGCCTTTTGGAGCAAAGAGCGTGACGGCCACGAAGCTCAGGCCCAACACGATCAGCCACCAGTCGACCCATTTGATGGTGTAAAACCCAAGGTTCACATCCGGCACTTGCCCTCCGGTGAACCATGACGACACGAGGCTTACGAAGATCGCGCCGATGACGGCGCCGTAAAGCCGCCCGCGGCCCCCAATGGCGACCCAAACAGCCAGGTAGATTGATGCGATGGGCGCGACTTCTGCCGGGTTGATGATCCCCGCCTGCGGATAATAAAGCGCGCCAGCGATGCCCGCGATCATCGCGGTGACTGTGAACAAAAACAGCTTGTAGGTTTCCACCGGATACCCAAGGAACC
Source organism: Aliiroseovarius sp. B-4 (assembly GCF_056857795.1). Taxonomy (NCBI): domain Bacteria; kingdom Pseudomonadati; phylum Pseudomonadota; class Alphaproteobacteria; order Rhodobacterales; family Paracoccaceae; genus Aliiroseovarius; species Aliiroseovarius sp. B-4. The sequence continues at coordinate 433,938 of NZ_JBSXNV010000039.1, forward strand.
TGACGCGCGCCTCGTCATCGCGAATACCGCGGATAACCGACCCGAATTTGCCGGACACGATCCAGGACGCAAAGAGATAACCTAAACCCAAAGCAAATGCAGATGCCCAAAAGAACCAGATTGAGATCGTCGCCTGTGGTACGTGATCCATGCCGGGAAGGTTCTGAAGGCCAGAAAGTCCATTGTTACCGCGCAATCCGCTGTCGTTTTGGAACAGGTACAGAGCAAGGGCCAGCGTCATGGCCTGCGTCAAGATCGAAAGATATACGCCCGTCACGCGTGACCGGAAGGCCAGCCAGCCGAAGACGGCGGCCAGAGCCCCCGGAACCAGCACGACCAGCGCCAATTGTATGGCGAGACTGTCCGCAAAGCTCCAGATAACTGGGAACTCGCTTGAGCCAACCACGCCAAAGATTTGATTGCCGATCGCATCCACCACTTCCTGAGCAGTCGGGGGGATCTGCGCCTCTGCCAACGAGGCTTCGACGATCCCGCGCGTGCGTTCATACATTAGCCACATACCAATCATGTAGCCGCCAAGGCCGAAGAACGCGAAGTGGCCAAGGCTAAGAATGCCCGTGTATCCCCAGACCAAATCCATCGCGACGGCAATAAGTGCAAGGCAGAGCGTTTTACCCAGCGTTTTCACGAAACTGGTCGAGATCAACCCGGCACCCGAGCCTTCGGCCAGCACCGTCACGAGGATCGTGAACACAGCCAGTACCGCCAGAAAAACCAGTGTGGTTGGATTGCGCAAGACAAAGGATTTCTGCATGGATCAATCCCCCGCCGCGCGACCCTTGAGGGCGATGATCCCTCGCGGTCGGAACTGGATGAAAATGATGATGAAGATGATCATATAAGTCTGGGCCGCAAGCGTGTTGGACGGGTTCATCCACTCGATCCCTTTTTGAAGGAATCCAATCATCGCGGCCCCTGCCAACGTGCCCCAGATGTTGCCGACGCCACCGACGACAACGGTCATGAAGCTTTGCACGATATAGTCAGATCCAAGTTCCGAGGTCACCTTGGCAAAAAGCCCGATGGCGACGCCTGCGATACCGGCGATGCCTGATCCAAGACCGAAGGTCAGCATATTCACGCGTCCCGGATTGATCCCCATCGCACCCGCCATCCGCGGGTTTTGCGTCACAGCACGGGTCTCAAGCCCCAGCCGCGTGCGCTTCATGATGTAGAGGAACACACCCAGAAAGATCAGCGCCAATACGAAGATTGCAATGCGAATGTAGCTGATTGAAATCACGGGATTCAGAACAAGCGCGCCGTCAAGCCAGCCGGGCGCGGTAAGCGGACGTGCTTGCGTACCAAAGATGTTCTTCGCCAGCTGTTGTAACGCAATCGAGATACCAAAAGTTGCCAGAAGCGTCTCAAGCGGGCGGTTGTAGAGCCAGCGGATTACCAGCCGTTCCAAGACAACGCCTGCAGCAAATGTCACCGCAAATGCCAGAGGGACCGCGACGATAATCGATACCGTGTGGTTTGGAACAAGTTGCTGAACGACATACCCGGTGTAGGCCCCCATCATGATAAATTCGCCATGGGCCATGTTGATCACGCCCATCACGCCAAAGGTGATGGCCAAACCGATTGCCGCCAGAAAATAGATTGACGCCAGTGACAGCGCATCCAGCGTCAGATCTGCGGTTTGGCTGAGTGATACTCGGGTCGAGATTTTGGTAAGCGCCGCTTCGGCGGCTTGAGTGACGGCGGGGGACGTCTCTGCATAGACGTCCGCGAAACTGAACGCTTGCAACGAGCTATCAATGTCGGCCTCCAAAACAAGCGGGGGAACTTTCCCCGTTGCGGCCAGAGCGGCATAAGCACGAACGCGGGCATCGGCATCGCTAAGCTGGGCAATTGGCACACCACCAACTTGGCCACCGTCGATGTGCGCGCTCAGCGACGATCGAAGCTGATCGTCCGAAATCAAGGCTGGTGCTTTTTCGGCATCGACGAGCAATTGATACGCGGCCGCCTTGGTAAATTCATCGCGTCCGGGAACGCGTGTTTGCGCGACGTTCAAATCGGCGGGGATATCTCCTTCGAAGGCTCTGGTCACTTTCGTGACCAAGGGGTTAAGTGCACCACGCACATCGACACCCAGATCACCGGAAAGCTCCTCAATCGCAGCAACGCGTGCAAGGTCGTCGTCGCCAAAGGATATTGTAAGCAGTTTCGCAAGCCGGGCTTTGCGTGCCTTAAGATCAGGATCCGTCTCGCTTTCGACTGACGCAACTAGGGGTTCAAGCAGCGACGCGTTTGGCGCGCGCTCGATTCCGGTCAAGCCCTTTGCACGCATCAACGGATCGGGGTCTTCCAGTTGGAAGCGAACAAGCGCTGTCGCAATCATCGCGCGAATGCCGCTGTTTGGTTTGATCTGCTTCAGATCACCTTTGTCGACTTCGCCAACAACTTCGCCGGTGTCGAAGTCTATAAGACGATAGGTTTTGCCCTCGACCTTCTGAGCTTGATAGAACAGCCCGCTTGGCTTGTGGTGCCACATGTCTTTGCTTTGCCATGTGTTCAGCATTGCGCGCGCTTGCGGCAATTTGCTGGCAACGACCGCATCAATCGCAGGACCAATCGTCTTGCGCGAGCTTTTAAGGACCGCTTCTTTGTGGTCTTGCAAAACGATTTGCATCGGGCCCACTGGACTGTCCGTCTGTGCAAGTGTCATTAACGCCGAGACAAGGACCATCAGCGCGGCCAAAACATGGGTTCTCATGGGAAGAAGCCTTCAGGCAAAGGGGTCAGAGGGGCCAAAGCCCCTCTAAAAGTTTCAGATTAGTAGTTGGACTTCAGTTGAACACAGCTGCTGGTTTCGGTGTTGTACATACCGCAACCCAGATCCTTCCAATCCGACTTAAGCACAGCGGATTCTGCCAAGTAGTCGGTCCATGCGTCGCCGGGAACTTCTTCGGTCTGGCTGATGATGTCGAACTGACCATCATCCTGGATTTCCCCGATCAACACCGGCTTGGCCAAGTGGTGGTTGGGCAGCATTACGGCGGTGCCGCCAGTCAGGTTCGGGAACTCTTGGCCATACATCGCGGTGCGCACGGCATCGACGTCAGTGGTTCCAGCAGCCTCTGCCGCGTTGACCCACATGTTGAAGCCAATGAAATGTGCTTCCATCGGATCATTGGTCACACGTTCCTCACCCATCCTGGCCTTCCAGGCTTTGATGAATGCTGTGTTTGCATCAGATTCGGCTGACTGGAAATAGTTCCACGCCGCCAGATGGCCAACAAGGTTCGAGGTGTCCAGACCCGACAGCTCTTCTTCACCGACCGAGAAGGCAACCACGGGAATGTCATCCGCCGAGATACCGGCCGCGGCCAGCTCTTTATAAAAGCCGATGTTTGCGTCACCGTTGATGGTCGAGATCACGCCGACCTTCTTACCGTCAGCACTCATGGCGACAACATCAGCAACGATTTTGGACCAGTCTGAATGACCAAACGGGGTGTAGTTCACAAAGATGTCTTCAGCGGCAATGCCTTTGCCTTTTAGATAACTTTCCAGAATGTTGTTCGTGGTGCGCGGGTACACATAATCGGTGCCGAGCAGAGCGAATTTTTCAACGCCCAGTTCATCCAAGAAATAGTCAGTTGCCGGGATGGCCTGTTGGTTCGGGGCAGCACCGGTGTAGAACACGTTTTTCGAGCTTTCTTCACCCTCATACTGAACCGGATAGAAGAGCAGACCGTTCAATTCTTCGATTACGGGCAGAACTGATTTACGTGACACTGATGTCCAGTTGCCGAAAATCACGTCAACCTCGTGAACGGTCAGCAGCTCACGCGCTTTTTCAGCGAACAGTGGCCAGTCAGAGGCTGGGTCTACGACGACAGCTTCCAGTTCGCATCCAAGCACGCCACCCTTAGCGTTCTGTTCGTCCACCAGCATCAGCATCGTGTCTTTCAACGTGGTTTCCGAGATCGCCATGGTCCCGGAAAGGGAATGCAGAACACCAACCTTAATCGGACATTCAGCAGCATTGGCAGCCGTCGCAACGGCAGCCGTCGCAACCGTGGCCAGCATCGTAGTTTTCAAAAAATTCATGTGTTTCTCCTCGCAGAGAAGGCCATGGACACTTGCGCAAATACGCATGTTTCACTAGGCGTTGTCTCTGCAACTTCCTTTGTTGCACCCGTGTGGCGGCTTGATGCGAGCACTACTTCGTCTTGCCGTCACACACCTGTCTCCCAAGCATCGGCTCAGCAGGCAGAAAGAGCCTCGCTGCACTGCGGCGGACTTTGCAACACTGCAAGGGTCGTAGCGCTGCAATTATTAACGTGTGCTGCAACTTTCAGCACAATGACTCGCGAAAGCTCATTTTTCACGCAGTAGAGGTTTGGTGGGTGCCAGATGTCAGATTTCGATGGTCTTAAACGCGTATGTGGCAAGAAATATGGGTACCTCTGATAAACGAGATGTCCCATCAACCGGCCCACGCACATAAAGCATCCTGAAGCGACACAGATCCAGCCGCGCGCCATCGGCGGTGTGAATCTCACTGTTGTAGCTGCAGGGACGCAAACCCGTTTGCGCAATCTTAGGCAATCGGGCTCTTTGAAATGCTTGTTCCCGCGCAAAGCTGAGGGTGGGTGCGAAGCCGTTCTGGTAAACACCGCAGGCGGCGTGACCGGAGGAGACCGGTTTACAGTTGCTGCAACGGCGCAAACAGATGCTCACTTAACCATCACGACCCAAGCATCCGAACGCGCTTATGCAAGTGTGGGTGAAGATAGCGGGCACATCACAAGCGCCCTGACCGTCAAAAGCGGCGGTCATCTGAACTGGCTTCCGCAAGAAACGATCCTGTTTAACAATTGCCATCTAAAGCGATCCCTCCATGTCGCGCTGGAACAAGGCGCGTCTGCGTTAATTTGTGAGCCGGTGATCTTCGGGCGGGCGCTGATGGGAGAGCAACTTTCCAACGCGCAGTTTGAAGATCGGGTGGAAATCACACGAAACGGCAAACCTGTTTTTCTGGACCAAGTTAGGTTGCGCGCCAACATCGAGAATACATTGTCGCGTCCTCACATCGCGGGCAGAAACCGCGCCATGGTGTCTTTGGTCTACATCGCGCCGGACGCAGAAGCCCGCTTGACGACGATACGGAGTTTGCTGCCAGAAACTGGCGCCGCAAGTCTGATCCAAGAAGACCAACTGGTGTGCCGGATACTCGCACCCGATGGATACCTGCTGCGCAAGCATCTGCTACCAGCCCTTAACCTCCTGACACGCAATCAACTGCCTAAATGCTGGATAATCTGACATGAACCTAACTCCCCGAGAAAAGGACAAGCTGCTCGTTGCCATGGCTGCCGAGGTCGCGCGCAAACGGCTGTCCCGTGGCGTGAAGCTCAACCATCCTGAAGCCATCGCCTTGATCACGGATGCAGTGGTCGAAGGCGCGCGCGACGGACGGTCGGTCGCTGACATGATGGAGGCCGGTGCTGAAATCGTTTCACGCAATCAATGCATGGATGGGATCGCCGAGATGATCCACGAAATCCAGGTCGAGGCTACGTTTCCAGACGGAACAAAGCTCGTCACCGTTCACAACCCCATTCGCTAAGGAGAATCCAATGCGCAACCTTGCTGCTCTTCTGCTCACCTCAACGCCCGCATTCGCACATGCTGATCGACTGCCTCATGCGCATGGGTCTGAAGCCTATTGGGTTGCTGCTGGCGTCATTGTGATCGCGCTCGCAGGACTGGGCATATTTCGACCGCAAAAACTGCGTGCCAGCAAATGATCCCCGGAGAGCTGTTTCCTGCCGCGGGTGAAATTACCCTGAATGCGGATCGCGAAGCCATCACGCTGATGGTCGCCAATACCGGGGACCGCCCGGTGCAAGTCGGCAGTCATTATCACTTTGCAGAAAGCAACACGGCGTTGGATTTCGACCGCGATGCGGCGCATGGCATGCGGCTTGATATTGCGGCCGGTACTGCCGTTCGGTTCGAACCGGGTCAGCGGCGCGAAGTAAACCTTATCCCCTTTTCCGGTGGTCGAAAGATATTTGGGTTTAACCAAAAAGTTATGGGAGCACTCTGATGCCCGCCACGATTTCCCGCGCTGACTATGCCGCCATGTTTGGCCCGACCACGGGGGACAAACTGCGACTGGCTGACACCGATTTGGTCATCGAGGTTGAACGCGATCTGACCGCCGATTTGGCGGCCGGTCAGGGCAATCAACCGCTTTACGGGGAAGAGGTGAAATTCGGCGGCGGCAAAGTGATCCGCGACGGGATGGGGCAGGCTCAGACCACACGTGCCCAAGGCGCGGTGGATACGGTGATCACCAATGCGCTGATCGTTGACCACACCGGGATCTACAAGGCAGATGTGGGTCTGAAAGACGGACGTATTGCCGGAATTGGCAAGGCGGGCAACCCGGATACGCAGCCGGGTGTGAACATCATCGTCGGACCGGGCACCGAGGCCATCGCAGGCGAGGGTCGCATCCTTACGGCTGGTGGTTTCGACAGCCATATCCATTTCATTTGCCCACAACAGATCGAAGACGCGTTGCACTCGGGCCTCACCACCATGTTGGGTGGTGGAACGGGTCCGGCCCATGGAACGCTTGCCACCACCTGCACACCAGGACCGTGGCACATCGGGCGGATGCTTCAAGCTGCGGACGCCTTCCCGATGAACCTAGCGTTTGCCGGAAAGGGGAATGCGTCGTTGCCGGCCGCTTTGGAAGAACAAGTGCTGGGCGGGGCCTGCGCGCTGAAGCTGCACGAAGACTGGGGCACAACGCCGGGCGCGATTGATTGCTGCCTGTCCGTGGCCGATGCCATGGATGTGCAGGTTATGATTCACACGGATACGCTGAATGAAAGCGGGTTTGTTGAAAACACCGTTGCCGCCATGAAAGGGCGCACGATTCATGCCTTCCACACCGAAGGCGCAGGCGGCGGGCACGCGCCGGACATCATCAAAATATGTGGCGAAGACCACGTGCTGCCATCCTCGACCAACCCAACGCGTCCCTTTACCGTGAACACGCTTGAAGAGCATCTGGACATGCTGATGGTCTGCCACCATCTGGACAAATCGATCCCTGAAGACGTCGCCTTCGCCGAAAGCCGGATCCGTCGCGAGACCATCGCAGCAGAAGATATTCTGCATGACATGGGCGCGTTCTCGATCATCGCGTCCGACAGCCAGGCGATGGGCCGCGTGGGTGAGGTGCTGATCCGCACGTGGCAAACTGCTGACAAGATGAAGAAACAGCGCGGGCGGCTCTCGGAAGAGACCGGAGACAACGACAATTTCCGGGTTCGCCGGTATGTGGCGAAATACACGATCAATCCGGCAATCGCACACGGGATCGGGCGCGAAATCGGGTCGATTGAAGTCGGCAAACGCGCAGATCTGGTCCTTTGGAGCCCTGCGTTCTTTGGTGTGAAGCCCGAAATGGTGCTGATCGGCGGCACGATTGCCATGGCACAAATGGGCGACCCGAATGCTTCGATCCCAACACCACAGCCCGTATATTCCCGGCCCATGTTTGGCGCCTATGGACGATCCGTTGAGAACTCGGCCGTTTGCTTTGTAAGCGAAGCTGCACAGACTTCGGGCATCCGCTCTGCTCTGGGATTGGCCAAGCAAACCGTCGCCGTGCAAAACACCCGGAACATCGGGAAAAAGGACCTGATGCTCAACCACGCGACGCCTGAAATTGAAGTGAACCCCGAAACATATGAAGTGCGTGCAGACGGCGAACTTCTGACTTGCCAACCCGCCGAGACCCTGCCGATGGCGCAACGGTACTTTCTGTTCTGATGTCGCTTCCTGTTTGTCATAAGATTGAACACAGCCACCACGCGGATGACCGCGTGACGCTTGACTATGAAGGCCGTTTCCTGCGCAGAAAGGTGCTGACGACTGACGGTGGTATCCGGTTTCTTGTCGATCTCAGCCAGACCACCTCTGTCAATCAAAGCGACGCCTTTGTTCTAGAAGATGGCCGGTTGATTCAGGTGGTGCCAGCCGCCGAAGATCTGTTGGAAGTCACGGGCGATCTGATCCGGCTTGCCTGGCATATCGGCAACCGTCACATGCCCTGCCAGATCGAAGCCGACCGGCTTTTGATCCAGCGCGACCATGTGATCCGGGACATGCTTGGGAAGCTCGGGGCCGATGTCTGCGAGGTGCATGAACCCTTCACACCAGAAGGGGGCGCCTATGGACATGGCCGCACTCATGCCCATGCACATTGATCAGCTTTTAACCCTCACTCAGTGGCTTTCGCCCGTCTTTCCCGTCGGGACATTTGCTTATTCCCACGGGTTGGAGGCCGCCGTGGACCAAGGCTGGATCCGGGATGCAGCGGGGCTTGAGGGTTGGCTGAAGGATGTGGCCGAATACGGCGGCGGGTCATCCGATGCGCTGTTTCTAAATGCGGCCTATGGTGCCGAAAACCACGAGGCGCTTTATCACATCGATGCCACCGCCCGCGCCTTTGCCCCGTCGAAAGAAAGACTGCTTGAGACCGAAGCACAGGGGCGGGCATTTTGCGATGTGACCGCCGCCCTTTGGGGCGACATGCCGATGCTGTTGACCTATCCCGTGGCGCTTGGTTTCGCCGCTGCGCGCGAGGAGCTTCCCGCAGCGCAAACCACGCAACTGTATATGCAAGCGCTGCTATCGAACTTGATCGCAGCAGGGCAGCGGCTTTTGCCCGTCGGTCAGACCGAGGGGCAGGCCATCCTCAAGCGATTGACGCCGCTTTGTGTCCGGGTCGCAAAGGCCCATGCACATGGTGATCTGAACCACCTTAGCAGCACCGCTTTCCTTACAGATGTCGCCTCGATGAAGCACGAAACCCAATACTCAAGGATATTCCGCACATGACCAGCCCGAACGGCCCCCTGCGTATCGGAATAGGCGGCCCCGTAGGCGCGGGGAAGACAACATTGACGGCGGCGCTGTGCGAGCAGTTGCGCGACCAGCATTCGATCGCGGTCGTCACAAATGACATTTACACGCAGGAGGATGCAGAAGCGCTGATGCGCCTGCAGGTCCTACCGTCGGATCGCGTAGTAGGGGTCGAAACAGGGGGCTGCCCTCACACCGCGATCCGAGAGGACGCGTCGATCAACCTTGCGGCCATTGCGGACCTCGTCGACAAGCATCCCGATCTTGAGATTGTCCTGATCGAAAGCGGAGGCGACAATCTCTCGGCCACCTTCAGCCCAGAGCTTGCCGATTTGACAATCTACGTGATCGACGTGGCTGCAGGAGAGGAAATCCCCCGAAAAGGCGGCCCCGCAATCACACGATCAGACATTCTGATCATCAACAAAACAGACCTCGCACCTTATGTAGGTGCTGATCTGGCGGTGATGGAGCGAGACGCCAAAAAGATGCGTGGCGCGCGCCCCTTTGTCTTTTGTAAGCTGCTTCATGATAACGGTATTGATGCGGTTCTTAACTACATTTTCGAAATGGGGGGCCTTTGGCGCAACTGATTTGGCTTGAAATTTGCGACTTCAGAAAAAACTCTAGCCCGAGAATTACGGCGGTCAAAAGCAATGATGGATCTCAAAAACAACCGGGATACGATCTGGAGTCAGATGCGCAGCCCGGAGATGTTCCGGTGCTCCTTCCTGTTCTCAAGTAGGTTCCACGACAGGCCGCATATATTGCCACGGCAGTATGCGCGGCTTGTTCGGGATTGGGTGTCGGCGATTGACCTCGATCCGACGGGATCGGGCACGTATTCTATGTGACGCACAAAAGAGGCGCTGAGCAAAGAGCCTATGACCAACTGCACGACATTACAGCCATGCCAGCAAGCAGATGCCCATAGCGCGCGTTCTGGGCATCCTCCATCCCAGATTTACACGCTCCGAAGGGCCCTTCCGGCTTCCGTTGTATTTTCCCTCGCTGTTCACCCTTCAGAACTTTAGTCGGAACCCTTCGCCCGTGACCCTATAGCTTGATTGTCAGCGACATCCGTAAGCGGTTTCCCGGTCACACGGTGGGGCCATAGTTCCACGGCATAAGTTCGTGGATCATAGATTGTTTGTGTCCGTTGACGATGGCTTGAAGCGTAGCGGTCAGCCACGCGTGCGGATCAACGGAGTTGAGCTTACATGTCTCGATCAGTGACGCCAGCATTGCCCAGTTTTGGGCTCCGGCATCGTGCCCGGCAAAGAGAGCGTTCTTGCGATTGAGAGCGATCGGCCGGATTGTTCGTTCGACGGTGTTGGAATCCAGCTCTACTCGACCGTCATCGAGGAATGCGACAAGCCCGGGCCAATACTTGGCGATGTATTTGAGGGCTTCGCCGATCGGGGATTTGGCCGACACGCGGGCACGGCTTTCCTGAAGCCATATTTCCATTTGTTTGATTATCGGTTTCGAACGTTCCTGTCTCGCTGCCAGCCGATCCGCGGGGCTTTGACCGCGAATGTCCTTTTCGATCTGATACAGGGCTCGGATTTACACATGGGCGGCTGCGAGGTGTCGCTGAACTTCACGGTTTTTTACTGTCTTGGCCTTCGGAAGCGGAGATAGCAATTTCTGTTGAATCTGAATGGCAAAACATCGGGATAGGAAACGCGATTTTTGAACGCGTTCTTGCAATGGCTCAGAATCGAGGTGTCAGAACGATTCACATGACGTGTCTCAAAGAGAATAGCCGCATGAGGCATCTCGCCACCAAGCACAACGCATTGCTCTCCATTGATCAAGACGCCACTGAAGCTGTTCTACACCCCTATTGGCCAACAATGACATCCATGACCAAAGAGATCATCGGTGAAACTTGCGGCTTTGCACAGACAGTTTTTGAGCCGAACCGACAAAAGGTGTATCGGGCATATCTTTAATCTCAGCCCCGTTTTCCGACAGTGGTGACGAGCGCAGCAAATGCGCGGATTCGATATCCACCGAGAGCGATCCGCTTTGTTGGTCGGCATGGAAAATAGGTACTGCGTCGCTAGAACCCGATGCTTCTGCCACGAACAGGTCTGAGAACCTTTTTGCTTTTGCATTAGCTCGTATGACCGGCCCCACCTGAGGGTCCTGTTTGAATGTTAGTGCATGATCGGTCTTGGTTCCTGCAAAATCTCACGTAATAGCCCGGTGGTTTCTCAAATGATCAGCGCATGGAGTTTCCCTTAAGATGGAAGTGATGTGCGTGACTTCTGATTCGGTTCAGCATCCACGTCGACGATGGTTACAGAAATCGGATATTTTTGGTTGGGGAGGAATAGTTATCGGACATTTGTATAAACCAAAATGAACAAACCTGGGATAAAGAACGACGGCAGCCCAAACAGCTGATATCTCGGGTGTGATCTTCAGAAGCTTGAACCGTGAAAATCTTTGAAAATGATGATCTTTATCAAGCTAGTTCTGGTTGAGTGGTTCTTAAAACCTACCCACAGATAAGCAAGATAGAATATAATGAGAACAATGAGGTACCCATGCAGTAAAACTGCACACGAACCACCTCTCCGCTTCGATAGAAGCGGAGAGGTTTCTGCATCAAGCGTCCAGAAACGCCCCGATGGTCACGCCCACATCCTTGCGTCGGGAATACATCAGCAGATGGCCGGCCTGGTATACCTCTAAACGGGCGTTCTGCATCATGTTGGCCAGCAGGATCTGATTGGTGATCGGGATCAGCCCGTCATATTGACCCGCGATGATCAGGGTCTTTTGCGACAGTTGGCGCAGCCACGGCAGGCTGGTCCAGCTGCACATGGCGCGCACCTGTGTGAAATACCCATCCGGGCTGGGCGCAATGGCGTGTTTGGAATACTCGCGGAAATCTGTCGGGGTGAAAATTGCTTCTCCCCCATACATCAAAGGGCCGATGAAGTTGCCGTAGGTTTTGCTGATATAGCGCATCGGGAACATGATCTCGGACAGGGCAATCGGGGTGCCCCACCAACTGCCAATCCCGCCCGCCGAGGTGATGGCCAGCACCAGTTTACCCACGCGACCGGGCGTGTCGCGGGCCAATTGCTGCGCTACTGCCCCGCCCCAGGAAATGCCCAGAATGTCGAACCGTTCGATCTTCAACCGGTCCAAAACACGCAAGGCAAAACCCGCATAGTCGGGGATTGTGGCCATGCCTTCGATCATTGGTGTGCGCCCGATCCCGGGCATATCGAAGGCAACTATGGTGCGGTTTTTTAACTCGTCTACCAGCGGTAAAAGCACTTCAAGTGACTGTCCCAGTCCGTTAAAGATTAACAGCGGCGGGGCGTTATCCGGGCCATCGCGCCGCAGATAGCGGACAGACGTATCATCGACTGTAACGATGTTGAAGGTGATGTCCGGGTGCGGGTTGGTGGCGTTCAGATCTTTCATGCCTCACACACCCTCTAGCACATAGGTGCCGGGGGCGGGATCCATCGGGGCATAAGTCTTGTTGCCCAGCGTCTTGGGTTTTGCGCCACGCTCGGCCGGGTTCCGAGCGTCCAGCCAGTTCAGCCAATGCGGCCACCAGCTGCCATCGGTCAGTTTGGCGCTCTCCTGCCAGGTCTCGGCATCGCCCGTCGTTTTGCCGCCAGTCCAGAACTGGCGTCGGCTATTGGCGGGGTGGTTGATCACGGTGCCCGACACATGCCCGCCGGTGGTCAACACGAACTCGCTCGGGCCAGACACCAGCCCGGTCGCGGTATAGGAGGTTTTCCACGGCACGATATGGTCGCCGTCTGCGGCCAGGAAATAGCAGGGCAGGTCTATGTTGCGCGTATCGACCGGGGTGCCACACAGGGTCAGTGCGCCGGGGTCTTTCAGCTTGTTCGCCATATACATCTCTTCAATGAAATAGCTGTACCATTTGGCGGGCAGGTTCGAGGTGTCGGCGTTCCAATACAGCACGTCAAACGGCGCAGGTGATTTGCCCATCAGATAGTTGGACACCACGAAGTTCCAGATGGATTCGTTGACATGCAGCATTGCCATCGCATTGGCGATGTCGCGACCCGGAGCGAGTTTCTCGGCCTTCAGACGCTGGTTGTAGATCTCGACCTGTGGTTCGTCGATGAACACCTTGATCTGTCCGGGATCAGAGAAGTCGATCAGCGACGACAGGAAAGTCGCGGTGCCCAACTTGGATTTCAACGCCTTGGGCATGACCGCAAGCGCCGCGGTCAGCATCGTGCCGCCATTGCACCAGCCCAGAATATCGATCGCGTTGGATTTGCTGACCGCGGATGTGACCTTCACCGCCTCGAATATCCCGTCCGAGATATAGTCGTCCCAGCTATGGTCGCCCATCTCTGGACCCGGATTGCGCCACGCGATGGTGTAAACGCTTTGCCCTTGTTCAAGCAGGTAACGGATCATCGACTTCTTTTCATTCAGGTCGAAGATATAGAATTTATTGACGCATGGCGGAACGATCAGGATCGGTGCCTTGCGGGTCTTGGCGGTCATTGGTTCGTATTGGATCAGCTCGATCAACTCGTTGCGGAAAATCACCGCGCCGGGCGTCGTGGCAAGGTTCTTGCCCACCTCGAACGCCGCTTCATCCGTGGTCGAGATATAGCCTTTCTCAAGATCGGCCAGCAGGTTCTGATACCCGTCAAACAGGCTTTGCCCCCCGGTTTCCTTCGCCAGTTGCTGGGCTTCGGGATTGGTCAGCAGGAAGTTTGACGGCGCCATGTTGTCGGCGGCAATGCGGGCATAGAAGCTAAGCTTTTCCTGCTCCTGATCGGGCAACCCGGCCTTGTCTGCCATGTCCACCATAGCTTTGGAGGTTAGCTCGTAGGAATGGCGCAGGATCGGGAATATCCCTTCGTTCCATGCCTCTGCTCCAAAACGGCGGTCGCGCGTTTCGGCGGCAGCGGCCTCGCCATGGAGGGCGGTGCCCATCCAAAGTTTTGCCATGTCGCTTTGATATCTGAGCATCGTATTGGCCCAGTCTGCAAAGACGGTATTGTCCGATTTGTTCATAGCTTCGAACAGTTTGAAGAGATCCTTGGACATGTCCTCTGCCTTTCCGCTTGCACCGCATTTTCACGCGCGACCCTGTCAGGGAAATGCTTCACGAATTTTGCAAGCCCTGCGAGTGCGCGTGGTTTTTTGTATCAGCGACGGCGCGAAGAAAGAAGGCGTCCGACGCTCAACCGAAAAACTGGCATTGTTGCCGAGCGTAGGGGATTGCCATGTCGGAAAAATGGTGCCCAGAAGAGGACTCGAACCTCCACGTCCATACGGACACTAGCACCTGAAGCTAGCGCGTCTACCAATTCCGCCATCTGGGCACGGTTGGTGAGGCCGCGATGTAAAGGGCGTTGCCGATACTGTCAACCGGATTCGCGGGGATTCCAAGAAATCCGTTTGCGACTTGCCCAAAGCCGCGTGGAAAGCTATTCAAAGCCCAAGGTTTTCAAGGAGAGCTACCATGTCCAAGCTTGTCACCATCTATGGCGGTTCGGGCTTTGTCGGGCGCTATATAGCGCGCCGCTTAGCCAAGCAGGGGTGGCGCGTGCGCGTTGCTGTGCGCAGGCCAAACGAAGCCCTGTTCGTCAAACCCTATGGCGCGGTCGGACAGGTCGAGCCTGTTCTGTGCAACATTCGCGATGACGCTTCGGTGCGCGCTGCGATGATGGGTGCGGATGCGGTGGTCAACTGCGTTGGTGTGCTGAACTCGATTGGCAAGAACAATTTTGACGCTGTGCATCATGACGGTGCCGAGCGGGTGGCGCGGATCGCGGCAGAGCAAGGCGTGGCGCAGATGGTGCAATTGTCCGCCATCGGCGCGGACGCGAACAGCGACAGCGAATATGCGCGAACAAAAGCGCAGGGCGAAGCAGGTGTGCGAGCTGCGTTTCCGAGCGCGGTGATCCTGCGCCCCTCGGTCATTTTTGGGTCCGAGGATGAGTTCTTCAACCGGTTCGCCGGCATGACACGCTTTGGTCCGATCCTGCCAATCACCGGTGGCGATACACGCTTTCAGCCCGTTTACGTGGATGATGTTGCCGCTGCCGCAGAAAAGGCCGTGCTGGGCCAGGTCGAGCCGGGTATCTATGAACTGGGTGGACCTGATGTGGCGACCTTGCGAGAGCTGATTGACGAAATGCTGGAGGTGGTGCAACGCCGCCGTGCAGTTATCAATCTGCCGTTCGGGATTGCAAAGCTGCAAGCGGCTGTTTTTGACTTCATCCAGTGGATGTCGGGAGGCTTGATCAAAGCGCCGCTGACCCGCGATCAGGTGCGATCGCTGGCGCATGACAACGTGGTGGCTGACGATGCCAAGGGGTTTGCTGAACTGGGGATCACGCCGACAGCGACGGAAGCGATCCTGCCGGATTACCTCTGGCGGTTCCGCCACAATGGTCAATATGCGGCCATTCAGGCTTCGGCAAAGAACCTGCGCACCAATGGCTGACGCTTGGGTTCACGAGATTTCGAAGGCGCGGCAGGGTCCGCGCCTTTTTCATTGGTAGGCGATGAACAGCAACACGGCCCCCAGCGCAATCCGATAGATCACATAAGGCGTGAAGCTGACAGATCTGAGCAACCGCATCATCAGGCTGAGCGCCAGAAGGGCTGATACAAAGGCCAGCACCGCCGCGATGGCGCCGTCCTTGGCGACTTGCATGTTGGCGGTGGCGACGACTTCGGACCCCAGCAGAACGCCGGATGCAAAGATTGTCGGGATCGACATCAGCATCGACAGTTTTGCCGCGTCATGTCGCGCATATCCCAGGGCGCGCGCGCCCGAGATGGTTGCGCCGGATCGTGATGTTCCGGGGATCAGCGCCAGCGCCTGCCAAAGCCCCATGATGATTGCGTCCCGCAGCGTCCAGTCATCGGCCTTCTTTTCAGACGCGCCTTTATGATCGACCCAATACAGCACCAGCCCGAACAGGATCATCGTCCATGCGATGACTTTGACCGATCGCATCGCATCGTTCAGCCCGGTCAGTTTCAGAACCAAGCCAATCGCGATGGCGGGGATCGTTGCGATGGCCAGCAGGAACGCCAGCCGTGCGCCGGGCGTATCAATGCGTCCCGTCAACATCCGTGGCACACCGGCAAGCCCCATGCGTACATCGCGCCAGAAGAACAGGACCACCGCACCCAACGTGCCCACATGCACGGCGACATCAATGGTTTGCCCCTGATCTGGAAGGGTGGTCAGGTACGGAATCAGGGCAAGGTGCCCAGACGAGGAAACCGGCAGAAATTCGGTGATTCCCTGTAGCACGGCGACAAGAAACAAATGGGCAAGGGTCATGCGGGAGCCTTCTGAAGTATGTTGTCGCGCAAGCTAAACAAGCCATATGGAAAGGGAAGGGGAATAAAAGGTAATTAAAGCTGACCTAATAATGATCTATATTTCCAGAAACTGGGAAAAAATATGCTTGAGAATGCCATATAGGTCAGTAAGACTGTCTTTTAATATATGTATGCCTTCATTAAAAGCGCAGGACCGAGCCAAATTGACGGAGAGCCAGGATGGCCAAGCAGCCTATGTTGAAATTTGTGGATGTCGAGCGGGATATGCCTGAAAAGCGGGCGGCTGATGCGCGCAAGGATGACTTTCACGAAATCTATGCCGAGTTTGCGGCCCAGAAAGCTGCCGAGCAAGCCAGCCGGTGCAGCCAATGTGGTGTGCCCTATTGCCAGACGCACTGCCCGCTGCACAATAACATCCCCGACTGGTTGCGCATGACTGCAACGGGCCGGTTGAAGGAAGCCTATGAACTGAGCCAGTCCACCAACAGTTTCCCGGAAATCTGTGGCCGTATCTGCCCACAGGACCGTCTGTGCGAAGGCAATTGCGTGATCGAACAATCGGGCCACGGCACCGTCACCATCGGCGCGGTCGAGAAGTATATTACCGACACGGCGTGGGACAACGGTTGGGTTGAAGCGATCACGCCGTCGGCCAATCGCGACGAAAGCGTTGCGATCATCGGTGCCGGTCCGGGCGGTTTGGCGGCGGCGGATGTTCTGGTGCGTGCGGGTGTGAACGTGACCATCTATGATCGTCATGACCGTGCCGGCGGGCTGATGACCTATGGCATTCCGGGTTTCAAACTTGAAAAAGACGTGGTGATGCGCCGCGTTAAGTTGCTGGAAGATGCCGGAGTCGAGTTCGTTCTTAACTGCAATGTCGGAAAAGACATCAGCTTTCAGGATATCCGCGCCATTCATGACGCGGTTCTGCTGGCAACCGGTGTTTACAAAGGCCGTGATTTGTCCGGGCCGGGGGCTGGTGCCGAGGGGATTGTTCCCGCGTTGGATTACCTGACCTGTTCAAACAAACTCAGCTTCGGGGATACGGTTCCTGCGTTCGACAGCGGACAGTTGAACGCGGATGGCAAAAATGTTGTGGTGATCGGCGGTGGCGATACCGCGATGGATTGTGTGCGCACCGCCATTCGGCAGGGCGCGAAATCAGTGAAATGTCTGTATCGTCGCGACCGAGCAAATATGCCGGGATCACAGCGCGAGACCCAAAACGCCGAGGAAGAGGGCGTCGAATTTGTCTGGCTGTCCGCACCCAAAGGGTTCACCGGCGATCCGGTCACGGGCGTAATGGTGCAGAAGATGCGCCTTGGCGCGCCTGACGCGACAGGTCGCCGAAGTCCCGAGGTGATCGAAGGCTCGGAATACACTGAAGAGGCCGATCTGGTCATCAAGGCGCTGGGCTTCGAACCTGAAGACCTGCCAACCCTGTGGGACGAAAAGGAACTGACTGTCACCCGCTGGGGCACCGTGAAGGCCGCGTTTGAGACACACCAGACTGATCTGGATGGCGTCTGGGCAGTGGGCGACATCGTGCGTGGTGCCTCGCTGGTGGTTTGGGCCATCCGCGATGGGCGCGAAGCAGGGGCCAACATTCTGGCCCGCCTCGATGCCGCCCGCGCGCTTGCCGCCGAATAACGAATTTTCCGGGCCATCCGGGTCAATGCACCCCCGCCCGTCCGAGAGGAGAACCGAGATGACGAAATATGATGCCGACTGGGTCCGCCGCGAGGAAGCCAAGCGCAAATTCATGACCGAGCACAGCCTGTATCGCGAACAGGACGAACACAGCTCTTGTGGTGTGGGTCTGGTCGTGTCGATCGAAGGCAAAGCGTCGCGTGATGTGGTCGAAGCGGGAATCGCCGCGCTGAAGGCCATCTGGCACCGCGGTGCTGTTGATGCTGACGGCAAGACCGGTGACGGGGCGGGTATTCATATCCAGATCCCCGTTCCGTTCTTCTATGACCAGATTCGCCGCACCGGACACGAACCGCACGAAGATCAGTTGATCGCGGTTGGTCAGGTGTTCCTGCCGCGCACGGATTTTGGTGCACAGGAAGCGTGCCGGACCATCGTGGAGTCCGAAATTCTGCGCATGGGCTATCACATCTATGGTTGGCGGCACGTGCCTGTGGACATCACCTGTCTGGGTGAAAAAGCCAACGCGACACGCCCTGAGATCGAACAGATCATGATTTCGAATTCGAAAGGTGTCGACGAGGACACGTTTGAACGCGAGCTTTACGTGATCCGCCGCCGAATTGAAAAAGCGGCCGCGTCTTCACAGATCAACGGGCTGTATATCGCATCTCTGTCGTGCCGGTCGATCATCTATAAAGGCATGATGCTGGCCGAACAGGTTGCCGTTTTCTATCCCGACCTGATGGACGAGCGGTTCATTTCGACGTTTGCGATATACCACCAGCGCTATTCCACGAACACGTTCCCGCAATGGTGGTTGGCACAACCGTTCCGCATGTTGGCTCATAACGGAGAGATCAATACGCTGAAGGGCAACCTGAACTGGATGAAAAGCCACGAGATCCGCATGGCCTCGTCGGCTTTTGGCGATCTGGCCGAAGACATCAAGCCGATTGTGCCGGGCGGGTCATCCGACTCGGCGGCGCTGGACGCTGTGTTCGAGGTTCTGGTGCGTGCAGGTCGCTCAGCCCCCATGGCGAAAACCATGCTGGTGCCGGAAAGCTGGTCGAAGCAGGCGATCGAACTGCCCGAAGCGTGGAAGGACATGTACTCCTATTGTAACTCGGTGATGGAGCCATGGGATGGTCCTGCCGCCCTTGCCATGACCGATGGTCGCTGGGTGTGTGCCGGGCTTGACCGTAATGGTTTGCGCCCGATGCGCTATGTCGTAACGGGTGAAGGGCTGGTGATTGCCGGGTCCGAAGCCGGGATGGTGCCGATCAACGAGGCTGGCATTGTGGAAAAAGGCGCGCTTGGTCCGGGGCAGCTTCTGGCTGTCGATACGGTCGAAGGCAAGCTGTATCACGACACCGAGATCAAAGATCGTTTGTCGGCTTCGCTGCCCTTTGGTGAATGGGTCGGCAAGATCAACGATCTGGGAGAAGAGTTTACTTCGGTTGAGGAAAAGCCGATCTATTCCGGTGAAGACCTGCGCCGCCGTCAACTTGCCGCAGGATACACTCTGGAAGAGCTGGAACAAATCCTTGCACCGATGGCCGAGGATGGGAAAGAGTCTCTTGCGTCTATGGGCGATGACACGCCGTCGGCGGTGCTGTCGACCAAATACCGCCCGCTCAGCCATTTCTTCCGTCAGAACTTCAGCCAGGTGACGAACCCACCCATCGATAGTTTGCGCGAATTCCGCGTGATGTCACTGAAAACGCGGTTTGGCAACCTGAAGAACGTGCTGGATGAAAGCGGTGCCCAGACCGCAATTATCGTTCTGGAAAGCCCGTTTGTTGCAAACCAGCAATTCGAGAAACTGACAGAAGCCTTTAACGCCCAGATGGTCGAAATTGACTGCACCTTCCCTGCGGATGGGGGCGAAGGCGCGTTACGCATTGCACTGGATGATATTCGCGCCAAGGCCGAAGATGCCGTGCGCTCGGGTGCTGGGCATCTTGTTCTGACCGATCAGGGGCAGGGCGAAGATCGCATAGCGATGCCGATGATCCTTGCGACATCGGCCATTCACAGCTGGTTGGTGAAGAAGGGGCTGCGCACGTTCTGTTCGATCAATGTGCGGTCCGCAGAGTGTCTGGACCCGCATTACTTCGCGGTCTTGGTGGGCTGTGGTGCGACAACGGTCAACGCATATCTGGCAGAAGATTCGCTGGCGGATCGGATTGATCGTGGTCTGTTGGATTGCTCGTTGACCGAAGCCGTACGCCGGTATCGCGAAGCGATTGATCAGGGTCTGTTGAAGATCATGGCGAAGATGGGTATCTCGGTCATCTCGTCCTATCGTGGCGGCCTGAATTTTGAGGCCGTGGGGCTGAGCCGCGCTATGGTTGCAGAGTATTTCCCTGGCATGACCTCGCGGATCTCCGGCATCGGTGTGAACGGGATTCAGAAAAAACTGGAAGATGTGCACGCGGCAGGCTTTGGCAGTGGCAATCGGGTTCTGCCGGTGGGCGGTTTTTATAAGGCGCGTCGGTCGGGTGAAACGCACGCGTGGGAAGCGCAAACCATGCACCTGCTGCAATCGGCGTGCGATCGCGCGTCATTCGAGATGTGGAGGCAGTATTCTGCGAGGATGCGGGCCAACCCACCGATCCATCTGCGTGATCTGCTGGACATCAAGCCCTTGGGCAAGTCAGTGCCCATAGAGGAAGTTGAAAGCATCAATGCGATCCGCAAACGGTTTGTGACGCCCGGCATGTCGCTTGGCGCGCTCAGCCCCGAGGCACACAAGACGCTGAATGTCGCCATGAACCGCATCGGCGCCAAGTCGGATTCGGGCGAGGGCGGTGAAGACCCCGCGCATTTCCACCCGGAACCGAATGGTGACAACCCGTCTGCGAAGATCAAGCAGGTCGCGTCGGGCCGATTTGGTGTGACCGCCGAATACCTGAACCAGTGTGAAGAGCTTGAAATCAAGGTCGCGCAAGGTGCGAAACCCGGCGAGGGGGGGCAGCTGCCCGGCATGAAGGTCACAGACCTGATTGCGCGTTTGCGCCACTCGACAAAAGGCGTGACACTGATTTCGCCGCCACCACATCATGACATTTACTCGATCGAGGATTTGGCGCAGCTGATCTATGACCTCAAGCAGATCAACCCGCGATGCAAGGTGACGGTGAAGCTGGTGGCAGCCTCGGGCGTTGGCACGATTGCCGCCGGTGTTGCGAAGGCCAAGGCCGATGTGATCCTGATTTCGGGCCACAATGGCGGCACGGGCGCATCGCCTGCGACCTCGATCAAATTCGCGGGTCTGCCGTGGGAAATGGGTTTGACCGAAGCGCATCAGGTGCTGGCGATGAACAACCTGCGCGACCGTGTGACTTTGCGCACCGATGGTGGCCTGCGCACGGGTCGTGATATCGTCATGGCCGCGATGATGGGGGCCGAAGAATACGGCATCGGCACCGCGGCCCTGATCGCCATGGGTTGTATCATGGTGCGTCAGTGCCAGTCGAACACCTGCCCGGTTGGTGTCTGCACGCAGGATGAAGACCTGCGCAAGAAATTTACCGGCAGCGCCGACAAGGTCGTCAACCTGATCACCTTCTACGCGCAGGAAGTGCGCGAAATCCTTGCTTCGATCGGGGCGCGGTCGCTGGACGAGGTGATCGGGCGTGCAGACCTGCTGAGCCAAGTCAGCCGTGGCTCGGCCCATCTGGATGACCTTGACCTGAACCCGTTACTGCTGGTTGTCGATGGGGCGGACAAGATCGTTTACAACCGCAACCGCGACCGCAACGCGGTGCCCGATACGCTGGACGCCGAGATCGTTCGCGATGCCCATCGCTTCCTTGAGGATGGCGAGAAGATGCAGCTTTCCTACACGGTGCAGAACACACACCGGACGGTTGGCACGCGCATTTCCAGCCATATTGTCAAACGGTTTGGTATGCGCAACAGCCTGCAACCTGACCACCTGACCGTGAAGCTGCAAGGCTCTGCTGGTCAATCGTTGGGCGCGTTCGCGGCACCGGGCCTGAAAATCGAAGTGTCGGGGGACGCCAACGATTATGTTGGCAAAGGTCTGTCCGGTGGCACCATCGTGGTGCGCCCGCCGCTGTCCAGCCCCTTGGTCGCCAAGGACAACACGATCATCGGCAACACGGTGCTTTATGGTGCAACCGACGGCCATCTGTTCGCCGCCGGGCGGGCAGGTGAGCGGTTCGCAGTACGCAACTCGGGCGCCCATGTGGTGATCGAAGGCTGCGGCTCGAACGGGTGTGAATACATGACCGGCGGGGTTGCCGTCATCCTTGGCTCTATCGGGTCCAACTTTGGCGCGGGCATGACGGGTGGCATGGCCTATCTTTATGACCCGGATGGCGTTGCGCAGAAATACATGAACATGGAAAGCCTTGTGACCAACCTGGTCACGGTCGACCATTGGGAAGCGCAACTGAAATCGCTGGTCGAACGCCATGCGGAAGAAACCCGCAGCCAGTTGGCAACGGAAATCTTGCGCCACTGGGATCTTGAGATCGGGAACTTCGTTCAGGTCTGCCCAATTGAGATGCTGGAACGGCTTCCGGCGCCGCTGAGCATCGAAGCGAATGCTATTCCCGCCCAATAGCGCCGAAGTGACGACAGTGGAAACGTAAACGTCCGCCTCTCTGGCGGACGTTTTCATGTGTCACCACCACCCATCGCGTATCTTGACCGGGTCGTCGCATCATGGTCTGAAAGATACGTGGCACGAGCAGCAAGAAAAAAGCCGACAGGCAAAAAAAAGGCGCCAAAGAAAAAGCGCATAAAGCTTCATCCAATCGAATGGATCAGGCTTTGGATCAAACGTGTTTTTCTAGCCTTCATTTGTTTCTTCGCCGCTGGCATCGTGGGCTATGCCTTTATCAACCCGCCGACCACGCCACACATTGTAAGCGAAAAAATGCGCTTGGGTTGGGCGGATCGCCAATGGGTCGATCTGGACGAGGTCGCGCCTGTCATGGCGCGGTCCGTCGTGGCCGCCGAAGATGCGAATTTTTGCGGACATTGGGGGTTCGACATGCGCGCCATTCGGGCCGCGATTGACGATGGTGGATCACGCGGGGCATCGACCCTGACACAGCAGGTCGTGAAGAATGTCTATCTGTGGCACGGTCGCTCGTGGCCGCGCAAAGCGCTTGAGGCGGCCATTACACCCTTCGTCGAACTGGTCTGGACCAAGCGGCGGATTATCGAGGTCTATTTGAACGTCGCCGAGTTTGACGAAGGCGTCTTTGGCGTGGAAGCTGCCGCGCGTCATTACTTTGGCGTCGGGCCGGAAAAACTGACCGCCGTGCAGGCGGCGCGACTGGCTGCCCTTCTGCCCAATCCCAAGGAGCGGTCAGCCTCGCGTCCATCGGCATTTGTACGCAAACGGGCGCAATCCATTGTCGATGGGGCGGCTACGATCCGCGCGGATGGGCGGTCCTCGTGTTTCGAGGATTGATCCCGTGACGCAAACGCGGCAATACGGACAAAAGAAAGATCGCTGGCACACACCATGAACCGACTATTCCACGTCCCCCTGTCCCCGTTCTGCCGCAAGGTGCGCCTGTCGCTTGCCGAGAAAAAGATCGAGGTTGAACTGGTTGAGGAAAAGTATTGGGAGCGGGGCAAAGACTTTCTGCTTCGCAACCCGGCAGGCAAGGTGCCGATCCTGAAGATGGACGGCAAGCTGCTCAGTGAAAGCGGCCCGATCTGCGAGTATATCGAAGAACGCCACCCCGACCCGGCACTTCTGCCGTCCGATCCCGAAGGTCGCTATGAAGTGCGCCGGTTGGTCAGTTGGTTTGATGACAAGTTCCACAACGAAGTGACGTCGAACCTTCTGTATGAACGGGTCAACAAGAAGGTGATGGGCGCGGGCTATCCCGAAAGCCGCAACATCAAGGCGGGTGCCAAGGCGATAAAGTTTCACCTCGATTACATGGGTTGGCTGTTGGAACAACGCCGTTGGCTGGCGGGCAATACGATGACGCTGGCCGATTTTGCAGCGGCAGCGCATCTTTCATCGCTGGATTACATCAGCGATGTGGACTGGAACCGTAACGAGAATGTGCGTGAATGGTATGCCAAGATCAAATCGCGCCCGGCTTTCCGGTCGATCCTGGCCGACCAGATACCGGGCTTTCCGCAGCCACCACACTATTCGGACCTTGATTTTTGACCGCCGAGATACGGCAGGCCATTATCGACAAAGCCCTTGAAGAAGGTTTCGCACAAGCAGGGTTCTGCCGCCCTGACAGCGTGCCCCAGATTGCCGATCGGTTGGATACCTTCGTCGCCGAGGGGCGGCATGGCGATATGCTATGGATGGGCGAACGGATGCATTGGCGCGGCAATCCCGCCGCCCTTTGGCCCGAGGCACGCACCGTCATTATGTTGGCCGAACCCTACACGCCGTCTCACGATCCGATGGATGTGATCGGACAGTCTGACCGCGCGGCGATCAGCGTTTATGCGCAAAACAAGGACTACCACGACATCGTCAAGAAGCGGCTGAAGCGGGTAGGTCGCTGGATGATCGACAGCTTTGGAGGTGAGATCAAAGTGTTCGTGGATACCGCCCCGGTGATGGAGAAACCGCTGGCCGCTGCGGCGGGGCTGGGGTGGCAGGGTAAACACACCAATCTTTTGTCGCGCGAACTGGGCAACTGGTTCTTTCTGGGTGCGATCTTCACCACGCTGGACCTGCCAACGGACGAACCGGCGCGAGAGAAATGCGGGTCTTGCACTGCCTGTCTTGATGTTTGCCCGACTGATGCCTTTCCCGCACCGTTTCAACTGGATGCCCGCCGCTGCATTTCCTATCTGACGATCGAGCACAAAGGGCCGGTGGACGAACCGCTGCGGTCGCAGCTGGGTAATCGTATCTATGGCTGCGACGATTGCCTTGCCGCCTGCCCGTGGAACAAGTTCGCGGTCGAGGCGTCCGAGATGCGCTATGCCGCGCGCGAGGATCTGGTGGTGCCAAAACTGGCGGATCTGGTTGGGTTCGACGACGCGGGCTTCCGGGCGCATTTCTCCGGCAGTCCGATCAAGCGGATCGGTTTGTCTCGGTTCTTGCGGAATGTGCTGTATGCGATTGGCAACTCGGGGAAGTCGTCCTTGCTGCCCCACGCACAGGCCCATGCGGACAGCGACGATCCGGTTGTCGCGGATGCTGCACGCTGGGCGGTTGGCAAACTGTCAGGGGCCTAATCCTCGGGCGTGGCCGGTGCTGCGTTATTTGTCAGCATGTGATATGCGGCGATAGCGGCATTCACCCCTTTGACGGCCTTGTCTTTTGGATAGGGGCCGATGCGTGATGCACCGACTTCGTATATGATTGTCGTCGCATCTTCCGTGCTGTCGGTCACGATCACGCGCAAGTCGACCTGCTTTACGTCAAAGGCGCGCACCAGAGATTGCGCGAATGCCTTGCCGGAGTCGCGGTTGTCGGTCATGCCCCATTTGACCCGGGCGATCACCTCGGACGGTTGTCCGGGGTCGTTGTCGATCAACGCCGCCTTGGTGATGCCAAGCGGGCGCAATGTCGGATCTTTGGTGTAAGAATACCACCCCAATGCCACCACGCTGGGCAAGGCGATCACGCCGATGATCCCCGCCAGCAATCTGACCCCGCGTCGCGCAAACATGCCCGGCTCCTACCCCGCTTTGCGGGCAGGATAGGACGGGCAGGTTCATGAAGTGTTAAAGGGTCTTAGCTGCGCACCAATTTTTCATAGCTTTCCGCAATATCGCGGGTCAGGGCGCCAACTTCGAACTTATGGTCGCCGATCTGACCCACCGGAGTTACTTCGGCTGCTGAACCGGTCAGCCAACATTGTTCGAAGCCTTCCATCTCTTCCGGCATGATATGGCGTTCGTGAACGGTGATGCCACGGCTTTTCAGCATGCCGATCACAGTCTGACGTGTCAGCCCGTTCAGGATCGCATCGGGCAGCGGCGTGTGCACCTCGCCATCCTTCACGAAAAACACGTTGGCACCGGTCGCTTCAGCCACATAGCCGCGATAATCCATAAACAACGCGTCCGAGCAACCTTTGGCTTCGGCAGCGTGCTTGGACATGGTGCATATCATGTAAAGACCGGCGGCCTTGGCAGCGGTCGGAATGGTTTCGGGCGATGGGCGTTTCCACTTCGCGATGTCCAGCTTCGCGCCCTGCATCTTGGCGTCGCCGTAATAATCGCCCCAGGCCCAGGCTGCCACCGCCATCCGCACCGGGTTGCGCGCGGATGAGACACCCATGTCTTCACCTGCGCCACGCCATGCCACCACACGCACATAGGCATTGGTCAGGTTGTTCGCCGCAACCACGGCCTGTTTCGCGGCTTCGATCTCGTCGACAGAATAGGGGATGGGCATGTCCATCATCTCGCCCGATTTCAGCAGCCGTTCCGAGTGTTTGCGCGACAGGAAAATCTTGCCGTCATACAGGCGCTCACCCTCGAACACAGAGGACGCATAGTGCAGCGCGTGGGTCAGAATATGAACATTCGCGTCACGCCATTCGACCAACTGGTCGTCCATCCAGATCTTACCGTCACGGTCATCATATCCGCTCATGTTCCAGTCCTTTCCAGTCTGTCGCCCTTGGGCATATTTGCAAAAGTTGCGCAGATTAGGTCCATATTGGATATTAAATTACGCAAAATCAGCATTTCGCTAACAATTGATTCTTGGAAAGTCAACAACACTGACATAAAACTAGGACCTGTAACATGAATTGTGATGAGGCCGACAATGGCGGATATGCAGACACCGGGTGGGCAGACGCTTCTGTTCTTGACGGATGAGCAATTGCGCAAAGGCATCGAGGCGATGTTCTTCGCCTATCGCGGGTTCACCGCAGACCCGGACCGCATTCTTGATGAATATCGACTGGGGCGAGCCCACCACCGGGCGCTTCACTTCATCAGCCGGGCGCCGGGCACCACCGTGAACAACCTGTTGTCCATTCTGGGTGTGACCAAGCAATCGCTTAATCGAGTGCTGCGCACCTTGATTGATGACGGGCTGGTCGAAAGCCGTGTGGGCACGCGCGACAAACGCGAACGCCATCTGTTCCTGACCGAAAGCGGCGCTGCGCTAGAGCAGGATTTGTCCACCGCGCAACGCGAACGAATGCGGCAGGCCTATCGCGAGGCCGGGCCAGAGGCGGTTCAGGGCTTTCGCACGGTGCTGGAGGCAATGATGGACCCAGAATTACGGCATCACTTTAACCGGGCCAGGGATAGCGTCGATGAGTGACATGACCGAAGCGCATCTGTTGATCGTTGACGACGACGAACGCATTCGCAGGCTGTTGCAGAAATATCTGATCCGACAGGGGTTCTGGGTAAGCGCCGCAAGGGATGCAACCCACGCACGCCGGTTGCTGGAAGGTCTGGATTTCGATCTGATCGTAATGGATGTGATGATGCCAGGCGAAGATGGGATTGGCCTGACCCGGTCGCTGCGCGAGACGTTGACGACGCCCATCCTGCTTCTGACAGCCAAAGGCGATACCGAGGATCGGATCAAGGGGTTGGAGGCCGGTGCGGATGACTATCTGGCGAAACCCTTTGAGCCGAAAGAACTGCTGCTGCGCATCAACGCGATCCTGCGCCGAATGCCGGTCGTTGCAGATGAGGTCATGCCAAAGGTGCTTAACCTCGGTGACAAGCATTATGACACCGAGCGCGGTGAGCTTTGGTTCGGCGAAGAGCTGGTGCGGCTGACAGCAACCGAAGCGCAATTGATGCGGATTTTTTCAGCGACGCCCGGTGATGCAGTCAGTCGGACATCACTGGTCGAACAGTTGGGCCGTGATCAGGGGCAAGCGCAGGAACGTGCCGTAGACGTGCAGATCACGCGGTTGCGGCGCAAGCTGGAAACCGATCCCAAACAGCCACGCTATCTGCAAACAGTGCGCGGCGCGGGCTATATGCTTGCGCCTGATTGATCGTTGCAACGGTGCGCATCGTCTTGTTGATCGGTTCGGATTGTCCTAGCGTCGCGCCATGACAACTCTGCTTTACACGCACCCGGTTTGCCACGAACACGTAACACCGCCGGGACATCCCGAACAGGTCGCGCGGCTTGAGGCCATCGAAGCTGCGCTGTCCGCGCCCGATTTCGCCGCGCTTGACCGTCGCAATGCCCCGATGGGCACCTTGGATCACGTGCGCCTTGGGCATTCGCGCCGGTATTTCGAGAAACTCGATGACGCCGCACCGGTCGAAGGCTGGGCGCAACTGGATGGCGACACCTTCATGGCGCCCGGATCGTTGGAGGCCGCGTTTCGGGCGGTTGGCGCGAATGTGGCGGCAATAGACACTGTTTTGGCAGGCGAGGCACAGAATGCCTTTGTCGCCTGTCGACCGCCCGGCCACCATGCCGAAAAGGCGACCCCGATGGGGTTTTGCCTGTTCTCGACCGTGGCCATTGCGGCGCGCTATGCGGCGGAACATCATGGGCTTGACCGGATCGCCGTGTTGGATTTCGACGTGCACCACGGAAACGGCACGCAGGACGTGTTGTGGCATGAAAGCCGGGTACGCTTTGTGTCGTCGCACCAGATGCCACTTTACCCGGGATCGGGCGGGCTGCACCAAAAGGGCGCGTTCGGGCAGATTGTCAACATCCCCCTGAAAGAGGCGACCGGCGGCGAGGTGATGCAAGAGGCGTGGGAAGGTGTGTTTTCCGATGTGTTAGAGCCTTACAAGCCGCAACTGGTGTTGGTCTCGGCAGGGTTCGACGCCCATCGCCGCGACCCGTTGGCCGGGCTTCAGTGGGAAACCGAGGACTTCGTATGGATGGCGCATAGGATCTGTGATCTGGCAGATAAATGCTGCGATGGTCGGGTGGTATCGTCGCTTGAGGGCGGCTATGATCTTCAAGCCCTTGGCGACAGTGTCGGGGCTTACGTAAACGTTATGATGGAGCGAGGCGCATGAGCGACAAACCCGTAGGCGAGATGAGTTTTGAGGAAGCGATGCGCGCGCTGGAAGCCGTGGTGGGTCAATTGGAGCGTGGCGACGTGGCGCTTGAGGATTCGATCAAGCTCTATGAGCGCGGCGCCGAGTTAAAGGCGCGGTGCGAGAAGAAGCTCAAGGAAGCCGAAGAAAAGGTCGCCGCCATCACGCTTGACCCAAACGGGTCCCCAACAGGCACAACCCCGGTCGAAGGGCTGTAGATGTTCCAGGCACGGCTGACGGAAACAAGCGGGCTGGCGCGGGCTTGTCTGCATGGCGCGATTCGTGATGACGGCGCGCTGGCGGATGCGATGCGGTATGCAACAGCAGGCGGCAAGGGGATGCGCGGATTTCTGGTGATGGAAAGCGCGCGGCTGCACGGAGTGAACGATACAAGGTCCGTCTGGCCCGCCGCCGCGATCGAGGCCGTTCATGCCTATTCGCTCGTCCATGACGATTTGCCCTGCATGGATGACGACGATTTGCGACGCGGTCTGCCCACTGTTCACAAGAAATGGGACGAGGCGACGGCGGTTCTGGTGGGTGACGCGTTGCAAACCCTGGCTTTCGAGTTGCTGACCCATGACGCCGTTGGCGCGGCGCGTGTTTCATTGATTTCGACCCTTGCGCAAGCGGCGGGGCAGTCAGGCATGGTGCGCGGGCAGGCGCTGGACATTGCGGCGGAAACGGCACCCATGCCGTTGGGTTTGGACGAGATTATCACGTTGCAAGCCGGAAAGACCGGCGCGCTGATCCAGTGGTCTGCCGAAGCCGGGGCAATCCTGGCAAGCGCCGATCCCAAGCCTATGCGCGACTATGCCACCGCGTTGGGCCTGGCGTTCCAGATTGCAGATGACATTCTGGATGTTGAAGGAGATGCGCGGACAGTGGGTAAGGCGGTTGGCAAGGATGCAGGCGCGGGCAAGGCGACATTCGTATCTCTGCTTGGCCTTCAGGCGGCAAAAACCCGCGCAGCCGAGCTTGTGGATCAGGCCTGTGATGCCCTTGCCCCGTTCGGCGCGGATGCCGAAACCTTGCGGGACGCCGCCCGTTTCGTTATCCAGCGCGACAGATAGGCAGCGGGGCGCAGATGGCCGATATACCCAAGACACCCATTCTTGATCGCGTAACGGTTCCGGCCGATATGAAATCCTTGTCTGATCCAGAACTGTATGCGTTGGCGAAAGAGGTGCGGGCCGAGACGATTTCTGCCGTATCGGAAACCGGCGGTCATCTGGGTGCGGGGCTGGGTGTGGTTGAGCTGACCGTGGCGCTGCACGCTGTCTTTGACACACCACGCGACCGGATTATCTGGGACGTGGGCCACCAATGTTATCCGCACAAGATTTTGACGGGTCGCCGCGACCGCATTCGCACCTTGCGTTGCGAAGGTGGGTTGTCGGGCTTCACCAAACGCTCGGAAAGCCCGTTCGACCCGTTCGGGGCCGGGCACAGCTCCACGTCGATCTCGGCGGCGCTGGGCTTTGCCGTCGCGCGCGATCTGGGTGGTGCGCCGGAGCATGGCATCGGGGATGCGGTTGCCGTGATTGGTGACGGGGCCATGTCTGCGGGGATGGCTTTTGAAGCCATGAACAACGCCGGCCATCTGGATCGCCGCCTGTTCGTGATCCTGAACGACAACGAAATGTCGATTGCGCCCCCCGTAGGCGCGATGTCCAGCTATCTGAGCCGCCTTTATGCGGGCGAACCGTTTCAAGAACTGAAAGCCGCTGCCAAGGGTGCGGTCAGCCTGTTGCCTGAACCGTTTCAGGAAGGCGCGCGCCGGGCAAAAGAGATGGTCAAATCCATGACCGTCGGCGGCACATTGTTCGAGGAACTGGGTTTTTCCTATGTCGGGCCGATCGACGGGCATGACATGGAAAGCCTTTTGTCGATCCTGCGCACCGTGCATGATCGCGCCACTGGACCGATGTTGATCCATGTGATCACCAAAAAGGGAAAGGGCTATGCACCCGCTGAGGCGGCGCGCGATCGCGGTCACGCCACCGCTAAGTTTGACGTTGCTAGTGGAAAACAACACAAGGCCCCGTCAAACGCACCCAGTTACACTTCGGTGTTTGGTAAGACGCTGGTCGATCTGGCAGGCAAGGACGACAAGGTCTGTGCGGTGACAGCGGCGATGCCGGATGGCACCGGGTTGAACCTGATGGCAGAACGCTATCCGTCGCGGTGCTTTGACGTCGGCATTGCCGAACAGCATGGCGTGACCTTCTCGGCGGCGCTGGCCGCTGGCGGGATGAAACCTTTCTGCGCGATGTATTCGACCTTCCTGCAGCGCGGATATGATCAGGTTGTGCATGACGTGGCGGTGCAACGCCTGCCTGTGCGCTTTGCCATAGACCGCGCTGGTTTGGTTGGGGCCGATGGCGCGACTCATGCAGGCGCATTCGATATCGGATACATGTCTAACCTGCCCGGAATGGTCGTCATGGCCGCTGCGGATGAAGCTGAGTTGATGCATATGGTCACCACTGCCCATTCCATCAATGACGGCCCCTGCGCCTTTCGTTACCCGCGCGGCGAAGGGGTCGGGGTTGAACTGCCGGAGCAGGGCGAGGTGTTGGAAATCGGTAAGGGCCGGATGATCCGCGAAGGCTCGCGCGTGGCAATTCTGTCTTTCGGCACACGCCTGTCCGAGGTCGAAAAAGCCGCCGAAGCCCTGACTGCCCGGGGCATCAGTCCGACAATCGCGGATGCCCGTTTTGCCAAACCACTGGATCGCGAATTGATCCTGAAGCTCGCCGCCGACCACGAGGCGCTGATCACCATTGAAGAGGGTGCAATCGGCGGCTTTGGCAGCCATGTCGCGCAACTGCTGGCCGAGGAAGGCGTGTTCGACACGGGTTTGAAGTTCCGGTCGATGGTTCTGCCCGACACGTTCATCGACCACGCGTCACCTGCGCGGATGTATGAAGAGGCGAAGCTGTCCGCCAAGGACATCGAGGCCAAGGTGCTGGATGTGTTGGGCATCGCACAGATCGGTGAAAAGCGGGCCTAACCTTCGGCTTTCAGCAGCGCCGCCAGCCCGTCCCGATAGGTCGGATAGAGCAGTTTCACGCTCAGTTCACCCTTGATCCGATCGTTTCGCACCCGCTTGCTTTCGGCATAGAAGCTGCGCGCCATTGGTGTCATATCGGCAGTTTCAAAATCCTCGGCAGGCGGGTGGGGCACGCCCAGCAAGTCGGCGGCGTGGGCCAGAACGTCCTCTGGCGGCGCGGCAAGGTCATCGCAGACGTTGTATATGCGCCCCGGATTAGGGGCGGCGATGGATGCCGCCAGAACCTGCGCGATGTCATCGACATGGATGCGCGAGAACACCTGATTTTTCTTGATGATCCGCCGCGCTGTGCCGCGCCGCACCTTGACAAAGGGCCCGCGACCGGGGCCATAGATGCCAGCCAGCCGGAAGATATGCAGGGGCAAACCGGTCTCGACGGCGATCTCTTGCCACGCCGCTTCGGCCTCGACCCGCTGCTGGCCGCGTTTGGTGGATGGTGCAAGGGGCGTTTCTTCGTCCACCCATCCCCCCTGATGGTCGCCATAAACGCCGGTGGTCGACAGATACCCGACCCATTGAAGCTGCGGAGCAATTTGGGCGATTTCGTCTCTAACCTGCCGCAAAACGGGATCTCCATCGGTATCTGGTCCGGCTGAAATCAGCAGATGCGTGGCGCGCGACAGGGGGACAGATATATCGGTGCCCGGCCATTGGATCACTCCGTCGCCTGCCTCGCGTGAGGTGCCAATGATGATAAACTCGTCCCGCAACAGGCGTGCCAGCGCGCGGGCCGAGTATCCGAACCCGAAGATAAACAGTGTCTTTTCCATGCGCGCAGTATCGTCGTGGCGACGGGATTGAAAAGTGCAAAAGTCAAAGCGTTTTTGGGGGTTGCGCTAACATCGGAATTTAGAACAATGGGTCAATGGAAAATCCAAGTCTCAAACCATGGTCTGACTGCGCCCGCCACCTCGTTGCCGTGGCAGCGGGGCGTGAATCCGCCGATCTGGTGATCCGGGGTGGGCGGGTCGTGAATGTTCACACGCGTGAGGTTCTGGACGGTTGGCAGGTCGCCATTGCGGATGGGCGCTTTGCCTATGTTGGCCCGGATGCGGGGCATTGCATCGGCGAGCAGACCGAAGTGATCGACGCCGATGGTCAATATCTGATCCCCGGCCTGTGTGATGCGCATATGCATATCGAAAGCGGCATGTTGACGCCCGCCGAATTTGCGCGTGCCGTGATCCCGCATGGGACGACCACCATGTTCACCGATCCGCATGAAATCGCGAATGTGATGGGGCTTGAGGGCGTCAAGTTGATGCATGACGAAGCGCTGATGCAGCCCATCAACATTTTCACCCAGATGCCCTCATGCGCGCCATCTGCGCCTGGATTAGAGACAACTGGTTACGAGATCACTCCCGACGATGTGGCCGAGGCGATGGAATGGCCCGGCATCATCGGGCTGGGAGAGATGATGAATTTCCCCGGCGTGGTGAATGGCGACGCAAAGATGCTGGCAGAGATTGCAGCGACGCAGAACGCAGGCAAGACCGTGGGCGGGCATTACGCCAGCCCCGATCTTGGCCCGGCCTTCCATGCGTATGCCGCCGGCGGGCCGGCTGATGATCACGAAGGCACCTGCGAGGCCGACGCGATTGCGCGTGTGCGGCAGGGGATGCGGTCAATGATGCGGCTGGGGTCGGCGTGGTATGACGTTGAAACCCAGATCACGGCGATCACGGAAAAGGGCTTGGACTCGCGCAACTTCATCCTCTGCACCGATGATTGCCACTCGGGCACTTTGGTCAATGATGGCCATATGAACCGCGTTGTGCGACACGCGATTTCCTGTGGCTGTGATCCGCTGATCGCGTTGCAGATGGCGACGATCAACACGGCCACCCATTTCGGGTTAGAGCGTGAACTAGGCTCTATTGCACCCGGACGACGGGCTGATGTGATCCTGACCGATGATCTGACCACCCTGCCGATCAACCGGGTGATCGCGCGCGGCGTGATGGTGGCCGAGAGCGGAGAAGTCACGGTTGATTGCCCCCATCTGGACTGGCCGCAATACGCCCGCAAGACCGTGCATCTGGGCCGCGTGCTTGAAGCTGTGGATTTCGAGATTGCCGCCCCGGAGGGCGCGAATTCTGTCCGTGCCAAGGTGATTGGAGTTGTCGAGAATCAGGCGCCGACCAAGGCGTTGACCCGCGATCTTGGTGTGGTCGACGGTTTGGTGGAAACAGACGAAGCGCAGGATGTATGCCAGATCGCGCTGGTCGAACGACACCGTGCAACAGGTGAGGTTGTGAACGGGCTGGTGTCGGGTTTTGGCTACACGGGGCGGATGGCGATCGCCTCGACCGTGGCGCATGACAGCCACCACATGATTGTGGTCGGAACCAGTCGCGAGGATATGGCGCTGGCCGCGAACCGTCTGGGCGAGGTGGGTGGCGGCATCACCGTCTTCAAGGATGGCGAGGAACTGGCGTTGGTAGAGCTTCCCGTGGCAGGTCTGATGTCGGACGCCCCTGCGCGCGACGTTGCGGCGAAAGCCGATGCGATGGTCGCGGCGATGGCCGCTTGCGGTTGCTCGCTGAACAATGCCTATATGCAGCATTCGTTGCTGGCGCTTGTTGTCATACCTGAGTTACGTATTTCCGATCTGGGTCTGGTGGACGTAACCCGGTTTGAATTGACCAATTTGATTGAGGATCATTGATGCTTTCGAATGGAACCTCCATCCCCGTGATTACGCCCCCAGACGGGGCGCTTGAGACTTTCATGGATGCCAAAGCTGCTGTTCAGCGTTTGAAAGAGCTATATGCAGAAGCCTGCGCCTTCCTGTGTGAGACCTTTGAGCAATCGGTATCGGGCGATCAGCCTGACACGCGCTATCGCGCCTTCTATCCTCAGATCAGCTTGACGACGACCAGCCATGCGCAGATCGATACACGGCTGAGCTTTGGGCATGTCCCGGCACCGGGCACTTACAGCACGTCGATCACCCGGCCCGACCTGTTTGAAAGTTACCTGACCCAGCAGGTGTCGCTGCTTTTGGAGCATCACGGCGTGCCGGTTCAGGTGGGGTGGTCCAACACGCCCATTCCAGTGCATTTCGCCGTGGCAAATGATCCCAACATCTCGGTGCCGCAGGAAGGTGCGATGCGGTTTCCGCTGCGCGATGTGTTCGATGTGCCGGACCTGTCCAGCACCAATGATGACATCGTGAACGGCGTCGCCCAAATGAGTGAAGACGGTGCGTCGCCACTGGCACCCTTTACCGCCCAACGTGTGGATTATTCGCTGGCCCGGCTGTCGCACTATACTGCGACAAAGCCCGAGGATTTCCAGAACCACGTTCTGTTTACGAACTACCAATTCTATGTTGAGGAGTTTGAGGCCTATGCCCGCCAGATGCTGGCTGACCCTTCCGGCGGATACACGTCTTTCGTTGGGCCGGGTTATCAGAAGATCACTGCACCCGATCAGGAACTGGCCACTCCGGAAAAGCTGCCCCAGATGCCGTCATATCACCTGAAGCGGGCTGATGGGTCGGGTATTACTCTGGTGAATATCGGTGTCGGGCCGTCCAATGCGAAAACCGCGACCGATCACATCGCCGTTCTGCGCCCCCATGCGTGGTTGATGGTTGGCCATTGCGCCGGTCTGCGCAACAGCCAGCGTCTGGGTGATTTCGTCCTGGCCCACGCCTATCTGCGCGAGGACAAGGTTCTGGACGATGATCTGCCCATCTGGGTGCCGATCCCGCCGCTGGCGGAAATCCAGATCGCGTTGGAGCAGTCCGTGGCCAAAGTGACCGAGCTGGAAGGGTACGAGCTGAAACGCATCATGCGGACCGGCACCGTGGCGTCCTTGGACAATCGCAACTGGGAATTGCGTGACCAGTCCGGGCCGGTGCAACGGCTGAGCCAGTCCCGTGCCATTGCGCTGGACATGGAAAGTGCGACCATCGCCGCCAACGGTTTTCGGTTTCGCGTTCCCTATGGCACGCTGCTGTGTGTTTCTGACAAACCACTGCATGGCGAGTTGAAATTGCCGGGTATGGCGTCTGATTTCTATAAGTCCCAGGTGGCGCGTCACCTGCTGATTGGTATCCAAGCGATGGAGACTTTACGCGACATGCCGATCGAGCGAATCCACAGCCGGAAGCTCAGAAGTTTCGAAGAGACAGCTTTCCTTTAGGGAAAGAAGTGCGATTTCGGGTAAAAAACCGCTATTTATTGGGGAAATCTGCACAACAAATCGTTGTGTCCCCCCTCTACATACAGTTAAATGCGCCCAATGAAGCCCAATCAATGGGTAAATGTGAGGAGTGTATTATATGTCGAAACCTATGACGAAGACCCAACTGGTCGCTGCCTTGGCCGAAGAAATGGGCTCGGACAAGAAATCGGCGTCGAGCGCGCTGGACGGTATCATCAACATCATCACCAAGGAAGTTTCTGGTGGTGGCGCTGTGACCCTGCCGGGCGTTGGCAAGATTTACTGCCGCGAACGTCCCGCCCGCATGGTGCGCAACCCCGCCACTGGCGAGCAGATCCACAAGGATGCTGACAAGGTCGTTAAAATGACCATCGCGAAGGCTCTGAAAGACAGCGTGAACGGCTGATCTTGGTGCCTTCGGGGCTTGTCCCCGGACACGAATTCGGAAAGGGTCGCCCAAGTGGCGGCCCTTTTCTTTTGCCGGAGGTGATATGGATCTGCGCGCGATCTTTATGGGGCTTGCCTTTGCCCTGATGTGGAGCTCTGCTTTCACATCTGCCCGCATCATTGTGGCGGACGCCCCGCCGCTGTTCTCATTGGCATTGCGGTTTCTGATCTCCGGGCTGCTAGGCGTGGTCATCGCACGCGCCCTTGGGCAAAACTGGAGGCTGACACATAATCAATGGCGGGCCGTGATCATCTTTGGCGTCTGCCAGAATGCGCTATATCTGGGCCTTAACTTTGTTGCCATGCAGTGGATCGAAGCTGGGTTGGCGTCAATCATCGCATCGACCATGCCCCTGATGGTGGCCTTGGCGGGGTGGATCCTGATGGGTGACAGGATGCGCCCGCTGGCGATGGTCGGACTGTTGGCCGGGATCATTGGTGTCGCCCTGATCATGGGGTCGCGTTTGTCTGGCGGCGTTGACGTGACCGGCGTGGTGCTTTGCTTTATCGCCGCGGCTGCCCTGACCGCCGCCACCTTGGCGGTGCGCACTGCGTCTTCCGGTGGCAATCTGATGATGATCGTCGGATTGCAAA
Source organism: Aliiroseovarius sp. B-4 (assembly GCF_056857795.1). NCBI lineage: Bacteria > Pseudomonadati > Pseudomonadota > Alphaproteobacteria > Rhodobacterales > Paracoccaceae > Aliiroseovarius > Aliiroseovarius sp. B-4. Next base: position 471,118 of record NZ_JBSXNV010000039.1, read on the forward strand.
TGTTCGTGGGGTCCGCAGTGTTGGCCATTGCGGCGCTTTTCTTCGAAGACCCCAGCTTCGAACCCAGCCTGCGTCTTGGTCTTGCGTTCACCTATACTGTCCTTGTGCCCGGTGTGCTGGCCACTTGGGTCTGGTTCGCGCTGGTGGGTCGGATTGGAGCAGTGAAAGCGGCAACCTTCCATTTCCTCAACCCGTTCTTTGGCGTCGCAATTGCCTGGCTCTTGCTGGGTGAAGCGCTGACCGCCGCCGATTTCATCGGTGTTGCCATCATCACTTTCGGTATCCTTGCGGTGCAGCTTTCGAAACAAAATCCCGCACAGACGTGAAGACGATGAGGTCATCGTTTGATGACACGGATCCCGATTGATCACGTTGTTTTGTCGGTTTTGTCCATCGCGCTGGCAATCACGCCTTGGCCAGACGGTTTGACCTCTGGTTCAGCTTTTGAGCTTTGCCATCGGACGGAGCGAAGGCAAGGCAACCTTCGCGCCGGGCGTCTCTAACATCATTCCGGTATTCAGATACGGGGCGCGGGCGACCATTCTGCGCAGACCAACGCTGGTGCGCCGCCTCGGCTTGCACGCACGCAGCACAGCCATGTGTGATCAGTGCTCTGAAGCCGGAAACCCCGCTTATCAAACGACCAATTGCTTATCGAGGTGGATAGGGCCCAGTTCAGAAATTCAGCCGTGGCGATTTTTTTGTTTCGGGCCGATCGACATTCATTGTTCGGAAAGATGATCAGGAACGAGATCGAATCGTTACGAGCACCGCGATGAACGACATGAAGGCACCCATGGACACTGAACGGCTTGCGGTCAACGATCTGGGTTTCTTCTGGCAGAAAATATCCCCGCCGGAGGCCTCGGATCTGCCGGGCGAAGCCCGGCATCCCTATCCAATCTTGCCACGCGGACCGTCCCCCATCTGTGCGCGATGCAGCATGACATGATCAAGCATGACGCAGGCGGCCATGGCTTCACCCACGGGCACTGCGCGGATGCCGACGCAGGGGTCATGGCGACCCTTGGTGACAACCTCGATGGGTTCCCCTGTTTTGGTGATCGACTGGCGTGGCGTCAGGATCGAGCTGGTGGGCTTCACCGCGAAGCGCACCACGATGTCCTGACCGCTGGAAATGCCGCCCAGAATGCCACCGGCGTGGTTCGAACTGAACAGAGGACCATCGTTACCCATCGAAATCTCATCCGCGTTCTCGGTGCCCCTCAGCCCTGCTGCCGCCATACCCTCACCGATCTCGACGCCTTTTACAGCGTTGATCGACATCATCGCGGCGGTCAGATCAGTGTCCAGTTTGGCATAAATCGGTGCACCCAACCCGGCCGGTGCGCCGCGCACCACGACTTCAATCGCCGCACCGACACTGTCATGTTCCCTGGTGCGCAGGTGGTGCAGGTAGTCCTCCCATTCCTGCACTGCGGCATTGTCCGGCAGCCAGAACGGGTTTTGGTCAATCGCATCCCAATCGAACTTCGTGCGATCCAGATGCAGCGCGCCCATCTGGGTCATGTAACCTTTGATCTGAAGCCCCGGCAACAGCGCCTTCAGCGCCTCGCGCGCTACGCCTCCGGCGGCCACGCGAGCTGCTGTTTCGCGTGCAGACGAACGCCCACCTCCGCGCGGATCGCGAATGCCGTATTTCTGCCAATAGGTGATATCGGCATGACCGGGGCGGAACGTCTTCTCGATCTCGCCATAATCCTTCGAGCGCTGGTCGGTGTTTTCGATCATCAGCTGGATGGGCGTGCCGGTGGTCTTGCCATCATACACCCCCGACAGAATACGCACCTGATCAGGTTCGTTGCGTTGGGTTGTGTGTTTGTTTTGGCCCGGACGTCGTTTGTCGAGCCAGACTTGAAGCATTTCGGCGTCCAGCGGAATATTTGGCGGGCAGCCGTCCACTGTGGCACCCAAGGCAGGGCCGTGGCTTTCGCCCCAGGTTGTGACGCGGAAGATGTGACCAAAGCTGTTCATCGACATGGGGGCGCTCCTTCGTTGTCAGGGTGATAACGAAGCCCTTGGCGAAAGGGAAGCATGTCGAGCTTAGCTTTTCGGTCTGCGGTGTTTTGGTTTGGGTCCGGGTCCGGTGTCATAGCGCGGGTTGGGATCGCGCAGCAACGGGTTGCGAGCCGAAACCGAAGGGCGGCTTTCGCGCCACACGATAAAGACCCCCGACGCAATGATGACCGATGCGCCCACACCTACCCATGCGTCAGGTAATTCCCCGAAGAACAGGACGCCGAACAGGGTGGCCCACAGGATTTGACTATACTGACTTGGGGCAACCACTGCGGCCGGGGCAATCCGATAGGCGGCGATGATCATCATCTGCGCCAGGACAGACAGAACGCCAACCCCAGCCACCATGCCCAGCTCGACCACCTCCATCGGTTGATACACGAATGGCAGCACAACGGCCATGAACAGGATCGAAGACAGCATCGGATACAGGATCATCACCGCTGTCCGCTCTTCCCCACCGATCTTGCGCATAATGACCGAGCCAAGGCTGGAACAGAATGCAGCGATCAGCGCGCAGATATGCCCCCATGAGATCTGTATGACGCCGGGCCTGAGCACGATCAGAACGCCGACCAGCCCGACAACGACAGCCGCCCAGCGCTGGGCCCGCACGGTTTCGCCCAGCAACATGGCCGACATCGCTGTGATCAGCAGAGGCGTTGCAAACAGAAGGGCATAGACCTCGGCCAGTGGCAGAACGGTGAAGGCATAGAATGCGGTCGACATTGCAATAAGAGTTGTCACCGAGCGCAGAAGAATAAGCCACGGGTGGTTCGGACGGAAATTGTCGACCTGTCGGTCGGCCAGCATCATGACCGACATCGGCACGAAGGCAAACAGCATCGCAAAGAAGATGATCTGGAACACCGAGAAGTTGACGCCGAGCGCCTTGATGATCGCATCGTGAGTGGCAAAGACGGCGAAGGCGGCAAAAGCAAAGCCCAGCCCTTTCACGGGCGATTGAGTGGCGTCCGACATGTTCGGCTCCGGTTTGGCGGGTGTTAGCGTTCACATTGCCGATCATCGCCACGAGGTCAAGGGGGCTTGCCAAGCGACATCAAACCGGTCAGGAATGGCGACACCTCGGGGGGCCGGACTGAACCGGCTGAGATGCAAATCATGCGGACCCGTTGAACCTGAACCGGCTAGAACCGGCGGAGGGAAGGTAATTTGGACACCCCAAATGCCACTCCGTCCGGCGCATTTGGAGGATGCCATGAAACAGACCCTTTCATTTGTCGCAGGACTTGCACTGACGGCCACGTCGGCCACAGCGGCCAACGCGGAAACGCCCATGCTTCAAGTCTATGCGCCTGACTACTTTGCTTCGGAATGGGGCCCTGGTCCGGGGATCGAGCAAGGATTCGAAGCGCGGTGCAACTGCGACCTGCAATTCATCACCGGCGACGTGTTGCCCCGTATCCTGTTGGAAGGCGAACGCACAGGCGCTGATGTGGTGATCGGCCTGAACACGGATGTGACTGCACGGGCGCGTGAATCGGGCTTGTTTGCGCCGCATGGGCAGGACACCAGCGGTCTTACGATGCCTATCAATTGGACGGACGATATATTCCTGCCCTTCAACTACGGTTACACCGCGTTCATCTATGACAACACCAAGATGGAAACCCCCCCCGCGAGTTTCGAGGCGCTCTTGGACATGCCCGACGATGTGAAGATCGTTTTGCAGGACCCGCGCAGTTCGATTTCCGGTTTGGCGTTGCTGTTGTGGGTCAAGGCGATCTATGGCGATGATGCGCCCAGGGCGTGGGAACGCCTGGCCCCGAAGGTTTTGACCGTGACCAAAGGCTGGTCAGAATCTTACGGGATGTTCACGGATGGTGAGGCCGACATGGTGCTGTCCTACACGACCTCGCCCGCCTATCACATCATCGCCGAGGACGACATGTCCAAGTCTGCTGCAATTTTCGAAGAAGGTCATTATCTGTTTGTCGAGCTGGCCGCGAAGCTCAAAACCTCGGACCAACCAGAGCTGGCCAGTGCATTTATGGATTATGTGCTGAGCGAAGAATTCCAGAAGGCGATCCCGACCTCCAACTGGTCCTATCCGTCGAAACTGGACGCATCGCTGCTGCCAGAGAAGTTCGATCTGTTGGGTGTGCCGGGCAAGGCGATCTTCTACACGGAAGACGAAGCCGAAACCCTGCGCAAACCTGCGCTGGACGAATGGCTGACGGCGTTCTCGAAGTAGATGTTTTGGCCGGGCCGGATAGATCGCCCCCTGTGGGTGACGCATTGGCCCGGCCTTTTGGCCGTGCTGGTGCTGGTCGTGCTGGTGTTTGGGACGCTCGTTGCGGTGGCGCTGCGTGCCGAGGGTGGCCGTGGACTTGGACCATCGGATTGGGCGGCCATTCGGTTCACCCTGTGGCAAGCTACCCTGTCGGCAGGCGTCAGCGTTGCATTAGCTGTCCCGGTCGCGCGTGCGCTGGCCCGGCGTGACTTTCCGGGGCGGCGTGTGCTTGTCACCCTTCTGGGTGCACCCTTTATCCTGCCGATCATTGTCGCTGTCCTTGGTCTGATCGCGGTCTTTGGACGAAACGGGATCATCAGCGCGGCGCTGGGCGTTTTTGGGATCGAGCCGATCTCGGTCTATGGTTATCAAGGCGTCATTCTGGCCCATGTGTTCTTTAACCTTCCGCTCGCAACGCGGCTGATCCTGCAAGGCTGGCTGTCAATCCCCGCTGAGCGGTTTCGCGTTGCCGCGTCCTTGGGCATGAGTCCGCGCGACATTGCCCGCACCCTGGAACGCCCGATGTTACGCGAAGTGATCCCCGGTGCGTTTCTTGTGATTTTCCTGATCTGCCTGACCTCGTTTGCCGTCGCCTTGGCGCTGGGCGGAGGGCCACGGGCAACCACAGTTGAGCTTGCCATCTATGAGGCGTTCAAGTTCGATTTTGACCTTGGCCGGGCCGCGATGCTGGCCCTGATTCAGTTCGCAATGGGGCTTGGTGCCGCGCTGATTGCGTTCTGGATCGCCATTCCGGGCGACATGGGTGCCGGGTTGGATCGCGCGGTGCAGCGGTGGGACGATACGGCGGTTCAGCGGGTCATGGATATGGTGGCCGTGACACTGGCCAGCCTGTTTTTGCTTTTGCCCCTGTCGATGGTCATCATCGACGGCGTGCCCGGGATGCTCTCGCTGCCAATGTCGGTGTTTCAGGCGGCGTTCCGTTCCTTGCTTGTGGCCATCGCATCGGCGTTTCTGACCATGGCTCTGGCGCTGCCGATCGCGGCCCTTGTGGTGCAGCGGGGGGCCTGGTTGGCCGAGGGGCTGGGATATCTGACCATCGCGGCCTCGCCTTTGGTGGTGGGGACCGGGCTGTTTCTGATCCTGTTTCCTTTTGTGAAACCATCCGACCTTGCGCTGCCGGTCACGGCTGTTGTGAATGCGGCGATGAGCCTGCCGTTCGCCCTGCGTGCCCTTGTGCCCGCGCTTAGAAATGTAGAGAGGGATTACGGCACGTTGGCGGACGGGCTTGGGTTGCACGGGTTGACGCGCGTGCGCCTGTTGTGGGTGCCCCGATTGCGGCGGCCTATGGGGTTCGCGCTGGGTCTGGCGGCAGCGTTGTCGATGGGCGATCTTGGTGTCATCGCGATGTTTGCCGATCCGCAAGGGGTCACGCTGCCGTTGCAGCTTTACCGCCTGATGGGGTCTTACAGGATGGATGATGCGGCGGCGGCGGCCGTGCTTTTGCTGGGCTTGTCACTGTTCCTGTTCTGGGTTTTTGACCGTGGGGGTCGCTTGAATGCTGACGATTGAAAATGCCCGGACCGGGATGGGGGATTTCGCCCTGAGCGCCGACCTGAGCGTGGGTGACGGACGCCGCGTTGCGGTATTGGGACCATCCGGCGCGGGAAAATCGACCTTATTGGCGATGATCGCAGGGTTTCAGCCGCTGACAGAGGGTGTGATCAAATGGCAGGGGGTGGAGATGTCTGATGACCCGGCTGATCGTCCCATCAGCATCGTGTTTCAGGACAACAACCTGTTTCCCCATCTGACTGTGGCACAGAATGTCGGACTGGGGGTTAGACCGGATTTGCGGCTGACATCGGATGATCGGAAGCGGGTCGCGGCGGCTTTGGCGCGGGTCGGGCTTGCCGGCAAGGAGGCCCGGAAGCCAGCGCAGTTGTCAGGTGGACAGATCGCACGTGTGGCGTTGGCACGGGTGCTACTGCGTGACCGGCCGCTGTTACTGCTGGATGAACCGTTTGGGGCGCTTGGACCGGCGTTGCGCACCGAGATGCTGGAGCTTGTGGGCGAGTTGGTCGCCGAGACAAAAGCGACGCTGTTGATGGTCAGCCACAACCCCGAAGATGCCCGGCTTTTGTCGGATGAGGTTATTTTGGTTGAAGGTGGACAGGCTCACGCGCCAGTTCCGACGGCTCGGATCTTTGAGCATCCGCCCGATGCGTTGCGTGACTATCTTGGCGGGTGATAGCGCGATGTGTTCAAAAGTAAAAGGGCGCCCTAAGACGCCCTTTTTTATTCGCGGATTTTTGTGCGGTCACAAATCAAGCTGCTTGCCTTTATGCGGCGCCCAAAGCTTCTTGTTCGTGAGATACAGAAGCGATGTCAGCAGGACGAGCAGCAGGACCGCGACGAAGCCTGTTTGCTTGCGGCCCATCATCTTGGGTTCAGCCGTCCACATCAGGAACGCAGACACGTCTTTGGCCATGTCGCGGGCGGTGTTGGCGTGGCCATCATCGTAGTCGATCAGACCATCTTCCAGTTGCGGGGGCATCGACACCCAGCCGCCTTTGAAGGCGGTGTTGCCATAAAGGATGGAACCTGCGACCTCTTCCTCTTCTCCGTTAAAGCCCAAGAGGAAGCTGGCGATGTATTCAGCCCCGCCTATGCCGCGAAACAGCTGGTTCAGGCCGGTGCCCGCCGGGCCATGAAAACCTGCCCGTGCCTTCGCCATCAAGGACAAATCGGGGCCCATACCTTCACCGGACACCGCCGGGAAGAAATCCGCGGGAATGCGCGGGCGGTCATCTTCCAGCTCTTCGTCATAGATGGTGAAGTTCTCGGCGGCGTAGGCGCGCACTTCGTCCTCGGTATAGTTCGGACCGCCGGGGTCGGCCAGCGTGCGCAAGGGCACATATTTCAGCCCGTGGCAGGCCGAACAGACCTCGGTATAGACCTTCAGGCCGCGCCGCAGCTGTTCCTGGTCATATTTTCCGAAAGGACCTTCGAACGAGAAGGCGAAGTCTTCGATGTAGCTTTCACCTTCAGCTGCCAGCGCACCACCAGTGGCAAGCGCCAACGCGACGGCAGCGGATGTTGCGAGTTTCTTGATCATAGTATTCAATCCTCTCACTCGGCTGCGCCGGGATAGTGGGCTTTGAAGTCTTCCTCGATCGTGGCCGGCGGCGTGGTGGGTTTTTCGAACAGACCCAGAAGCGGCAGGATGACAAGGAAATATGCGAACCAGTAGGTGGAGCCAATCAACGAAATCCAGTCATGCGGGAATTCGGTGTCGCGTGCCCCGACCCACATCAGGACGATGAAGTCGATGACCAGCAGGCGGAACCACCACTTGAAGGCTGGACGATACTGACCCGAACGAACCGACGAGGTGTCGAGCCACGGGGCCAGTGCCATTACGAAGATCGCGCCGAACATCGCCAGCACACCGAAGAACTTCGCGTCGACGATACCGCCGGTCAGGAAGCTGACCGCTTGCACGGCCCACACGTCGGCAGTGAAGGCCCGCAGGATCGCGTAGAAGGGCAGGTAATACCATTCCGGGACGATTTCCGCGGGCGTCATTAGCGGGTTGGCTTCGATATAGTTGTCGGGGTGGCCCAGATAGTTGGGCATGAAGCCGACAACGGCGAAGAAGACGATCAGCACAATGCCCAGGCCAACAAGGTCTTTGATGACAAAGTAGGGCCAGAAGGGCAGGGTGTCTTTCTCGACTTCTTCTTTCGATCCTCGGCGCACTTCAACACCAGTCGGGTTGTTGTTGCCAGTGGTGTGGAATGCCCAAATGTGAACGGCGACCAGCGCGGCGATCACGAAGGGCAGAAGATAATGCAACGAGAAGAAGCGGTTCAGCGTGGCGTTGTCCACAGCAGGTCCACCCAGAAGCCATGTTTGCAGGCCTTCACCGACGAACGGGATCGCCCCGAACAGGCCGGTGATCACCGTGGCCCCCCAGAAAGACATCTGACCCCAAGGCAGAACATAACCCAAAAAGCCGGTCGCCATCATCATAAGGTATATCAGCATGCCAATGATCCACGTGACTTCGCGCGGCGCTTTGTAAGAGCCGTAGAACAGGCCGCGGAAGATGTGGATGTAGACCGCCACAAAGAAGAGTGATGCGCCGTTTGCGTGGACATATCGCAACATGTAACCACCATTCACGTTGCGCATGATGTGCTCGATGGATGCGAAGGCCATGTCGACATGTGGCGTGTAGTGCATCACCAGAATGACGCCGGTCACAATCTGAAGAACCAGACAGAAGGTCAGGACGATGCCCCAGATCCACCACCAGTTCAAGTTTTTCGGGGTCGGGATCATAAGGGTGTCATACAGCAGGCCAACGACGGGGAGTCGCTTGTTCAGCCATTTCTCGAACCCGGTCTTGGGTTCGTAATGATCATGAGGAATTCCGGACATGTAAGCCTCCCTTAGCCCAGCTTGATCGTCGTTTCGTCGATAAATTCGGCGACGGGAACGTGCAGGTTTTCGGGCGCGGGACCCTTACGGATACGACCAGATACGTCGTAGTGCGAACCGTGGCATGGGCAATACCAGCCACCGAAGTCACCGGCACCGTCACCCAAGGGCACACAGCCCAGGTGGGTGCAGACGCCAATCATGACCAACCATTCGCCATTTTCGTCCATGGTGCGGTTTGCGTCTTCCGCAGAAACCGTCGCGTCAACATTCGGATTTCGCGCAGACTTGTCGGGATAGTCAGCGGCGTCTTGTTCACGCGCCAGATCAATTTCCTCTTCCGTGCGCCGACGGACGAATACCGGCTTGCCCAGCCATTTGACGGTCAGCTGTGTTCCCGGCTCAACCCCCGAGATATCGACTCGGATCGAGCTGAGCGCTTTCACGTCGGCTGAGGGGTTCATTTGGTTAACGAGCGGCCAGACTGCGGCACCAGCCGTAACGGCTGCGGCACCACCAGTTGCGTAATAAAGGAAATCCCGGCGGGTTCCTTGGTGGTCGTCGGTTTGTGACAAGAGCGCATCTCCCTAGCTAGGTCGCAGAATTGCAACCGACACGACATTAGACCGCCTAGGAAAGCAGTCCGTTTTGCGGCTGTTTATCCAAGGAATTGCGCCCAGTCCAGAAGTCATTAGGGCGCAGGGGCGGCTTTTCAAGGTTATGTTGCCGCATGTTAGCGCGCGCAACCAGATAAATCCGAGAATTTGATGTTGCGATGCCGGGTTCAGGCGACTCAGGCGGGCATCGTGGCCCGAAAGCTGTCGCGGGCGGAGAATACAGCAAACCAGTCGTCCAAAGCGTCGCGACCTTTGCGCCATTCCCGCTCGGCATGCCGGAAATCAAGATAGCCCAAAGCACAGGCGACCGAAATCTGCCCCATATCGAGCGGACCTGACAAGTGGCTCATCCAACGGGTGTTAAGCGCATCCAGCGCGCCTTCGATCTTGCCCCACTGTGCATCCATCCAACCACCGAATTGCATGTCTTCGGGCCGGCATCGGTTCTCATATACCATAAGAACGCCTGCATCCATGATGGCGTCACCGGTTGCTTCAAGGACCAGGACATCCCAGATCCGGCTTTCAGGATAAAGCGCTCCGCCGCTCCGCGCGTCCAGATATCGCGTTACCACGCGGCTATCATAGAGCGTTGGCCCGTCACTGCGGATCAACGCAGGGATCTTTGACATGGGATTGGCCGCGGTCAGCTGCGGATTTGGGGCGGTGGGCGAGGACATGACCTCGACCAGTTCGACGTCGTCTTCTTGGCCGGTTTCGATGATGACCATTCGGGCCTTGCGCGCAAAGGGCGATGCGGGCGAGGTGATTAGCTGCATGGTTCAGACCTTTCGAAAGCGAATGCGCGTCAGACTGACCGCGTCGATCTCGATCCCCGGTCCGCTGTCGCCAAAGCGAATCACACGGCGCATACGCGCGGTTGCGTTCACCTGTTCATTGTCGCGGCGGGCCGTCACGCCTTCGGGGGCATCGTCCAATGCGTCTTCGTGGCGCTGATCGCGTCGCCCACGTTCAATTGAGCGGGCAAAGGCATAAGTGGCAACGGCAACAGTGCCATAGCGAATGGCAAAGGCCGCAATCGGGGCAAGCGGTAGGGGCATGTGATCCTCCTTCACATCAAATGTAGGTGCGAGGGGGCCTCATGTCCACGTTTTCACGCAAAACGGCAATCTATTGCTGTCCAATCAGACCACCAATTGTTGCCCGTCAATGCCGGTTGGCGTGGCCGTGACAATTGCGCTCTCGGCTTGAGGCGACCGGAATATTACCTCGGCAAATTGCTCGGTCCGGCCCATGGTCGGGTTTTCCATCAGGATACGGTGTTCCCGCCCTATCTGGGCGGACAGATGCCGTTTGGCCTGACCATCCCCGGCCGCGCGCAAACGCGCGGCACGATCCTTGATGATTGTGCCGTTGACCTGCGTCGGTATCTTTGCCGCCGGCGTGCCTTCGCGTTTTGAATAGGGGAAGACGTGCAGCCATGTCAGGTCGCACTCTGTCACCAGTTTCAGGCTGTTTTCGAAGTGGGCGTCGGTTTCGGTTGGGAAGCCTGCAATGATATCCGCGCCGAACGTGATGTCGGGGCGCAGGCGGCGGGCTTCTTCGCAAAAGGCAATCGCGTCGTCGCGCAGGTGACGACGCTTCATGCGTTTCAGGATCAGATCGTCGCCGTGCTGAAGACTGAGGTGCAAATGCGGCATCAAGCGTGGCTCGGACGCAATGGCCAACATCAGGTTCTCGTCTGCTTCAATCGAGTCGATAGAACTGATGCGCAGGCGCGGCAAGTCCGGAACCAGGCGCAGGACGCGCATGACCAGATCACCCAAACGTGGTTCCCCCGGTAGATCGGCCCCCCAACTGGTCAGGTCCACGCCGGTCAGAACGACCTCGTTGAACCCTTTGTCCACAAGACGCTTGATCTGGTTGACCACCACGCCCGCAGGCACGCTGCGCGAGTTACCCCGGCCATAGGGGATGATGCAGAAGGTGCAGCGGTGATCGCAGCCGTTCTGAACCTGCACATAGGCACGGCTTCGCGTGCCGAACCCGTCAATCAGATGGCTGGCGGTTTCGGTGACGGACATGATGTCATTGACCTGTACACGTTCCGTGTCGCCGATCAGGTCAGGGGCAAGACCCGCCCAAGTCGCAGGCGCCATCTTCTCGTGGTTGCCGATCACGGCGTCTACTTCATCCATTGCCGCAAAGGTTTCAGGCTCGGTCTGGGCCGCACAACCGGTGACGATCACTTTGGCGTCGGGGTTCTCGCGGCGCAGCTTGCGGATTTCCTGGCGCGCCTTGCGCACGGCCTCGGCGGTGACGGCGCAGGTGTTGACGACGACGGCACCTTCCACGCCTGCGTCGTCTGCCAATCGCTTCATGGCTTCGGTCTCATAGGCGTTCAGGCGACACCCAAGCGTCGCAAAGATGGGGGGATTGGCACCCATTCTACAGCCCTTTCAGAAAGGCAGGTGTCAACTGGCCTTTGAAAACAAATGCGGTGGGGCCGGTCATCCAAACCCCGTCTTCGCGCCAATCCAGCGTGAGCCAGCCGCCATCCAACTCCATCCGTACGCACTTGTCGGTAAGACCACGCCGGTGCGCGGCCACGGCGGTTGCGCAGGCACCGGACCCGCAGGCCAGGGTGATCCCCGTGCCACGCTCCCACACCCGCATTCGGATTTCGTCACGGGCGCGTATCTCGGCAAACTCGACATTGGTGGCGTCGGGAAAGAGCGGATCGTGTTCGATACGGGGGCCGATGCCCGCCACATCGGCTGCATCCGCGTCCTCGACAAAGAACACGCAATGGGGGTTTCCCATGCCGACCGCGACCGGATCGCCATCAAGCGGCAGGTGTGCGGTGTCGATGTCCCTGGACAACGGCACTTCGTCCCACGCCGTCTGCGGATGCCCCATGTTGAGCGATACCTGATCGCCGTCGATGCGCGCATGCAGCACGCCGCGCGCGGTTCGTATGGTCAGTCGCGATTGGCCGGTCAAGTCCATGATATACCGCGCGACACAGCGGGTTGCATTGCCGCACGCCCCGGCGCGACTGCCATCTGCATTCCAGAAATCAAGGTCGATATCGGCGGTGTCCGAACTTCTTATCTCGGCAAGTTGATCAAACCCGATCCCTCGGTTTCGGTCCCCCAACGCCACCGCCAGTGCACGCGTTACCACGGCACCTTTCCCCCGTGAATCAAGGATCACGAAGTCGTTGCCCGCACCATGCCACTTCATGAAGTCGAGCGCTTGTAATATTGTGCCATCAGAAGCCATGCTGCGCGATATAAGCCCTTGTGAAAACTTTTGCCAGAGATCGAACAGATTCCACGGAAAATGGGGTTGACCTGCCAAGCCCACAGCTATAGTCACCGCGCTCACAGAGTGGGCCGTTAGCTCAGTTGGTAGAGCAACTGACTTTTAATCAGTGGGTCGAAGGTTCGAATCCTTCACGGCTCACCACTTTTGTCAAAACATCACGGTGTTGCGGATTGGGTTGAAAAGCGCGGGTTTTCGTGTGGGGTCGGTAGGCGGGCATCGCATCTACCTCTTCGCCAAAGTGCTGAGACGTAGGTCGTCCAGAATGGCGTAGACGGCTGGCAGAACGAACAGCACGACGAGGCTGGCACTGAGCAGGCCGAAGACCAGACTGGCCACCAGCGGGATCAGGATTTGTGCCTGCAAGTTGGTTTCGGTCAGAATGGGGAGCAGACCGGCCGTCGTGGTGGTGGTGGTCAGGAAGATCGCGCGAAACCGGGCCCGCGCAGCCCGCGCGGCGGCTTGTGATACGTTGGCGACGTCTTCGTGTTCATGTTTGATGAAATCCACAAGCAGGATCGAATTGTTGACCACGACACCAGCCAGCGCGACGAAACCCAACATGCTGGGCATCGAGAAATCCAGCCCCATCGCCATATGTCCAAAGATTGCACCGGGCAGGGACAACGGGATCACCAGCATCACCACGACCGGTTCGATGTAGGAGCGGAACAGGAAACTCAGCAACAGGAACACACCCAGAAGTCCGATAACAAATCCCTTCAGCATGGATTGCTGCGTTTTTCCGGCCTCGGCATTCTGGCCTTCGATGTCCAGCGAAACAGTTGGGTGGCGTTGGAGGAAATCGGGCACGAATCGTGTCATGGTATCGCTGACAATGGCGTTGGCATTGGCAATGCGGGTGTCGATGGCACCTTGCACCGTGACAGTTCGGATCCCGTCTTCGCGGTTTATCCGGCTGTATCCCTGACCCGTTTCGACGTTGGCGACAACAGACAGCGGCACATAAGAACCATCGGTGCGCGTCACATTGAACTGGTCAAAAACATCACGGTTTCCACGTTCCAGCGTTCCAAACTGGGCCACGAGTTCGACCAGGCTGCCTGCAATCTGCATTTCGCTGATCGTGGTGCCCAGATAGGCCGCACGTAGTTGGTCGGCGACCATGGCTGCGGTAATCCCCATTGGCCCGGCTGCATCTTTCAGCGTGATGCGCAGTTCGCGTTTGCCGGGACGAAGGTCGTCAAGAACAGAGGTGACGCCCTCATACTGCCAAAGCCAGTCCTGCAACTCGACAGACGCCGTTTTCAGCGTCACCAGATCGTCGCCCTTCAGACGGAGATCAATGGCGATGCCTGCCGGGCCAATGGTGCTTTCATCGTATTTCAGGCTGATCACGTCAGGCACCGGCCCGACCGTATCGCGCCACAGTGCCATGATTTCGTCCGGGGAGCTGGCGCGTTCTGCCGAGGGCAGCAGGTCAACGCTGAGTGTCACAACATGCGCGCCTGTTTCGAATGCGTCCCGGTTCAGGCCATAATAGACGCTGACATGACGGATCAGGGTCGCACCGTCAGGTTGTTCAGGGGACAATGTGGTGTTGACATGCTCCAACCCCGCTTCGAGCTGCGAGACGACCCGTTCGGTGCGCGACAAGGGCGTTCCCTGAGGCAGCAGCACACGCGCAACAATGGTGTCACCATCAAGTTCAGGAAAGGCGGTGAACTTCAGGAAGCCGCCTGCCAACATGCTGGCTGCGATCAGCAGAACGGTAAGGCTGAGACCGGCGACCGCATAGCGCCAGCGAATGGTCAGATCGACAATTGGTCCAACCAGTTTTTCGCGCGCCCAGTCGACCGTCTTTTCCACGCGGGCGCGCAGACCTGTGTCGTGACCCGCGACCTCAAGACTGTGGATCAGGTGGTGAGGCAGGATCAGGAACGCCTCGATCAACGAGATCGAGAGGACGAACAGCATCACCACCGGCACGACACGCAACACGGCACCCAGATCGCCCGACAGAAAGGCGAGCGAGCCGAAGATCATCGCCGTCGTTCCAAACGAGGCCAGCACATTGGGAAACACCTGTGCAGCCCCTTCGACGGCGGCGTCCAGCGCGCTGCGGCCCTTTTCGCGCAGGCGGGCGATGTTCTCGGCAATGACAATGGCATCGTCCATCAGCAGGCCGATCACGATAAGCAGGCCAAGCGTGGTCATCAGGTTCAGGGAATAACCGACCAGCCCCATCAGAGCGACGCCCCCCATGAACGAAACCGGCAGGCCCATAGCGACCCAGAACGAGAAGCGGAACCCAAAGAACAGCCACAGCACAAGAAACACAAGCGCCAAACCCTGCACGCCGTTGACCACAACCAATGTCAGCCTGTCGCGTACGACGGATACCCCATCTGCGGTGATCTCCAACGTAACGCCGGGCGGAGCCTGCGCGCGCTCGGTATCCAGAAAGGCTTTTAGCGCGTCCATTGTGCGCAGACTGTCTTCTGCACGGGTTTTGGTGATGTCGAGAATGGCGGCGGGTTGTCCATCGAAAAGGATCACATCATCGTCCAGTGCGAAACCTTCCGATATGTCGGCGATGTCGCCCAGCCGCACTTGGCCGCCCTGCGCAGACGATCGGACGATCAGGGCAGCGAGTGCATCCGTGTCGCGCCGCTCCTCGGCGACGCGGATCAGCAGGGTTTCGGTCGTGGTCTCGATGCTGCCTGCGGGCAGGTCCAGGCTTCCAGCTTGTATCGCGCGGGCGACATCTGCGACCGAGACGCCAAATTGCTGAAGGGCGGCGGGGCGCAGGTTGACCTGTAACTCGCGTGTAGAAAAGCCGCGAATATCGACTTTGGGGATGCCACCCCACCGCAGCATGGCGGTCCGTGTCTGTTCGGCATAGTCTTTCAGATCGGTGCGGGAAACAGGTCCGGTGATGGCCACCGAGGCCACGAAATCGGTCAATCCCAGCGCCCTGATCGTTGGGGCCTCGGCCCGGTCCGGGAAATCGGAGATCGCGTCGATCTCGGATTTGATGTCGGCCACGAAGGTTTGAAAGTCATCACCTTCTCGCATGGTCACGACCGCACGGGCCGAATTCTCGCGGGCTTCGCAGGATTGCCGTTCGATACCCGTCACTGCGTTCATCGCATTCTCGATCCGTTCGCAGATGGCGGTTTCCACTTCCTCGGGGCGCGCGCCGGGATAGGGCACGCTGATCTCGACTTCGCTGGGCGTGGCGCGGGGAAATGTTTCGCGCAACAGCGTTGGACTGACGAACAGGCCAGCCGCGAGAAACAGGATCATCAGAAGGTTGGCGATGGTTGGGTGCGCCGCGAAGAAACGGATCATCGGGCTGCATCCTGGGCAAGCAGGCGATCCACGATTTCAGAATCCAGGTATTGATCCAAAAGCGCGCCGTCGATGGTTGGGATTGGTGGGTTGAGGACGACTTGGCTTCCTTCGGCGATGGTATCCGAGAACAGCGCGATATTACCTTGCACCAACTTGGGTTCGGCTGGAACGATGCGCAGCCTGCTTTCGTCATCGGCAATAAAAATCTGGCCGTCGTGCAAAGCGTCGCGGGGCAGCACAATGCCGGTGAGTGGTTGCGCACGCAGCACGATGTCGACGAACATGCCTTTGGTCAGTGGCGGTCGGTTTCCGTTTCCGGCCTGACCATAGGCATCGTCGATCTGCACGACGACACCGATCGTGCCGGTCTTGGGATCAATGCCGTCGCTGATCCGATCCACAGTGGCGGGCCAGGTCAGAACCTCATCGCCCAGACGCAGCCTGACGGTCGCCTTTAGTCCGAGGGCATGCAGGGTTTCGGTCAGCATCACCGGATCCACCGGCAGGGTTGTCGGCCCATTCGGTCGATTGAGGACGAGGTTTCGAAAATCGGTCATCGCGGCCTGCACCACCACTTCTGCCTGATCCACACCATCCAGGGTGGCGGCGGATTGACCTTTGTTCAGAAACTGGCCGACCTCGACGGAATGAGTGGCGACGCGGGCAAGAAAGGGCAGCGTCATTTCACTGCGCTTCAGGTTCAATTCGGCGGTGGCAAGGTTCGACCGATAAAGTGCGATCTGTTCGGTTTGCGCGGCGCGTTGTGTCGGTAGCAGGGCGAGCGTGCTTTCAATTCCCTGCACTTTCTGGCGTTGCGCGAGATGGGCAGTACGGATCGCGTCGCGGGCGGTTTGGGTCATGGTTCCCGCCCTGAACAACGTGTCGGCACGTTCCAGTTCCGCCGTCTTCAAGTCCAGGGCTTCAAGCTCGATTGTCAGGGCGGCGCGCTGGTTGGCTTCCGATACATCAAGCTCTGTCAGGCGCGCTTCGGCGGCCCTTATGTTGGCGTTCGCCTGTGCTATCGCCAGGTTGAAGTCCACGGGAGACAGGCGCAGCAGCACCGAACCCGCAGGCAGGATCTGCCCGTCGCGCAAGGCGGGATTGACGTATTCAACTGTGCCGCCGACTTCGGCAATCGCCTGATAAGTGCGGGCAGGGGTGACGACACCGAACCCGACAAGCGTCGGGGCGACTTCGCGCCGCTCCGCCGTGATCACCCGCACTGGGTTGGCGCGTTCGGAAAGATCATGGCGATCAGGTGGTGTACGGGTCGAGATGACATAGGCCAGGATGGCGACCCCGATCAACGCAAGCGGCAGGGTGATCAGGAGCAGTTTCAAACCAGGTCTCATGGCTGGTGTCCTTCTCGATCAAACAGGGATAATTGCAGGTTCAGAAGTCGCTCGCCCTCGTCCAGCAGATGGCCGGTGTCGCGGGTCAGGATCAGGCGCAACACAAGACTTTGGATGAGGCCGACCAGAAGCGTCGCGCTGTCTTCTGGCCGCAGCCTGTCGCGCAACTGTCCCGCGGCGCGAAGTTCTTCGCAGCATGCGATTAATGTATCGCGAAACCCAAACATCGCGGCCAAAATGCGTTGTCGGGTTTCAGTCAGTCGTCCGGTGGGATCGCGTGTGACCATGATTTCTGGCAGCGCGGGGTATTCCGCGACCAAGTGCAGATGCGACATAATCATGCGTCGCAACCGGTCGGAAGGCGTTCCGTTTTGTGTTTTGCCGATTTCGTCGTTCCGGGTGATCCGCTTGCAGATGATATCTGCGACCGCCCCCCAGATGTCTTCTTTTTTGGGGAAGTGTTTGTAGATGGCTGGTTGAGTCAGGCCAAGCCGCTTGGCGATCCGTCCTGTTGTCACATGGTCCGGCCCGACTTCGAACGCCAGATCAAGGGTGGCGGTCAGGATTTCTGCCTTGCGATTGTCGGTGGACTTACGTTTCATCATACTCGCTTGACCTTCTTGCCGCGCATCGTCACCGCGATGATTGTCCAGAACAGGAACCGGAACGAGAGTGCACCGACAGTGCGCATTTCGAACGCATTGCCGCGAATGATGGTGGTGGCGAATATCAGAATGACAATCGCTGTTGCGGTCGAGATCGCGATTGCAAGCCAGCTTGCCCAGATCTTGTTCAGCCACAAACCAAATGCCGCAATGA
Organism: Aliiroseovarius sp. B-4; assembly: GCF_056857795.1. Taxonomy (NCBI): domain Bacteria; kingdom Pseudomonadati; phylum Pseudomonadota; class Alphaproteobacteria; order Rhodobacterales; family Paracoccaceae; genus Aliiroseovarius; species Aliiroseovarius sp. B-4. The sequence continues at coordinate 489,210 of NZ_JBSXNV010000039.1, forward strand.
TATAGACAAAGCCCGCCAGGAAGTTAAACCAGACCACAAACGGGATGTAGTCACCCGCCATTTCGCGTGCCTGGACCGGGCCAAACAGCACGTTGCCGCCGGAAAACACCGTCAGGACGCCAAAAGCCATTGCAAGCGCCGCAATGGCTTTGGGCCATACATGTAGGGACGTGGACTTTGAAGGTCGGGTATCCATCAGCCGATTTCCCGGTTAGGTTATAGGTATATAACTACGCGCTCTGCACCGGAGTTTCAATACCGAACCAATGTGGAGGTCCTGAAATGCGAAAAAGCCTTTGTGCATGTTGAGTGTCAACGGCTTCATGCGTTCCCTGCATCGGCTATTCGTTATCGGCATTTGCGCTAGTGACCACCCTGACGATAGCGTTTCGGTCACAAACACAGGGGAGTAACTCAATGACGAAATTTGTCAGAAGCCTGACGGCTGCGGCCGTCGTGGCGACAATGGCGTCGGCAGCTTTTGCCGAAAACACCGTTCGTGTCGCATATGACGCCGACCCGGTTTCACTGGACCCGCACGAGCAGCTTTCGGGCGGCACGTTGCAGTTGTCGCACATGGTCTTTGACCCGCTGGTGCGCTGGACCCAGGATCTTCAGTTCGAACCGCGTCTGGCCGAAAGTTGGGAGCAGATCGACGACACCACCATGCGCTTCAAGCTGAAAAGCGGTGTGAAGTTCCATTCGGGTAACATGCTGACTGCGAAGGACGTGGATTGGACTTTTGATCGCCTGAAGCAAAGTGACGACTTCAAAGGTATTTTCGCTCAGTTTACAGATGTTGAAGTCATCGACGACATGACCTTCGACCTCAAAACCTCGGCACCGTATCCGTTGGTGCTTCACACCGCGACATACATTTTCCCGATGGACAGCGCGTTCTATACCGGCGAAACCGATGACGGCAAAGACAAGTCAGAGATCGTCAAGCATGGCGACAGCTTCGCGTCACGCAACGTATCAGGCACCGGACCCTATATTGTGTCCGAGCGTGAGCAGGGTGTGAAGGTCGTGTTCGACCGTTTTGCGGATTACTGGGACACGGACAGCAAAGGCAACGTGGACAAGATTGTCCTGACGCCGATCAAGGAAGACCCGACCCGCGTGGCCGCTCTTCTGTCAGGTGATGTCGACTTCATTGCGCCAGTCCCTCCGACCGATCTTCAGCGCGTTGCGGATGCTGAAGGCGTTGACCTGATCACCATGCCGGGGACCCGGATCATCACGTTCCAAATGAATCAGGAGCGGGTCGAGGCGTTCAAGGACGTGCGGGTGCGTCAGGCCATCGACTATGCTGTGAATAACGCCGGTATCGTTGACCGTATCATGCGTGGCTTCGGCACTGTGGGTGCGCAGGCGAGCCCTGCTGGTTATCTGGGTCATGACCCGGCACTGACCCCGCGTTTTGACGTGGAAAAAGCCAAGGCGCTGATGGCTGAGGCCGGCTATGCCGATGGGTTCTCGATCACCATGATGGCACCGAACAACCGCTATGTGAACGACGACAAGATTGCACAGGCTGTGGCGTCGATGCTGTCACAGATCAACATCAAGGTTGACCTTCAGACCATGCCGAAGGCGCAATACTGGCCCAAATTCGACGAACGTGCTGCTGATATGATGATGATCGGCTGGCACGCGGACACGGAAGATTCTGCAAACTTCCACCAGTTCCTGACCGCCTGCCCGGACGAAACAACCGGCAACGGCCAGTATAACTCGGGCAACTATTGCAACGAGGAAGCCGATGCTCTGATGAACGCATCGAACACGGAAACCGACCAGGCGAAGCGCGCAGAAATGCTGACCAAGCTGGAAGGTATCCTGTACGAAGAAGCCGCATTCATTCCACTGCACTGGCAGAACCTTGCTTGGGGTTCCAAGTCGGGCATGAATTCGGGTGAAATCGTGAACGCACTGAACTTCCCGTATTTCGGCGATCTGGTTGTCGAATAAGTGAAACTGCAACCGGGCTGGCGCGCGTCGCTGGCCCGGTTTGCCACGTGGTTCCACGTCGCTGCGCTGGCACATCGCTGTTGGCACCTGATGGAAACGACGCGCCACAACCCTAATCGAATAAGGTGTTGAGATGTTTGCCTATCTCGTGAAGCGAGTTTTTCAGGCGATTGCCGTGATGTTCGTTATCTCGCTTATCGCTTTCGCCATTCAGGGCAATCTGGGCGACCCCCTGCGTGAGCTGGTCGGTCAGTCCGTTTCCGAAGAGGTGCGTCAGCAACTCAGGGACGAATTGGGTCTGAATGACAGCTTTCTGACTCAGTATCTTCGCTTTGCAGGCAACGCGCTTCAGGGCGATCTTGGCACATCCTATTTTTTCAAAGAGCCTGCGCTTGATGTGATCATGAAGAAACTGCCAGCCACACTTGAGTTGGTTCTGGGCGCCACAATCATCATTGTCGGGCTGTCCATACCATTGGGTGTTTACACCGCCATCAAGCCCGAATCGATCCTGAGCCGCATCATCATGGGGCTGTCGATTGTCGGCATCTCGATCCCCGTCTTCCTGACCGCCATTCTGATGATTTTTGTCTTTTCGGTGAACTATGGTTGGTTCCCATCCTTCGGCCGAGGCGATGTCGTGCATGTCTGGGGATATTGGTCGACCAATTTCGCGACTGCCGATGGGTGGATGCATATCATCCTGCCTTCGATCGCACTTGCCTCGATCATGTTGCCGCTGTTCGTCCGCCTGATCCGGGCCGAGATGATGGAAGTGCTGCAATCAGAATATGTCAAATATGCTGTCGCCAAGGGCATCCGGCCATGGCGCATCTATTTCGTTCACGCCTTGAAGAACACGCTGTTGCCAGTGATCACCGTGGGCGGTGTGCAGATCGGCACCATGGTGGCCTATACCATCCTGACCGAGACGGTTTTCCAGTGGCCGGGCATGGGCTTCATGTTCCTTGAGGCGGTGAACCGCGTCGATACTCCGCTGATCGTGGCATACCTGATCGTGGTTGGTTTTATCTTCGTCGTGACCAACACGATCGTTGACCTGATCTATGGATTGGTGAACCCAACCGTGAACCTTGCAAGGATGGGCGCATGAGCACCGAGACCGTTACACCCCGGGCAGATCCTTCACGCTGGTCGAAGATCGTCAATTCCAACATGGGCTACAGCTTTCGGCGCAACCCGGTGGCCGTGGTCAGCCTGATTATCTTCGCGCTGATTGCCGGGGCAGCTTTCCTGTCGCCGCTGATTGCGCCCTATGATCCCTATGATCCGGCGCAGATCGACATCATGAACTCGGAATATCCACCAGTCTGGATCAACGGTGCCCTGCCGGAGTTCGTTTTGGGCACCGACGATCAAGGTCGAGATCTTTGGTCGACGATCCTTTACGGCACGCGCTTGTCATTGCTCATTGGTATTTGCGCCGTGGCCTTGCAGGCGTTCCTGGGCATAACGATCGGCTTGCTTGCCGGCTATATCGGCGGGCGTCTGGACAATTTGCTGATGCGTCTGGCCGATATTCAGTTGTCGTTCTCGACGCTGATGGTTGCGATCATCTTTCTTGCAGTTACGCAGGCAATGTTCGGGTCCGAGACGTTTAACCAATATGCCGTTTTCTTCCTGATCGCGGTGATTGGCGTGGCCGAATGGCCGCAATATGCACGGACCGTGCGGGCCACGGTGCTGGCCGAAAAGAAAAAGGAATATGTCGACAGCGCCCGCGTGTTGGGGTTTGGCCCGGTGCGGATCATGGTGCGGCACATCCTGCCGAACTCTCTGTCGCCGATATTCGTGATCTCGACCGTGCAGGTGGCCAACGCGATCATCTCGGAAGCCTCGCTGAGCTTTCTTGGCTTGGGTATGCCGCCCAGCCAGCCTTCGCTTGGGTCGCTGATCTCGTCCGGGTTCGACTACATCTTCTCGGGCAGTTGGTGGATCACGGTAATCCCCGGTGTCGTGCTGGTCATTCTGGTGCTGGTGATCAATCTGCTGGGCGACTGGATGCGCGATGTCCTGAACCCGAAACTCTATAAGGGGTAAGGCAATGTCTTTGCTTTCTGTGCGCGACCTGACCGTCAAGTTCGCCATGCGCGATGAAACCGTGACCGCGTTGAACGGCATTTCCTTCGACATCGCGAAGGGTGAACGTCTGGGCATCGTCGGTGAAAGCGGGGCGGGAAAGTCGATCACCGGCTTTTCGCTGATGAACCTGATCAGTCGCCCCGGTTACGTCGATCGCGGCGAGATCTTACTGGACGGTGAAGACGTCGTGAAGATGAGCGACAAGCGTCTGCGCGAGTTGCGCGGCGACAAAATGGCGATGATCTTTCAGGATCCGATGGTGACACTGAACCCGGTTCTGACCATTGGTCAGCAGATGATCGAAACCCTGCTTGCCCATCGCAAGCTGAGCCGGGAAGAGGCCCGCCAGATCGCCATCGTCAAGCTGCGTGAAGTCTATATTCCTTCGCCAGAAGAGCGGCTGGACCAATATCCGCACGAATTGTCTGGTGGGATGCGTCAGCGGATCATCATCGCCATTGCGCTTCTGCTGGACCCGGAGTTGATCATCGCGGACGAGCCGACAACCGCGCTGGATGTGACCATTCAGGCCGATATCATGGAACTGCTGCTGGAACTGTGTCAGTCCAACAAGGTGGGTCTGATCCTGATTACCCATGACCTTGGTGTCGTCAGCCAGATGACCGAGCGGACACTGGTCATGTATGCAGGGCAGATCATCGAAGCCGGGCGCACCCGCGAGATCATCAACGATCCGCAGCACCCCTATACGCAAGGTTTGATCAACGCTTTGCCGCAGCAAACCTTGCCGGGGCAAAAGCTGCGACAGATTCCAGGTAACATGCCATCTTTGACAAACATTCCGGCGGGCTGTCCTTTCAACCCACGTTGCGAATACGCAACCGATCTGTGTCGCACCAAGGTGCCAGAGATCATCCAATACGGTGAGGTTCAGGTGGCTTGTCACGAGGTTGAAAGGCTGCACGCCGAAGGCGCGCGGCAGGAGCAGAACGCATGAAAGACATGAACGTTCAGACCCCTCTGGTCGAAATCAAAGGCTTGGAAAAGAGGTTCGATCTTGATCAAGGCTTTCTTGAAACCCTAAAGTTTCGTAACGGTCGCATTACCCGAGAAACGCGTGCCGTCCATGCCGTAAACAACGTGACGCTGGATGTGAACCGCGGCGAGGCGTTGTGCGTTGTCGGGGAAAGTGGCTGTGGCAAATCGACCGTTGCCCGTCTGGTGGCGGGGCTTCTGACCCCAACCAGCGGCGAAATCCATTATGACGGATCGCGCATCGACAACCGCTCGCGTGCAGAAATGCAGCCGTTGCGCAAGAAGATCCAAATGATCTTTCAAAACCCCTACGCGTCGCTGAACCCGCGCATGACCATCCGGCAGGCGTTGGAAGAGCCTGTGAAACATCACTTCCCTTCGTTTTCTGCGGCGGAAGTGCGGGACAAGGTAACAGAGGTGATGATGTCCGTCGGGGTCGATCCCAGCTGGGCCAAGCGGTACCCGCACGAATTTTCAGGCGGGCAGCGGCAGCGGATCGCGATCGCTCGCGCCTTGACGGTCGACCCGGAGTTCATCATCGCGGATGAACCGATCAGCGCGCTGGACGTGTCGATTCAGGCACAGGTGTTGAACTTGATGCTGGAGGCCAAGGAAAGCCGTGGCCTGACCTACTTGTTCATCACCCACGATCTGAGCGTGGTCGAACACTTCGGAACGCGTGTGGCGGTGCTGTATCTTGGAGCGGTGTGCGAAGTTGCCGACACCGCCACACTGTTCTCGAACCCCAAACACCCCTATACTCGGGCCTTGTTGTCCGCAGTTCCGCAATTGAAGGATGACCGGCCAAACCACATCCGCCTGAAGGGCGAGATCCCGACGCCGATCAACATGCCGCAAGGTTGTCCCTTCCAAAGTCGCTGCGCATTTGCGAATAACAGGTGCATAAGTGAAAAGCCGAAAGCCATTCACCAACCTGACGGCAGCCTTGTGGCCTGCCACGCTGTCGAGGAAAACCGGTTGGACGAGGATGTGATCGGCGCCTGATACGGACCCGCGTCATTGGATATAATCTGGCTTAGAGACTTTGAAGCGTTGGTTGCGTGCAAGAATTTCTCGCGCGCCGCGGAAGAGCGCAACGTAAGTCAGCCGGCTTTCTCGCGGCGTATCAGAGCGTTGGAGAACGAGATCGGCGTGCGCCTGATCAATCGCGAAACCCTACCTCTGGCATTGACTCCGGCGGGCGAGGTCTTTCTGTCGCAAGCCCGCATCATGTTGCGCACATATGAAGAAACCATCGAACGTTGTCAGACGATAGATGCTGCAAGCGAGAATGTTATTCGGTTCGCGACCTCGCAATCACTTTACATGACGCATTACAAAAACCTGATCGCCCCGCTGGCCAGCAAAGGCGGCGTGGAGACCGACCTGAACTCGACTTCGTGGGCGGCGGATCAGTTTGTCAGTGCGCTTCAGCAAAGCTATTGCGATGTGATCCTGACCTATTGGCACCCGTCAATGCAGTTTCTGGGGCCGCTTGAGGTTGCGAATTTCGAGCATCTGACCTTATCGGCGGATCGGTTTGTGCCGGTGTCCCGCACCAGACCCGGTGGCGGACCGGAGTTTCAGTTCAAGACCGGCAGCAAAGATGCGATGCCGCTGTTATCCTACGGGGCCGTGTCGGCGTTGCGCGCGGTGCAGGATTTCGTGCTTGAGCAAGCCATCACCCCGCAAAAGATGCTGATTGTGAACCAGAACGCGCTGGCCAACAGTGTGAAAGCGATGATCCTTGAAGGATTTGGCATGGGGTGGCTTCCGCTGAGTTTGTGCAAGACCGAGCTGGCGGAAGGTCGGCTTGCCATCGTTGAAGAACGGTTGGCGACCGATCTGGAAGTGCGCGTCTATCGCGACCCGAAAAACAACAAGGGCACGCTGCACGAACTATGGGCGCAATTGCTGCAAGAACAACGTTCACGGCTACACCGACGCCCCAGACGCGGCGCAACTCTGTAGCTGTTTTGGTTAACAGATTGTAGCTGTCTCGTGCGGGCGCGTTAGACGGTCTCAACCCTGTCTTCATAGGACTCTGACGAATTGCTGCCGCCGTCGATCTGTTCGGCTTGGTGGTGTGCATGGTGCCAAACTGTCAGGAGCATATGATGACAAACCCCTTCGAGAACCGTTCGCTTTCCCTGCGTGGGCCTGCAACTGATATGGCGCCGGTCACGCCGTCTGATGCCAGAGATCTGATCAACGTCGCTGTCGCGCTGTATGTTGAAACCGGTGGGGCCGTCGCTTTTACGTCGGTGGCCGGATATGATCGCGTGGTCATGGTCGGGGATAACGCAATTCTTCCCGTTGGGGTCAGTCGCGTCATGGCCACTGGTACGACGGCCGCTGGTATCCATGCCTTTGTGCTCGTCTGATGATGGGGTTGGGATATGATATTCCGGCGCTTGCGTTACGTCGAAGACCATCGACCACGCCCGCGCCGTTTTCGCCGGAGTCGCTGTCTCCGTCTGTATTCTTTGATCCGTCGCAGATGTCTTCCTTGTTTCAGGATATTGCTGGCACCATGGCTGTTTCGGCAGACAATCAACCGGTCGGGCTTTGGCAGGATTTGTCAGCGAATGGTCAGAATCTTGGCCAAGAGGTCAGCGCCGCCCGCCCGACATATCGGACCGATGGCAGCTTCCACTGGGTCGAGGCTGATGGGGTGGATGACGGGTTGAAGACGGCGCCTGTTTTCGATGTTCGGAACCCCGTCACGATGGTGTTGGGGTATCAGATGCTGTCAACCTCGGGCACCGCGCGCGTGAACATTGCCGAGATCAGCCAGACCAGCACAAACGGCATGTCGGTTGGGGTGCGACCAAACATTGATCGGTTGCAGTATTACAGCCGCATGTCGCAACAGGGCGTGCCCGCCAGCAATGTGGCATCCCCGACCGTTTGGGGAAACCACGAGAAACATGTGGTCACACTACAAGCCACGTCAGGCCATGTGACTGTGCGGTTGGATGGCGTGCCGGTCATTGATACGGCGCAGAACCTTGCACAGCAGTCGATTTCGGCGCAACCGCTTCGCATTGGGCTTGGTCTGGTGACGGCAAGCATTCCGGGAGCGTTTCGGCTGTTCGGTTTACAGGTCTGGACGTCAAGCGCCACGCAACCCAATGCGACACAGATTGACGAATTGGAAGCGTGGCTCGCCGCCAAGATGGGAGTATCTCTATGACCATTCGTATTACCATTGCCTGTCCAGAGGGCATGATGTCCGAAGCCAATCAGTTTGCGCTCTGCGTTGGGAACTCGCCCGCCGATGCACAGACATTCGGTTCGGCGACGTGGGAAGACGGGACGGGGGAGCGTTATGCGCTGGCCTCGCTTTTGGCCGGGGCACAGTTTCCACAGGTGGCGGGCGCACCGCTTCTCGCACCGGCTTATGCACCGGATGCAGATATTGCCGAGGCAGGGATTGCTCAGGCAGCGCTGCGCATATGGTCGCCCATGTCACAAGGCAGTTTTCCAGAAATTGGGCCAGATCGTCTTGTCGCAGTCATTGGGCTTGAAGCTGGGCTGGCCATTCCTCTCCTTGGTTTGTCACCCGTTCCAATCGAGGACTAAACTTGGCCTTCTGTCTACTTTGTCTGGGCAGAAAAGCTGCGTAGCCTGCGCGGCCATCAAAATACTTTGCAGTTTAGACAAATCATGATAGCAACCTAAAGATGAAAAGAATTTAGGTTAATGCAACCATGAGGTAGTTCATGCAGCAATACGGCATGACACCGGATCAAACTTTGGATCTGGATCCGAGGCCCACACGCGCCGCTGCGCTGACGCCGCTTGGTTTTGCAATCGGTAAACGTGTTTTCGATGTCTTTTTCTGCCTGCTGTTAGTGCCAATTCTCGGCGCAACCAGCTTGCTTTTGCTGCTTCTGAACTATGCCTTCAATCCGGGGCCGTTGCTGTTCATGCAGCCCCGGATGGGGCGCGACTGCACCCCCTTCATAGCGTATAAATTCCGCACAATGACGCCGTCGACGCAAAGGCGTCGCGCGAATGATCCCCTTGAAAACGAGCGTATCACCAGCCTCGGCGCCGCATTGCGACAAAGCCGTCTGGATGAGTTGCCCCAGATCATCAATGTCCTGCGAGGCGAGATGAGTCTGATCGGTCCCCGGCCCGATTGCTATGATCATGCCGTCACCTTTCTGCAAGATGTGCCTGGCTACAAAGAGCGTCACGTGGTTCTGCCGGGGATCAGTGGCTTTGCGCAGACAGAGCTTGGCTATGTCGAAGGCACTGAAGCCACGATCAAGAAGGTGGAGGCCGATCTTCACTATATCGCCAATCGTGGTTTCCGGCTGGAAGCATGGATTTTCTGGCGGACACTCGTGACGGTGATCAGCCGTTCGGGGCGTTAATTTCGTGTTTGCATACCGATCAAGGGGCTATGAATGAATATTCGGCAGGAGTTTCCGGACGCCTATGGTTCGACGGCTCGGGATGACGCGGAGAGGCCCACAGATCTGGACCTTCTGCGTGTCGGACAGGCGTTGTGGCGGGGCCGTCGGGTGATTGCCCTGCTGGGCATCGTTGGGCTGGTGCTGGGCGCAGTCTACGGATTTGGAGTTGCGCGCCCCAAATACGCGGCAACGGCTTTACTGGTTATGACGCCGTCGTCCGATCCGGTCATTTCTGGCGATGTCTCATCGCAACCCGTGTCGCAAGACCTGTCGGACATGAACACGCAACTTCACATCATTCAGTCGCGTGGCCTGGTGCACAAGCTGGTTGATGAACTGGCCTTGACGAGCGATCCGGAATTCAACCCGGCGCTGCGGTCCGGCTGGTCCGTCTTTCCCACGGCTGGTTCTGTGAAATCGGCGGCAGAAGACCCTGAAACCATCGAACGGGTGATCGGGACTGTGCAGGGCGCGCTGTCGGCCTATGTGCAGAGAAACACACGTATTTTTGCGATCACAGTGCGTTCGGAAGATCGCTTGAAGGCCGCCAGAATGGCCAACGCGCTTTCGGCCATTTATTTGAAAGATCAAATTGATGCGAAGTTCCAAGCGGCAGATGATGCGGTCGGGTGGCTGTCGGACCGTGTCGGTGTCTTGCGGCAGGAACTGACGGCGCGCGAAGCGGCCGTTGCGCAACTCAGCACGCGGATGGATTTGACCTCGGTCGAGGGGCTGGCCATCCTGAACGCGCGCTTGAAGGACGCGCGCGCGCGGCTGCAGGACGTGCAACAGCGTGCGGATCAAACCGAAGATCGTCGCGACGGTGATCAGCAGAGGTTGGCTCTTCAGAAATCAGCGTTGGAAAAATCCATTGCCGAGCTTGCGCTGGCGGTTAAGACCCAAAGTGCCGATGCAAACGCGCTGCAACAGTCGGAACGTGAAGTCCAGGCGACACGTGTACTTTATGAAACCTTATTGGCGCGTTTGAAACAGGCGAGTGCCTTGCGCGGGTTGCAGCAGGCGGACGCGCGGGTTCTGTCTGCGGCGTCGGCGGGCACATATCAATCCCCGCAAAAGGGGTTGATCATGCTGGCCGGGGCGATGATCGGTATTGTCCTTGCGGGTGCCTATGTCTTGTCGAAGCAGTTTGTGCATGCTGGGTTTCGCACCTCGGATGAGTTGGAAAAGGCAACCGGGAAACCTGTTTTGGGACAAGTTCCCGTCATTCCCGTTGCGAACCGCAGCGCGTTGGTGCCGTTTCTGTCGAACCACCCTACAGCCGCAGCGGTTGAAGCCGTCCGAAACCTGCGCACGTCGCTTTTGATGTCAAACATCGACCAACCTCCGCAGGTTGTGCTGGTCGCTTCGGCTGTGCCGGGCGAGGGTAAGACAACGCATGCGGTGGCCCTGACACAAAACCTTGCCGGTTTGGGCAAGCGTGTGCTGTTGATCGAAGGGGACATCCGCCGCCGCACTTTGGAGCAATATGTGCCCGGCCCGTCGGAGCTTGGGATCATGTCGGTGCTGGCCGGTGATCTTTTGTTGTCAGATGCAGTGCAACACGTACCGGGGCTGGGTGCGGATGTTTTGTTCGGTGAAAGAACACGGTCGAGCGCCGCAGATCTGTTCGCGTCGCGCCGATTTGAAATCCTGATGCGGGACGCGCGGGCGGCTTATGACATGATCGTCATTGACAGCCCTCCGGTGTTGGTGGTTCCAGACGCGCGTGTGATTGCCCGCCAAGCGGATGCGGTTCTTTTCACCGTGGGGTGGAACAAGACGACCCGTCGGCAGGTTGCCGAAGGTTTGCGGCAGTTTGAGAGGGTGAATCGCGAAGTCACGGGTTTGGTGCTGTCTCAGGTCAAACCCGAAGACATGGTGCGCTATGGGTATGCGGCAACCAATCCCGCATATACGACTTATGGCGAAGAGTATTACGGCCCGACCTAAGGCACGCTGCTGTCGCCGTTGACGGATTTGTTGATCAGGATCGGGAAGGCTTGTTCGAAGGCGCGTGACCATTTGGTGATCGGCTGTTCTTCGATAAAGACGATATCGTTTGGACGCATTTGCATCCGCGTGGCCAGCGTGATGTTGACCACATTCGTGGCATCCAGATGCCAAGCCGTGACCTTGGTATCATCAGTTCCCGTTCCTGGACGGATCACATAAATCTGCGCCGGATCGCCGGTTCTGGTATTAAACCCGCCCTCATCATACAGCACATCAGCCAAACTGGCTTGCCGCCCATAAGGCAGGGCGACCCGGCCTTGCTGGGCTACTTCGCCTGCCAGATAGACATAGTCGCGCGTTTCGGCGTCAAGTTCGCGGCGGGTCGAGAAGTTGGCGCGTCGTTCGTCCAGTGCGTCGCGTTGCACCGACATTTCGGCCTTCAACTCGGTCAAAGCCTGGAGGCGCGCGCCGCGTTTCAGGCCAATCGCCGTGATCTGCGCCTCGTAAAAGGCCAGCGCCCGGTCGAGGTTATAGCTTTCATCCACATAGATCGCATCGCCCGGCAAAAGCGTCAGGTTGCGCGCCTCGGCATTGGACGGAACGGCTGAGGCGGGCATTTGATAAAGTGTTCCATCGCGGTAAAGACGTATCGCCGTTGCTTCCTTGTCATCTGCAATGACCCCACCTGCCTGTGCCAGCGCATCGCCAAGCCGCAAGGGTTTCAACGTCAGGGGCACCAAGCCTGCGCGGGCAACCTTTCCACCAACGGCCACATGTTGCGAGTTGAATTCGGCGATCTCAAGGCTGAAGGCGGGGTCGATGTTCTTGGCCACAAGGGCTTGGAAAACGGCGTCTTCGGCGTCTTCCAGCGTGTTTCCTGCAACCTTGATCTGCCCAATGTCGGGCAGCGCGATCATCCCGTTGTCGCGCACGGTAAAGCCTTTTCGCTGGGTTTGTGCGCTGAGAAGCCCGCCCAGTTCCTCAATCGTGCTGGTGGTACTTTTGGTCACGAGCATCACAACATCGCCAATGCCAATCCTGTAGCGTTGCGGAGCGATCTGGTCCGGCAGTTTGGTGGCTATGCTTTCGCGCGATTGTGTGGGGCCGTCCGGAATGTCTGGCAGGGTTGCCGCGCCACGCAGGCTTGCGCCACCGGCTTCCGCGTAAAACGCGTCTGGCAGGCTTAGGGGAACATAGGGTGCGCTGTTGGCCTGCTTTACCGAACTTGCGGTGATGGGCATTACCTTCACGTCCAGCCCGGCGGCCTGTGTTTGCACGGTAGGGCTGTTATAGGTCACACCGCAGCCGGCCAAGACAAGGCTGGTGCCAAGAAAAAGAGCGCGCAATCCGCTGTGATGCATATTGTCCTCCGTCCGTCCAACCCTGCCGCCTATCGGTTTTCGGCGTAAGGGTTGGCATGTTGGGTTAACTCATATCAAAATTGCAAACTGAGAAAATAAAAATACCTAGGGTTGTTGGATGTGAAGATGCTTCGGGTCGCGTGTGTTGCTGAATTGCGGCGTGTTATGGGGGCTGGGGCGAAGTCGCGCGTCCGCCGTGGTAGCCTGGCCGGGCACGAGGTCGGAAATCGCGGACAAGTAGCTGTCGACCACGATCGCCTGGTCATATTCCCGCAACATCTTGTCGCGCCCGGCACCGCCCATCATGACACGGGTATTGGTGGGCATGTCTGCAAATGCCACCAGTCTTTGGCGCAGGCTTTCGATATCGCGTGGCACACACAGCATGCCGGTGATCCCGTCATCCACCACATGTCGGCAGCCCGGCACATCGGTGGCAATCAGGGGCCGGGCCATGCTGGCGGCTTCCAGCAGCGTGCGCGGTGCGCCTTCGCGGTAGGATGGCAGGACCACACTGTCGGCCAGCGCGATAAAGGGGCGCACGTCGTCATGTTCGCCCAGATGTTCGATGACACCTGCCTGGACCCAACGCGAAAGATCGTCTGCGCCCAGTGCCGATCGGTTCGCTGCACCCACCTGGCCAAGAATCTGGAACCGGACATCATTGCGGATAGTCCTGATCTGGCGCGCGGCCTCGACATATTCCAGCACGCCCTTGTCGCGCAGAAGACGCGAGATCATCAGGAACACCGTGCCTTTTCTGGCAGGTAAAGGCATTGGGGAAAAGTGCTTCAAGTCTACACCGGAGCCGGGCACAAGACGTGCCTGACCAGGTGCGATCAGTCGCCGTTGGACAAACAGGTCACGGTCATCCGGGTTTTGAAAGAACAGGATTGGCAGCCCCCGGAAGGCAAAACGATACAGCGTCTCGACCACCATTCTGAGCGCGCCACCTGACAGGAAACCGGTCCCCAAGCCAGAAACATTAGGCAGAAACGGGATCGCCATCCGTTTCGCCGCCACCGCGCCGAAGATATTGTTCTTTACTGTGTAACCGAGGATGACGTCAGGTCTGAGCGTAGCAAAGTGTGAGGCAAATCGGTTGACCAACCTGGCGTCTTGCCGGGGCGACAATCCTTGCACATCCATGTGCAGCTCGACCACCCGACACCCCATGGCACGCAGGGCTGGTGCTGCGTCGTCCAGCGGTGCCAGAATGGTGACGTGATGACCTTTGCTCAGCAAAGCCTCGATCACCGGGCGGCGGAAATTCAGGGCGTTCCACGCGGCGTTGACGGTCAGAAGTACTCTCATGGAAAACCTCGGTTCGGCAATTGATAAATGCCGGGCATTGAAAACAGCCAGCTGTCATAGGGCAGGTAGCAATAGCGGAAATGGGCGGAATAGATGGTCCAAACCGACAGCATCCCCAACAGCACGACATAAGGCGCGACGGACAGGATTGTCCCTGTTGGGCCAAGGCGCAGTGACGGGATGCGCGCCAGTATCATGGCCTGTAGGGGGATCAGGAAATAGCCGATGCGGTCCGCAATCACACTGGACAGGCCGATCAGCGGTACGGTCGCCAGCATCATCAGCGCACCCAGCACCATGATCCTGTGATCCCCCGGAAAGCGCGCGCGCCAAGCCGGGCGCAGCACGAGGAAAAACAACCCCCCAGTCAGCGCCAGCAGCGCGGCACGATACAGCGCGCCAGAGGCGTCCACCCCCGTGTTGACATAACGCGACAACGCAAGCTGCGCGCCATCGCCGGTTGCCAGAAGATAAACACCCGGCCCCGCCAGCACCAAGGCTGCAAGCAACCGCGCCCTGACCCGATCGCGCCCAGCCAGAGGAGCCAACAGCACGAACACGCCCGCGCTGGAGTGAAAGCCGGTGGCAATCAGCGTGTGGAGGGTGAACCGCGCCGTGCGCCCATTGCTGAACGCGGCAAAAGCTGCGCACATCACCCCGATAGACGCCGCCTGCCGAATGCCGGACATCGGCATGTTGAGGATCAGCACCGGGTAGAGAAGGATCAGAAAACCCAACCGGTCAGGTTGTCGACGCGCCAATGCATGCACGCCCGCAAAGAAGATCAGCGCCGCGGCCACATTCAGCCACGGATAACCCAGACCCAGCCTACCGATCAGTTGGACCAGCGCCCACCACAACGGCTCGCGCTGGGCCAGGGCATCGGCGAAACCAAGGTCCAGTTGAATCAGGAAGTGACGGTAGTAGCCATTCCAGTCGCAGCCGACCTCGAGCCGGAACGCAACGAACAGGAACAGGGCGGCAAGCACGACGGGATAGATCTGGTCGCGCAAGCGGGAATG
This sequence comes from Aliiroseovarius sp. B-4, assembly GCF_056857795.1. NCBI lineage: Bacteria > Pseudomonadati > Pseudomonadota > Alphaproteobacteria > Rhodobacterales > Paracoccaceae > Aliiroseovarius > Aliiroseovarius sp. B-4. The sequence continues at coordinate 504,360 of NZ_JBSXNV010000039.1, forward strand.
GTGTGCCAGCACGAGGCGCAGCAGGATCAGCGCAAGGAACAGGACGACATAGGTCACGGCTGCATGGCGCCCTGAACACCCGTGGGCAACCTGCTGCGCGCAACATAGACGAGCTGCACAACCACGCCCCAAAGCAGGCAGACCAGCGGGGCAGCTTCATTGGTCAGCACGGACAGAAGAAGAATGAGCGGCAGAACAGCGATATGGGTTTTCAGGTGATAGCTGCGAGCTTTGCGTTCTGGCAGCGAAAGTCGCCCTTTGGCATCCATGTAGGTCAGGAACCGTGGCAGGGTGAACAGCAGAAGCGCGGTGGCGAAAACCGTCAGAATGGCCGTTGTGTCACCTTTGACAATCAGTGCAGGCAGAATGGGCAGCGCGAACCTGAACAGGGAAAGCTGTATGAATGTATAGAACTTCAACTCGACCGCGCGCAGGGTGTTGTGAGCGATCAGCGTAGCGGCCAACGCTGCCACGGCAGTCCAGTAAAGGCCCGAGGTGACGACCCCCAATACGAAGGCCGCAGCCAGCCCAACACCCAGCCGTATGACCACGAAAGCGAAGATGAAACCAGCGGAACTGGCGACCTCTACCCGTCGCCGGGGAGTCGGATCATGACGCAACCCAATCGTGTCATTGGCCAGATAGCCCAGTTCATAGATGCAGATGAATGTGGCATAGCCCAACAGATAACTGGTGATTGCAGCCCCTGCAGACAGATCGCCAAGCAGTGCCAGAAGGATCATTCCTGACACCCACGCCGTCAGGGCATTGACGATGAAGTCGCGCGGCCAGTGATAGCGAGAGACGAACGCATATCCAAACGGCAGCAGCAGGATCAGGTGGCGCAGCCTAGTGGCACAGAATTTCGGCATCCCACTTCCTCATCCATTTGCGGGGAGTGCGTGAGGCAACCAACACAGCGGGGTATGCCACTGCGACCAGATCACGGTCCGACCGGTTGTCGGTGATCACCGCAAACTGCACATGGTCAAGCGAGTGATTCAGATATGCCTCGATCGCTTTGCGTTTTTGTCCGGTCAGATCACGGAACAACCGGCCTGTCAGGCACCCATCCTGAACATCCGGCTGCGATGCGATGCAGGGTAGTTCAAGTTTCCGTGCAATTTCTTCAATCACAGGCGCAAGGGCGTTTGACACCAGGACAGGCTGCCAACCCGAAGCGCGCATTTGCGCCACACGGGCATGGGCGGCGGGTATGGCGTGGGTGGGAAGATGATCCGCGACATATCGCGTCGCCGAGGCTTGCAGTGAAGTCAGGGTTTCACCCCGCAGGCTGGCCAGAACAAGCGCACGGTGGGCGTCAAACCGGCTCAGTTTGGCAAATAGGATCAATCCCTGTTGCAGCATTGATCGGCGGCGCGTCAGAGCCTTCATCATCGCAAACCGCCACCGATGCCCGCGGCGCGCGTGGTGAAACGTCACCAGTCCGGCAGTGGTGTTGGTATCATACAATGTGCCGCAGACGTCTACCGCAAGGGTCCGGTCGGTGTGAGTCATGCGGCCTTCCTTTCGATGCCGAACGACCGATAGAGCGCGTCGTAGACATCACATGCCCGTTCAAGCGAAAACCGGGCGGCGGCATGGGCGCGAATGACGGCGCGTGGGGCAAATGGAGCCGACGCGATGGTGCGTGCGGCGTGTTCAATCGCAGGGGTGTCGTGATGGGCAAGCACCAGACCGAACCGGCGATCCGGCAAGATGTCGTTGATATCGCCAATCCCGGTGTTGCTGATCACCGGCAGGCCGCAGGACAAATATTCACCGACCTTGGTGGCCGAAACGCCAAGGCTGGACTTGCTGGCAATGCGGAAGGACAGGCCGATATCCGCAGCGTTCAGAAGCGCAGGCACCTCGTCATGCGGAACATGGCGGCAGGTCAGATGCGCCGGGTTCAGCGTGACACCATAGCTTTGGGCAGCCTGGACATGCTGTTGCACATCGAGGTCCCCGACCAACAAAAGCCGCCCCCGCATCCGCTGCGCTTGAAGGGCGGCCAGCAGGCGATAGGTCGTGCCCATCTGATAGAGCGGCCCAGCGGATCCAAGATGCACCAGCACAACATCTTTTGCCGAATACCCCAGCGCCAGCCGCGTGCTTGCCCGCAGGGTCTTGTCGGGTCGGAACCGGGTCTGATCGACGCTACAGGGAATGACGCTTGTGACCGACCCCGCCGACGGGCGGCGTGTTGCGACGACGGCTTTCGCGTCGTGGGTCAAGGCGATAATCGCGCTTGCGTCGCTGATTGCCTTTGTTTCCAGTTTGCGAAAGTGACGGGAAATGCTGTGGCCCAGCGGTCCTTGCCAGATGCCTGCCTCGCAGCGTTCGTCCACCCAGAACCCGCGCATGTCGAACACAAAGGGCAGGCCGCGCCGCTTGCAGACTGGCAGGACCGCCCCCAAGGGCATATAGCTGCGGCAATGGATCAGGTCGGGCTGAAAGGCGTCGACCAGCTTGTCCAGACGGCTTTGCATCAACGCCGGCATGGCGAAGCGCTCCAGCTTCCCCGCCAGCGGCAAGGTGCGGCGCAGGATTGGGCTGTGCAAGATCCCGGCGCGTTTCAGCCTTGGTGCGATCTTGGTGTCAAAAACGTCCTGCCTTGTGGGATGCTCGACCGACAGGCAGGCGATGCGATGACCGCGGGCCGCCAGGCCTTCAAGATAGGGTAGCACCTGCGCGGTGCCGATATGATCGGACAGGCCGTTATTGGTGACGAAGATCGAACGGGTGGCGCTCATATGTGCCTCATTGACTTTGATAACTTGGGTTCAGGAAGAAGGGACAGGAACCTGACAGCCGCGACACCCGGTCGGAAGTCCAGAGCGCGTTTGCGCGCGGCGTCAGGGTCGTGCGGCACCCGCAGGGCGGCACCCATTGCGGCAGCCATGGCGGCGGTATCCCCTACAGTAACCAGGGTGCCAACGTCGGGGGTGTTCAGGATTTCGGCTGGGCCGTGGGGGCAATCGGTGGCGACAACGGGAAGGCCGTGCGACAACGCCTCGACAATCACATTCGCGAACCCTTCGCTGCGTGAACTGAGCGCGAACACATCGGCGGTCGCATAATGGGACCCGGTATGCGGCGTGAACCCCGGCATCGCCACCCGTTCGGTCAGGCCCAGCGACTGCACCATCCCAGACAGCACCGCACGATCAGGCCCATCGCCAAGAATGACAAGTTCGCCGTCGCAGCCTTTGTCCAGCAGCAGGCGGAAGGCACGCAGAAGGGTCGGAAAACCTTTCTGCCAGCGCAAAGAGCCAACGGCCAATATCCGATGCTTTGCCTGTGCGGGCCAGACGGCGTGTCCTGTGTCTGGTTCGGGACGCATGACCGGGTTGTGGATGACCTTGACCCGGCCGACCGGCAGACGCCCCAATTGCTCCAGATCGCGGGCAGACCCCGCCGAGACTGAGACATTGGCCCGCGCCCGAAGATAGGTTGCGCGGATACTTGCCCGCAACACAAGCCGGTGCAGCACGCCTTTGCCCGCGTATTGATTCGACAGCGTCGCGTGATCGGTGGTGATGATCGGCACCCCCGTTCCGCGCGCCGCCCAGACCGCGATGCTGGTCAGGGGCCACATCGCCGGGACCAGCGCCGTTGGTTGGTTTTCGCACAGCCAACGGCGCAATGGCGTGGCGACCTCCCGTAGGCGGTCGGTTTTCAGGTCAGTGATGGGAAGGCGCGCGCGCTGGGCGTCGGCCATCAACGCGCCACCTGCGTTGGCAAGGATGATATGTGGCGCATAGCCAAACTGCGCAAGCTCGGTGGCCAGCGTCAGCATCACACGTTCCGCCCCGCCGCCCCGCAGGTCAGGCAACACGAAGGCCAGTGTATTGTCAGATTGCAGCGGATAAGCGTGCTTCATGCCGCCACCCCCGCCAAGGCACGAAACCCGTCATTCTGCGCGATCAGCTGGGCATAGCTTCCCTGGGCCACGATGCACCCACGTTCCAGCACCACGATCTGATCGCAGCCCTCGACGGTCGAGATACGGTGGGCGATCATCACGATGGTTTTCTGCCCCTGAAGCCCGGTAATCGCCCTCATCACTTCGCGTTCTGTCGAGGTGTCGAGCGCGCTTGTCGCCTCGTCAAACACCAGAATGTCGGGGTTGTGATACAAAGCGCGCGCGATGCCGATGCGCTGGCGTTGTCCACCGGACAGTCGCACGCCGCTTTCGCCAACGGCGGTGTCATAACCGGCAGGCAGTTGCGTATCCACAAAGTGATCCAGTTGCGCCATCCGGGCACACTCAACGATGCGCTGCATGTCGATCTGCGCGCGTGGCGTGCCAAGGGCGATGTTCTCTGCAATGCTGGTGTCGGCCAGAAAGATCGACTGTGGCACATAGCCGATTGCGGCCTGCCAGTCTTTGACATTCGCCGTGGTGATCGGAGTGCCATCGACACCAATCTGCCCGGCTTGCGGGGTCAGAAGACCCAGAAGCAGGTCGACCAAAGTCGTTTTGCCTGCCCCGGTGCCGCCGACGATGCCAAAGGACGCGCCCGCCGGGATGGTCAGGGACACATCACTCAGGCTGCGCGTGGCGTCGTCATGGGAATAGCTGACGTTCGTCACCTCCAGCGCCTTGGTCAGGTGCATTGGCGGCACCGCCCGCGTATCGGGGCAAACATCCGACAAGGCTTGCATGTCGCTGAACAGAACATCAACCGCACCTGCACCGAACCGAAACTCGACCATCGCGCGGTAAATGCCCTGCACGGACGGCAACATCCGGTAGCCTGCAAAGGCATAGACGCCAAGCTTTGGCAAGATAGCGGCGGTGCTGGCATTGGGGCCAACGGCTGCCAGCAGGGCGACGCAGAGAAGCAACATGCCGCCGAAGCCGATCGCTTCGACCAGATATTTCGGGACTTGGCCCAAGACGAGGTTGGCGGCTTGCATTCGCGACACCTCGATAGATGGGGTGCGGAAATGGCGGATATAGGAGTCTTCTTTCCCCAGGATGCGGATGTCCTTGATGCCGCCCAAGGCCTCGCGTGTGATCGTATAGCGGGCTTCGTCCGCGACCACGCGGCGGGCGCTGTTGCGGGTGACAAGGTGCCGAATTGCCAGGAAGATCAGCGTATAGGCCGTGCCCAGAGTGGCGATCGCGGTGAAGGCGATGATTGGGTCCATCAAGATCAGAAAGCCCAGCATCGACAAAAGCGTCACAACGGATGTGGTCAGCCGCAGCACCGGAGCCAGCGCGAACATGGTGACTTGTTCGACCTCGGACAGGATGTTTTTCGCCATCTCGCCTGTGTGGCGGTTCAGAAAGAACGCATATGGCTGGCGCAGGTAACGCTCGATTAACCGCGTGCCAAGGCTGTGGCGGCGCATCTGGACGAACCGTGTCATCGCGTATTCGCCCGCGCTTCGGATCAGCGCGCCGCTGACAAGGAAGGCGAAGGTGATGAGGGCAAGCACCAGAAGGAAGCCAAGATGGTCCGTAAATCCACCCCAGCGATAGGCGGCAGATAGATAGGCGTTCGTCTGCACAAGACCGGGATCGGACAGTGCCAGAAAGAACGGAAAGACCGAAGCTACGCCGATCACCTCGAACACCGCCATAAGTAGTGCAAGGCTGAATACCAAAGCACCGCGTCTGCGTTCGCGGGGGGTCAGAAGGGACCAGATCTTACCGAGCGTTCGTGTCTTCACAGCCGCAAGTCCGCCATTTCTCGCGGCAGCGCGGATTTGATGTCATAGATCACCGAGAGGTTCTTGGCGTAGCGGTTGATCCAGCCCGGCGGACGGTCCAGATAGGTGCGATGCGGCACCGCCAGCATGACCCCGTCATAGCGATGCACCTGCGGCGTGTCGGTCAGGTCGATCCCGTATTCGGCACGGGCAGTGATGGGGTCGGCCAGCGGGTCGTGAATGTCCACCCGAACGCCATAATCACGCAGTTCTTCCAGAATATCGACGATGCGCGTGTTGCGCAGATCGGGGCAGTTTTCCTTGAAGGTCAGGCCAAGGATCAGAACCCGTGACCGCGCCACGTTTATCCCCTTGCGCATCATCGACTTTATCATTTGTCCGGCGACATATGCGCCCATGCCGTCATTGATCCGGCGGCCCGACAGGATCACCTGCGGGTGATAGCCCATCTCTTCCGCCTTATGGGTCAGGTAGTAGGGATCGACGCCGATGCAGTGTCCGCCGACAAGGCCGGGTCGAAAGGGCAGGAAGTTCCACTTGGTGCCCGCCGCTTCCAGCACGGCACCGGTGTCGATGCCGAGCCTGTTGAAGATGATCGCAAGTTCGTTCACCAGACCGATGTTCAGATCGCGCTGGGTGTTTTCGATCACCTTCGCGGCCTCGGCGACGCGGATGCTTTCGGCCTTGAAGGTGCCCGCCGTGATGATCTGGGCATACAGCGCGTCGATGCGGTCAGCGGCTTCGGGTGTCGAGCCGGACGTGACCTTCACAATCGACGGCAGCCGGTGGGCCCGGTCGCCGGGGTTGATCCGCTCGGGGCTGTAGCCGACAAAGAAATCGCGGTTGAAGGTCAGGCCCGACGCCGCTTCGAGGATCGGCACGCAGACTTCCTCGGTCGCGCCGGGATAGACGGTGCTTTCATAAATCACGATATCGCCTTGCGACAATGCGCGCGCCACGGTTTGGCTGGCGCGCCGCAACGGCGTCAGGTCGGGGCGGTTATGGGCGTCGATGGGGGTGGGGACAGTCACGATGAAGACAGTCGCCGCCCTCAGGTCATCCGGGTCGCTGGTAAAGCGCAGGTGGCGGGCATGGGTCAGGTCGTCGGCTGTCACTTCATCCGTGCGGTCCTTGCCGGATTGCAATTCAGCGATGCGGGTCGGGTCGATGTCGAACCCGATGACCAGGCGCGTTTTGCCGAACTCGACCGCAAGCGGCAGGCCGACATAGCCCAGCCCGATCACTGCGATCTGCCCAAGATCTGGAAAGTCCTTCATAACCGAACGCGTCCGCTAACAATCCGCAACACAACCATTGCGAGTGTAACATTGCGTAAACATCCGTTAAAAGAAAGTTAAAATTCAACCTAAAGAGGCAAAAGGCGCGACCCTTTTCTGTTTCAACCCCAAAAACACGGGGGATCAGGCTTTGTAGTAGTCCAGATACCACGCGACGAAGCTATTCACCCCATCGCGGAAATCGGTTTCCGGGCGATAGCCGGTCAGGCGTTTCAAAAGGGTCGCGTCCGCCCAGGTGGCGGGGACATCGCCCATCTGCATCTCCATGTAATTGCGCTGGGCTTTCTTGCCGATCGCATCCTCGATGGCATCCACAAAATCCAAAAGACGCACCTTGTCCGAGTTTCCGAGATTCACCACGCGATAAGGCGCGGCAGGTGACAGGCTGTCGCCGTCTTCGATATCATCCGGGCTGGCGGGGCGAACAGGGACTGCGTCGATCAACAGGCGGATGCCGCGCACCAGATCCTCGACATAAGTGAAGTCGCGGAACATCTCGCCATTGTTGTAGATGTCGATGGGGGTGCCGTCGATGATGCCTTTGGTGAACTTGAACAACGCCATGTCGGGGCGTCCCCAAGGGCCATAGACGGTGAAGAAGCGGAACATCGTTGTGGGCAAGCCCCACAGATGTGCATAGCTGTGCGCCATGCTTTCATTTGCCTTCTTGGTGGCAGCATAGATGGTCAGCTGGGTGTCGGCTTTCTCGGTTTCAGTGAATGGCATGTCGGTGTTTGCGCCATAAACCGAACTGGTCGAAGCCATCAGCAGATGGTCGACCTTGTGCCGCCGTGCGGCCTCCATCACGTTGAAGGTGCCGATCACGTTGCTGTCCAGATAGGCGCGGGGGTTCTCAAGGCTGTAGCGCACACCAGCTTGGGCGGCGAGGTGGACGATCACGTCAGGCGCGAAGTCGTCCGTCACCTCGTCCAGCAGCGCCTGATCTTCCAGCATCCCTTCGGTCATCGTGAAATTCGGATCTTGCAACAGCATCTGGTGACGGCGCAGTTTCAGCGTCACATCGTAGTAATCCGTCATCCCATCATAGCCGTGCACGCGAAAGCCCTCGGCCAGCAGCAGTTTGGACAGGTGATAGCCGATGAACCCGGCCGACCCGGTGACCAAAACTTTGCGTTGCGCCATGGGGATATGCCTTTCAGGGTGCGGTTTGGTCGCTTCTAACGCGGGGATCGGGCAACGCCAAGCCTGATCATGCGGGCTTAATCTGCGCTGGTGTCATCGCGCGTGGAATGATAATCCGCTGTGAGATACAATTTCCAGACAAGGTGGGGACCGCATGCCTGCTTATCGTTCCAGAACTTCGACCCATGGCCGCAATATGGCCGGTGCCCGTGGCCTTTGGCGCGCGACCGGCATGACCGATGATGATTTCGGCAAGCCGATCATCGCCATTGTGAACAGCTTCACGCAGTTTGTGCCGGGTCACGTCCACCTGAAAGATTTGGGCCAGATGGTCGCGCGCGAGGTTGAAGCCGCAGGCGGTGTTGCCAAGGAATTCAACACCATCGCTGTCGATGACGGGATCGCGATGGGCCATGATGGGATGCTGTATTCGCTGCCGTCGCGCGAAGTGATCGCCGATAGCGTCGAATATATGGTTAACGCGCATTGTGCGGATGCGATGGTTTGCATTTCGAACTGCGACAAGATCACGCCCGGTATGTTGATGGCCGCCATGCGTCTGAACATCCCCGTAATTTTCGTGTCCGGCGGTCCGATGGAGGCCGGTAAGATCGAGATGGCTGACCTTGACATGGACAAGATCGACCTTGTCGATGCGATGGTTGCCGCCGCCAGCGAAGACCTGACGGATGAGCAGGTTCAGCATATCGAAGAAAACGCCTGCCCGACCTGCGGGTCGTGTTCGGGCATGTTCACCGCAAACTCGATGAACTGTTTGGCCGAGGCGCTGGGCCTTGCCCTTCCCGGCAACGGATCGACCCTTGCGACACACGCGGACCGCAAACACCTGTTTCTTGAGGCCGGACGCAAGATCGTCGAGATCACCAAGCGTCATTACGTGAACGAAGAAAAAGGCCTGCTTCCGCGCGAGATCGCCACGTTTGACGCGTTCGAAAATGCCATGTCACTGGACATCGCAATGGGTGGATCCACCAACACTGTTCTGCACCTGCTGGCCATTGCCCATGAGGGCGAGGTCGATTTCACCATGAAAGACATGGACCGGCTCAGCCGAAACGTGCCCTGCTTGTGTAAGGTCGCACCCAACATCGCCAACGTGCATATGGAGGACGTTCACCGCGCCGGTGGCATTTTCTCGATCCTGGGCGAGTTGCATCGGGCCGGGCTTCTGCATGGCGATTGTTCAACCGTGCACACGGCCACGATGGCCGAAGCGATCGCGAAATGGGACATCAAGATAGCCAACAACCCCGAGGCCGAAAGCCTGTTCAAAGCCGCCCCCGGTGGCGTGCGCACCACGCAGGCGTTCAGCCAGTCGAACCGATACAAGGAACTGGACACTGACCGCGAAGGGGGCGTGATCCGGTCCAGGGAACACGCGTTCAGCGAAGATGGCGGGTTGGCTGTTCTGTTTGGCAACATCGCGTTGGACGGGTGCATCGTGAAAACGGCGGGCGTGGATGCCTCGATCCTGAAATTCACCGGCACTGCGCATGTCTGCGAAAGCCAGGATGCGGCGGTCAGCGATATTCTGACCGGCAAGGTCAAGGAAGGCGACGTGGTCGTCATCCGCTACGAAGGTCCGCGCGGCGGGCCGGGGATGCAGGAAATGCTGTATCCGACCAGCTATCTGAAATCGAAAGGGCTGGGCAAGGCCTGTGCGCTTCTGACCGATGGGCGCTTTTCGGGGGGCACTTCAGGCTTGTCAATCGGTCACGTGTCGCCGGAAGCGGCAGAGGGTGGTGCGATCGGATTGGTGCAGCAAGGCGACAAGATCGAGATCGACATCCCCAACCGCACCATCAATCTGGCCGTGCCGGACGAGGAACTGGCCACGCGCCGCGCCGCGCAGGACGAACAAGGCTGGCATCCCGCCCAGCCCCGCAAGCGCAAAGTGTCAAAGGCGCTGAAAGCCTATGCGATGCTGGCGTCTTCTGCGGCGAAGGGCGCGGTGCGTATGATCGACTGATCAAAGGCCGATAGGATCGGGAAAGGGCGGGGGTTTATCCCCGCCTTTTCTAATTTTGCAGCAAAGAATTTTCCCAGTTTCTGAGAAAGCTCTGCCGCTTCAGACTGTCAAGAAAGACCAATAGGCCGGGTCCATACCGAATGGGTCTGAGCGACGGGTTCGCGCGCAGGGCGGACGGATCAATGGCGGGCAAGCCGGTGGCATCCACCAAATCCTTGCGGGATTTCAGGCTCAGCAGAAAATCCAGCATCGCGCGGGCGTCGTCGACGTTCTTCGCTGTGCGCGGGATCAGGACGGTGCGCGACATGATATTTACATAGTCGCTCATCTCGATGATCTGATAGCCACCTGTATTCTTTTGCTGGCTTGCCGCATAGCTGCCCAGCACGTTATAGGCCAAGGCCAGCTTGCCAGATGCCACGTCACGGATCATGTCGCCCGAGCAGCAATAAAGCTTGGCATCCAGACGCCCCATCACCTCCATCAGCCGCCAGAACGCATCAGAGTTTCGGCTGTCCTGCGTCGCCATCAGATAGCCAAAGCCGGAACGGCGCACGTCATAGGTGCCGATTTTGCCCTGAAACCGTTCCGGGTTGGCGCGCAGAAGGGCAATCAGTTCATCCCGGTTTTGCGGTGCTTCGCCGGGTGGGAAAAATTGGTCCGAGACCACGACCACCGCTGGCTCCTGCGTGAAAGCAAACAACTGATCACGCCAACTGGCCCAAGCGGGCAGGGCGGTCGAGGTGGTTGGGGTGTGGTTCAGTGCAAAGCCGTCATTTGCCAACTTGGTCTGCAAATCCATTGCCGAGGATATGGCAAGGTCGAAGGTCGCCCCCTCGTCATACAACGCCTTCATCAAGTCGGTTGTGCCTGTTACGACATAGTCGACAGTTACACCCGGTTGGCTGGCTTGAAAGGCGCGGATGATCGGATCGAACACATCAAGATCGGCGGTCGAGACGACGCTGAGCCTTGCTCGTTCGGATGTCGCTTCGTATAGGCGACGATCCTCGATCTCGAAACCCGCTGCCACACTGGCAGACAGGGCCAACCCAAGAACTGCTGACACTAGTCGCGCGGAAATACCAGCGAAACACATGCGCCTTCCCCCTTTTCATTCGGTGAAATTTCCAACCGTCCGCCATGCGCTTTCGCGACCTCGTCCGCGATGGTAAGCCCAAGCCCAGACCCCACGATGTCGCCGACATTCGCGCCGCGCGTATAGCGGGTCGTCAGGCCAGACAAATCCGTGTCACCAAAGCCTCGTCCCTGATCCGTGATTGACAGGGTGATATTATGATCAAGAATGACGCGGGCGGTGATGTTGCTGTCGTCCGGCGAATACTTGATCGCATTGTCGAGAATGTTTTGAAGCGCGGCTTGCAGCAGGATGCCATCGCCCGTGAATGCCACAGGCTCGGTGCCAAGCTCGCGCTGGATCGCGATGTCTTTCAGGTCGGCGGTGGGGCCAAGCCGGTCGCAGGTTTCAGCCATAAGCCCTTGCAAGTCGAGCGCGTCTTGCGCCAAGCTGTCGGCCCGGAACGTGACCATCGCATGATCCAGCATCTGCCCGGCCGAACGTGAGCTTTCGTCGATGGCGCGGATCATCTCGCGGATCGCCAGTTTGTGTTCGGGTTTGTTCAGCTTGCGGTGAGTGATCTCGGCCTGCGCGCGAACGGTTGCAAGCGGGGTGCGCACACGATGCGCGGCCTCGGTGATGAAGTCTTCGGTGCGCGACAGCGACGCCCTGAGCCGCGCCATAAAGGAATTGAGGGCATTGATCAGCGGCACAAGTTCATCGGGCGCATCGGCCTGAACGGGGCGCAGATCGGTCGGTCCGCGACGCGTGACCGATCCTGTGATCCGTGTGATCGGTGCCAGCGCCGAGCCGGCAGCCCACAGGCTGAGCGCGGTGGCCAGCAGAAAAAAACCGACGCCAATGCCCGTCGCCGTCGCGGTGATTTGCCGGGAAATGGCCGCAAGCCCCTGACGGGTTTGCGCCACCGTCACCACCACTTGCGCCGCATTCGCCCCGGTGCCAACCGGGCGCGTGACCGAGACAGCGCGTATCTCGTCGCCACGATAGAGCAGCGTCTCGACGCTTGGTGCGCTGAGGCGGGGCGGGACTTCCGGTTGCGGCAGATCGGCATACCCGGTCAGTGTCTGACCTTCCGAAACGACACGATAGAATACCCGATCTTCGTTGATCGACCCCAGCATGGACAAGGCCGAATACGGCAGATCAAGCGTGACGTGACCGTCCTCGCTGCGCAAACTATCGGCAATGGCTGTGGCAGACGCCGACAGGATGTCATCCTGCGTGCCTTCGGCGGCCCGTTCGGCCACGCCGCGCACGACCAGAAAAAAGGCCAGCGACAAGACGGCAGCGACAAGGGCAAGCTGAATGAACAGCCGCCTGCGGATTGATCCGATGATCTTCACCGGGCGACCATCCGATAGCCCATGCCGCGCACGGTTTCGATCTTTGCGCCCGATCCTTCGAGCCGCTTGCGCAAGCGGCCCACATAGACTTCGATTGCGTTTTCGGACGCCTCATCCGACAAGGAAAAAAGCCGGTCAATGAGGTGAGTTTTAGAGAAGACCTGTCCGGGGGCTGCAAAAAACACCTCGAGCAAACGAAGCTCGCGGTTTCGCAGCGACACGGTCTGGCCGTCAAATCGCAATTCGCCTTTGGTCGAATCAAGCGTTGTCTCTTCAAAGGTTGTCGTGTTGTCCGCCGCGCCGCCCTGACGCCTGAGAACGGCGCGCACGCGGGCTTCCAACTCGGAAAAGTCGAAGGGTTTGACGATGTAGTCATCCGCCCCGAGGTCCAGCAATCCGACCCGATCAGATACCGACGACCGAGCGGTAATAACGATCACCGGCGTGCGTCTTTCGGCCTGCCTTTGGCGTTCCAGAAAATCGCGGCCATCGCCGTCAGGCAGCATAATATCCAACAAAATCAAGTCGTAATCGGCAACGGCGGTCAGGTCAGTTGCATCGGACAAAGTGCCAGCGTGATCCACGGCGTGACCATCCAGTTGCAATCGCTCGACCACGACGCCAGCCAGCTTTGGATTGTCCTCGATCAGAAGGAACCGCATAAGTTGCCCTTTTTTCTGCTGCGTGACAGGTTGGTGTCAGGTTCAGGCGATTGGGTCTGAGCATGGGCGGGTGTAACGCCCCTGTCAAATGGGAGGAACTAATGACAAAACGTCTTTTCAAGGCGCTGGCGACCAGTGCCGTATTGGGCCTTGGTGCCACCACCGCAGCAACCGCTGCCGAATGTATTGCACCGGCCAACCCCGGCGGTGGCTGGGACTTCACCTGCCGTCAGATCGGCAAGATCATGTATGACATTGGCGCGGTGGACAAACCAATTCAGGTCACGAACATGGCAGGCGCGGGTGGCGGTTTGGCGTTCAACCATGTTGTGTCCGAACGCAACGAAGATGCCGACCTGATCGTCGCGGCGTCGTCGGCAACCTCGACCCGTCTGGCGCAAAACGCTTATGCTGGCATGACGGCAGATCAGGTTCGCTTTGTCGGTGCCATCGGTGCCGATCCCGGCGTGATCGTTGTTGCGGCAGACAGCCCTTACCAGACGTTGAATGATCTGGTCGAGGATGTGAAAGCCAATCCGGGCAGCGTTGCGTTCGCTGGTGGGTCGGCGGTTGGTGGGTTTGACCACCTTAAGCCTCTGATGATCCTGCAACGTGCAGGTGTCGAGGATGTGAAGGCCGTGAAATACATCGGTGTTGACGGTGGTGCAGATGCGATCACCCAAACCGTTGGCGGGTTCACCCAGGCGATGTCGGGCGATATGTCCGAAATCGTCGGCTTCCTGAAATCCGGCGACGTGCGAGCCATTGCGGTTCTGACCGAAGAACGCGTGCCGGGCTTTGAAGACATTCCCACCGCGAAAGAGCAAGGCATCGACGTTGTCGCCGTCAACTGGCGTGGGCTTTATGTGCCCAAGGGTATCAGCGACGATGACTTCAACATGTGGGCTGAGCGGCTGCAACAAGTTGCAGACAGCGATGAATGGAAAGAAGCCATGGCCGCAAATGGTCTGGCGCCGTTCACCAAGGTTGGCAACGACTTCCAGTCTTACGTTGACGGTGTGGTATCCGAAATCCGCGCTCTGTCGAAAGAGATCGGGGTGATCCAGTAATGGCCTCTGACCGTATCTTCGGAGCGGTCGTGACCCTGGTGGCGCTGGCATATGTTGCCAGCGCCGCACAGATCCAGACCAGTTTCATGGCGGATCCTGTCGGGCCAAAGACCTTTCCCATCCTGATCGGAAGCGTTGCGGCTCTGTGCGGGATTATCGTCGCTGTGAAGCCTGACCCGGATCCTGAATGGCCAGTGCTGGCCACGTTTGGCTCTCTCGCGCTCGCTGTTGTTGTGTTGGTGGGCTATGCCTATGCGCTGAAACCACTTGGGTTTCTGATCCCGACGGCGATCACGGCCACCATTCTGAGCTATCAAATCGAGCCGCGCGCCTGGCGCGCCGTGCTGGCCGGGATCGGCCTGTCCGTTGGCTTGTTCCTGATCTTCAAATTCGCGCTGGGCCTTGGGCTTGTGCCCTTTCCCAAATCGCTGACCGGCTGAGGAAATCCCCATGGAATTACTCTCGAACCTCGCGATCGGATTCGAAATCGCGCTGTCTCCTTATACGCTGATGCTGGCCGTGATTGGCTGTTTCATCGGCACAATCATCGGCGCGCTGCCGGGCCTTGGCCCGTCCAACGGTGTGGCGATCCTGATCCCGCTGACCTTTACGATGGGGCTGGATGCCACATCGGCGCTGGTCCTTATGACGTCCGTTTACTACGGCGCGATGTATGGCGGGCGGATCAGCTCGATCCTTCTGAACATTCCGGGTGACGAACCGGCGCTGATGACCACGCTCGATGGTTATCCCATGGCGAAGGCGGGTCGTGCGGGTGACGCGCTGGTTCTGTCCGGTGTTGCGTCGTTTGTCGGCGCGTTTCTGGCGACCATCGGCCTTATGCTTCTGGCACCGCTTCTGGCGCGTGTGGCTTTCCTGTTTGGTCCAGCCGAGTATTTCGCGCTTTACCTGCTGGCCTTTGCCACGCTGGGCGGCATGGCATCAAACAACCAAGCCAAGGCAGCGATTGCGTCCTGTATCGGCTTGGGCATCGCGATGATCGGGGTGGACAACAACTCGGGCCTGCCGCGCTTGACCGGCGGCAATATGCACCTGTTCGACGGCATCGACTTCCTTGTCGCCATCGTTGGCCTGTTCGCCATCGCCGAAGTCTTCTTCTTCATCGAAAGCCACGGCAAGAACACCTCTATTGGGGTGAAACTGGAAAAGGTGACGATTCCGTTCAAAGACATCATGGAGTCTGGTTGGACCATGCTACGCGCATCGGTCGTTGGATTTGTCGCGGGTGTGCTTCCGGGGGCTGGGGCCTCGCTGGGCAGTTTCCTGGCCTATATGAGTGAAAAATCCATCGCGGGTGAAAAAGGCGGCTTTGGCACAGGTGTGCCGAAAGGTGTCGCCGCGCCCGAGGCGGGCAACAACGCGGCGGCTGGTGGCGCTTTGGTGCCGATGCTGACGCTGGGTGTGCCCGGATCTGGCACCACGGCCGTTTTGCTGGCGCTTCTGATGACACTGAACATCACCCCCGGCCCGATGTTGTTCACCGAACGGCCCGAGGTCGTTTGGGGCCTGATCGCATCGCTTCTGATTGCCAACTTCGTGCTGCTTCTGATGAACGTGCCGATGGTGAAGATCTTCGTGAAAATCCTGTCCGTGCCGCCATGGGTCTTGTTGCCGGGTGTGACGATGATCAGCTTCGTGGGCATCTATTCTCTGTCCGGCAGTTATTTCGACCTGCTTCTGATGGTGGCGTTTGGGGTGCTGGGCTATGTGCTGCGCAAGCTTGATGTGCCCACCGTTCCGGTCATCCTTGGCATTTTGCTGGGTGGTCATATGGAGGACGCACTACGTCGCGCCATGGTATTGTCGAGCGGCGACTGGACCTTCCTGTTCTCGTCCGGCATTTCAATCACGCTGTGGATCATTGCCGTTGTGGGTTTTGTGGCCCCGATGTTCCTGCGCAATGTTCTCAAGAAACCGCAAAGGATTACTGACTGATGGTAAAGGTGCTTATTCCTTCGGGTGCGTTGGGTCTGGGATATGATCGTGACGCGCTGGCACGAGGGATTGCGGCGCAACCGGACATCATTGCGATTGATGGGGGCTCGACCGATTCGGGCCCTCATTACCTTGGCACCGGCACGTCGAAATACTCGCGTGGATCCACCAAGGCCGAGTGGGCTGATCTGATGGCCGCGCGGGTCGAAGCCGGTGTGCCGCTGATCATCGGAACGGCTGGCACATGCGGCGCGGATGATGCGGTTGACTGGCTGGTTGACATCACCCGCGAGATTGCCGCCGAACGAGGCGAAAGCTTGAAGCTGGCCGTGCTGAAAAGTGGGCAGGATGGGGACGCGATGGCGTCAGCGCTTGAGGATGGGCGGATCACCCCTTTGACCCCTGCGCCCGAAATCTCGGCGGACCTTCTGCGTGACTGCACCAATATTGTCGCGCTGGCGGGGGCTGAACAGATACAGGCCGCGCTTGAGACTGGTGCGGATATTGTGATTGCCGGGCGGACGACCGACACCGCGATTATCTCGGCTTTGCCGCTTGCGCGGGGCTGTCATGCAGGCAGTGTCTGGCACGGTGCCAAGATTGGCGAATGCGGGGCGCTTGCGACGACCAGCCCGAACACAGGAACAATCCTGATCGAGTTTGACGCGGATGGGTTCACCATTACTCCGATGGGCAGGGATGCCCGCGCGACACCTCGCACCGTGTCGGCGCATATGCTGTATGAAAACAACGACCCGTATCGGCTGTATGAACCTGGCGGGTATCTGGATGTGACAGGCGCGCAGTATGCGGCACTTGATGACCGTCGGGTGCGGGTGACGGGCAGCGAATGGGTTGAAACAACACCCTACACCGTGAAGCTGGAAGGCGCGCGGCGCGCCGGGTTTCAAACCGTGTCATTGGTGTTGGTGCGTGATGCGCATTACGTGGACAACATACGTGCCTGGGTGGATGACATCCGGACAAAGTGCACCGCCAAGGCAGCGGCGCGTGTAGGCGGAGACTTCCATATCGAACTGCGGATCATCGGCGCTGACGCCACGCTTGGTGCGTTGGACACCGGCGCGACACCGGGCAGCGAGCTTGGCGTCATGGGCATTGTCACCGCCGAGACCGAGGCAGTGTCACGCGAAGTGGCGAAGTTGCTGAACCCTTATCTTTTGCACCACCCGCTGACCGAGCAGGAAGAAATGCCGACTTTCGCCTTCCCGTTCTCGCCGCCTGAAATGCCGCGCGGTGCAGTTTACGAGTTCTGCCTGAATCATGTGCTCGCGCTGGACGACCCCATGGAGGCTTTTCGATTGACGATTGAGGAGGTCGGCGCATGACCGCCCTGAAAGACATCGCGGACAAGGTGCGGTCGAAAAATGCAGGACCGTTTTGGCTGACCCTGGATGTTTTCTGTGGCACGGAGGAGGCGTTTGCGCGCATCTCTGCCGGGCTGGATACGGATTTGGTCGCAGAAACGTTCAAGGCCGATCCCGCAACGCTGAAACGGTTCGATATGCAGGAGTTGAACGCGGTGAAGTTCAGCCTGCCGCGCCCCGCTGTGCAGGGAACGCGGGCAGACAGGGACATGCATGGAGCGAGTTTTGCGGTGCTGTTGGGCGAGGTGCAGGTCGATTGACCTGGCGCGATGGCTCACGTTGTGAGCCTGTGAGGGGCGTTGCCCCTCTGCGCTGGCGCGCATTCACCCCAGGATATTTCTGGCCAGAAGAAACAGTGGGTCAGGTCAGGCCGAAGCCCGTGTAGGGCAGGAAGCGCACTGGTGTACCGGGTGCGATCTCGAGTGCCTCGTCTGGCAGTTCGACCAGTCCGGTGGCCCAGCTGAGGCCGGAGATGCGGCCTGAGCCTTCGGATTTGAACACTTCAACCTGGTCTGCATCATTGATCCGCGCGCGCAGGTATTCGCGGCGTCCGGCTTTCTTTGATTTCGAGAAGGCGGCGGGCAGGGTGAAGACCTGGGGCGTGAGCCAAGGGCCTCCGGCGAGTTTCGAGAAAGCTGGTCGGGCAAATATCAGCGTGGTCACAAGCGCGGCAACGGGGTTGCCGGGCAAACCAAAGACGGGTGTGCCGTTCCATTGGGCCAGCGCCAGCGGGCGACCCGGTTTGATTGCTATGCGCCAATGGTGCAGCGATCCGGTCTGTTTCAGCAGGGCCGAGACATGGTCTTCATCCCCCGCCGATGCGCCGCCGGAGGTCAGGATAACATCTGCTTTTGTCGCGGCATCATCAAAGGCTTGGCGCAGCTTGTCCCGATCATCGGCGACATGGCCAAGATCGACAGGCAGATAGCCCCAGTTTTCGACCAGCGACAGCAGCATGGGGCGATTAGCGTCATAGGTGCGACCAACGTCCAGCGTCGTGCCGGGTTCGGTCAGTTCGTCGCCGGTGGACAGGACGCCGACGCGCAGGTGGGTGTGGACCTCTGCGTCCGAGAGGCCGAGGGCAGACAGCAGCGCCACATCCGGCGCGCGCATCTTGTGGCCTGCGGGCAGGGCGAGTTTTCCTGCGGCGACGTCCTCGCCTGCGGCCCGGGCATTTGCGCCGGGTTTCACACCTGCCGGGAACCTCAGCGTCGTTCCGTCAATCCGCACATCTTCCTGCATAACCACGGTGTCGATCCCGTCGGGCAGCAGGGCACCTGTCAGGATGCGGATGGCGTGGCCCATCGGCACGGTGCCTTTGAATGGTGCCCCGGCGGCGGCGCGGCCATGGACAAGGGGCATGTGGATCATGTCGCCAGCCGGAAGGCCTGCATAAGCGAAGCCGTAGCCATCGACCGCCGCGTTCGCACCGGGCGGGTTGGCGCGCACCGCAATATGATCTGTGGCAAGGATGCGTTTTCGCGCCGCGGCCACGGGGATGCGTTCGATCGCCGTCACCGGGTGCAGGCGATCCCTGAGCGTGGCGAGAGCTTCGTCAACGGGCGTCCAGTTGATGCCGGGGGGCAAGGCGAAGCAGTCATTTGCCAGCTTGGGTGCGTGGCGAGAGGTCATGCCGGTCGCATCCTCGATGAACGCGGCGATGGCACCCGTGTCGTCCAGGTCGAACACGGGCAGATCGAGGGTTGGTAGAGGCGTATCGCTGGCCACGGCACGGATGGTTTGGTTCTTTGGCGCAAGCAGGGCCTCACCCGTGGTGGCACGGTGGGCTTCGATCTTCGGATGCGGGGCGGATTTGAACCCTTCGACCAGCACCAGGTCGCAGGGCGTCAGTCGGGCGATCAGGTCAGTCAGCCGGGGTTCGTCCGTATCCCGCAGTTCGTGCAGGATCGACACGCGGGACGATGAGGCCAGCACCACCTCTTGTGCGCCTGCTTCGCGGTGGCGATGGGTGTCCGTGCCGGGGCGTTCCAAATCGACGCCGTGATGGGTGTGTTTCAGGGTCGAGACCCTTAACCCCTTGGCGGCGAAATGGGCCACCAACCGTTCCATCAGCCCGGTCTTGCCAGAGTTTTTCCAACCGGTGACGCCAAAAATTTTCATGTGGCGGTCTCCAGCAGATTTTGTGCGCGAGCAAGGTCTTCGGGTGTGTTCACATTGAAAAATGGGTCAAAGGGGGCAGGGTCAAAGATGGCCATGGCTGCCCCGTGCTTGTCGGTCCATTGGACGACTTTGCGCAACCCACCTTGCAACGCATTGCGCAGATCTTGGCGCAGGGCCACATCCCACAGCCCGAAAGTCGGTTGACGCATGGGGCCACGTTCCGGGTCATTGGTGGCGGCAAGGGCGATGGGCGATTGCGCGTCGGTGGCGGCCTGGGTCAGCCGTTCAGCAAGATCACGAGGGAAGAACGGGGTATCCGCAGCTGCCGAGATCACTTGCGTCGCGCCGCGTGAAGCCGCCCAATCAAGACCTGACAATACCCCTGCCAACGGCCCCACATACCCGTCGATGCTATCAGGCAATACCGGCAACCCGAGATTTTCAAACCGCGTTGGGTCACCATTGGCATTCAGTGCGAGCGCCTCCACCTGTGGCGCCAATCGGTCGATGACTTGTGACAGAAGTGTTCCACCACCCAGAGGCAGCAACCCTTTGTCACCACCGCCCATGCGCGTGGCCAGCCCTCCGGCAAGGATGATACCGACCGGTTTGGTCATTCATCAGCCCCTTTGCGACGATGCTTTCGGTCTTCGTGGGTCACATGGGCCGGATCAATGTCGCGGATCAGACGCGCCTCGCCAGACAGGCAGGTGAAGCGCTGCCCTCGCATGCGGCCGATCAGGGTCAGCCCAACTTCGCGCGCAATTTCGACGCCCCACGCGGTGAAGCCGGATCGCGACACCAGCGCTGGAATGCCCATCTGTGCAGTCTTGATCACCATCTCGGAAGTCAGCCGCCCGGTGGTGTAGAGGATTTTGTCTGCCCCCGAGACGCCGTCGGACAGCATCCAACCTGCCACCTTGTCGACGGCGTTGTGTCGGCCAACATCCTCCATATATACAAGGGGACGATCCTCCTGGCACAAGACGGTGCCGTGAATGGCGCCGGCTTCAAGGTAGAGCGACGGGGTTCGGTTGATCTTTTGTGCAAGCGCATACAGCCACGAGGTTTTCAGCGGCGCGGCTGGCAGGGTCAACCCCTCCAGCCCTTCCATCATGTCGCCGAAAACGGTGCCGACTGCACAGCCTGAGGTGCGCGTTTTGCGTGCCAGCTTATCCTCGTAATCCGTTTCGATTTCGGTGCGGACAACGACCGTTTCGATGTCTACATCATAATCCACACTGATGATGTGATCCGCATCGGACAACATGCCCTGGTTGCGCAGAAACCCAAGCGCCAGATATTCAGGATAGTCCCCGATGGTCATCGCGGTGACAATCTCGCGCTTGTTCAGGAAGATTGTCAGCGGGCGCTCTTCGACAACCGATACACGGATGGGCGCGCCTGCTTCGTCAAAGCCATCCACTGCCCGTGTCAGGCGTGGATCGGCGGGGGCGGGCGCGATCAGATAGTCGGAAAGATTGTCTTTGGTGGCCAATTGCAACTCCTGCCATGACGCCGTAAGCGTAGTGTGCAACTTAGGGTCCGATCATGAATTCGTCCAACCCCAAAAGACACTTCCTGCGCGGTATGCGTGATGCGCTGCCGTTTATCCTGGTGCTCGTTCCTTTCGCCGCGCTGTTTGGCGTGGTGGCTACCGAAGCCGGGTTGAATGTAGTCGAGGTGATGAGCTTCTCAGTGCTGGTGATCGCTGGGGCCGCGCAGTTCACCGCCATTCAACTTATGACTGAGAATGCGCCGACGATCATCGTGATTCTGACCGCGCTTGCGGTGAACCTTCGGATGGCGATGTATAGTGCGTCTCTGACCCCCTATCTGGGGCAGGCACCCATTTGGAGACGCGCCATAGCTGCTTATTTCATGGTGGATCAGCCTTATGCCCTGTCACAGATCAAGTTCGAGATGGAACGCGATCTGACCGTGTCAGAACGATACGCCTATTACTTCGGTACGGTCGCTCCGCTGGCACCGTTTTGGTATGGCTCAAGCTATGTGGGCGCGGTTGCCGGAGCGCAGGTTCCGCCGGCCTTCGCGCTTGATTTCGCGATGCCGATTACCTTCCTTGCTATGATTGCGCCCGCTTTGCGCACCTTGGCGCATGTGGCCGCCGCGACGACATCCATTATTCTGGCGCTTTTGATGGCGTGGATGCCCTATGGATCGGGTCTTCTTGTGGCCGCAATCGGTGCAATGATCGTCGGGGCACAGGTCGAGCTTCTGACAGCAAGAAAGGCGCGGCAATGATCACCGATCACACCATGATATGGATTGTCATTGTCGCGTTGGCGGTTGGCAGTTTTCTGATCCGGTTCAGCTTTCTTGGAATAGTCGGCGATCGTCCGATGCCGGAATGGCTGTTACGCCACCTGCGCTATACGCCTGTAGCAGTGCTGCCGGGGCTGGTTGCGCCACTGGTTCTGTGGCCGGCTGCGACCGGCGGGATGACCGATCCCGCCCGACTGGGCGCGGCGCTGATGACGCTCAGCGTCGGGTATTTCAGCCGCAATGTGCTGGCCGCAATCCTGTCAGGTGCAGCCACACTTTACGGCTTGCTCTATTTGCTGGGATAGCCGCGCGGGTCAGATGCCGCGCGTCAGGATTTCGCCGTTTTCTTCCGGATCGTCATCATAGAACTTGCGTTCGGTTACACCCGGCAGGGCACCAAACTGTTTCATGACCCTATTGGGAAACCAAGCAGGCGAGATCGATTCAAATCCAGGCAGGTCGCGTAGGATCGAACCTACCGAGATGGCGCATTGTCCTTTCGGCACCGCACCATAGCGTTCAACAGCACGGATGGCCATTTCCGCCACTTGCGGGCTGACGACAATATCTTGCCGGACAACGTGATAGGTGATGCGGGCGTGGTAATCGACATAGAAATCGACGGCTTTGTCGGTCATGCCGTAATGCACATCGTTTCGTTCAGGCAGGTTTGGATGGCGCCATGTGCCGGCCGGATCAAAGATCAGGCGCTCGGACCCATTGATCAGAAGAGACGAGTGTGCGCCTGCTCCGGTTTTGTTTGAAATCACGGTGAACAGCGTGATTGTGGGTGGACCGTCATGACGGTATTTCGCACGCGCCACGTCTTCATCGCTGGCCCAGACTTTCTCAGCTCCGCCGCATGCCGCCAGGGTAAGTAACAGCGACACAGCTATGATCAATCGCATCATCGAAGTATTCCACCTTTGTAGTCGAGCTGTTGTATCAGGCGTTGAATATCGCCAGCAGGGCCAGAATGACCAAAAAGGCAATCACCGCACGGGCCGAGAATTTTACAAAACCTTCGAAGGTTTTTTCCTGTGCGCCGGTGTCCATCGTTCCATGTACGTGATCTTCCATCTGTGTCGTCCTGTTCACAAAAAAGCGTTGATACTCCGAATAACCGATTTGAAACCACCTGTCACGGGCTGGATTGCAGGTCAGGTTGTCGGTGCGTCGTCCTCTTCCAGTTCGGCTGCCAGCCGAAACCCGATGCGATTGGGGGCTTCGCTTTCCACCAGCTTGGGCAAGGCACGCAGCATCACCGACAATTGGCTGACATGCTGGATCAGCTGGGTTTTCATGCCCTCTCCGTCCGACCCATAAAAGGTCAGCACATCGGGGTCGAAATAGCCGATCCCTTCGATCCGAAGCACACCCGCGTCGCCGCCGGTAAAGCCCATGGCGACCTCGTGTTCATTGTCCAATTGTTCCTCGAAATTCTTGATATAGAGAATCAACCGCTCATAGGCCCATTCCGCCGGGCTTTTCTGCTCCAGCGGTGTTTCTGCAATTTTTTTCGGCAAGGGTTTGTCATCAACGACAACGGGCCCATCCTGACTGCACTTGGCGGTATGCGCACGGGGTGGGTTTGAGCGGCTTGTCTGCTTTTTCTGCGCCATCTGGCCTCACAACGATCTACAGTTCACTGAACCCTTTGTGGCACAAGCGCACAAGTGCGTCACGTGATGAACGCGTGATAGATTTTTATCTCGCATTTGGGTGCAAGAGTTGGTCTTGATCAGGGGCATCTGGTCGTCGCGGAGGAAAGACTGTGAAAATTGGCTTCGTTGGTCTGGGAAATGTTGGGGGCAAACTGGCGGGCAGCTTGTTGCGCAACGGCAAAGATTTGACCGTGCTTGATCTTAATCCAGACCTTGTCGAAAACTTCGTCGCGCTTGGGGCGGATGCGGCAGACGATCCCGCAGCTCTGATGCGCAAATGCGATATTGTCATTACCTGCCTGCCGTCGCCTGCTGCGTCGGATGCGGTGGTCAGCCAAATGCTGGATCACGTGCAGCCGGGAAAAATCTGGCTGGAAATGTCCACCACCGACGAGGCCGAGGTCAAACGTCTGGGCGCAGCGGTGATCGCCTGCGGCGGTGAGGCTGTCGATTGTCCTGTGTCGGGTGGATGCCATCGGGCGGATACCGGCAATATCTCGATCTTCGCGGGCTGCGAGCGCGCAACTTTTGAACGGGTGCTGCCCCTTCTGGCCACGATGGGGCGGCGCGTACTGCACACGGGTGCGCTTGGGTCGGCATCGGTTCTGAAGGTCATGACCAACTATCTGGCAACTGCCAACCTGCTGACCTGCTGCGAAGCGATGGTGACAATGAAAGCCGCCGGGCTTGACCTTGCGACGACCTATGAGGCGATCAAAATCTCGTCCGGCACGTCGTTTGTGCATGAGACCGAAAGCCAGGTGATCCTGAATGGATCGCGCGATATTTCTTTCACGATGGATCTGGTGAAGAAGGATATTGGTTTGTTTCAGGCCATCGCGGACCGGGCCAATGTGCCGCTCGAAATTTCACCTTTGATGATCGAGATATTTAATGACGGCATCGCGCGTTACGGCGAACGTGCGCAGTCAGACGACATCATCCGCAGGCTGGAAGAGGCGACAGGACTGAACATCACTGCCCCCGGCTTCCCTGCCGAGATGGTGGACGACGAGCCGGAAGAAACGGGATATGAGGTGGTGCCGCGCGGGCGCAGCTAGGCTTTTTGCCACAGCCATGCGCCGTCCTCGCGCCGGGTGCGTGTGACGCGTCCTCCATGCAGCAGGTGGTTCAGGTGGCCCACGGCTTCGACCAGCGCCAACCCATATTCACCCCCCGAAATCTCGCGCTTGAACAGCGGGGGGAAGCAGTCGCCGGCCACATGGGGGTCGGCCAGAAAATCCTCCAGCCGGTCCAGCGCGTGGTGGTGATTGGTGATCAACTGGCGCATTCGTGTCGGCAAGCCGGTGAAGGGCAGTTTGTGGCCCGGCAGGACAAGTTGGTCCGGGGTCGCGTATTGCGACAGGCGTTCGCAGGCTTCCAGCCATTCCCCGACCGGGTCGGCCTCGGGTTCGGTGGCATAAACCCCTAGATTTGGGCTGATCGTTGCCAGAAGCTGATCGCCGCCGATCACCAGCGCGCCATCGGTCGACCAGAACGTCGCGTGTTCGGGCGCGTGACCGTTGCCGATGCGCACAACCCAATCCCTCGCGCCAAAGTGGACGCGGCTGCCTTCCTTGATCCGTTTGAACCCAAGCGGCATGTCAGCCACGATGTCTGCATAATTGAAGGGTCGTTCGGTCAGGCGCTTCTCGTATACGTCAGGTGCCATACCAGCCGCGCGCCAATAGGCGAGGGTTTCGTCCACCGGCACCATCTGCTCGTCCAGCAGCAACATGCGCGCGAACAGCCATGCGGTGCATGTGGTGACAAGTTCTGCCCCGTGGTCACGTTGAAACCAACCGGCCAGCCCGACGTGATCGGGGTGGTGGTGGGTGACAATCACCCGCGCAACGGGTTTGCCCCCCAACGGACCCGCCAACAGACTTTCCCAGATGCGGCGGGTTTTCTTCGAGTCAAAACCTGTATCGACAATGGTCCATCCTTCGGGGTCGTCGAAGGCAAAGACGTTGACATGATCCAGCGCCATCGGCAGCGGCAGGCGCATCCAAAGGACGCCCTTCGCCACCTCGACCGCTTCGCCTTCGCCGGGAATGTCCGGGAAAGGGAAGCGCAGATTGCCTGGTGCCGGTTTGTTCACGATGCCAGATCTTCCGGGCTGAGCGTGTAAAGCCCCGCCGCCCCGGTGCGGGCTTGCACGAATTGTGCGGTATGTTCCGGCAGAAGACGGTTGATATAAAAGCGCGCGAGTTCCGACCGTGGCCCCTTGCCCCCTTCGGCAATCGCGGCGCGCAGGTGGTAGTGTGATCCCAGCACGCGGGCAAAGCCCATCAGGAACGGGACCGCACCGGCAAAGCGATCCTGCATGTCCGATTGTTCCACCATCCATTCGATGGTTTCGCGCAAGTCTTCGGCCGCCGACCAGACCGCCTCGGACATGTTGGGGAAGTTCGCACGGGCGGCTTCGGCCTGGCTTTCAATCTCGTCCAGCAGGCGGAAGGCAGCTTCGCCCCCGTCCATCATCTTGCGGCCGACAAGGTCCATCGCCTGAATGCCATTCGTGCCTTCGTAAATCGCGGTGACGCGCACGTCGCGGGAATGCTGGGCGGCGCCGGTTTCTTCGATGAACCCCATGCCGCCATGCACCTGAACGCCAAGATGGCTGACAAGCATACCAACCTCGGTGCCGTAGGCTTTGACGATGGGGGTCAGAAGGGCCGCGCGCGCCTTCCAGTCGTCGTCACCCGTTGCGCGCGCCATATCAATCGCAAGCGCCAGCGACATCGCCATCGACCGTGCGGCAAAAAGTTCTGTGCGCATCTGGGTCAGCATCCGGCGCACATCGGCGAAGTCGATGATTGTGCCAGTGCCCGCCTCGCCCAACGGGGTGCGGCCCTGCTTGCGCTCCATCGCATAGGCCAGTGCTTCCTGATAGGCACGCTCGCCCACGCCGTAGCCCTGCACCCCCACGCCCATGCGCGCGTTGTTCATCATGGTGAACATGGCGGCCATGCCCTTATGCGGTTCGCCAACCAGCCAACCCTTGGCACCTTCGAAGGACATAACGGCGGTGGGGCTGCCATGCAGTCCCATCTTGTGTTCAAGGCTCACGACGCGCAGGTTGTTTGGTTCGCCCGGATTTCCATCGGCGTCAGGGATCAGTTTCGGGACCATGAACAGGCTGATACCCTTGGTGCCCGGTGCGCCATCTGGCAGCCGTGCCAGAACAAGGTGGCAGACATTCTTGGTGATGTCATTGTCGCCCCAGGAAATGAAGATTTTCTGTCCGGTGATCGAAAAGGTGCCGTCGCCATTGTCTTCGGCCTTGGTGGACAGCGCACCCACATCGGACCCGGCCTGCGGTTCGGTCAGGTTCATCGTGCCCGCCCATTCGCCTGAAATCAGCTTGGGCAGATACAGGTCTTTCAGCGCGTCCGAGGCGTGATGCTCCAGCGCTTCGATCTGGCCCTGCGTCATCAACGGGCAGAGTTGCAGCGACAGGCAACTGGCCGACATCATGTCATTCACGGCGGTTTGCAGCGTCAAAGGCAAGCCCATGCCGCCATATTCGGGATCGGCCGCCATGCCGATCCAGCCACCTTCCGCGATTGCCTTGTAGCCATCCGAAAAGCCGGGCGAGGTGCGCACAACACCGTTTTCCAGCGCGGCAGGTGTGAGGTCGCCATTGCGGTTCAGGGGGGCCAGAATGTCCTCGCACATCTTGCCGGCCTCGGTCAGGACCGCGATTGCAACGTCAGGTGTCGCATCTGCAAACAACTCGGTTTCTGGTAGCTGATCATAGCCGATGACATGGTCGAACAGGAACTGAAAATCGTCGGTTGTCGCGCGGTAGGTCATGGGAGTCCTCGGCAAATCTCTTGGCATCTGGGCGATAGGCCATTAACTGGGCCTTTATTCTTCCTTACTGAAGGTCAGTGGAGTGGCAAAGGAAAACGCAGCGTCATGAGTGCGAACGGCTTGGAAACGGAAATTCTGACCGCCGATCAGGCCGGGATCGCGCGGGCAACAGAGTTGTTGTGTGCAGGTGCCCTTGTGTCGTTCCCGACCGAGACGGTTTATGGGCTTGGGGCGGATGCCACCAACGACCTTGCTGTTGCGCGGATATTCGAGGCCAAGGGCCGCCCCCAGTTTAATCCGCTGATCGTGCACGTGCCCTCGCTGGACGCGGTGTCCGACATCGCAGTGCTGGATGGTGCGGCCCTTGATCTGGCGCAAGCCTTTTGGCCGGGGCCGCTGACCTTGGTCCTGCCGCTGAAACCTGGTGGTTCGCTGTCTGCCCTTGTCTCGGCCGGCCTTCCCACGGTTGCGGTGCGTGTGCCGGCCCATCCACTTGCACAGGAATTGCTGACAGTCGCGGGTGTTCCTGTCGCCGCCCCCTCGGCCAACCCGTCGGGGCGGATCAGCCCGTCGACGGCCCAGCATGTGCTGGACGGATTGTCGGGCCGGATCGAGGCTGTGTTGGACGGTGGTCCCTGTGAGGTAGGGTTGGAAAGCACGATTGTCGGGTTCGACCCAGCCCCCGTTCTTTTGCGCCCCGGTGGCCTGCCGGTCGAAGCGGTCGAGGCAGCGCTAGGTGGCCCCATCGCCACCCGTCAGACCAACGCAGGCATCAATGCGCCCGGCCAACTGTCGTCGCATTACGCGCCCGACGCCGCATTGCGCCTGAATGCCGATGCCGCACGCCCGGGTGAACGCCTGCTGGGGTTTGGTCATGTCGATGCTGTTCTGAACCTGTCCCCGTCCGGCGATCTGGTCGAGGCGGCGGCAAACCTGTTCCGGTATCTGCACCAGTTGGATGATGACGGTGATGCCCCGATTGCGGTGTCTCGGATACCCGATCACGGAATGGGGCGAGCGATCAATGATCGTCTGCGCCGGGCGGCGGCCCCTCGTGATTAGGGTGCGATTAGGGTGCGATTAGGGTGCGACTAGGCGTGACCGCCTTCTGCCGACAGAAGCAGCGGGTCGATCCCCAGCTTCGCCAATGCAGCTTTCCACTTTCCTTCGCTGTCATCGGAAAAGACGATCGCCTCTTCCGCGTCGCAGGTCAGCCAGGCGTTTTGCTGTATTTCGGCTTCCAACTGCCCCGGCGACCAACCCGCATATCCAAGCGCGGCCAGTGCGTTTTCCGGGCCTTCACCTTTGGCCATGGCCTCAAGAATATCGCGTGTCGCGGTCATCGAAAACGCGGCATCCACTTTCAGGGTTGAGGCGTCGTTGTCATACTCACCCGAATGCAACACAAACCCCCGCCCGCCTTCGACCGGACCGCCAAAAAAGACGCTTGCCGCTTTGGTCGCAGCGCTTGCATCGATGTCCAGTTGCGCAAGAATATCGCCAAGCGAGACATCAGGCGCGGGTTTGTTGACGATCAGCCCCATCGCACCCTCTGGCGAATGGGCACACATGAAGACGACCGAGTGTTCAAACCGCGGATCGCCCATGCCCGGCATCGCGATCAGAAGTTTGCCACTCAGGTCCATCGAGGTGTTGTCATCTGTGCTCATACTTTCAGCAAACCGCTGTGGGTCGGGAAAGGCAAGCCACAAAGGGGTAAAATGGTGACGATGTTTCCCCGAATTGTGATTTCACAATAGCGGTTTCACGCCTATGTATCGGATCATGAGCTTCAGAACAGTCATATTGGCCGCCGTTGTGGCGCTTGCCGCCTTCGTTTCGCCCGGATTTTCAGGGAATGGATTGCCACCAACGGCCGAGGAAGTGGTCAAGATTGACGTCCTGCCGGGTTGGCGGAACGGACAGGGGCAGCATGTGGCGGCGCTTCGCATCCGGCTGGCGGAGGGTTGGAAAACCTATTGGCGCGCGCCGGGCGAGGCCGGGATACCTCCCCGCCTGAACTGGCAGGGTTCGAAGAACCTCGCCGCCGTGCAGTTCCACTGGCCAGTGCCTGAAGTGTTTGACATCAGCGGCATTCGAACCATTGGCTATGCAAATGAACTGGTGTTGCCGATGACGCTTGTCCCCAAGACCGCCGGACAACCCATTTCACTGACCGGCAATGTCAATCTGGGCGTGTGTCTGGATGTGTGTATGCCGATGGACGCGAAGATCTCGGTCGAATTGCCTGCGCACGGCAGCGGGTTGGCGGCACCGATCAAACAGGCGCTGCGTGAGCGACCGGACACAGCACAGGAAGCCGGACTGCAGCGCGCTGTTTGCAAGGTCGAACCGGCGAAGGGCGGGTTGCGTGTCACAGTGAAGATCGAGATGCCGCAGATTGGCCCGAACGAGGTCGTAGTGGTCGAAACCGCCAATCCATCGGTATGGGCGTCGGAACGCGCAACTATGCGGCAGGGCGGGGCGCTGACCACGGTGGCTGATCTTGTGCACAATTCCGGCACTCCCTTTGTGCTGAACCGTTCCGACTTGCGCATGACTGTCCTGACGGCAGGGCGTGGCGTGGACATTCGCGGCTGCACGGGCAGCTGACCTCCCCAACACATGATCCGACGATCTCGCGGCGATTGGTCGCCCCTGTGCCATATCGTGCCGCCTTTCCCGTTGCGAACACCCCTTGCTGTGCCTATACGGATCAACGACGAAGCCCATCGGGCCAGAGAGGTTGGCTGCCGATGATCGACCCGCGAAGGGGATCGGACGCAGCGTCGTCGATGACAAGGGACAGCCTCTTTGCGCCCAAATTCTGCGTGAAAGGATGTCTGCATGACCCGACTGATACTTCTTGCCCCTGGCCTTTTGGCTGGCCCTGCTTTCGCCGATCCCGGCCATATCGGCGAGATTGCCGGGCACGGACATGTTGGCGGCGTCATCCTGATCGGACTTGCCGCAGCCATCGGCCTTTGGGCAGCACTGAAGGGCTCGAAAGGGGCGCGGGCTCAGGCCGAGACCGCCAGCAAGGACGCCAGCGAAGAGCCGGGCGAAGACGATTTGCAGGAGGCATAACCTATGTCGAAGATTGGTGTGATGATCTGCGGGCATGGCTCGCGCAGTCAGGACGCGGTGGATCAGTTTGCCGTGCTGGCCGAAAAGCTGCCTGCTTTGCTGCCCAAGGACTGGATGACCGATTATGGCTATCTGGAGTTCGCCAATCCGGTGATCCGCGACGGGCTGGACCGTCTGCGCGAAGCTGGTTGCGACCGCATTCTGGCCGTGCCGGGGATGCTGTTTGCCGCGATGCACACCAAGAACGACATTCCGACCGTTCTGAACACCTATGCCAGGAAGCACGGGATCAAGGTCAGCTATGGCCGCGAGCTGGGTGTCGATCCCAAGATGATCGCCGCGGCCGGGGATCGTGTGCGGCAGGCCGTCGATCAGGCCGATGCTGAACACGGCGAGGTGCCGCTGGAAGACACCTGCCTTGTCGTCATCGGACGTGGGGCATCGGACCCGGACGCCAATGGCAACGTCGCCAAAGTGGCGCGTCTGTTGCAGGAAGGCATGGGGTTCGGTTGGTTGGAAGTCGGCTATTCCGGCGTGACGTTCCCTCTGGTTGAACCTTGCCTGAATCACGTCGTGAAACTGGGCTACGGTCGGGTTGTTGTGTTTCCCTATTTCCTGTTCTCGGGCATCCTGATCGACCGGATCTATGGCTTCACAGACAAGGTCGCCGCCGCCCATCCCGAGATCGAGTTCGTGAAGGCGGGGTATCTGAATGATCACCCCAAGGTGTTGGAAACCTTCGCCGAACGCATCACTGAACAGCTTGGCGCCGTCCCGCCGCCCAACTGCGGCACCTGCGGCTATCGCACACAGGTTCTGGCGCTGGACGAGGGCGAAGACCGCACCATTCCGGTGGAAGACCGCGCCAAGCACCCGGCCTATGCCGACGTGCCGCCGCCCACCTGTGTGATGTGCAAATACCGGGTCGAGGTGCTGGGGTTTGAAGCCGAGGTTGGCGCCATTCAGGAAAGCCATCATCACCATGTCGAAGGCCAGGGGGCGTCCGCACCGGGGTCGAACGTGGCCGATTGTTCGTTCTGCGACATGTTCTGCACCGGCGAATGCCGTCTGCATATGGGGCATCACCATCACCACGATCATCATCATGACCACG
The DNA here is from genome assembly GCF_056857795.1 of Aliiroseovarius sp. B-4. Classification (NCBI taxonomy): domain Bacteria; kingdom Pseudomonadati; phylum Pseudomonadota; class Alphaproteobacteria; order Rhodobacterales; family Paracoccaceae; genus Aliiroseovarius; species Aliiroseovarius sp. B-4. The sequence goes on from NZ_JBSXNV010000039.1 coordinate 536,085, forward strand.
GTCATGACCATGATCACGACCACCACCACCACCATCATCACGATCATCACCATGATCACGTTCATGCCGAATACCCCCATGCCAAACACCCGCATGGGCCAGAATCAGCCCGTTCGAAATGAGCGAAAACGGCCGCTCGTCGGGCCCCAATGGGGCCACTCCCACGCGCCCCACGCTCAGGTATGAGCGCGATCCGGCGGCGATCTATTCGCAGTCCTTCGCGACCCTGCGCAAAGAGGCGCGGTTGGATCGGTTTCCCGGTGGCATGGCCGCGCTTGCGACCCGTGTGATTCACGCGAGCGGCATGGTCGAAGTTGCGGATCGTCTGGCCTTTTCCGCGAACGCCTATGAAGCAGGTCACGCCGCCCTTAAGGCCGGTGCGCCCGTTTTTTGCGATTGCGAGATGGTCGGGGCAGGCATCATTCGCCGCTATCTGCCAGCGAAAAACGACGTGATCGTCACGTTGAATGATCCATCTGTGCCGGACCTGGCGAAGTCCATCGGCAACACGCGCTCCGCCGCCGCGGTCGAGCTGTGGCTGGACCGGCTGGATGGTGCGGTGGTCGCCGTGGGGAACGCGCCAACGGCCCTGTTCCACCTGCTTGAACTGATCGATTCAGGCGCACCCAGACCTGCCGTGATCCTCGGCTTCCCGGTCGGGTTCGTGGGGGCTGCGGAAAGCAAGGCGGAACTGGCCAACAACCCGCGTGGCTGCGAATTTGTCGCCCTGCGCGGGCGGCGCGGCGGGTCCGCCATAGCCTCCGCCGCTGTCAACGCGCTGGCCGCCGGATTGCCGGAGGAAAACACATGACGACCCCGTGGCTTCACATCGTCGGCATCGGTGAAGATGGCATCGCGGGGCTGACTCCCGCCACCCGGGCGGTCGTTGACGCTGCTGAAGTGATCGTCGGCGGCACCCGCCACCACGACCTGATAGATGGTGATGCAGAGCGCTTGGCCTGGCCGTCGCCTTTCGACAGTCTGATTGACGAACTGACCCAACGATCCGGCAAGCGCGTGGTTGTGCTGGCTACGGGTGATCCGCTTTGGTATTCGGTCGGGGCAAAAATTGGCCGTCACATTGACCCGGCGCAGATCGTTTATCACCCGCAAGTGGGCGCGTTCCAACTGGCCGCCGCGCGCATGGGCTGGTCGATGGCCGATCTGGAAACGCTGACCGTGCATGGCCGCCCGGTCGAGCAGATGATCGCCTTCATTCAGCCTGATATCCGGCTTCTGATCCTGACCACCGGTGCGGAAACGCCAGGCCAGATCGCGTGCTTTCTGAGCGAACGCGGCTTCGGCAAGTCGCGTATGACCGTGCTGGCCCATATGGGCGGCAAGGACGAGGCACGTTTTGATGGTCTGGCAGAAAGCTGGAACCACGAGGTGCCGGAGTTCAACACGCTCGCCGTCGAATGCGTTGCCGCCCCCGATGCGGCCTTGCTGCCGCGTGTGCCGGGGCTGGCGGACAAGCTGTTCCAGAGCGACGGCACCATGACCAAGCAAGAGGTGAGGGCGATCACACTTGCCAAGCTGATGCCGATGCGTGGCGCGCTTTTGTGGGACATCGGCACTGGCTGCGGCTCGATCGCCATCGAATGGATGCGCGGCGCACGCTATGCCCGCGCCATCGGGATCGAACCGCGCGCCGACCGCCGTGCAATGGCCGCCGCGAACGCCTTGGCGCTGGGTGTGCCGAAGCTGGATTTGGTCGAAGGCGAAGTGCCCGCCGCGCTGGACGGTTTGGAAGCGCCCGACGCGATTTTCATCGGCGGTGGGCTGTCGGAACAGGTTTTCGATGCCGCTTGGGCCGAGTTGAAACCCTTGGGGAGACTGGTCGCAAACACCGTCACCATCGAAAGCGAGATGTGCCTGACCGCGCTGCATCAAAAACATGGTGGCCAACTGGTGAAGCTGTCCGTCGAACGCGCAGAGCCTTTGGGTCCGCATTCCGGCTGGAAACCCTTGCGCCCCGTCACCCAGTGGAGCCTGATCAAAAGATGAGCGGAACGCTTTATGGTGTGGGTCTTGGGCCGGGCGATCCCGACTTGATGACCCTTAGGGCTGCGCGGCTGATCGGGGCTGCCAAAGTGGTCGCCTTCCCGACGCTGGAAGGCGGTGCCAGTTTTGCCCGCTCTATTGCTGCGCATCTGATCGCCAAGGACGCGGATGAAATCGCGATGGACATTCCGATGACCGTCGAGCGCGCCCCTGCGCAAAAGGCATATGATGCGGGTGCGGCCAAGATCGCCGCACGGCTTGACGCTGGGGACGACGTGGTTGTTCTGTGTGAAGGGGACCCGTTCTTTTATGGCTCGTTCATGTATCTGTTTGCGCGGTTGGCAGATCGGTTCCAGACTGAAATCGTCCCGGGTGTCACATCCGTCACTGCCTGTGCGGCCCGCGCCCGCAGCCCCTTGGTGGCGCGGAACGAGCGGTTGACCGTCTTGCCCGGCCCGCTTCCAGAAGACGAGTTGCGCGCCCGTATCGAAGGGGCCGAAAGCGTTGCCATCATGAAAGTTGGCCGCCACCTGCCCAAGATTCGCGGCGTGATCGAAGCGCTGGGTCTAGTTGACAAAGCCACCTATATCGAGCGTGCTTCACTGCCGGAGGAGGTCGTGCTTCCGCTGGCGGACGCCCCCGAAAAGGCCCCCTATTTCTCGATGATCCTTCTTGCGAAAGGAAATGATCCATGGCTGTGATGCCTGTTGTAATTTGCCTGAACAGGTCGGGTGAAAACCTGGCTCATCGCGTTGCAAACATATTGGGCGCTCAGGTGCATGGACGTGAGGGTCGTGTCAAAAAGGCGGATGCGTTTTTCCCCAACGCGCTGGATCACGTGCGGATGTTGTTTGCCGCAGGCACACCCATCGTGGGTGTCTGTGCTGCCGGGATATTGATCCGCGCCGTTGCCCCCCTTCTGGCCGACAAAACGACCGAACCGCCGGTTGTGTCCGTGGCCGATGATGGGTCGGTCGTGGTGCCGCTTCTGGGCGGGCATCGCGGGGCGAACCGTTTGGCCAGCCGCATCGCGGAAGACATCGGAGCGACCGCTGCCGTCACCACCGCGGGCGATGTGTCGTTGGGTGTTGCGCTGGACGAACCGCCTTTGGGCTATCGCCTTGCCAACCCCGAAGACGCGAAAGAGGCGATGGCGGAACTGCTTTCAGGCCGGGGCGTGTCCATCGTGGGCGAAAACATTTTCGACATTGAAGACACCGGCGGCGCGGTCGAATTGATCGTGACCGAAGCACCGGTTCAGACCGGCCCGACCCGTCTTGCCTATCACCCGCAACGCTTTGCGCTGGGCGTGGGCTGCGCGCGGGGGGCGGACCCGGACGAGCTTTGGCAGAACGTCTCCGCACAGCTTGACGCGGCCAATATCGCGCCGGGCGCGATTGCCTGCGTGACCTCGCTGGACCTGAAGGCGGACGAGCCTGCGATGAACGTCCTGGCCGCGCGTCTGGGGGTGCCCTTCCGCGTCTTCACCGCCGCAGAACTGGAAGCCGAAACCCCACGTCTCGACAACCCGTCCGACGTGGTGTTTGCCGAGGTCGGCTGCCACGGCGTGTCAGAAGGCGCCGCGCTGGCCGCCGCAGGCCCGGATGCCGAACTTGTCGTGCCCAAGGTGAAAACCGCCAACACCACCTGCGCCATTGCGCGAACGCTTGCGCCGATCACCGAAATGCGCGGTCGGTCGCGCGGCAAGCTGTCCATCGTCTCGATCGGCCCCGGTCAGCACACATGGCGCACGCCCGAGGCCAGCCGCTTGTTGCAAGAGGCCGAGGAGCTTGTGGGCTACGGTCTCTATATCGACCTGATCGGCCCGCTGGCCGCAGGTAAAACCCGGTCTGACTTCCCGCTGGGCGGCGAAGAAGATCGCTGCCGCTATGCGTTGGAACAGGCGGGCAAGGGCAAGAACGTCGCGCTGGTCTGTTCGGGTGATGCTGGCATCTATGCGATGGGGGCCTTGGTCTACGAATTGTTGGATCGCGGCCCCGAAGAAAAAGGCGTCAGCGCCGCCGCGCGCCGGGTTGAAGTTGTGTCCACCCCCGGTGTGTCCGCGTTGCAAGGCGCTGCCGCGCGTGCCGGTGCGCCACTTGGTCACGATTTCTGCGCCATATCGCTGTCCGATCTTCTGACACATCGCGAAGACATCGTGAAGCGTTTGCATGCCGCTGCCGAAGGCGATTTCGTCATCGCCTTCTACAACCCCGTATCGAAGAAACGCCGCACCCTGCTGGCCGAGGCGCGCGATATTCTGTTGAAGCACCGCCCGGCAGATACGCCGGTGATGCTGGCATCCAATCTGGGTCGCCCCACGGAACATATCCGCTATCGCAAGCTGTCCGAGCTTGAGGTGGACGAAGTTGATATGCTGACCGTGGTTCTGGTTGGATCGTCAAACTCGCGCCTTGCCCAATTGGGCGAAGGTCCCCGCATGTTCACGCCGCGCGGCTATGCCCGCCGCATTGATGGAGATCTGTCATGACCGTCTATTTCATCGGCGCCGGTCCCGGCGATCCCGAGCTTTTGACCCTGAAAGCGCAGCGCATCATCGGCGAATGCCCGGTCTGCCTTTACGCGGGCTCTCTGGTGCCGCCAGAGGTCGTCGCCTGCGCGCCCGAAGGGGCCAAGGTGATGGACACGGCGGCGATGACGCTGGACGACACACATGCCGAGATCAAGGCGGCCCACACGCGCGGTCAGGATGTGGCGCGGGTGCATTCCGGCGATCCCTCGCTGTATGGCGCGATTGCCGAACAGATCCGGCGTCTGAACGCCGACGGGATCGACTATCAGGTCATCCCCGGCGTGCCTGCCTATGCGGCTGCCGCTGCGGCCTTGGGGCAGGAACTGACCATCCCCGAGATTGCGCAATCCATCGTGCTGACGCGGATGTCGATGCAGTCCACCTCGATGCCCGAAGGGGAGACGCTTGAGAACTTCGCCAAGACCGGCGCGACGCTCGCCATCCACCTTGCCGTCCGTAACATGCGCGAGATCGAGCGGGTGCTGACCCCCTACTACGGTGCTGATTGTCCCGTCGTCGTGGCCTATCGGGTCGGCTGGCCGGATGAGATGTTCATTCGCGGCACCGTCGCCGACATCCGCAAAAAAGTGCGGGCCGAGAAGATCACCCGCACCGCGCTGATCCTTGTCGGCCCTGCGCTGGATCGTGGGCGAGATTTCAAGGATTCGGCGCTTTATGATCCGGCCAGACCGCATGTGTTGCGCCCTGTGGTCGGTGTCGATCTGGTCGAGGATCACAACACCTGATCCAAACCCGGCAGTTGCGCGTATAACTCCTTAGACGTAGCCCAACACAAGGACAGGGGATGAGCACATCTGAGCCTTCCAATGCGATCTTGCTGTTTCGCGATGATCTGCGGCTGTCGGATCACCCCGCCCTGACCGCTGCGGCGCAGTCCGGCCAGTGCCTGACCTGTGCATTCATTCTGGACCCGAATGCACCCTATCGGCCCGGTGGCGCGCGGCGCTGGTGGCTTCACCACGCCTTGAACGCATTGACCGCGCAACTGGCCGATCTGGGTGGGAAACTGGTGCTGCGCACCGGCGCGACGGCTGATGTTCTGGCCGACCTGCGCAAAGAAACCGGCGCGACCCATATCTATTGGAGCAGACGCTATACGCCCGATGAGATCGCCAGCGACACCGCGTTGAAGGCCGATCTGACTGCCGCAGGCTGCACGGTGCAGAGCGATCCCGGCCGATACCTGTTGGAGCCTTGGCGGGTCACGACAAAATCCGGCACGCCGTTCAAGGTGTTTTCGCCTTTCTGGCGCGCCAGCCGCGATGAAATTCGCGCCGTGGGGCTTGGCGACCCGTTGCCGGTGCCGAAAAACATCACGTTCGCCGATGAAGTCGCTACCGCTTCGCTTGAGGATTTCGACCTGCTGCCGACCGCGCCCAACTGGGCAAAAGGGTTCGAGGCGCTGTGGCACCCCGGCGAAGAGGGCGCGATGGCACGGCTGGACGCGTTTCTGGAAGAGGGCGCGCAAGGCTATGCCAAGGGCCGGGACTTCCCAGCAGAACCGCACACCTCGCGCCTGTCGCCTTACTTGCAATCCGGCAATATCAGCCCCCGTCAGATTTGGGCGGCGCTCGATCGCGCCGAACATCTGGGCCAGATGTCTGGTCGCGACGCCGAGAAATTCCGCGCAGAGTTGGGCTGGCGTGACTTCGCCGCCTATCTGCTGTTTCACAACCGCGACTTCGAAGATACCGAGTTACAGCCCAAGTTCCGTAGCTTCCCATGGCGCCATGACACGGACGCTCTGATCGCGTGGCAACGCGGCCAGTCGGGCTATCCCATCGTTGATGCCGGGATGCGCGAGCTTTGGCAGACGGGGTATATGCACAACCGCGTTCGCATGGTGGTCGCGTCCTTTTTGGTGAAGCATCTGCGGATCGACTGGCGCGCCGGGCGCGATTGGTTCTGGGACACGCTGGTCGACGGTGATCTAGCATCGAACGCGGCAAGTTGGCAGTGGGTGGCGGGATGCGGGGCGGATGCAGCCCCCTATTTCCGCGTTTTCAACCCGATGACGCAGGCCGAAAAGTTCGACCCGGATGGCGGCTATATCCGTCAGTATGTGCCTGAAATTGCGGCCCTGCCCGACAGATATCTGGCTGCCCCATGGAAGGCCCCTGAAGATGTGCGCGCCAAGGCGGGCGTCGAGATTGGCCGGACCTATCCGGCCCCGATGGTGGATCACGCCACCGCCCGCCGCGCCGCATTGGAGGCGTTTGAAAGCCTGCCCTCGCCGGGTGATGATCTGGTTTGAACGCCGATCAGATTCAAAACCTTCACTTGACCGTTACACTTTCCATGCCATCATGTGTTGGGTTCGGAGGGGAACATGTTGGAATTTTTGCCAAAAGAAGTGCGTGAGGGTCTGGAAGCCGCACGTAAGAAGGACCTCAAGAAGAAAAGTAGGCTTCGGATTCGTGTGAATGAAGAAGTCTTTCCGGTGCTCGATTTCTGGGAGGGCGGCTTCGCTCTTGATGCCGAACGAGCGCCCCACCTGCGCGGACTTGTTGACCTGTATGACGGATCACGCCACCTGTATCAGTGCCTGATCATCGCGTCCGAAGAAGACAACGGCCAAATGAGATACGAATTCAAATGGCGGGCCGAAGCCCATGACAAAGCCCCCCTGGATTTTGCGCAGGAAGAAAACGCGCCGGTTGCGCTGATTGAAGGGGAAGGCTGACCGGTCTGCCCTCAGAGGTCAGGGTCTGATCTCGACGAGTGTTCCGATGGGGGTGACGGCCCAAAGCTCTTCTATTTCGGCATTGGACAACGCGATGCTGCCATTGGTCCAGTCCTTTGTGATCGGATCCGGGCTGTTTCGCTTGTTTGGTTGGCCGTGGATGAAAATGTCCCCGCCAGAATCACCCCCGTCGGCAATGGTGCGCGCGCGATCCTTGGGCAAGGGGTAGTCGATGCCCAGCGACAAGTGAAACGCACTTTTTTCGTTGCGGCGATCAATCCTGAATATGCCTTCCGGGGTCATGCCATCCCCTTGTAATGCCTTGTCACCTACGGGCGAAAAGCCCAATGCAATCTCATAGGTGCGGACAGGGGTGTCGGCCTGAAACACGATCATCCTGCGGTCTGATTTTTCAATCACGATACGGTCGATCTGGCCGATGATCGGCTCAAGTGTCGTGGGGGGTGCAGGGGGCGTGTAGCGATCCCAAAGGAAGAAGCCCAACACGCCGATAAAGACAAGAAGTGAAAGTCGAGAAAAGAAATGCGCCAAACCGTTCATGGCGCGCGTGTGTGCCAAGCGCGCCTTGTGTTCAAGGAATAACTTGCGGTGAATTTCGCGTTAGGCGGTTCTCTGCCGGTCGAAATGCTATTGTAGGTCGCTGAAAGCCTGCTTCATTCGCGTTACGGCTTCTTCCACCCGCGCGCCTTGTGTGGCGAGGTTGAAACGCTGATACCCATCGCCGCCCGTGCCGAAGCCGGGGCCGGGGGTGACGGCAATGCGTGCGTCGTCGCGGATACGCGCCGCAACCTCTTCATGCGACATGCCGGTACCGGAGAAATTGACCCAGGCCAGATAAGTGGCCTGCAACGGCATCGAAGACACACCCGGAATGCTGTTGATGCCTTCGTCAAACAGGGCTTTGTTTCGCGTCAGGTGGGCGATCTGTTCGTCAACCCACGCCGCCCCTTCAGGCGAATACGCGGCGGTGATCATCGCCAAAGCCAACATGCCGGGTGCATAGTCAAGTTTACTAAGCTGATTGTGCATCTCGGCCCTGAGCCTGCTGTCCGCAATGATCAAGTTGCCGGTGCGCTGACCGGCGATGTTGAAGGTCTTTGACGGTGCAGTTAGTGTCACCAACCGCGATCGTGCGTCAGGTGCCGCGACGGCCATCGGAACGAACGTGTTTCCAGGATAGACCAGATCGTGGTGGACTTCATCTGACACCAGTAACAACCCATTGCGATCTGCAAAATTGGCAACAGCACGCAGTTCATCTTTGGTCCAGACCCGGCCTGATGGGTTCTGTGGCGAACACCAAAGGAGAATCTTTTCGTTGCCTGTCAGGCGCGACTGCGCGTCGTCCAGATCAAGCTCGTACTGGTCCCCGGCCAGGGCCAGCGGACACTCCACCACCTGGCGGTTGTTCTTTCTGATCTTCAGTGCAAACTCATGGTAAACGGGTGTGAAGATCACGATCCCGTCGCCCGGTTCGCTCCAGACGTTCAGGCACAGTGCAATCGCGTTGCCCAAACCCTGACTGGTCAGGACCCAATTCGGGTCGACATCCCAGCCGTGCCGGGTCTTCATCCACCAAGCGACGGCGTTCAGATACTCGGGATATTCCCAGGAATAGCCAAAAACACCATGATCTGCGGCGCGCTTCACCGCGTCAATCACGCAAGGGGCGGTGGGATAGTCGCTGTCAGCGGTCCACATTGCCAACCCGTCTTCGGGAGATACGCCAAACAACTTCTCCATCTTGTCCCACTTGGACGAATGGGTGCCGCGACGGTCGGTGATCTTGTCGAAACTCATGGGGTCTCCTTTCTGGTGGCACGGTAGCGGTTTGGACGTCAGGCGCAAGTCGAGTTGCGCCATGTGTGACAAGAGGTTTCACCGCTTCGCCCTGACGCAACCATTGCGCAGCGCGCGCTCATCCCCTAAATCCTCCGCATGAGTATTAAACCGATCCTTATTCACCCCGATCCACGGCTTAAAAAAGTCGCCGAAGTGGTGCCAGATTTGTCTGACGACCTGCGCCAATTGGCCGACGACATGCTGGAAACTATGTATGACGCGCCGGGCATTGGTCTGGCCGCGCCGCAGGTGGGCGTGCTGACGCGACTGATCGTGATGGACTGCGTGCGTGAGGATGACGAGCCTCCGCAGCCTGTGATCATGTTCAATCCCGAGGTCATATTGTCCTCGGATGATCTGAACACCTATGAAGAAGGCTGTCTGTCGATCCCCGAGCAATATGCCGAAGTCACCCGCCCCAAAGAGGTTTCGGTCCGCTGGGTCGACCGTGACGGCAACGTGCAGGAGCAGGACTTTGACGGGCTGTGGGCCACTTGCGTGCAGCACGAGATCGACCACCTGAATGGCAAGCTGTTCATCGACTATCTGAAACCGCTGAAACGGCAGATGATCACGCGCAAAATGCAAAAACTGAAACGTGAAATGGCGCGGATGTGACCCATCGCCCGTTTCTGAGATATCCGCACAAATGCCTGCGCACCGCAGCTGATCCGGTGACCGAGGTGACGGATGACACCCGCGCGATATGGGACGAGATGATCGAGGCGATGGACGCCATGCCGGGCGTTGGTCTGGCGGCGCCCCAACTCGGGATTATGCAGCGTTTGGCGGTGGTGGATGCCTCGGACGAACGCGGCAAGGCGGTCAGGATGGCGAACCCGGAGATACTGTATCGGTCCATCGAGTTTCGTGAGCACGAGGAAGCCAGCCCGAACTTGCCCGGTGTTTCGGCGGTGATAAGTCGCCCGCGCGCGGTGACGGTTCGGTTTCTTGACGAAAACGGAGCAGCGCAGGAGCAGGATTTTGTCGGCATCTGGGCCACCTCGGTTCAACACCAGATCGACCATTTGAACGGGCGGATGTATTTCGATCACCTGTCCAAGGTGAAGCGCGATATGCTGATCAAGAAAGCAAGGAAACTGGCGCGATGAGGCTTGTGTTCATGGGCTCGCCCGATTTCTCGGTGCCGGTGCTGGAGGCTCTGGTGGATGCCGGCCACGAGATCGCCGCTGTCTATTGCCAGCCACCACGCCCCGCCGGGCGCGGCAAGAAGGACAGGCCCGGTCCGGTCCATGCCCGGGCCGCGGAACTGGGGCTTCAGGTGCGCCATCCGGTGTCGTTGAAGGATGCCGATGAGCAGGCGGCGTTTGCCGCGTTGAACGCTGACGTTGCGGTGGTCGTGGCCTATGGCCTGATCCTGCCGCAAGCGGTTCTTGATGCGCCCAAGCATGGCTGTCTGAACATCCATGCGTCGCTTCTGCCGCGCTGGCGTGGGGCAGCGCCCATTCATCGCGCGATCATGGCAGGAGATCCGGAAACCGGCGTTTGCATCATGCAGATGGAGGCTGGATTGGACACCGGCCCTGTTCTGCTGCACGAGGTGACACTGATCGGCGCACAGGAAACCACGGCGGAACTGCATGACCGCCTGTCGGCCATCGGTGCACGTCTGATCGTCGAGGCGTTGGGCCGCCTGCCCGATCTGACCCGGGTGCCGCAAGCTGAAGACGGTGTCACCTATGCCCACAAGATCGACAAGGCCGAGGCGCAGATTGACTGGACCCGTCCGGCCGTTGAAGTGGATCGCCTGATCCGCGGGTTGTCGCCATTCCCCGGTGCGAAATGCGATATGGGGGGCGAACAGGTAAAGTTGCTCGCTTCACGTGTCTTGGATGGTTCGGGCAAGCCCGGTCAGGTTCTGGACGGGTTCACCATTGCCTGCGGTGAGGGCGCGGTTGAAATCCATCGCGCCCAACGTCCCGGCAAACGTGCGATGGAAGCCGAGGATTTCCTGCGGGGTTTTGACCTGCCCGACACGGTGAAATAGCTCTTACATTCCGGGGCGAAGCGCCCCATATTTCAGACATGCCGGTAATCATGCTGATCATCTTCGGAGCCGCCGCCGGGTTCTTGGCGACAAGGATCATGAATCTGCGCACCGACGTGCCGACCACCATTGCCATTGGCGTGGCCGGGGCGTTGATCGGAGGGTTTGTCCTGCGGTCCATTGCAATGATTGGTGGTCTGGCCTTTGGTTTTGTAGGCGCGGTCGTGGGTGCCATTCTCCTGATCTGGATTTGGCAGAAGTATAAGGACCGAAAGTAAGGCGTTACGGGCTTAAGGTGCGGCGTTGTTTGGGCGCGAAAAGCCTTGTCTTGAAATGTTTTCTTAATCATTGATTAACCAATCGCCAGCAACCTGACGACTATGGTGCTTCGGTTTTTCATCTGCGTTCTGCCAATGCTTTTTGCGTCCGGCGATCTTGCCCAAGCGGGTGCGTGGCCGCGCGACAAGGGCGGGGCGTTTTTGTCCGGGCAAGCGCGACAGAACGCCGACACGCTGGACGAAGCTCCGGTGATCAGCGTCTATGGTGAATACGGGCTGACGGATCGTTGGACCATTGGTGGCAAGCTGGATTATGCGCTTGCCTCCAATGATATATTGCAAATGAAAGCCTTTGCGCGATGGCATCTGCCAAACAGCGACGAGCCGTGGCAAAAAGCGGTCAGTTTGGCGGTCGAAGGGACCAAGGACGACCAATACGTCTCGCCTTCGTTCCATTTGGGGCGGGGGATTGAGACCGCGATTGGCCCCGGTTGGCTGGATATTGAGTTGACGACCACTTTGTCCGTCTTGGATGCGCAGATGGACTACAGTGCGTTTGCGCAGATTGGCGTGAAACCAAGTCAGCGCCTGATGACGATGGTCGCCCTGGACGTCACCGGGATCGATGCGGATGCGCAGATCGACCTGATCCCGTCGGTGGCGTGGGAATACAAGCAGGGCAAACACCTACAACTTGAATGGACTTATGCGCTGGATGGTGCGGTTAAGCACGAAGTCGCAGCGGGAATATGGCTTGAGTTCTAGGCTCTATCTGCTCTTGAACGGTTCCATCCCCGCGCGTGCCAGTTCATCAGCGCGTTCGTTTTCGGGGTGGCCGGCATGGCCCTTGACCCATTGCCACGTTACCTGATGACGCGCTTGCGCTTCGTCCAGCCTTTGCCAAAGTTCGACATTCTTCACGGGTTTCCTGGACGAGGTCCGCCACCCGTTCCGCTTCCAGCCATGGATCCAACCGGTGACACCGTTCTTCACATAGGCGCTGTCGGTGATGACCGTGATCGCGCAGGGTTTGCCAAGGGTTTCCAGCGCCATGATGGCAGCCATCAGCTCCATCTGGTTGTTGGTGGTTTCCGGCGCGCCACCCTTCAACTCCCGCTCTTTGATCACCGCGCCGTTCTCATGCGCCTGCAACAATGCGCCCCAACCACCCGGACCGGGATTGCCGGAACAGGCGCCGTCGGTGTACGCGACAAACTCAGCCATGGGCTGGACCTGTCATCGGCTCGTAGCCTGGCAGAGTGCTTGTCCGCTTCAGCCAATCGCGCAGCGCGGGAAGGGGCGACAGATTGAAGCCGCCCCGGTCCTCGGCGGTGTGGGTATAGGCATACAAAGCGATATCCGCGATGGTCGGGGTGTCGCCCGCAAACCAGTCTTGATCGTGAAGCCCGTGCTCCATCAATTCCAAGATACCGTTGCCGGATTCAAGAAGCTGGTCGAGAAGTTCCGGCGTCGCTTCATCCGCAAGATGGGGATAGCACCGCAAGGATGCGCGCACGGCTATGGCCGGTTCATGGCGGTTCTGTTCGAAGAACATCCACGACAGCATACGCGCCTGCGCCAAGGGGTCGTCAGGGATCCACGGTGTGCCGCTGGCCAGATACCACAGGATGGCGTTGCTTTCGCTTAGCACCTCGCCGGTGTCCAGATGCAATGCCGGCACCTTGCCCAGAGGCAGTTTCCCTTCGGTCTTCGCGGCCTGTAGGTCGGGCGATCGGGTTTCACACGGGACGTGATGATATCGCCGACCCAGCAACGACAGGAGCAGCCGCACCTTATAACTGTTGCCGGAACTTGGCATGGAATAGAGGGTCAGCATGTTCGATGTCCTAACGGCGGTGGCAGATCAGGCGGTTTCACGCAGGACGCGGGGCACTTTGAACTCTACGTTCTCTTGCGCGGTTTCGACCCGTTCGACCGTGACGTCAAAGCGGTCGCGGAACGCGTCGATGACTTCGTCAACCAAGACCTGAGGGGCAGACGCCCCGGCGGTCAGGCCGACCGTTCGAATGCCCTCGATGGCGCGCCAGTCAATCTCGGTTGCGCGCTGCACCAGCATGGCATAGGCGCAGCCATTGGCGCGCGCCACTTCGACCAACCGGCGCGAGTTGGAGCTGTTGGGCGCACCGATCACCAGAAGCGCATCGACCTTGGGCGCGACCGCTTTCACAGCTTCTTGCCGGTTGGTGGTCGCGTAGCAGATGTCTTCTTTATGTGGGCCGATGATCTTTGGGAACCGGGTGCGCAAAGCCTTGACCACAGCGGCGGTATCATCGACCGACAGGGTGGTCTGGGTGATATAGGCAAGCTGTTCGGGGTCGCGCGGGGTCAGGGTGGCGACATCGTCGGTAGTTTCGACCAACAGCACTTCGCCTTCAGGCAATTGCCCCATCGTTCCGATGGTTTCCGGGTGGCCTGCATGGCCGATCATCACCATTTGCAGGCCGTTCTGGTGGTGCCGCTCGGCCTCGATATGCACTTTCGAGACAAGCGGGCAGGTGGCGTCGACATAGACCATCTCGCGACGGCTGGCTTCGGCGGGCACGGCCTTCGCGACACCATGGGCCGAGAAGATGACGGGGCGGTCATCGGGCACCTCGTCCAGGTCCTCGACAAAGATGGCGCCCTTGGCGCGCAGCCCATCGACCACGAATTTGTTATGCACAATTTCGTGGCGCACGTAGATCGGCGGCCCCCATTTCTCGATCGCCATTTCGACGATCTTGATGGCGCGATCCACCCCGGCACAAAACCCGTTGGGCGCGGCAAGATAAAGTGTAAGAGCAGGCTTGGTCATGGCATCCTCCGATGCGGGGAGGGGTACGCATTTTATGCGCCAAGGTCCAGTCGGAAGCGGTGCCGGACACGGAAATGTAAAAGGCCGGAGCAATCCCCGGCCTTCGCTGCCCCTGATCAGACGGTGGGATCAGTCCTCGGTCCGCTCGGGTCGGTCAAACTCGCGTGGCGGACGCCCAATCACATCTTTCAGCTCTTCCAGCTCGATAAAATTATCGGCTTGGCGGCGTAATTCATCGGCGATCATCGGGGGTTGGCTGCGGATCGTGGACACGACCGACACACGCACGCCCTGACGTTGCAGCGCCTCGATCAGAGGGCGGAAATCGCCGTCACCCGAAAACAGAACAGCATGGTCAATATGCGGCGCGAGCTCCAGCGCGTCCACGGCCAGTTCGATATCCATGTTGCCTTTGACCTTCCGCCGCCCCATCGAGTCGGTGTATTCCTTGGCTGGCTTGGTCACCATCGAGAAGCCGTTGTAGTTCAGCCAATCCACCAGCGGGCGGATCGGAGAATACTCCTCATTTTCCAGAAGGGCTGTGTAGTAGAACGCGCGGAGCAGTTTGCCCCGGCGCATGAATTCTTGGCGAAGTAGCTTGTAGTCGATGTCAAATCCCAGCGATTTGGCGGCCGCATAGAGGTTTGAACCATCGATGAACAGCGCGAGCCGTTCGTCCCGGTAGAACATAATATTTCCTTTCCAATTCGCTTCGCCGAATAATCCCGTGAGTGGTAAATGTGAAATCAATCAACGAAGAAACATATCTTGCAATCTAGGGAAACAATACGGTGCCGCAAGCAATTAATTCGCGTATAACCTGTCCAAAAGTGCTGGTTTCATTAGGAAGTAACGCGACGTCAAGGCGGCGAGAGTCGGCAAAAATCTTACGCGATGCGGTTGAACATCTGGCGGCACAAGGATTTAGAATCACCAGAGTCAGTCGGTATTATAGCACGCCTTGCTTTCCGGCTGGTGCCGGCCCCGATTTCGTGAATGCGGCGCTTGGGATCGACACAGATTTACCGCCCGACGAAATACTGTCCGCACTGCATCAGGTCGAAGCCGGTTTCGGCCGCGAACGGCCATCGCGCTGGGCGCCACGCACATTGGACCTGGATCTGATAGCCTGTGGTGGCATTATTCTGCCCAGCAAATCTGTTCTAGCACACTGGATGAACCTGCCACTGGACGACCAGAAAACCCGGGCACCAGATCAGTTGATCCTACCGCATCCACGTATGCATGAACGCGCCTTTGTGCTGATTCCCCTTGCCGATGTTGCCCCGGACTGGCGCCACCCGATAACGGGCAAGACCGTGCAACAGATGGCCGATGAATTGCCAGATGAAGAAAAAAAGGGTGTTTTGCCGTATTCGCACCCGTAATGCGGGCCTGTTTTTGCTTGTAACCCGCTTGCAACGGCCCTAGACAGGCGGTTCACATCCCCTTGCAAGGAATGGAGATTGATCATGGCCCGCGTGACGGTTGAAGATTGCGTAGATAAAGTCCCGAACAGGTTTGAGCTTGTAATGCTCGCCTCGCATCGCGCCCGCGAAATTTCGGCTGGGGGCCAGATCACTGTCGATCGCGACAATGACAAGAACCCTGTCGTGGCCTTGCGTGAGATTGCCGATGAAACGCAAACCGCCGATGAACTGCGCGAGCGTATGATCGAGAGCCATCAGACTCAGATCGAAGTTGATGAGCCGGAAGAAGACAGCATGGCCCTGCTGATGGGTGCGGAAGCTGCTGACAAGCCCGCCGAGGACGATCTGTCGGAAGAAAAACTTCTGCGCGCATTGATGGAAGCGCAAGGTCAGGGCTAAACGGATCTAAGATCCCCGCGGGGTGGCGGACCGGATGAACGACCTTCCAGATCTTGACCTTGATCTTGATGGGCTGATCGAACGGATCCGCCGCTATAACCCCAAATCCAATCACGAACTGATCCGCGCGGCGTATGAATACGGCGCGCGTATGCATGATGGCCAGACCCGCCATTCAGGCGAGCCATACTTCACACACCCGTTTGCTGTCGCTGAAATTCTGGCGGATATGCAACTGGATGATGCCACGATCATCACCGCCCTGCTGCATGACACGATTGAAGACACCCGGTCGACCTATTCCGAAGTGACCAAGATCTTCGGGGCAGAAGTGGCAGAACTGGTCGATGGCGTGACCAAGCTGACCAACCTTCAACTCAGTTCGTCCGAGACCAAGCAGGCGGAGAATTTTCGCAAGCTGTTCATGGCCATGTCCAAGGATTTGCGGGTGATTCTGGTGAAGTTGGCCGACCGGCTGCACAACATGCGCACGATCCGCGCCATGCGGCCGGACAAGCAAGTTCAAAAATCGCGTGAAACCATGGATATCTATGCCCCGCTGGCTGGTCGCATGGGGATGCAGTGGATGCGCGAAGAACTGGAAGACCTTGCCTTCCATGTTCTGAACCCTGAAGGCCGCAACTCGATCATGCGGCGCTTCCTGCGGCTTCAGAAGGAAAGCGGCGATGTGATCGAAAAGATCACCGGCGATATCCGGCTGGAACTGGACAGGGCTAAGATCAGCGCCGAAGTCTTCGGGCGCGCCAAGAAACCATTTTCGATCTGGCGCAAGATGCAAGAGAAGAATCAGAGCTTCTCGCGCCTGTCGGACACTTATGGGTTTCGCATCATCACCGACAGCGAAGCGGATTGTTACCGCGTTCTGGGGGTGATTCACCAACGCTGGCGCGCCATTCCGGGTCGGTTCAAGGATTACATCAGCCAGCCGAAATCCAACGGATATCGGTCGATTCACACGACCGTTTCGGGTCGTGACGGAAAGCGCGTTGAAGTGCAGATCCGCACCCATGCGATGAATGACGTGGCCGAAGCGGGGGTTGCGGCGCATTGGTCTTATAAAGACGGGGTGCGCGCCGAGAACCCATTCGCGGTTGATCCGGCCAAGTGGATTTCATCGCTGACCGAACGGTTTGAAGCAGCGGAAGATCACGACGAGTTTCTTGAGCATGTGAAGCTCGAAATGTATCAAGACCAGGTGTTCTGTTTCACCCCGAAAGGCGAGGTGGTGAAGCTGCCGCGTGGCGCCACGCCGTTGGATTTCGCTTATGCAATCCACACGCGGATCGGGGACAGCTGTGTGGGGGCCAAGGTCGATGGCATTCGGGTCCCACTTTGGACCCGGATCAAGAATGGCCAATCGGTCGAAATCATGACCGCCGAAGGGCAAAGCCCGCAAGCCACCTGGATTGACATCGTTGTAACGGGCCGTGCCAAGGCCGCCATTCGTAAAAGCCTGCGCAGCGTGGATCGTGAACGCTTTGTGCGACTGGGGCGCGAACTTGCGCGCGTGGCATTTGAACATGTCGGTCGCAAAGCGACAGACAAGGCGCTGGCGACCGCTGCCAAGCAACTGCGTCTGGACAATGTCGAAGAGCTGTTGGCACGTTTGGGTTCTGCCGAATTGCAGGCGCGCGATGTCGTCGCAGCCCTGTACCCCGAAAGCGTTGAGGCCGAAGCCGAGGTCGATGGTGATTCGGTGGTTGTTGGACTTGAAACCGGGCAGGACTTCGCCCGCGCGCAATGTTGTCAGCCCGTGCCGGGGGAACGCATTGTCGGGATCACCTATCGCGGAAAGGGCGTCATGGTGCACACCATCGACTGCGACGCGCTTGCTGATGTGGCCGAGGACAGTTCCCGCTGGGTCGATTTACATTGGCATTCCGGGCAGCACCCGGCCATTCATACGGTCAGCATAGATATGACCATTTCAAACGACGCGGGGGTTTTGGGCCGGATCTGCTCCTTGATTGGTGAGCAGAAGGCCAATATCTCGGATTTGAAGTTTCTGGATCGGAAACCTGATTTCTACCGCCTACTTGTTGATGTAGATTTGCGCGATATTGAACATTTGCACGCCATTATGCTGACATTGGAAGCAGATAGTGATGTTGCCGATGTTCACCGACACAGGGACATCGCCCGCAAACCGTAACCCGCCAATTTTGGCCGAAAGGGACCATCCGTGTTCAAAAGAAATCCGCGCTCATACCTGCGTATCATTGCGGAATTCTTCTATCCACGGGGCGGATGGTATCGGGCGTCGCAATACGTGATACACCGCATTCGGCGCCTGCCCGACCCGGCGCACAGAATTTCGCGCGGGATTGCAGCCGGTATCTTTGCCTCGTTCACGCCGTTTTTCGGACTGCATTTTCTGACGGCCGCGATCCTGTCGTGGATCATACGCGGCAATGTGCTGGCGTCATTGCTGGCGACTTTTGTCGGCAATCCGTTGACCTTCCCGTTGATCGCCGAACTTTCCGTCAATCTGGGAAATGCAATTCTGGGCCAGTCCACAAATGTACATCTGCCCGAGATCGCGGCACAATTTGCGGCGGCCACGTCTGACTTCTGGATGAATATGAAAGCGCCGTTTACCGATCACGTTGTTGATTGGTCGCGCTTGTCGGCGTTTTTTCATCGCGTGTTCCTGCCCTATCTGGTCGGCAGCATCATACCGGGCATCGTGGCTGGCGCCATCGGTTATGCAGTGTCAAACCCCGTGATCCACGCCTATCAGCGCCGTCGCATAAAAAAGCTGAAGGAGCGGAATGAAAAACGTCTGAAAGCCGCACGAGACAAGGCTGGCGAAGCCCGGGAAAAACCGTAAGACTTGGCGCGGTAGACGATTGTATCGAACGGAGGTGCGCGACATGGCCAACCAGATCAAAAAGCTGCGCCTGGGTGTGAATATTGACCACGTCGCAACGGTGCGAAACGCGCGAGGTTCGGCCTATCCTGACCCGGTGCGCGCCGCGCTTCTGGCCGAACAGGCCGGGGCTGATGGTATCACCGCGCATCTGCGCGAAGATCGGCGGCATATTCTGGACGGCGATATTGATCGCTTGATGGAAAAGCTGTCCGTGCCACTGAATTTCGAATGTGCCGCGACTGACGAGATGCTGGACATCGCGTTGCGGCACAAACCCCATGCAGTCTGCCTTGTGCCTGAAAAGCGCGAAGAGTTGACAACAGAAGGCGGGCTTGAGGTCGCGCGGCAGGACACCCGGCTTGCCGAATACATTGCGCCGCTGCGGGATGCCGGGTGCCGCGTGTCACTGTTCATCGCGGCTGACCCGGTGCAGATCGAAGCCTCGGCGCGGGTGGGGGCAGCGGTGGTTGAGTTGCACACAGGTGCCTATTGCGACCTGCATGCCGAAGGTCGGCTTGATGAACGCGATGCCGAGCTTGCGCGACTGCGAAAAGGGGCCGCGCTGGCCCATTCGCTGGGGCTTGAGGTGCACGCGGGGCACGGTCTGACCTATGAAACTGTGAAACCCATCGCTTCGATGCCCGAAGTGGTCGAGCTGAACATCGGGCATTTCCTGATTGGCGAAGCAATATTCCGTGGTCTTCCGGATGCGATGGCCGAGATGCGCGGTCTGATGGATGAGGCGCGCGGATGACGCTGCCGCCGCACCCACATCGGAGGTCCGAATGATCCTTGGCATCGGCACCGATCTTGCGAATATCGACCGAATTGCCGGGACGCTTGAACGGTTCGGTGATCGGTTCCGCAATCGCGTATTCACCAAAGTCGAGCTTGCCAAAGCCGCCCGCCGCCGCGACGAGGCCGGAACATTGGCCAAACGCTGGGCGGCGAAGGAAGCCTGCTCAAAAGCCTTGGGCACCGGGCTTGCGATGGGGATAAGCTGGCGCGACATGGCGGTCAGCAACCTGCGCACGGGCCAACCTGTGATGGCGGTCACTGGCTGGGCCGCCGACCGACTTTCCGAGATGACACCAGAGGGGCACGAGGCGATCATTCACGTCACGCTGACAGATGATCACCCTTGGGCGCAGGCCTTTGTGGTGATCGAAGCGCGACCGGTTGAAAAGCGGCAAGCATAGCGCGGCGACGCCCCTCAAAACTTGACACTTCCTCCGCATCCGCTCATATCGCCACTCATCCCCAATGGGCTGGCATAGATCGGTCCGATGAAAGAGGCAGACGTGAACATGGCTGAAAAGAAACAAGACGGCATCTGGGAAACGATCAAGACGATCTTCTGGGCGCTGATCATCGCTGGTGTGTTCCGCACATTGTTCTTCCAACCCTTCTGGATTCCCACCGGGTCCATGAAAGACACGCTTCTGATTGGAGACTTTCTGTTCGTGAACAAGATGGCCTATGGCTATTCGCGTTATTCCTGCCCGTTCTCGTCCTGCCCTATCTCGGGTCGGTTGCTGGGGTCCGAGCCCGAGCGTGGCGATGTCGTTGTGTTCCGCCACCCGTCGCTTGGCACCGATTACGTGAAACGCCTGATCGGGCTGCCGGGTGACAAGATACAGGTTACGAATGGCATTCTGTTCATAAACGGGGAAGAAGCGAAACAAGTGCCCGACGGCACGTTCGAGGAAATCAAACAAGCGCAGGGACGCTTTGCGACCTTCCCGCAATGTGCCAACAGCCCGGTCGGGCAGGGCGGCACCTGTATCAAGGAAAAAGCCATCGAAACGCTGCCCAACGGCGTCACCCATTCCGTCTTGAATGTGCGCAACACGCGTCTGGACAACACGAATGTGTTCACGGTGCCGGATGGCGAGTATTTCTTCATGGGTGACAACCGCGACAACTCGACCGACAGCCGCGTCAGCCCCAATGCGGGCGGCGTGGGCTTCGTGCCTGCTGAATACTTGTTGGGCCGCGCGGATCGCGTCATGTTTTCGGCGGCGGGCAAGCGGCTGTTCTATTTCTGGACGTGGCGTTATGATCGGTTCTTCAAGGCGATCGAGTGAAGCTGTCAAGTGATCTTCAAGCCTTTCAAGGCCGTATCGGGTATGAGTTCAAAGACCTCGAGCTGCTGATCCGCGCGCTGACACACGGGTCGTTTTCATCGGCCACACGACCCGACAACCAGCGGCTGGAATTTCTGGGCGACCGGGTGCTTGGTCTTGTGATGTCCGAAAAATTGCTGCGCGACGATCCTGACGCGCCCGAAGGCACTTTGGCCCCGCGCTACAACGCGCTGGTGCGCAAGGAAACCTGCGCGGATGTGGCGCGGCAAGTCGATATCGGCGCGGTGCTGAAACTGGGCCGGTCAGAGATGAAGACCGGCGGGCGGCGCAAGCAAGCCCTGTTGGGTGACGCGATGGAGGCCGTGATTGCAGCGGTTTACATGGATGGTGGGTTGGATCAGGCCCGCGAAATGATCCTGACGCTGTGGGGCGACCGGATCGACAAGGTCGAAGATGACGCACGTGACCCCAAGACCGCGTTGCAGGAATGGGCGCAAGCGCGCAAGATGCCCCCACCGGCATATATAGAAACCGCGCGCGAAGGGCCGGACCATGCGCCGGTGTTTACGATTAAGGCTGAACTGTCGAACGGACGTTCTGCCGATGCCACGGCAAATTCAAAACGCGCCGCCGAGCAGGCGGCCGCCCGCACGCTGCTGAAGCAGTTGGAGAGCAAGAAATGACAAGCCAACCGCAACGTGCCGGTTTCGTCGCCCTGATCGGGGAACCCAATGCCGGGAAGTCGACACTGACGAACCAGATGGTCGGAGCCAAGGTCTCGATCGTGACGCACAAGGTGCAGACGACGCGCGCGCGCATCCGTGGCGTGGCCATCGAGGGCGACACCCAGATCGTGTTTGTGGACACGCCGGGCCTGTTCCAACCGCGCCGTCGGCTTGACCGGGCCATGGTCGCCGCCGCATGGGGCGGGGCCGCGGATGCGGATATCACCGTTCTGCTGGTTGAAGCCCATCGCGGCGTGACCGAAGGTGTGAAGCGCATTCTTGAGGGGCTGGAAGAGATGGGCAACGGCCGCACCGTCGCGCTGGCCATCAACAAGATCGACAAGGTGAAGGCCGAGGTGCTGTTGGCCTTGGCGAAGGATCTGAACGATCGCTATGATTTTGCTGAAACCTTCATGATCTCGGCCGAAAAAGGTCACGGGGTGCCAGCCTTGCGCACGTGGTTGGCAGAACATCTGCCGGAAGGGCCGTGGTTGTATCCCGAGGATCAGATTGCCGATCTGCCCATGCGCATGATCGCCGCAGAAATGACGCGCGAGAAGCTGACCCTTCGACTTCATCAGGAACTGCCCTACCAGCTGACGGTCGAAACCGAGAATTGGGAAGAACGCAAAGATGGCTCGGCCCGTGTGGACCAGATCATCTATGTCGCCCGCGACGGTCACAAAGGCATTATTTTGGGCAAGAAAGGCGAGACGATCAAAGCGGTCAGCCAATCCGCCCGTGCGGAGTTGGAAGAATTCATGGGCCGCAAGATCCACCTGTTTTTGCAAGTGAAAGTGCGCCCGAACTGGCTGGATGAAAAAGAGCGCTATTCGGAAATGGGGCTTGATTTCAAGGACGGCAACGTTTGACTCGGCTGACCGCGGATCTGTGGGTTGCGGCCTATCTGACGCGGTTGCGCCTGTCTGACATTCCCGCGTTCATCACCCGCAAAGGGGACGCGACAGCCGGGGCAGTTCTGGTGAAGATGAACACGCTGGACGGGCGGGCGGTGGCCTATCAACGCAGTTTCGATTTGATGACCGGTGATCGGTGCTGGGTCGCCCTGACTGGCGGCGACGAGGCCGATGTTGACGCAGCACTGGAGCGCCAAAAGAGCTTCGACCCTGATCTTTGGGTGATCGAGGTTGAAGATCGGGCGGGCCGCCATCTGCTGGATGAACCGGGCCTGTCGGATTGACCCCCATTGCCAAGCACGCGACGAAGGCTAGTCTGACCGCAGGAGGGTGACAGGCATGGATTGGCGGGACCAAGGCGCGCTTTTGTCCGTGCGCAAGCATGGCGAAACCTCGGTGATTATTGATGTGTTCACCGAAAAGCACGGGCGCCATGCGGGCGTGGTGCGTGGCGGCACCAGTCGGAAAATCGCCCCGATCCTGCAACCCGGCGCGCAGTTGGATGTCGCGTGGCGGGCGCGGCTGGAAGAACATATCGGCAGCTATACGGTTGAACCCTTGCGCAGTCGCGCGACGGTGTTATCGGACCGCACTGCGCTGGCTGGACTGAACGCGATCACGTCGCTGCTGACGTTTTCCCTGCCCGAGCGCGAGCCTCACCCGCAGCTTTATCGGCGGACGCAAGCGATGCTGGACCTGCTGGGAGCGAACGAGGCATGGCCGACTGCTTATCTGAAATGGGAACTGTCGTTGCTGGATGATCTCGGTTTCGGGCTGGACCTGTCATCCTGTGCCGTGACCGGGGCGATGGATGATCTGACCTATGTGTCCCCCAAAACCGGGCGGGCCGTGTCGGCTGAGGCGGCGGGCGAATGGGCTGACCGTCTGCTGCCCTTGCCACCCGAACTATTGGGTGCGGGCAGCGGCGCACGTGAAAATATTCTCGCCGGGCTTCAGACCACCGGCTTTTTTCTTGGTCAATGGCTGGCGCATGCCTTGGGCAACAATCCGTTGCCCGAACCACGCGCAAGGCTGATTGATCGCCTCAAACGCGAGGTGCGTGACGATTGACCAAGGCCTGTCAGCGTTGCGACAGGAAAACCATCTGACCACCGGTTTCGTTTGACATGATCAGCATATCGCCCTGCACCTCAATCTGACGCATCTCGGTCAGAGCAGTGAAATACTGGCTTTCGTGGTCTAGAGCGTCGCAAGCTCGGCGAGTCGCGGCGATTGGGCCGATCTCGAACCAAGGATAAGGCGCTTTCTGCTCGCTTGAATAACTGTTGCAGGGGGCTTCGCCGACGATCTGACCGGGTTTCGGGAAGGTGATCGTCGCATTGGAGTCGAAGGGCTTTCGATCAATCTCAAGCAGCGTCCATACGGTTTCACGGTCGGCATAGCCGGAAATCGTTTCATCCGTGCACCCGGACAGAGCGAGGGACGCGAGCGCGGCGGGGATGAGCAAAGTCGGTTTCATGCTGTCAACTTACGCCGCAAGGGTCATATTGCCAACGTGATCAAGCGTCACGAAGGGCAAGAATTGCGGCCATCAGCGTGGACATGGCGTTCTTGTTGCCCGTCGCGTCTGTGGCGGACAGAGCATCCATACCCACAAATGAGCTGTAGATAATCCGCGCAAAATCGGGGTTTGTCAGGTCCAGTTCGCGCAGGATGTCTTCCAGCAATGCCATCCGCTTTTGATCGACACGATGCACCGCTTCCGAGGCCAAAGGATTACCATACGCCCACGCACGGACTGCTGTTTCGGCCAGATCACCATCGGCTTTCAGCCCTGGCGAAGCCGCCATGTCGCCGAGTTGATACAGCCGTTTGACCGGATCGTTGTCGTCGGACAGTTTACGCGTAATCGCGTCAATGGCGTGGTCTTCCCACGTAGCAAGAAGTCTTTTATGGAAATCTGGAACGTCCTGGAAATGCCAGTAAAAAGACCCCTTTGTCGTTCCTAACGCGCGGGCCAAGGGTTCAGCTTTCAGCGCCTGCGGCCCGTTGGAGGTCAAGGCGGCCAGGCCCGCCCTGATCCAGTCGTCTGCATTTAGGCGTGGTTTGTTGGCGGGCATGAAACTGCTCCAATATGGTGCATACGGTTACGTAGGGATATCCGAGTCGCGAAGCAAACATACGCCAGCGTATTGTAGTGTGCAACCGGGTATAATACCGCGCAGGCCACCGTGTTTGGTCGGCTCGGGCCGCAAACCGCAGTGTGCTAGCCCAACAAGCGGCGTGCAATCACCTGTGCCTGAATTTCGGCGGCACCTTCGAAAATGTTCAGGATTCTTGCGTCACACAAAACGCGGCTGATTTGATACTCAAGCGCGAAACCGTTGCCGCCGTGAATTTGCAGCGCGTTGTCAGCGCAAGCCCACGCCACACGCGCACCCAGCAGTTTGGCCATACCAGCTTCAAGGTCGCAACGTTGGTCGTGATCCTTTTCCCACGCCGAGAAATAGGTAAGCTGCCGGGCCACCATGATTTCGACCGCCATCATCGCCAGCTTATTAGCAACGCGTGGGAAGTTGATCAGGGATTTGCCAAACTGCTTGCGGTCCTCGGCATATTGCATGCCGATTTCCAGCGCGTTCTGGGCCACGCCGATGGCGCGGGCGGCGGTTTGGATGCGGGCGGCCTCGAAGGTTTTCATCAGTTGCTTGAAGCCCTGGCCTTCCTCGCCTCCGAGCAGATTTTCGCCCTTTACCTTGAACCCGTCGAAACCGAGTTCAAATTCCTTCATCCCGCGATAGCCAAGCACTTCGATCTCGCCGCCCGTCATGCCTTCGGTCGGGAAGGGGTTTGCATCGTCGCCGGGCTGTTTTTCGGCAAGGAACATCGACAGGCCACGGTGATCGGTGCTGTTCGGATCGGTGCGCGCCAGAAGCGTCATCACATGGGTTCGTGCGGCGTGGGTGATCCAAGTCTTGTTGCCGGTCACTTCATAATCGCCATCTGCGTTCTTCACAGCGCGGGTGCGCAGAGAGCCAAGGTCGGACCCCGTGTTGGGTTCTGTAAAAACCGCCGTCGGCAGGATTTCGGCGGACGAGATCTTGGGCAGCCAGTGTTCCTTCTGCGCATCCGTGCCACCGGCAAGGATCAGTTCTGCGGCAATTTCAGAGCGGGTGCCCAAAGAACCGACGCCGATATAGCCGCGGCTGAGTTCTTCAGACACCACCACCATGGAGGCCTTGGACAGCCCCATTCCGCCAAATTCCTCTGGAATGGTCAGGCCAAAGACGCCCATCTCCGCCAATTCTTCAAGGATATCCATCGGAATGTAGTCATCTTTCAGGTGCCATTCATGCGCGTTCGGAACGACCCTGTCATCGGCATAGCGACGGAAGGTTTCGCGGATCATCTCAAGCTCTTCGTCCAGCCCGGTGGCCCCGAAAGTGGCGTGGCCGGCATTGTCGCGCATCAGGGCAACCAGCCGCGTGCGGGCGGCCTGGCTGTTGCCTTGGGCGACAAGCGTGTCAATCGCATCAGTGTTCAACGCAGAGCCGTCTATCCCCATATCGGACAAGCGCGCCATTTCATTCTGACTCATCATGATCCCGCCCTTTATCTGGGCAAGATACTCCCCGAAGGCGATTTGCAGGATCAGCTTCTCCATCTCGCCGAGCCTTCCATCGTCCTTCAGACGACCTGCCCAGGCGTTCATCTGGCGCAGACTTTCGGTATAGGTGGCAAGCCACGACAGGGCATGGGCAGCGGCTTGATGATCTTCCAGCATTTGGCCCGAGACACGATCACCTTCCGTCACCATGTCGCGCACCGATGCCTTTGCGGCGTCAAATACGGTTTCGACCGGTGCCAGTGCGTCGGCGGTAAGGGTCAAAAGGTCGTCGATCAGAGCGCCTGTCATCGCTGTCTCCTGTCACAATCTGAGCCGGGATTCGGCCGCGTATTTCGCATTTGCAGAGAAATAATCTTTTTGCAGGTGCAGCGCAATAAAAATACGTCAGATATGGTAAAAACGAACAAAAGTGACGCAGTAATTTATCTGCTGCACCACCGTTCGGGCTTCGATAGAAGGAAGGGAACGCGCATATCGTTACGGAAACACATTGGGACTATTGACCGAAATACCGCAGTTGACTCTGCTTCTGGCCGCATTTGTCGCCGTGTTTGCCGGGTTCGTAAAGGGGGCTGTCGGATTTGGAATGCCCCTTATCATGATCTCGGGTCTGGCCACTATGCTTCCGGCTGAGCAGGCCTTGGCGGCATTGATCGTGCCGACGGTCGTGACAAATGGATACCAAGCCTTTCGGCAAGGTCTGATGGCTGCATGGCAGGCCGTTGCCAAATTTCGCGTCTTTCTGATCGCCCTTTTGATCTGCTTGACGCTCAGCGCCCAGCTTGTGACCGTGTTGTCCCAATCAGCGCTGTTCATCTTGATCGGCGTACCGGTCGTGGCATTTTGCTTGATGCAACTCAGCGGGTGGAAACCGACGCTCCGCCCGAAGGATCGCAAGCGGGATGAAAGCCTGATCGGTGCCTTCGCCGGCTTGTCGGGCGGATTATCGGGCGTCTGGGGGCCTCCAACCATCGCATATCTGACGGCGATCGATACGCCAAAGGCAGAACAGATGCGGGTGCAGGGGGTGATCTATGGCGCCGGTGCCGTTGCCCTTTTTGTCGCCCATCTGAAATCCGGGGTTCTGAATGCGCAGACCTTGCCGATGTCGATCTCGATGCTGTTTCCGGCGCTGATCGGGATGGCGCTGGGTGGCGTGCTGCACGACCGGATGCCGCAGGCGACGTTCAAGCGGGTAACACTGATCGTGTTGACGGTGGCGGGGTTGAACCTGATCCGCAGGGGGGTGTGGGGCTAGGCTGAACGTAAAACGCGCCCCGAAGATCGAGGCGCGTTTGAAAGCGTGTCGAAGAGCCGCTTAGCCGATCGCGACGGCTTTCACATCGTCGTCGATATCGCCTTCATACTGAACGAAGTTCTTGGCAAACATATCGACCAGTTTCTGGGACTGCGCGTCATAGGCAGCGGCGTCCTGCCACGTGCGGCGCGGGTTCAGCAGAAGGTCTGGCACTCCTTCAACGGTTACGGGCACTTCAAATCCGAAATTGTCGTCCTTGCGGAACTCCGAATTGGCAAGCGATCCGTCCAGGGCCGCAGTCAACAATGCACGCGTGGCGCGGATTGGCATACGCGAGCCGGTGCCATATGCGCCCCCGGTCCAGCCGGTGTTAACCAGCCAGCAGGTTGCGCCATGCTTGGCAATCTTGTCGCGCAGCAACGCGCCATATTCTGCCGGGCGGCGCGGCATGAAGGGTGCGCCGAAACAGGTCGAGAATGTGGGTTCCGGCTCGGTCACACCCTTCTCGGTCCCGGCCACTTTCGATGTGAAGCCTGACAAGAAATGATACATCGCCTGCGCCGGGGTCAGCCGCGCGATGGGAGGCAGCACGCCAAACGCATCACAGGTCAACATGATGATATTCTTGGGATGTCCGCCCACCGCGGTTTTCGACGCATTCGCGATATAGTGCAGCGGATAGGCGCAGCGCATGTTCGCGGTCAGGCTATCATCCTCAAAATCCAGCTCCTTCGTTTCCTCGTCATACACCATGTTCTCGATCACGGTCGCGAACTTGGTGGTGGTCGCATAGATCTCCGGTTCTGCTTCGGGCGACAGGTTGATGGTCTTTGCGTAGCAGCCACCTTCGAAGTTGAAGGTGCCGGTGTCCGACCAGCCGTGTTCGTCATCGCCAATCAATGTGCGTTCGGGGTCCGCCGACAAAGTGGTCTTGCCGGTGCCCGACAATCCGAAGAAAATTGCGGTGTCGACGGGATTTCCAGTGGCGTGGTTGGCCGAGCAATGCATCGGCATGACACCTTTTCCCGGAAGGATATAATTGAGAAGCGTAAAGACAGACTTCTTGTTTTCGCCCGCATATTCGGTGCCGCCGATCAGGATGATCTTGCGGTCGAAGTTCAGCGCGATGACGGTTTCCGACCGGCAGCCGTGTCGTTTGGCGTCGGCTTTGAACGACGGGCAGTTTATGATGGTGAACTCGGGTTCGAACTCGTCCAGTTCTTCGCGGTCGGGGCGGCGCAGCATGTGGCGAATGAACAGGCTGTGCCATGCCATTTCGGTCACGAGGCGTACATCCAGCCGGTACGCGGGGTCAGCACCACCGAACAAGTCCTGAACATAGTAGTCCTTGCCCTTCATGTGATCCAGCATGTCATCATACAGAACGTCGAACTTGGCGGGATCCATCGGCGGGTTGTTTTCCCACCAGATATGCGGCTCGACGCTGGGGGTTTTGACGACAAACTTGTCCAAGGGCGAACGGCCCGTGTGTTTGCCGGTCGTGACCAGGAACGCGCCGCCCTGCCCCAAGCATCCTTCGCCACGCTCCAGCGCGGCTTCGATCAGAGCAGGTTCCATCAAGTTGTAATAGACATTGCCCAGCCCCTTGATGCCTTGATCTTCCAAGCGGCGTTCTGGGTTCACCCGTCCAGTGGTCATATTTTACTCCTGTCGCCGGTCCGTCTGTCCCCGGCGTATTTAGGGTTCACATGAAACCGCGTGGCACCCACCACGCGCGCCAACCCTCATGTGAACGAGAGCCGGTAATCGCGCTATAGCATGGTGCCTTTCAAATGGAACAGGTCGCTTTAGCGCAGTTAGCGCAACCAAGCACCTGTTTGCGCAATCATGTTGCGCGCAGGGTGGTTGCAATGTGCGGTAAATTCGCCAGCATTCTGATCAATTCATGCGGCAGACCTGCGCCTGGCGCCACGATTCGCAGTTACATATTGATTCGCATGACCGAAAACAGGACAATGGCGCAAAACAAAATAAACATGAGCAGTGTAAGGAGACCCCTATGTCGAGAATCGCTTTGGTGGACGATGACAGGAACATCCTGACTTCCGTCGCGATCACGCTTGAGGCCGAGGGCTTCGAAGTCGAAACCTACAATGATGGCCAAAGCGCGCTTGATGCGTTTATGCAGCGACTGCCCGATATGGCCGTTCTGGACATCAAGATGCCGCGGATGGATGGAATGGATCTGTTGCAGCGTTTGCGGCAAAAAACAAAGACCATGCCGGTGATCTTCCTGACCTCCAAAGATGACGAGATTGACGAGGTGCTTGGCCTCAGGATGGGCGCGGACGATTACGTGACCAAACCTTTCAGCCAGCGACTTCTGGTGGAACGTATTCGTGCCTTGTTGCGGCGGCAGGAGGTGATTGCCAAAGACGACGCGGGCGACGTGGAAGAAAGTAAATCGCTTATTCGTGGCGATCTGACGATGGACCCGCTGCGTCATGCTGTGTCATGGAAAGGCAAGGACGTATCCTTGACCGTGACCGAGTTCCTGTTGCTTCAAGCCTTGGCCCAGCGCCCCGGCTTTGTCAAAAGTCGTGATCAACTGATGGATGTGGCCTATGACGACCAAGTCTATGTCGATGATCGCACCATCGATAGCCACATCAAAAGGCTGCGCAAGAAAATGCGGACCGCCGACGACGATTTTTCGGCAATCGAAACGCTGTATGGCATCGGTTATCGGTATAACGAGGAATAACGCCGCGTGCGTTGGACAAGATGGTGACAAAGGTGAAGGACACCAAAGCCACAACCCGAAGCGATCTTGTTCTGGGTGAGGACTGGGTCTCGCCGAGTGGCGAGATGGACTATGAACTGCGCAATAAGCGGGCGCAGCGCGGGCTGATCTCGATCAACCGGTCGCCTTTGGCGCGCAAGATCATCACGTTCAATCTGCTTGGTCTTGTTGTCTTGGTTGCGGGGGTTCTGTATCTGAATCCCTTTCGTGACAGCCTTCTGATTCAACGCGAACGGGGCTTGGTGGTCGAGGCTGAACTGATCGCGGACGTGTTCGAAGCGCAGCTTGTGCAGGCCAGTGAAAATCAGGCAGTCACAGCACCCGAGCAGCCGAACTTACCTGCGCCTGAAGGGGAGGTGATGGCTGAGGTGGTGGTGCCCGCCGCACCCGACTTCGCTGAAACGCTGTCCGATTTGCAGCTTCCGGTGGGTCTGGAAGTTTTCGTTTTCGACGCGAACGAGGCTTTGTTGGCGCGATCTGTTGGTGTGCCACCGGCGGAACCGACACCGGTTGACGATCTGGGGCGTGAGATCGGGTCAACCATCATCACCGATCTGCTGAACGCTGTGTGGGAAGGTGTGTCCGGCATTGTCGCAAAGGGCGATGGTCAGTCCCTGCCGCTGGACACCGAAGTGATGGCACGGACGCTCTATCCCGGTGCCATGAACGGCGCGACGCGGGTTTCGAACGGTGTCGATGAAAATGGCGGCACGGTGTTCTCGGTCGCGACGCCCATCCTGCAAAACGGGGTTCCGGCCGGTGTGGTCGCGATCACCAGTGCAACCGGAGAGCTGGATTTGCTTGTCCGCGCCGAGCGTGAGCAGTTGTTGCAAATGTTTGTCATCGCGATCCTTGTATCAATCGGTCTGAGCCTTGTTCTGGCCTCGACCATAGCAAACCCGTTGTCTGACCTTGCTGCTGCGGCAGAACTTGGGCGCGACAAGGATTCCAACAGTGTTCGAACTGGCCGGGTTCGCATCCCTGATCTGACCGCGCGGCCCGATGAAATCGGTCGTTTGTCCGGCGCGCTTCGGGGGATGGTGGCCGCTCTTTACGACAGGATCGATTCCAACGAACAGTTCGCGGCGGACGTGGCGCACGAGATCAAGAACCCTCTGGCCAGTCTGCGGTCGGCCATCGGCACGTTGCGGCTGGCCAAAAAAGACGAACATCGCGGAAAACTGCTGGACGTGATTGACCACGATGTGCGCCGGCTGGACCGTTTGGTCAGCGACATTTCGAACGCATCTCGGCTGGACAGCGAGTTGGTGAAGGAAGAAGAGGAAGAGTTCAACCTTCTGAAAATGCTGCGCAACCTGACCGAGTATCTGGGCAATGAAGGCAGCGACAAAGGTGTTGAGTTCATCACCGACCTGCCGCCGGACCCGATCTTTATCCGAGGGTTGGAAGCCCGGTTGGCGCAGGTGTTTGTGAACCTGATCACCAATGCGCTGAGCTTCTGTGACGAAGGTGACGCGATCCGCGTTTGGGTTCGCAGACGAGAAAACCGTGTGCTGGTGGTGATTGAAGACACCGGTCCAGGCATCCCCGAACAGGCGTTGAGCAAGATTTTCAAACGGTTCTATTCGGAACGCCCTGAAAGCCAGTTTGGCAACAATTCGGGCTTGGGGTTGGCGATCTCGAAGCAGATTGTCGAAGCCCATGGCGGTGTGATCTGGGCGGAAAATATTCGCCCTACAGACGCCGATCTCACGTCTGACCCGTTGGGGGCGCGTTTCGTGGTTGGCCTTCCGGTGTGACCGAGAATGACCCGATGCAGCCGCTTGGCTTTCATGCAACGACGATTGCCGTTGGCGATGCGGCCGCGATGATCGTTGGGCCGTCAGGCTCGGGAAAGTCTTCGCTTGCGTTGCAGTTGATCGGGCTGGGGGCAAAGCTGGTCTCGGATGATTACAGCCGCGTCAAAGTCAGGGAAGATGGGCCGATCGTTCTGGCCCCTGACCGCCTGCAAGGGGTGATCGAAGCGCGTGGCGTCGGGCTTGTCAATGTTCCATGGAAGGCGTCGGCACGTTTGCAACTGGTCGTTGATCTATCCAGGGACGAACTGGCGCGCCATCCGGCTTCACGACACCTCACAAACATTGGCGGATATGATATCGACCTTGTTTTGCGGGTTGACGCGCCTTACTTCGCATGTGCGCTATACCACCTGCTGAAATCCGGCAGGTATGACGAAACAAGCTAGGCGATGATGATGACCGACGACAATGCCAACACGGGACAGAAAGTGGTTCTAGTCACCGGCCCATCCGGCGCCGGGCGAACCACGGCTATCCGCGTGCTGGAAGATATCGGCTATGAGGTCATCGACAATCTGCCCTTGTCCTTGATTGGCAGGGTTCTGGGCGGCCCGGCACTGGATCACCCGCTGGCGCTGGGCGTTGATGTGCGTAACCGCGATTTTTCCACCGAGATGATGTTGCAGGTGATCGAAGACCTGCGCGAAAATGAAAACCATGATGTCGAGGTGTTGTATCTGGATTGCTCGCGCGAGATGTTGATCCGCCGCTATTCGGAAACCCGGCGTCGTCACCCGCTTGCCCCGGCAGAAACGCCGGATCACGGCATCACCCGCGAGATCGAGCTTCTGGCCCCGATCCGGGGCCGCGCGGATGTGCTGATTGACACGTCGGACCTGTCGCCGCATGACCTTAAAGAGGAACTGATGCAATGGCTGTCGCAGTCGGGTGCGGAAAATCTGGCGGTGTCAGTCCATTCGTTTTCCTACAAGCGGGGCGTGCCGCGTGGGCTTGATATGGTGCTGGATGCACGGTTCCTGCGCAATCCGCATTGGGAACCGTCGCTTAGATCGCTGGATGGCCGCACTGATGCCGTTGCAGATTATGTCGCCAAGGATCCGCGGTTTGACGAGTTCTTCACCCGTGTCGCAGAGTTGGTGGATTTTCTGATCCCAGCATATGGCGATGAGGGGAAATCGCATCTGGCAATCGGTTTCGGGTGTACCGGAGGGCAACACCGCTCGGTTGCCCTTACGGAAAGATTGGCAAAGACGCTTGCACACAAGGGTTGGCAAGTGTCAATTAGACATCGGGAATTGGAACGCCGCGCCGAAACGGGGCCGGCGTCGAAGCAGTTGGGGTAACGAGCGTGATCGGCATTGTGATCGTCGCGCATGGCGGGCTTGCAAGGGAATATCTTGCCGCTGTCGAACATGTTGTCGGCAAACAACCCGGTGTGCGTGCAATCTCGACCGCCGCGGATTGCGACCGGGACAGCAAACAATCCGAGATTGCCGAAGCTGCCAATGCCGTCGACGAAGGTGATGGTGTGGTGGTCGTCGTCGACATGTTTGGCGGATCGCCCGCCAACCTGTCGCTTCCGGCGTGTTGCAAGGCCGACAGAAAAATCCTGTATGGGGCCAATTTGCCCATGTTGGTGAAGCTGGCCAAGACCCGACATCTGCCGATTGACATGTCCACGAGCAAGGCGCTTGCAGCGGGTCGAAAATACATCGACTGTATTGATGGTATACAGGAGTTGTAGTGTATGAGCACGAGCCGCGAATTGGAGATCATCAACGTCAAAGGGCTGCACGCACGTGCATCGGCCAAATTCGTTGATACGGTCGAAAACCATGACGCGACCGCCCGCGTATCCAAAGATGGGATTGATGCCGAAGGGGATTCGATCATGGGTCTGTTGATGCTGGCAGCGTCGCAGGGCACCAAGATCCACGTCGAAACCTCGGGTCCGCAAGCTGCCGAACTGATGGCGGCATTGACCGAATTGGTTGAAGACAAGTTCGGCGAAGGCATGTAGGGCGCGTGCCGCGGGTTGTATATGGGACAAGACGTCGTGAATAACGCAGACAGCGATATGGTCGAAAGCAGTCAGGATGACCTGTCTCACGACCAGTATGACCGTCGCAACCTGACCTATGCTAATTCCCTGAACAACCCGGTCCAGTCCTACGTGATCCGGATTGTCGAATGGTTCACCGGCAAGATCTCGATCCTGCGCATGGTCCGAAAACTGGAAAAGCGGGGCGCGCCGAAGGGGCAGGCGTTCTGGGGTGCCTGTCTGGACGTGATGGGCATTCGTGTCGAAACGCCTGAAGATCAACTGCGGAATATTCCACCCGACGGTCCGGTGATTGCGGTTGCCAATCACCCGCATGGATTGGTGGACGGGATGGTGTTGGCTGAACTGATCGGTCGTCGCCGTCAGGATTATCGCATTCTCAGCCGCTCGGTTCTGGATGGGTTGGATCAGGTTGCGTCGTCCTACATGATCCCCGTGCCATTTCCACATGATCCTGAAGCGCAACAAAAGATGGTCGAAATGCGCGCCAAGACCATGGCGCATCTGAAAGCCGGCGGGCTTGTAACCCTTTTCCCGTCTGGTGTCGTTGCGTCGTCAAACACGCTGTTCGGCCCGGCGATTGAGCGGGAATGGAATGTCTTTACCGCGCAATTGATCCGCCGCTCCGGGGCCGAGGTGGTGCCGATCTACTTCCCCGGCGCGAACTCACGCTGGTATCAGATCGCCAACCGGTTGTCGGCCACCATGCGGCAGGCCTTGTTGCTGCATGAGATCGTCAAAAGCTGCAACCGCCCGCAGAAACCTGTGATCGGGACGGTGCTGACGGATCAGGAAATGGCGCGTCTGCACACCGATCCACGCGGCTTCATGGGCTGGCTGCGCGCTCATACGCTCGCCTTGGGCAAGCCTAGCGATTAGTCAGATCGCCGTTACCGTGTTGGAACGGGCGTGTCACCGCGATAGTCATAAAACCCACGTTTGGATTTCCGGCCAAGCCATCCAGCTTCGACATATTTGGTCAGAAGCGGGCAGGGGCGGTATTTGGTATCCGCCAACCCGTCATGCAGAACGTTCATGATGGCAAGACAGGTGTCCAGCCCGATGAAATCTGCCAGTTCCAGTGGCCCCATCGGGTGATTGGCACCCAGTTTCAACGATGTGTCGATGCTCTGCACTGATCCCACACCTTCGTAAAGCGTGTAAACCGCCTCGTTTATCATTGGCATCAGGATGCGGTTGACGATGAAGGCTGGAAAATCTTCGGCGCTGGCGGCGGTTTTGCCCAGACGCTCCACAACGCCATGGCAGGCTTTGAACGTTTCCTGATCAGTTGCGATGCCCCGGATCAGTTCCACAAGCTGCATCACCGGAACCGGGTTCATGAAGTGGAACCCCATGAACCGTTCCGGGCGGTCCGTGCCGCTGGCCAGCCGCGTGATCGAGATGGACGAGGTATTCGATGTCAGGATCGTTTCAGGTTTCAGATGCGGCAAAAGCCCGTCGAAAATCTTCTTCTTAAGGGCTTCATTTTCGGTTGCTGCTTCGATGATCAGATCGGTTGCGCCGATGTCCGGTAATTTCAACGTGGTCGAGATCAGGCCCAGTGCTTTATCACGTTCTTCGGATGTGATCGCGTCGCGTGAAACCTGGCGCTCCATGTTCTTCGCGATACGCGCCATGGCTGCATCCAGACTGTCCCGACTGATATCGTTCAGGCGCACCTCGTAACCGGCCAGTGCCATCACATGCGCGATGCCGTTGCCCATTTGCCCGGCACCCACAATGCCAATCGTCTCGATGCTCATCTGATCCCTTTCATTGTCTTGCGACAGAGTATGCGGCAGCGCGGCGGGGGTGCAAGGGTTAAGCACCACCTAAAAAGATTAGCTGCATTTGAGGGTTAGCCAATTGAAAACCAGTTTATGCGAATCATCGTTTCGGGTGAATTTAATTGGAGTGGGTGGAATGGCTTACGATACCTTGGGCAAAGGTCCTCTGAACTATCAACTGTGCAGATACGGGACGTCGAAAATTCTGTTTCGTGGTCCGAAAAAGAAGCTGGCCACGCCATATATTGCGGTGCTGGGCGGGACCGAGACATTTGGCAAATACCTCCCGCATCCCTATCCGGACCTGCTGCAATTGGAGCTTGGTTTGCAGGTCGCGAATTTTGGATGTCAGAATGCCGGGGTGGACGCCTTTTTGCATGATCATGGGTTGCTGACGCTGTGCAACCGCGCCAAAGTAACCGTGTTGCAAGTGCCCGGCGCGCATAACATGTCGAACCGGTTCTATTCTGTGCACCCACGACGTAATGACAGGTTTCTGCGCGGTTCGAACCTGTTGAAAGAGCTGTATGGCGAGATTGATTTAACCGAGTTCAACTTTACGCGCCATCTTTTGACGGCTCTGCACGACACATCGGCTGAACGGTTCGCCAAGATCGTGCAAGAGCTGCGCACGGCATGGGTTGCGCGGATGAAACTTCTAATCGCGAAGCTGGACTGCGAAGTCGTGCTGCTGTGGCTGGCCGATCACCGGATCAGCGAAGGCGCGCAGAACGGCATCAATGGGTCGGACCCGCTGTTTGTCGATCATGACATGGTGCGAGCCATCGCGCCTTTTGTCGCGGATGTTGTCGAGGTTGCGGTGTCTCGGCAACAGAAGGAAGATGGGCATCGCGGGTTGGTCTATGCCGATATGGACGAACCAGCCACACGCGACATGCTGGGCAACATCGCCCATCAAAACGCAAGCCGCGCCGTGCATGACGCCATTGACCGGCTTCGGTAAGTCGGGAACGAAAAAGGCCCGCACAAATGGCAGGCCTTAGTCTATTCGGATCGTTCAAACGTCAGAGCTTTTCGGTCAGTTCCGGGACGGCTGTGAAGAGGTCGGCGACCAGACCAAAATCTGCGACCTGGAAGATCGGCGCCTCTTCGTCCTTGTTGATCGCAACGATGATTTTCGAATCCTTCATGCCAGCCAGGTGCTGAATGGCGCCCGAAATGCCGACCGCGATATACAGGTCCGGGGCGACGACTTTGCCGGTCTGACCCACCTGCCAGTCGTTCGGGGCATAACCCGAATCGACCGCTGCACGTGATGCACCAACGGCCGCACCCAGCTTGTCTGCAAGTTGCTCGATCAGTTTGAAATCCTCTTCCGAGCCAACGCCACGACCGCCGGACACGACCACACCAGCCGAGGTCAGTTCGGGCCGGTCACTTTCGGCAACCTTGTCCTCGACCCATTCCGACAGGCCGGGGTTTTCGGCGGCCGAGATGGTTTCAACCGAAGCGGACCCACCTTCGCCAGCGGCGTCAAATGTCGATGTCCGAAAGGTAATGACCTTTTTCGCATCTGACGATTTCACGGTCTGAACGGCGTTGCCCGCATAGATCGGGCGCTCGAACGTATTGGCATCAACCACACCAGATGCGTCCGAAATCACCATAACGTCCAACAACGCGGCCACGCGGGGCATCACGTTCTTGGCGTCGGTGGTGGCCGGGGCAACGATATGTTCGTAATCGCCAGCCAACGATACGATCAGGGCTGCGGTCGATTCTGCCAGACGATGACCCAGCGATGGATCCTCGGCGACCAGCACCTTCGACACGCCGTCGATTTTCGCGGCAGCGTCACCCGCCGCAGCGGCCGAGGCACCAGCGGCCAGAACGGTCACATCACCCAGCGCTTTCGCGGCCGTGACAGTCTTGGCGGTGGCGTCCATCGCCAGTTCGCCATTGTTGACTTCTGCGAGAAGAAGAACAGCCATTATACAGCCCCCGCTTCTTTAAGTTTCTCTACCAGTTCGTCGACCGAACCCACGATGATGCCAGCGGCCCGCGCGGCGGGTTCAGTGGTCGAAACGATTTCAAGGCGCGGCGTGACGTCGACGCCGTAATCGGCGGCGGTTTTTTCGTCCAGCGGCTTCTTCTTCGCCTTCATGATGTTCGGCAGCGAGGCATAGCGCGGTTCGTTCAGACGCAGATCGACGGTGACAATGGTTGGCATCGAAACCTTGATGGTTTGCAGACCGCCATCCACTTCGCGGGTCACAACGGCCTTGTCGCCGTCAATGTCCAGCTCGGATGCGAACGTGCCTTGTGACCAACCCAGCAAGGCTGACAGCATCTGGCCGGTGGCGTTCATGTCATTGTCGATGGCTTGCTTGCCTGCCAGAACCAGGTTCGGCTGTTCTTCTTCAACAACCTTCGCCAAGATTTTTGCAACGGCCAACGGTTCGATGTCGTTATGAACATCATCAGCAGCGACCACCAGAATGGCGCGGTCAGCACCCATCGCCAGCGCGGTGCGCAGGGTTTCCTGAGCTTGCTTCACGCCGATCGACACGACGACGATCTCTTCGGCCTTGCCGGCTTCTTTCAGGCGGATGGCTTCTTCGACGGCAATCTCGTCAAAGGGGTTCATCGACATTTTTACGTTTGCAAGATCGACACCGGATCCGTCCGCTTTTACACGAACCTTCACGTTGTAGTCGATCACGCGCTTCACAGGCACAAGCACCTTCATTGGCGTGTCTCTCCCAATTAGGCCCCGGATGGGGCGGTCTCAGTTCTTCTTCCGTTTATCGGGTCAGGGGCGCTGAAAACAGCGCAAAATCGTCACGTTCTGTCCAAAGGACGCCGCGTTTTTTGCTTTTGACGGGGATTCGTTACAAGAATGTTTCCAAAAGGCGGCATGGCGGCGATGAGCTTGGAAAGCCTAGCGGTTGGCACCGGGCACCCAAAGTACGTCGGCTTTGCCATCGTCATTTGCCACGCGTGCGGCGACAAAGCACCAATCCGACAGGCGGTTCAGGTATTTCACGGCTACCGGGTTTATATCTTCCTGCGTGGCCAAATGGGTGGCCAGACGTTCGGCACGGCGGCTGACGGTGCGCGACAGGTGCAGATGGGCAGCCAGCGCCGATCCACCCGGCAAGATGAAGCTGCGCAGCGGCTCCAATGCCTTGTTCATCGCGTCGATCTCGACCTCAAGCCGATCAACTTGTTCCTGCGCCATGCGCAGTGGCGGGTATTCGGCTTCGGCATCCTTTGTCATTTCCGGGCGGCAGAGGTCTGCCCCCAGGTCGAACAGATCATTCTGAATGCGCGCCAGGGCTGCGTCGATGTCACCATCGGCATGCAGTCTTGCCAGTCCGATCGTGGCATTGGTTTCGTCCACGGTGCCATAGGCATCCACGCGCGCCGAATGTTTCGCGACTCGCGATCCGTCACCCAAAGCCGTCTCGCCCTTGTCACCCGTGCGGGTATAGATTTTGTTCAGAACAACCATCAGCCTGTACCTCCGCGCAGCCAGACAAACAGAAGGATCAATGCGATGGCAATGGCCTGTGCTGCGACCCGCCATCGCATCATCTTGTTGGAGTATTTTCGCGAGGTCTCGCCGCCGATACCGAACGATCCGATGCCCAGCATCAGGATGATCAGCACCGCAGCGCAGGCCAACACGACAATAACAAATAACGGGTCGTCGAACATGAAAGATCCTCGGTCCTAGTTCCTGATCAGATAGCCCTGTGAGGTGGAAATTGCGAGGGGCAATCGGTTGAGGTCAGCCATTTGGCGTCAAGCGATCGCCCATCCGGGTCGACAGAACCCGCCGGGCAATCCCCGCGATCCGAGTCGCGGTGGTGACATAGTATCGCGGCTTTGGCTTCGGATGTTCCAGCGCGTGGATCAGCTTTTCGGTAACGGCAGACGGCGGCAGTTCGAACCGATCCGGTGTGCCGCTGTCATCATAAAGCCGTTCGCGCAGCTTGCGATACAGGCCAGCACGTGGGCTGTTTTCCCAGTCGATCCAGCGTTCGAAATGCGGTTGTGCATTCTGGCGGATCTTCGTGGTGATCGGGCCCGGCTGGATCAGGATCACTTTAATGTCGGTGCCCCGCATCTCAAGTCGCAAGGTATCAGTCAGGCCTTCGAGTGCAAATTTGGATGCCACGTAAGCGCCGCGCCAGGGCATTGCAGCAAAACCAAGAACGGACGAGTTATTGACGATCCGGCCATACCCCTGCGCCCGCATGATAGGCAGGACCAGCCGTGTCAGGTGGTGATAGCCGAACAGGTTTGTTTCGAAAATCGACCGCAGCGCGTCCGTGGGCAGATCTTCGACCGCGCCGGGGATTGCGAAGGCACCGTTATTGAACAATGCGTCAAGCGTGCCACCAGTGCGTTTGGTGACTTCTGCGACAGCAGCGTCCATGCTGGCCTCGTCCGCGTGGTCCAGCACGAAACTCTCCAAGCCTTCAGAGCGCAGGCGGTCGCAATCGGCGTCTTTCCGGCAGGTGGCAAAGACGCGCCAGCCGCGCTTGGCCAATGTGTGGGCCGCGACATATCCGATGCCAGAGGAGCAACCGGTGATAAGAATGGATTTGTCTGTCATGGCCACCGCGTTGTCTGATTGGTTGCGTTGGCGACACTAAGACGGCAGGGCTCCGGCGGGTCAACGGAAAACGACGGGCGGATCAAGCAGGTCGCTTATTTTGTCTGCGTTCAATGTGGTCGGAAAGCCGCTAGAATTGAGGGTCCAGGAAACTTGATGCCATGAAGCCACGTTCCCCGGTTTCGACCACTTTGATCTGGCTCCAACCACCGGCGGCGGTGCCCATGTCATAGACTTCGGTCCCGCGCGTCAGTCTGGCGACAACACCGTAGCTTGTCGACGGTCCCGCGCGCATATTTACAGTCGTGCCGCTGACGAGCGCGGTTGGAAAAGCCACTGTTTTCAGGCTCGCTGCCGCTGGTGCCGGCTTTGTAATCTTCGATGCCATCTGCCGGGCCGCCGCTTCTGCACGTTCGGCGGGCGTTTGCGGTGCAGACGCGTTTTCAACGGTGACAGGAACGACCGTCAATCGCGCGGGAGCTGCTGCGACCGGCGGTGTAACGGTTGGTGCCGCGTTCGCCGTTGCGATGATTTCACCCTCTGCGGTTTCGGGCGATGCCGAGATCCCAGCATCAAGCGATGCGGACACGGGCACAATCGTGTCCTGCGCGATCGTCGGTTCACGCCCGATACGATCAACTGGCAAATCGCCGTCCCGTCCGAAATGGACCATCGCGACGCCAAGCGCCCCGACTGTCAGGCAGCTTAGTTTGATAATTCCCACAATATTTCCCCTTAACCAAATACCCTTGACGAGATCTTTTCGATCTTCTGTTCAACTATTTAACGCAAAAACCCGCGCGCGGTTCCGAATGTCAGCCCCTTACCGACATATCTCAAACTGGAGTTCGTCTAGCTGGTGTTAAAATGAACACCGTGTCATCCAAAATATCAGGGGAAAGATCGTTATCCTTTCCCACAGTAGCTTTACCCTTCTCACAGCACTCGATACACAACAATTATGAACGATTTGACCGACGACAGCAATAAAAAGTCCCTTTCTGTGTCCGAGCCTTTGCGCCGGGCGATTGGGGATCGTTATCTGACCTATGCCCTGTCAACCATCATGCACCGGGCCTTGCCTGACGCGCGCGATGGATTGAAACCAGTGCACCGCCGCATCCTTTACGCGATGTCGCGGTTGAAGCTGGCATCGGGTGGCAAGTTCCTGAAATCAGCAAAGATTTCCGGTGATACGATGGGGGATTTTCACCCGCACGGGGATGCGGCGATCTATGATGCGATGGCGCGTTTGGCACAGGATTTCGCAGTGCGCTATCCGCTGGTCGACGGGCAGGGTAACTTCGGCAATATCGACGGGGACAACCCGGCCGCAAGCCGATACACCGAAGCCCGCATGACCTTCGTCGCCGAGGCGATGTTGAACGGGTTGGATGAAAATGCCGTCGACTATCGCGACAACTATGATGGTCGTCTGACGGAACCGGTGGTTCTTCCGGCTGAGTTTCCGAATCTGCTGGCCAATGGGTCGTCCGGCATTGCTGTCGGGATGGCCACCAACATTCCGCCCCATAACATTGCCGAGTTGATCGACGCCTGTTTGCATCTGATCAAGGTGCCGGATGCCCGCGACGATACGCTTTTGAACTATGTGCCAGGGCCGGATTTTCCGACCGGCGGCATCATCGTTGAACCACGCGAGAACATTGCCCAAGCCTATCGCACCGGGCGCGGGTCATTCCGTTTGCGCTGTAAATGGGAAATCGAGGATCTGGGCCGTGGTCAGTGGCAGATCGTCGTGACCGAGATCCCGTATCAGGTTCAGAAATCCAAGCTGATCGAAAAGATTGCCGAGTTGATCCAGACCAAAAAGGTTCCGATCCTGGGTGACATTCGTGATGAAAGTGCTGACGACATCCGCATTGTGCTGGAGCCGAAATCCAAGAATGTGGATGCCGAGCTTCTGATGAACCTGATGTTCCGCAACTCGGACCTTGAGACGCGCTTCAGCCTGAACATGAACGTGTTGATCGACGGTGTGACGCCGAAGGTCTGTTCGATGAAAGAGGTGCTGCGCGCGTTTCTTGACCACCGCCGCGATGTGCTGCTGCGTCGCTCGCGACACCGGATGGAGAAGATCGACCACCGGCTTGAGGTGCTGGAAGGCTTCATCGTCGCCTTCCTGAACCTTGATCGCGTGATCGACATCATCCGTTATGATGACGACCCCAAACCCGCCTTGATGCGCGAGGATTGGGGCCGCGATCACGTCCGCGCGATGAACGAGGAGGACTATGTCAGCCCGGCACCGGGCGAAGGCGAGTTGTCCGAGGTTCAGGTAGATGCAATTCTGAACATGCGCCTGCGTAGTTTGCGCCGCTTGGAGGAAATCGAGCTGGTGCGCGAGCGTGACGCTTTGATGGAAGAACGTGCCGGGCTTGAGGACTTGCTGGACAGCGAAGACGTTCAATGGGCGCGGATATCTGACCAGTTGAAAGAAACCAAGAAGCTGTTTGGCAAGAATTATGAAGGCGGTGCCCGTCGCACCCAGTTTGCCGAAGCGGGCGAAGTCGAAGACGTACCGCTGGAAGCGATGATCGAGAAAGAGCCGATCACAGTTGTCTGTTCGCAAATGGGCTGGATTCGCGCCATGTCGGGGCATATCGACCTGACGCGTGAGTTGAAGTTCCGCGACGGCGACGCGCCTCGTTTCGTGTTTCATGCCGAAACCACCGACAAGCTGCTTGTATTTGATTCGAACGGCAAATTCTTCACACTTTCCGCGGCCAGTCTGCCGGGCGGGCGGGGCATGGGCGAACCCCTGCGCCTGATGGTCGATCTGCCGAACGAGGCCGAGATCATAGACCTGTTTATCCACCAGCCCGGACGGCGGTTGCTTGTCGCCTCGACCGAAGGGAACGGGTTTATCGTCAACGAAGACGATGTTCTGGCGCAGACCAAGAACGGCAAGCAGGTGCTGAACGTGGGCGATGCGCGGGCTAAGATTTGCAAACCGGTCGAAGGCGATCACGTCGCAATCGTATCCGAGAATCGCAAGCTGCTGGTGTTCCCGGTGGCCGAGATCAACGAGATGACACGCGGCAAAGGCGTGCGACTCCAGAAATACCACAGCGCCCGCGGCAAGCAGGGCGTGCTTGAACTGGATGGCGGGCTGTCCGATGCCAAGACCTTTGATTGGGAGGTCGGGCTTTCATGGCCCGCCACCGGCGACCGCACCCGGACCGAGGTGAATATGTCGCCCTGGTTGGGCAAGCGCGCCGGAGTAGGTAAAGCTCCGCCACACGGTTTCCCGCGTGACAACAAGTTTGACTGACCAATGCCGCCGGCCACTCTGCATATCACATACTCGGGACGCAAAGGTCCGATGCTGGGATTGGCGCTTAGAACTGGCATCCTGACCATCCTGACGCTGGGCTTCTATCGGTTCTGGGCCAAGACCCGTCTGCGCCGATATTACTGGAGCGCCATCCGTCCCGGCGGCATACCGTTGGAATATGTAGGCGACCCGCTGGAGAAACTTCTGGGTTTTCTGGTCGCCGTGGTTTTCATGGCGTTTTACATCGGCGTCGTGAACCTTCTACTGATGTATGTCAGCTTTGCGCTGCTTAATGGAAACGTCGCAGCCTATCTTCTCAGCCTGGCAGGTTTGGCGCCTATCGTATTCTTCGCGCAATATCGCGCGCGCCGCTATATCTTGGCGCGCACCCGCTGGCGGGGTATTCGCTTCGGGTTGGAGCCGGGGGCATGGGGCTATGCGTGGCGCGCCATGGTGCATTGGGGGCTTGCCATTCTGACGGCCGGATTGGCGTGGCCGCTGACCACGCTTTGGCTTGAGAAGTATCGGGTTGGTCACACCTATTATGGCGATCAGATATTTGTTCAGGGCGGGCGGCGTGGAATGCTGTTCGGCTCCATGAAGCACATTTACTATCCGCTTGGACTGTCCGCAGTTGCCGGGGGAATGGCCGCCGCATTTGAGAACTCGGCCTGGCTTGTGACCTTTGTGCTGACAGTGCCGTGGTTTGTTTATGGCTTGGCCTATTGGCGTGCCGACAGTTTCAAGCGCATGACCGAGACGAAAAAGCTGGGCGCGATGCGATTTCGCACATCCCCGCGGCCCTGGACCATT
Organism: Aliiroseovarius sp. B-4; assembly: GCF_056857795.1. NCBI lineage: Bacteria > Pseudomonadati > Pseudomonadota > Alphaproteobacteria > Rhodobacterales > Paracoccaceae > Aliiroseovarius > Aliiroseovarius sp. B-4. Next base: position 580,681 of record NZ_JBSXNV010000039.1, read on the forward strand.
GTGGGCATCTATGCGCTGGGCTGGTTTCTGATTTATTTGGTCTTCACGGGTCTGGCCCTTATCGTCACGGGGATCATTCTGGTTGCGGTCGGGGGTGTAGGAGTTGATATCGAGAACCCCGAACAGTTCGAAGCAATGCTAACGGCCGGCACTCCCGTGTTGATCATCGTCTACTTCGCGATCTTCCTCGGGTATCGGGCGATGACCCATGCCTGGATCACGCTGCCGATCGCCGCGCATTTTGCAGAGGTGACACAGATTCTGAACGCCGGAGATCTGCACCAGATCGTGCAACGTGACCGTGATGAGTTTGCCGAAGCAGAAGGGTTTGCCGAAGCCTTGGACGTGGGGGCAGCAATTTGACCGAAACACAATCAGCCGCCACCACTTTTGCGGATTTTGTTGCCGGGGAACGCGCCGTTTTGAAGCGCGTTTCGGTGCGCCTTCTGGCAGATGGGCTTGAGCTTGCGCAGCCCGATGGCCAGTCGCTGATCTGGCGCTGGGCTGAGTTGCGGGCCGAACCCGATCAGGCGGACACGGATGCGTTGGTGGTCAGTCGCTCTGGCGACAATATCGCGCGGCTTTACCTTCGGGATAAGAATGTTGAGGCTCAGCTTCGAACCCGCGCGCCACATCTGAAAAAGCGCGACCGGGCAATCCCGGTCTCCAAGCTGGTGACATGGGCGGGCGGCGCGGCCGCATCAGTGGCGGCGATCATCTTCGTGCTGGTCCCGATGATGGCCGCGCAACTGGCCGTGATGTTGCCGCCCGAGGGCGAAAAGGCGTTGGGTGACACCACATTCGAACAAATCCGATTGGCGTTGGACGAAACCGGGCTGGTTGGAACGCCGATCTGCGAAGCGCCCGCCGGGAACGCGGCGATGCAGGCCATGTATGACAGCCTGAACCCGGCATCCGATCTGCCATATGACGTCCAGATTCACATTCTTGATCACGACATGATCAACGCGTTTGCCTTGCCGGGTGGACGTATTGTCTTTTTCCGCGGATTGATCGAACAGGCCGAAAACCCGGAAGAGATTGCAGCCGTTCTGGCCCATGAAATTGGCCATGTCGTAAACCGCGACCCGACTCGCGATGCGCTGCGGTCGGCTGGCTCACTGGGCGTGCTGGGTCTTCTGTTTGGCGATTTCGCTGGCGGGACAATCGCACTTTTCCTGGCAAATCAACTGATCAATGCATCTTATAGCCAATCGGCCGAGGCTACCGCCGACGACTATGCCTATAACCTGTTGGACAATGCCGGCGTGTCACCTGCGGCGCTGGGCACAATGTTTGAAAGGTTGTTGGCGGAATATGGCGATGCCGAAGGGATTGTAGCCCATTTCATGTCGCATCCGCAGATGGGTAAACGGATCGCGGCGGCGCAGGCGGCGGTGGTTGACGGTCGGACCTATGGGTCCATCCTTGAACCCAGCGCCTGGCGATCCTTGCAGACGGTTTGCAGTCGCGAACCCGCGGCGCGATCTGACCCGACTTTGCCGGACAAAAAGGCTTGGCCCGGCAGCGACTAGGTCCATGTTGCAAAGTCATACGACGGTTCGGGGATTCCGAAATGAAACAATCGTATGTTTCCGGACCATACGGGCCACGGAAGCCTTGATTTTCCCGACGTGAACGAGTAGTCAGCGCGCGATATTGAACCCGGGTTCGGCGAAACCCCATCAGACACAAGGCTTATGGCACATGGCTAAGGAAAAGTTTGAACGCTCCAAACCGCACGTCAACATTGGCACGATTGGCCACGTTGACCACGGCAAGACGACGCTGACCGCTGCGATTACCAAGTATTTTGGTGACTTCAAGGCGTATGATCAGATTGACGGCGCACCGGAAGAGAAAGCACGTGGTATCACGATCTCGACGGCGCAT